>AAZW01000020.1 GCA_000169995.1 Vibrionales bacterium SWAT-3 | reverse complement strand
TCTCTAAACACAGGGAAGATATCATCCACTGTTTTGATGTTTTTCATGGCGAAGTTGTCGAAGCTCGCTTCTAACTTCTCATACTCATGCCAGAGTGTTTGGTGTGAGCGACGCGTGATTTCGATGTACGAGTAGTATTGGCAAGTCGGCAGAAGCGTGTTGACCAGTAACTCTTTACAGCGAGGCGAGTCATCTGCCCAGTTATCACCATCAGACGCTTGTGCCGCGTAGATATTCCACTCATTAGCTGGGTAACGGTCAGCAACAATTTCTTTCATCAGTTTCAAGGCGCTCGATACAATGGTGCCACCGGTCTCTTGTGAGTAGAAAAACTCGTGCTCGTCGACTTCTTTGGCTTGAGTATGGTGACGAATAAACACCACATCGACATTTTCGTAGGTGCGATTAAGGAATAGATACAGCAGCACATAGAAACGTTTTGCGATGTCTTTAGTGGCTTGGTCCATTGAGCCAGACACATCCATCAAGCAGAACATCACCGCTTGGCTAGATGGAATAGGGCGTTTCTCGTAATTTTTGTAACGTAAATCGAAGGTATCTATGAACGGCACGCTATCGATTTTCTTACGTAGCTCGGCAATCTCTTCCTTGATTCTAGCTTCTTCAAACGGTTGAGCGGGCTCGGTCATTTGAACTTGATCGAGCTGGTCCATTAGTGTTTTTAAATCGCGTTTTCGACCAGCTGTCATTGCGGTTCGGCGAGCAAGTGACTGTTGCAGTGAACGAACAATCGCGATGTTGGATGGAATCCCCGCGCTTTGATAACCAGAGCGATGGGTTTTCCACTCAGTGATCTTATTGACCTGATTTTTTTCTAGGTTAGGCAGAGCGAGATCTTCAAACAGAATATCAAGGTATTCGTCTTTAGATATTTGGAAAGTAAATTCATCTTGACCTTCGCCATCAGGGCTAGCATCCCCTTGGCCTGAGCCACCACCTTGACCACCACCTTTCGGGCGCTCGATTTTGTCACCGGTGATGAATTGATCATTACCAGGGTGCACGCGTTCTCTTACGCCACCTTGACCTTGGTGAAAGCTTGGCTCTTTGATGTCTTTATGAGGAATAGTGACGTCCTCACCAGTTTCAGTGTTGGTGATTGAGCGTCGGTTGACTGCATCGGCCACAGATTCTTTGATTTGCTCTTTATGGCGTCGTAAGAAGCGCTGTCTGTTTACAGCACTCTTATTCTTGCCATTGAGCCTCCGATCGATAAATTGTGCCATAAGAACTCCCTCTCAGCTGATGTCGCGATCCTACTTTTACACGGGTATAAGAGTTATTGGTTGGTACGAGCTGCCCACATGAGCAGCTCTATACCGTTTAGTTATGAGGATTTACGAACTCTTAGGTACCACTCAGATAGCAGTCTCACTTGTTTCTCGGTGTAGCCTTTTTCCATCATACGAGCAACGAAGTCGTCGTGCTTTTTCTGATCATCCGTTGAGGTCTTAGCGTTGAACGAGATAACAGGAAGCAGCTCTTCTGTGTTGGAGAACATTTTCTTCTCAATCACAGTGCGCAGTTTCTCGTAGCTGGTCCAAACTGGGTTTTGACCGTTATTGTTCGCCTTAGCACGAAGCACAAAGTTCACAATCTCATTTCGGAAGTCTTTAGGGTTACTGATACCGGCTGTTTTCTCGATTTTCTCTAGCTCACCATTTAGAGAAGCACGGTCAAATAGCTGACCTGTTTCTGGATCGCGGTACTCTTGGTCTTGAATCCAGAAGTCTGCGTAGGTTACATAGCGGTCGAAGATGTTCTGACCGTACTCAGAGTAAGACTCTAGGTAAGCGGTTTGAATTTCTTTGCCGATGAACTCTACGTAGCGTGGCACTAGATATCCTTTCAAGAACTCAAGGTACTTCTCGGCGGTTTCTTGAGGGAATTGCTCACGTTCAATTTGTTGTTCAATGACGTAGAACAGGTGAACCGGGTTAGCGGCCACTTCGGCTTGGTCGAAGTTGAACACGCGAGATAGAATCTTAAAGGCGAAACGAGTCGATAGACCAGACATACCTTCGTCTACACCTGCGTAGTCGCGGTACTCTTGGTAACTCTTCGCTTTTGGATCGGTATCTTTAAGGGTTTCACCATCGTAAACGCGCATTTTCGAGAACAGAGATGAGTTTTCAGGTTCTTTCAGTCTCGATAGGATGCTGAATTGCGATAGCAGGTCGAGTGTGCTTGGCGAACATGGTGCGTTCGAGAGTTCACTGTGCTCAAGCAGTTTCTTGTAGATCTTAACTTCTTCAGAAACGCGCAGACAGTAAGGGACTTTTACAATGTATACACGGTCGAGGAAGGCTTCATTGTTTTTGTTGTTGCGGAATGTCTGCCACTCGGATTCGTTCGAGTGAGCCAAAATCATGCCGTCGAATGGTAGCGCAGAAAGCCCTTCAGTACCATTGAAGTTACCTTCTTGAGTTGCTGTTAGTAGAGGGTGTAGTACCTTAATCGGTGCTTTGAACATCTCTACGAATTCCATCAGACCTTGGTTAGCTTTACATAGCGCACCAGAGTAGCTGTAGGCATCTGGATCATCTTGAGAGAAGTGTTCTAGTTTACGGATATCTACTTTACCAACTAGGGAAGAGATATCTTGGTTGTTTTCATCACCAGGCTCTGTCTTCGCGATCGCCACTTGGTCGAGGATAGAAGGGCGTAGCTTGATGACTTTGAATTTAGAAATGTCGCCGCCGAAATCATGCAGGCGTTTTGCAGCCCATGGAGACATAATCGAACGAAGATAGCGTTTTTCGATGCCATACTCGTTTTTCAGTAAGTCACCATCTTCATTGACGTCAAATAGACAGAATGGATGGTCGTTTACTGGGCTTCGTTCACCGTCAGCAGAAAGTACGTAGATAGGTAGCTTTTGCATCAGAGCTTTGAGTTTCTCAGCAAGAGATGATTTACCGCCGCCCACAGGACCCAGCAAGTAAAGAATCTGTTTACGTTCTTCTAGGCCTTGCGCAGCATGTTTTAGATAAGAAACAATCTGTTCAATCGCGTCTTCCATGCCGTAAAAATCTTCGAATTCACGGTAACGAGATATAACTCGGTTAGAGAAAATGCGACTTAGTTGAGGGTCTTGCGCGGTGTCAATAACCTCAGGTTCGCCAATAGCCAGAAGTAAGCGCTCCGCAGCGTTGGCGTAAGCACTTTTGTCGTCTTTACACAGCGCCAAGAACTCTTGCAGTGTCAGCTCTTCTTCCTTGGCTGCTTCATAACGTGATTGATAGTGGTCAAATATACTCATAGTCACATTCCCCTTGTTAACCAGTCAAAACTGACGAGCGATTGAAAAATAGGCTCTCCCTACATTTTAAGGTTAGACCCGCTTCCACAATTTTGCTTAACAATTATGTATTTATTTACAATTTTGCGTGCTGAAAGACCCGCTAAAGCTATAGGCAACTTGATGCGAGTAGAATCCAATAATTTTATATACGAAGGGTTTTGGCCTTTCGTTTTGTGTTTTTAAACCATTTTACAATTCCCACACTGTATTTATGTGTATCGGATGTATTACTGGGTTCTATTGATTTTTTGGAATGTGGTACCATATAATGCGCAGCGTTATCAGAAATCGCTTAAAAAATAGGTAGAAACAGTGAAGAGTCTTTGGTTAAAAATCGCCATTATTGGAACAGCAATGTTAACGGCGACCACTACGCACGCAAAAATATCACAATGGTCATTGGGTGTGGCTGCTTCTTATTCTCCTGCTGTGTACAAAGACACGCCGTCAAATCGCGCGGTTATTCCGATGATTGGCTATGAAGGTGAACACTTTTTCATGCGTGGATTCAGCGCTGGCTATCGTTTGTTACCAGCCGGCTCACCTCAGAACATTGTGTTTCGAGCGGTTTATGATCCAAGAACATTAAAGCCAGGTGACTCAGACAATGTGGACATTCAAAAACTAGATGAGCGTAAAGCTTCGGTATTAGGTGGCGTCAGCTATCAAGTGATTACGCTGGTGGGTATGTTTGAGGCAACAGCGGGCTCAGACTTAGGTTTTAGGCATAACGGTATTTACGCTGAAGCGGCTTGGCGCTTACCTATTCGCCGCAATGGCTGGGCGATTACGCCTTCGATTGGTTACGCTTACAACAGTGAACGCTTGAACAACCACTTGTATGGTGTGAGCTCAGCAGAAGCTGCAAGAACGAATCTAAACGAGTTTGATGCCGATTGGGATGGCCAGTACTTTATTGGTTTAGGTGGTTACTTACATGTAACGCCGAATGTTCGAGTAACAGGTGGCGTTCGTTATACCAACCTAGAGGGCGATATCGAGAACAGTCCAATCTTAGAAAGCGGCATCAATATGGCGGCAAACGTCGGTGTTGCTTACGTTTTCTAGTTAAAAGCAAGAAAACATAAAAGGGTTACTCATGATGAGTAGCCCTTTTATTTATGTGAAGTACAGCGCGGTTAACGTCAAGACACCAAAAATCGTTATTACGATGATCTGTGCAATGGCTGTAAAGCTTTCTACTTAATACCTTAGAAAGTGAAACCGGCTTGTAGGCCAAAAGTCTCTTCACTGATTAGGCTTACGCTACCGGAGTTGAAGTCGTAGAAATCGAAGCCAACACGCGCCATAAACTTCGAGTTACCAAACATTGGTTGTATCGACTTAAACTCAGCACCGATTCCGTAAGTTGCACCCCATTCGCTATTTGAGTACTTGCTATTCACTGAGCCATCTTTATTAGTAACCGTTGATTTAGAATTGAGGTTAGAGTGCGCAAGGCCAACCTTACCGTAGATAGCAAAAGACTCATCGAAGCTATATTTATACACTGGGGCTAAAGACATTTTGAAGTGTTTTAAATTGTCTTTGTACTTAGTTAGGCCACCGTGTACATCCGAACTAACCATTTTGCTGTCGGAATCTATGTAATTCATTGTTGATTCAAGATGAAACTGGGTATCAAGGATTTGTGAGCCAGCAGTGAATTGTAGACCTCCGTCATCTCGGTTAATTCCAACGCCTCCGAGTACGTACATGTCGTTAGCTGCGAAAGATGAAGTCGACAGAACAGCTAGTGATGCAAGGATGAATTTTCTCATTTTTATCGCTCTGGTTAATAAATTTCGGTGAGCATTCTAGCGGTTTCTTTTAAATAAAAAACACCGTTCAAAATAAGTATGGTGATTTTTAATTTGTATTAAATGCTTTGATGTAGAATTAATAAAGGTGAATAACTTTATTTATTATAAGTCAATAGCTTAAGTTCATTGGTTGATGGGTGATATCAGAGGGGGCATGGGAAACGGCTCGATGTTTAATATCTTATCTTCATGTTTCATTACCATTTTCTGTATGTACAGCTCACTTCATATCCACGTCCCTAAATAGTTCCCGTTTTCTCTCTTTATATATGGACATGAAAAAAGGGTTACTCGTAATGAGTAACCCTTTTTTGAAACTGTTTAAGCCAACCTAAGGCTTATCTTATGCATTAAGCACTGAAGATTTGAGATAGCTCTGTCGCACATAGGTGGTACTGACGAGGGCAGTTGCGCCATGTTGTTAGCATGCGACGGTATTTGTCTAGCATTGGCATTTGGCTATTGAAGTGGTGATCCGCTTTACCGAACTGAGGGTAAAGGCCTTCAGAGTCAACAAGGAAACGTACGTAGTGTACGATTTGCGCTTCAGATGCAATGTCGAAACCTAAGAACTGTAGGCGACGCTGATCGACCTCTTTACGCTCGTCTTCTGCAAGCATTTTGTTCGACTCTTGCATTGCATGGTACATCTCCATGATGTCGATAATTTCGCGACATTCTGCTTCAGTCAAACAACCAAACTCTTTGTTCAGTTCACGCATTTGTAGTTCATAGCCACGCTCTACAATCGTTTGTAGACGTTGATATTTAGCAGAGTTCTCAGGATCCATTTGAGACATTAGGTAGTATTGATTTGATAGAATTAGACGCTGAGCATTGGTCATTTCCATGGGAGAAGCCTCACTAAAAAACTAAATGTTGTATTCTTTTGTTGAAGTAAGAGTAACAGCATTCCTACGAGTGGAAACATGATCTCAACACGGATTTAATATGATTTTTTGAATTGATAAACAAAAGTTGTAAAGAAAAGTGAAAGGATTGTTTGGCTCGAAAAAGAAAACGCCCCAATCGAAATTGAGGCGTTTGAAACCGATGTGAATACTGTTGGGATTAGTATTTTACGTTAGAGTGATATTGGCTTAGAACCGCAACAATTTCATCCATTGTCTCTTTACTCGGCGGGTTTACGCCTTCAAGAGGGTAGTCCAAACCAAGAGCTTCCCATTTATGCGCACCCAGTTTGTGGTAAGGAAGCAGCTCTACTTTTTCGATGTTGTCCATATCTTTAATGAACTCACCAAGTAGGTGTGCATCTTCTGGTGTGTCTGTGTATCCAGGAACAATCACGTAACGGATCCAAGTTGTTTTACCAATCTTATGAAGGTAACGTGCAAAATCGAGAGTACGTTTGTTAGATACACCAATGAAATCATGGTGAATTTCATCACGCATATGTTTCAGATCGAGCATTACAAGGTCAGCTGCGTCTAATACCTCATCAACCACTTCGGTATGCTTACGAATATAGCCATTGGTATCAAGGCAAGTATGGATACCTTCAGCCTTAGCAGCTAGAAAGAAGTCACGGACAAACTCAGGTTGTAGCATCGCTTCACCACCAGAACAGGTGATGCCACCGCCAGAAGCTTTCATGAAGTGACGGTAAGATTTCGCTTCGTTGATGATTTCTTCTACAGTGACTTCTTTGCCATCATGAAGGTCCCATGTATCGCGGTTGTGACAGTACATACAACGCATTAAGCAGCCTTGAAGAAACACAATAAAGCGGATACCAGGGCCATCGACAGTACCACAAGATTCGAATGAGTGAATGCGACCAGTTGTAGACATGAGCTATTCTCGTAGAGGAATTTATGCCCTTTATTTTATTACAAAAACGGTACATAAAATAGGGTCAAATCGTAACGAGACCTTTAAAAATAAAGGCAATCACCACGGAAGATGATTGCCTTTATTAAACTTGAAAAGTAAACGTGAAAGCTTGAGTGATTCGCTAGAAGAACGCGAACATGGTAATACCACCGGTGGTGTAGATAGACTCTTTCGCTTCTTTGTAATCTGGTGTTTTTGCGGTTAGCGCAAAGGATGCACCAACGTATTGGTTGTACCAAGCCACACCCATGACTGCTGTCGCTTGAAGGTTCTCTAGAGTCACATCGTAGATAGCTGGATCTTCATTGTTTTTATTAGCGTATTCATCAACACCAGAGCGATCACCTTCAATGGTTAAATCGTTGAAACGGTAGCGACCTTCAAGGCCTGCATAAGTAAACCAACCACTGTTCGATGCGCCGATCATACCTGGTTTAAATGGATTTTCCGTGGTGATGTTAGCCGCACCAAAGTTACCACCTAGGTCAGTACCCCAACGGAACATAAAGCCTGTTGAAATATCACTTCTAAAGTTACCCACGTTAATTTCTGAAACGTTGGAAATCTCGAAGTCAGTATTCGCCAACGCTTGATTACGCATGAGATTGAAGTGGCTTAGATAACCAACGCTGCCCGCCCATTCATCATCAACTTGGTATTCCCAACCCAGAGGCTCATCTGATTTAGTGATTGAGTGAACCAGTTTTTGAGCATCTTCAGAAAGCGCACGCTCGCCTGTTGTGCCAAACGTGATGTTAAAGCGCTGAGCTTGTTGCGGGTTCAAGCTGATGTAGTTGAATTCTGTATGTAAGTAACCGGCATATGGGCGGTCATTCGCAAGCGGTTTTTCCACTTCAATGTCAGAAGGGGTATACATTTTGTGGCCAAGGGTGATTTCCCACTTATCTAGGGAGCTTGCGCCCCAGTAAGAAAGACTTAATGGTTTTACCCAATCGTATGGGGTAATGCTTGACGATGTGTAACCCAGAAATAATCCATTGGTATAGTCTTGGTCGACGCCAAAAACTCCATCATTGTCTAGTGCGAATGTAACCGTAGAACGGTCGGACGCCAAAGATGAAAAAGAGAGAAGAATCAGGGGTAAACAACGAAGGTATTTCATGGAGCAGTTACTCTTAAATTATGAACCGCGATATTACCGTAATTTGACAGAATTTGTGGAAAAAAAGTGAATGGCAGGGTGCTTTTTTGCTCAATCTAACACTTCGAGGGATGGGTTAAGCTTGTGCGATTTACAACGGATATAAAAAAGCCCCGCACATTGGCGAGGCTAATATTATTTACTGTCTATTAAGCAGTGAGCTTATAGAGACTCAGTAAATGTACGTGCGATTACGTCAGCTTGTTGCTCTGCAGTTAGAGAGTTGAAGCGTACAGCGTAACCAGATACACGGATTGTTAGCTGAGGGTATTTCTCAGGGTGCTTAACTGCGTCTTCTAGAGTGTCGCGGTTAAGAACGTTCACGTTAAGGTGTTGACCACCTTCAATGCCAGCTTCGTGGTGGAAGTAACCATCCATTAGGCCTGCAAGGTTCGCTTTCTGACCTTCAGCATCTTTACCAAGAGCGTTAGGTACGATAGAGAACGTGTACGAGATACCATCTTGCGCATCAGCAAACGGTAGTTTACCTACAGACGTTAGTGACGCTACAGCACCTTTCTCATCACGACCGTGCATTGGGTTAGCACCAGGAGCGAAAGGAGCACCAGCACGACGACCGTCTGGAGTGTTACCTGTTTTCTTACCGTATACAACGTTAGATGTAATAGTAAGAACTGACTGTGTAGGGATAGAGTTACGGTAAGTCTTAAGCTTACGGATCTTGTTCATGAACGTAGAAACTAGTTCACAAGCGATATCATCTACACGAGCGTCGTTGTTACCGTATTTAGGGTAATCGCCTTCGATTTCGAAGTCAGTTGCGATGCCATCTTCGTCGCGGATTGGTTTAACAGTCGCGAACTTAATTGCAGATAGTGAGTCAGCTGCAACAGATAGACCAGCGATACCACAAGCCATAGTACGACGAACGTCACGGTCGTGAAGAGCCATTAGAGACGCTTCGTAGCTGTACTTGTCGTGCATGTAGTGAATGCTGTTTAGTGCAGTCACGTATTGCTTAGCTAGCCAATCCATGAATGTGTCTAGGCGACCCATTACGTCATCGTAGTTAAGAACTTCGTCAGTGATCTTGTCAGAAACAGGACCTACTTGAAGTTTTAGCTTCTCATCTACACCGCCGTTGATTGCGTAAAGCATTGTTTTCGCAAGGTTAGCACGAGCACCGAAGAACTGCATTTGCTTACCAACGATCATTGGAGATACACAACAAGCGATAGCGTAATCATCAGACTCTAGGTCAGGACGCATTAGGTCATCATTTTCGTACTGGATAGAAGAAGTATCGATAGATACCTTCGCACAGAAACGCTTGAAGCCGTCAGGTAGTTGCTCAGACCAAAGAACAGTGATGTTTGGCTCTGGAGAAGGGCCCATAGTGTATAGAGAGTTTAGGAAACGGAAGTTAGAACGCGTTACTAGCGTACGACCGTCAATACCCATACCACCCATAGACTCTGTTGCCCAGATTGGGTCGCCAGAGAATAGCTCATCGTACTCAGGAGTACGTAGGAAACGAACCATACGTAGCTTCATTACGAAGTGGTCGATCATTTCTTGAGCTTCAACTTCAGTGATCTTGCCAGCAGCGATATCACGCTCGATGTAGATGTCTAGGAAAGTCGAAGTACGACCTAGAGACATTGCAGCACCGTTTTGAGACTTAACAGCCGCTAGGTAAGCGAAGTAAGTCCATTGGATAGCTTCTTGAGCAGTTTGAGCTGGCTCAGAGATATCGAAGCCGTACTTAGCAGCCATCTCTTTGATTTGACCTAGAGCGCGGTGTTGCTCAGAGATCTCTTCGCGAAGTTGCATTGTATCTGCTAGGTTTTCGCCGTTTTCGAATTGCTCTTGAAGAGAAGCAAATTGAGCTTGCTTGTCTTTCATTAGGAAGTCGATACCGTAAAGTGCAACACGACGGTAGTCACCAATGATACGACCACGGCCGTAAGCATCAGGAAGACCAGTCAGAACACCAGACTTACGACATTTTAGGATATCAGGAGTGTAGATATCGAAAACGCCAGCATTGTGTGTTTTGCGGTATTCTGAGTAGATTTTTGAAACCATTGGGTCAAGAGTTTCACCGTATGCTTTACAAGAACCTTCAACCATACGTACACCACCGTTAGGGATGATTGCACGTTTTAGTGGTTTCTCAGTTTGTAGACCAACGATAGTCTCAAGATCTTTCTCAATGTAACCTGCATCGTGAGCAGTAATGGTAGAGATAACAGAAGTATCGAAATCTACAGGTGCTTTAGTTGCGTTTTCCTGTTTGATACCTTCCATTACCGAAGCCCAAAGCTTGTTAGTTGCTTCAGTACCCTCAGAAACTAGGAAAGACTCGTCGCCTTCATACGGCGTGTAGTTCTTTTGAATGAAATCACGAACGTTTACTTCGCTTTGCCACTCACCTGCAGCAAAATCTTCCCAAGCTTTAGCAAATTGCTCTGCCATGACATACCTACCTTTTTAGTAGAAAAAACACGTACATTAACACTGTTGAGCCAGCGCCCCTCGTAAGGGTAGTACACTCTTATTAATAACAATATATATGAGCATATGTGCTTCATATGGTTATATATATTGTCACTACTTTTTATATGTTGTCTTTACTCTATGTAATCAAGACTACGCTAAAAAATTTCTGCAAACCTTAAACTAAATCAATAAATGCTAAAAAAAGTTGAAAAAAATTTGAGTGGCAGGGGTTGCCACCCAAACTTTTTTTTAATCCGCTTACTACTTTTGTGTAGTAAAGGAGATTATAGCCAAGCTTTTAGACCATATTGGCTTTCTAGCATACCAACTGCAAGCATTGCTACTAGACAGATAACCAAAACACCAACTGGGATTACAATCTTATCTACAAATGATAGACGCTTAGCACGCTCTTTATCACCAATTAGGCCGTTGTTATCTAGAAGCATAGTCAGTGCCCATGCTAGTACAGGGTTAACGACCGCTGAACCAAAGATACAGATACCAGCAGCTTGAGAGTCTTTTGAATCTTTAACCATCTGCATACCCGCTTCAAGTAGAGGTAGAGATACACCTACAAGTAGCGCAACACGCATCACTGGTGGCCATACTGCTACGTCCATTGGGAAGCCAAGAATCGCAACAATAATACATAGAGAGCCAAGCAAGATTGCGCCGCCAGGGATTGGACGTTTCGCGATAGCCGCTGGGATCATGTAAGTACCCCAAGATGAAGTGATGTTACCACCACCAACTGCTGTACCTACCATTTGACGAACTGAACACATAGTCATTGTGTCATCTACGTCCATCAGTACTTTTTCAGACTTTTTAGGGTAGTTCAGTTCTTGGAAGATACGGTGACCTAGGAAGTCTGGTGACCACATTGCTACCGCTAGGATTGCAAATGGTAGAGAAGCGATGAAGTGCTCAACGTTTGGTAAACCAAGCATCCAACCTTCTTCAGTAGAACCCCACCAGTAGATTGGGTTTAGGTTTGGAATGCCTGTTTCAGTTACGAATTTGATATCGAAACCTGCACCAAGTACTAAAGCAATAGCTAGACCAGTGAAAGCACAAACAGGGATTGCTAACCAACGCTTGTTCACTTTAGCAAGGAATGCGTATAGGCCGATGGTAACGGCAAGAACAATCAAACCAATGTAACCCATGCTACCAGCAGCAACAGTGTCAGACTGAAGACCAACCGCCCAAGCTTGGATTGAGTTGATTTGGCTCATGGTACCGGTTAGACCCAAGAAGATGAGCAAGCCACCTGCTGTACCTTCAGAGGTAAGGTTAACAAGTTTAGACCCACCTTTAAGGAAGCTTAGGATAAGACCGAAGACACCGATAAGGATTGCCAATGCAAGAGGGTGAGCACCAGCAAGAGCGATGGTACCAATAAGAGGAATCATTGGGCCGTGGTTACCGGCGAGGTTTGCTTTAGGGTTGAAGAAACCAGAAGCAAGGATACAGAACAGCAGTGCAGGGATAAGCATTTCTACACGAGCTACTTCAATCGCAAAGTCTTTACCAAGGTTTACGTGATCCCAAGCTTGAGTTAGACCTTCAGCCCAAGACATCATTACTGCAGAGTACATCGCGATGATACCAATGGTACCAGCCAGTGCAGGAACAAGGTCTTCTAGTTCAAAGCGGAAGTCACGGCCAGGAAGGTTTAGGCCAAAGCGGCGAGGCTTCATGATTTGAAGTTCGTGATCTAGATAATCTGAGCGGTTCTCAAATTCAGAAGCAGGGCGGTGTAGCTCTTTATAGCTTTTCTCTTCTACTTCAGAGTTCGCATTATTGACAACGTCTGACATAGATTCCTCATATTTTTATGTTAGTAATTCTAAAATTGAATTCTATAATTTCGCGTAATTGTGTTATTTCTTAGTTATAACTCATTAACATTATGTTGCACGGTTTTGATGTGCTTTATGCAGCTAAGTTAAAAGAAATGTATGGCATTTTTAATGCCTTATTGTGTGCTGATGAGTCTAACAAGCTTACCCTTTAGGGTGATTGATCTTGATCACTTTATGAGTGTATGTGAAAGAAAGCTACAAAACGGAGCGATTCATTAACGTACCATTGATGAATCGTGTAATTTGTTTTCACAAATTGACGTTTACCTACCTTCTCGAGGTATTGCTTATAAAGGAAAGCGCTGAGTTGCTGATTATTATTGAGTTATTTCACTTTTATCCCTCTTCAGCAAAATGTCAGCCAAACACTTACAATGTAATAACCATAAAATAATTGTGACTTATAGTGCGTGCAGCATGCTTTTATTGGCGCTTTCTGGTTTCGTTGTAAATGACACTTCTTCGTTCACCAAAGTTGTTTTTCTTGTGAGACATTAGGCTACGAGAATCTCATTTTGGTTAACTTTATTTAAACAATGTAAGCATTGGATTTATAGCTTATTGATAGAAGTCATTCATAAAATTGAGGTGAAAACGCTACCTTTTGCATAATAAGTCAGAGTGAAGTGCTATTTATTCCAAATTATTAGGTTAATAATTTGTTGCATGTTAATCCGTGTGGTGCTAGTTTGTATCGCATGAAAAGGTCGGAGTACCTTGCATTTTCACAAACTTGGGAGAGAAAGCGCATGAAAGATGTACCGGCGCTGGACATAAAGGATCTACACAAAACGTTTGGTCAAAATGAAGTTTTAAAGGGAATTTCACTTTCTGCGCATAAAGGCGATGTGGTATCGATTATCGGATCTTCAGGATCGGGTAAAAGTACTTTCCTTAGATGTATCAACCTTCTAGAGACACCGACTGCAGGCGAAATTTGGGTTAATGGTGAATTAATTCAAATGAAAAATAATCGTCAAGGTGTGTCTGTCCCTGCTAATGAAAAACAAGTCCAACGAATTCGTTCTCGATTGGCGATGGTTTTTCAGGGGTTCAACCTTTGGTCTCATCTGACCGTTCTCGAAAATGTTATCGAAGCACCTGTTCATGTCTTAGGTGTACCTAAAGCACAAGCAATTGAAAATGCGGAGTTACTACTCAAGAAAGTAGGTCTGTATGAGCGTAAAGATTATTATCCGGGCCACTTATCTGGTGGACAACAACAACGTGCTGCGATTGCAAGAGCGTTAGCAGTAGACCCTGAGGTAATGCTGTTTGATGAACCAACATCAGCACTTGACCCTGAGTTAGTAGGGGAGGTGCTTGGCGTAATGCGCGATCTAGCAGAAGAAGGAAGAACCATGCTTGTGGTAACACATGAAATGGCTTTTGCTCGTGACGTATCAAACCATGTGATGTTCTTACATCAAGGCCTAGTGGAAGAACAGGGCGATTCAGCTAAACTGTTTACGAACCCAGAGTCTGAGCGTTTACAACAATTTATCTCATCGATTTACTAATCAGAATTGAAATGCCGTTGCCAAGGTAAACAGCGACGGTGTGAACAATAAAACACAACAAGTAAGTTAATAAGCAACAACAAACACAATATTAAAACTAGCAAAACATAAAAACCTAAATCACAGGAGTAGGGATATGAAAAAGTGGTTATTAGTCGCGGCACTTGCTGCAACTGCAGCAACAGGCGTAGCTCAAGCGAAAGAATGGAAAACAGTACGCTTTGGTATTGAAGGTGCTTATCCTCCATTTAGCTGGACAGAAGCAGATGGTTCACTGAAAGGCTTTGACGTGGACATGGCTAACGCACTTTGTACTGAAATGCAGGTGCAGTGTAAGATCGTTGCACAAGATTGGGACGGCATCATTCCTTCTCTACTTGCTCGTAAATATGATGCGATCATCGCGGCAATGTCTATCACTGAAGAACGTAAGAAGAAAATCGACTTCACTGGTAAATACGCACTTATCCCAAACAAGTTCATCGCTAAGAAAGGCGCAGGTCTTAACTTCGATGACTTAAGCGGTCAAAAAATTGCCGTTCAACGTGCAACAACTCACGATAAATACCTAACAGACAACTACGGCGACACGGTTGAAATCGTTCGTTACGGTTCTTTCGATGAAGCTTATCTTGATCTAGCAAATGGTCGTGTTGCAGCTGTACTTGGCGATGCTTCTGCTCTAGAAGAAGGTGTTCTAAACAAAGCAGGCGGTGAAGCGTACGAGTTTGTTGGTCCATCACTAACAGATCCTAAATGGTTCGGTGAAGGTTTTGGTATTGCTCTACGTAAGCAAGACAAAGACCTAACTAAGAAGCTAGATGCGGCAATTCTTTCTCTACGTGAAAAAGGCATCTACCAAGATATCGCGGCTAAGTACTTCAACTACGACGTATACGGTCAGTAATCTCTAGCGTCAATTCTTAAGGGAGAGGTAACCCTCTCCCTGTCTTACCAACTTTTTCGCAGTTCTGTTGGAATTCATTATGTTTGATTTACAAGGATATGAAGCGTCGATCCTGAAAGGGGCGGTGCTGACAATCGAAGTTGCCTTGCTGTCGCTAATTTTAGCTATGGTTCTTGGTATGCTAGGTGCCTTAGCAAAGCTTGCGCCTTACCGCTGGGCTCGTGCTATTGCAACCCTCTACACAACCGTCATTCGAGGTATTCCAGATCTCGTGTTGATGATGCTGATTTTCTTTGGTGGACAAATCCTTTTAAACAACAGTTTGTATTCCATCAATGAGTGGCTCAATGAGTGGTTCACATCCAGTGATCCTAACCATGAGTGGACTTCTTACTTACCTGATTATATTGATGTTAGCCCCTTTGTTGCTGGTGTCTTGACCATAGGTTTCATCTTTGGTGCCTACATGGCAGAAACATTTCGTGGTGCGATCATGGCTGTAGATGCCGGTGAAATGGAAGCGGCAAAAGCTTACGGTATGAGCCCTGTAAAGGCGTTTCACCGCATACTGCTTCCGCAGATGATTCGTCATGCACTACCTGGTTTTGGTAACAACTGGTTGGTTTTACTTAAAACTACAGCTTTGGTTTCCATTATCGGTCTAGAAGACATGGTGCGTGTTAGCGCATTAGCGGCCGGTTCAACCAAAATGCCGTTTACCTTCTACATGACGGTGGCACTTATCTTCTTGTTCTTCACCAGTGTATCGACAGGTTTACTTAAACTTGTTGAACGTAAATTCAGCATCCACGCGAGGTAGTTATGGACTTTTCATTGATAATTGAAAGCCTGCCTATTTACCTTGGCGGTCTATGGACAACAGCTTGGATGGTGTGCGTCGCTTTGATTATTGGCTTGTTTGTTGCCATACCATTAGCTATCGCTCGTAACAGTCACAATATGTTGATTAATGCTCCTGCGTGGTCGTTTATCTATTTCTTCCGTGGTACACCATTACTGGTACAGCTTTATTTGATTTATTACGGTATGGATCAGTTCTTCCCAGTGAAAGGCACACTATGGGAAAACGCTTGGTTCTGTGCGTTGGTGGCATTCATCCTGAATACTTCTGCTTACACGGCTGAGATTATCCGTGGTGCAATCAACGGCTTACCGAAAGGTGAGGTGGAAGCGGCAAAAGCATATGGCATGAGTACCTCGAAGACTTACCGTCGTATCATTTTACCAAGTGCTTTACGTCGTGCACTGCCGGCTTACAGTAATGAAGTTATCTTCATGCTTCACGGTTCAGCCGTTGCTGGTATCGTAACTATCATGGATCTAACAGGCGCAGCGCGTTTGGTTAACTCACGTTACTACGCTCCATTTGAATCCTTCCTAACCGCAGGTCTGTTCTATATGGCACTAACGTTTATCATCATCGCGATTTTCAAATTCGCAGAGAAACGTTTCCTAGCTTACTTAAGACCACTTAGTTAATCGCATTCTGCATAGTTAACAAAACGGCGCTCATTGAGCGCCGTTTTTTTGTATCACAAGAAAATTCAGTGATGGCCTTGGATAGGTTTATCTCGGAGAGCTATCGATTGTTCAAAACAGTTAACTTGCTTCAAATTGCGTTCACACATTCATTAGAATAATTGCTTTAGATTTAACTATAGATAGACTCGGCGAAATTTTGTTGTTGTATGGAATAATGATGAAAAAGAGTAGCTTACTGTCTAATTTTGTTGTTTTTGCTATCGCGATATCACTTTTAGGATGCGGCGGTGGTGGTAGCGGCAGTGAAAGTGTTCAAACTGGTTCTGGTGGTTCTGGTGGTTCTGGTGGTTCTGGTGGTTCTGGTGGTTCTGGTGGTTCTGGTGGTTCTGGTGGTTCTGGTGGTTCTGGTGGAGTAGGTAATGACGGTGATGGAAGCGGTGATCCAGATATTACCCCAATACCACAAACCGCTGTTCAAAAAGCCTTGTCAACTGGCAATGCTTCTTATGTTGTTAATTCCTCCGAGTTCATTGAGGCAAGCCAAGCGTTAGTTGCTCAATACAACGAAGATTACAATCAGATTAAACAAGCCTTATCTCAAAGCTCAGAAGGTGACTCATTACGTAATCTCCACTGGGATCCAACCCATGACACCGCCATTATTTTACCCACTTATGGCTTTAACGATGTCATTTTGAAAACAAATAAAGCGATGCAAGATGGCTACGCCGATCAAGAGTTGGCTATTGGGATTGCGGGTTATACAGGGAGTAAAGGGCATTATGCTACACTCGCGAGCAACCCTTTTAGAACGAAGCAACGTTTCCCCGATTCTGTTAATGAAGAAATGAACACTTGGCTGAAGAATCTGGTTACCTGGGTTTCAGGGACAGATGAGCCCAAAAATGTTGTGTTAGCCCAACTCGATCAGTCTCATTATTTCCCAGATGATCAAGCGACACGAAACTGGTTAACCGACAATGTTAATGCTTCTATGGTTACCAACGCTGATAACGCTTGTGATGGCAGTCAGTTAAGCCGGTGTCTTGAAGCCAATAACCCTGATTTGTTGATTTTGTCTCAAAAGCTGAATGCCGGAGATAGTATTGAAGATGTTATAGAAGGGGTACGTTTAGCGTTTAATAAAAATATTCCGGTGCTGTACTTGCACCTCGATGGCGGTATGACGGACTTGGGTAACGCCTTGTTTGCTGAAATGCACATGACTTATGTGGGTGATAACTATTGGCGTAAGCTTGGTCTGTCTAACTGGGACTCGACACAGCTCATTAATCAGATGCCGGACAATATTGTTCAACAACAGGCGGTTTTACAAAGACTGAAAGATGACAGCTTCACCGTTGACTTAAGCACCTGTGATGACAAATCTTGCCCTGATGAATCCAATATGGATGAAGAGTTCTATACCGCAGCAAACAGCATTCGCGCACACTTAACGTCGCTTGATAGTAAAAAAGTCGACCTGTTTGCAACGGATTATTACGAGTATGAAAAGCTGTTATTGCTACTTGCTGACCATTACCGTCAATATGTTCAGTACCCAATGGGCAAAGGTGTGACAGAGAGGATTGATTTCCTTCGTTCTTATTACAGTGATTACGCGGCATACAACAGTCGACTGTATAACGCGGCGCAACCAAGTCTAGGTAACTTTAGTACCAAGAGTTTTGAGAATGTACCGCTCGTCACGAAAACCGTTGCTTTGGAGTCTAAAAGACATTTCCGATCTGCAGGTTTGTATGCCTTGCCGGGTAAGACAATCAAGGTGACTCGCTTAGACAATAACGATGTGGCTACGTCTATTGCATTTAATACATTGCGTAGCGGCGCGACACACGAGTTTTCAGGCAATGACGGTTACGCTCGGCCAAAGTTTTTAACCTCGGTAACCTATCCAGTGAAACCGGGAGAGACGATTTCTCTTACTTCTGCTTATGGTGGAACGCTACAGGTTCACTTTGATACCAATGATATTGACGTGGAACTGCGTTTTGAAAATGTCGCACAGCACCCTGTCTGGAGAAGTGAAGCTGACAACGACAGCTTTGTAGCACAGCTCGAAGAAGGAAACTTTGATTGGGCTGAGCTAATTACCCCAGGGTTTGAAGTTCACTCAAAGCTGGAAAAAATGAAGGAATCTATCGGTTCAGATGATCGGGCTCAGCCTCATGATATGGCTCTCGCCACAGAGCGTTATGTACATAACTTTCCTCATGCACTTGCAGGCTTTAAAGGGCCGGGTATTGATGAAATTGCTGAAATACATCAATACGGAGAGGCAAAGGGCTGGGAAATTGCGACCATTGACATTGTAAAGCATATGAACGCAGACCAAGCTAACTGTGGCTATGGTTGTTCAGGAAACCCGTATGATGCCTACTGGTCGTTTCATCCATTAGGGCATGGTGATCTTCACGAGTTAGGTCATGGCTTAGAGCGTGGTCGATTTCGATTCAGCGGTTGGGATGGACACGCTACGACCAACTATTATTCGTACTACAGTAAGTCCCGATACTATCGGGATACAGGGAAAGAGTCTTCATGTCAGGGGTTAGACTTCAAAGGCCAATATGAGCTGCTACAAGAGAGCCGAAAACAGCCTGACCCCAATGCTTATATGTCACAGCAGAATCAAACCAGTTGGAGTTGGGGAGCAAGAATCTTCATTCAAATGATGATGTTGGCACAAGAGCAGGGCGTATTGGATTACGGCTGGCATATGCTTGGGCGACTTCACTTGATTGAACGTGAGTTTAACCGCCTTAAATCCAGCGATGAGCTTTGGAACACCAATAAACAGACGATTGGATTTGATAGCTATTCTAGAGATGAAGCAAACCAAATCACCAATGATGACTGGTTGTTGATTGCATTAAGCTATGTGAACGAGCGCGATATGAGGAACTATTTAGACATGTGGGGCTTCAATTTCTCGGATAAAGCGAAGCAACAAGTCGCGACTATGAGCTTAGTACCAATGCCGTTAACCTATTTTGCAAGTTCAAACCAAGGGTATTGTGTTGATGAGTTTGCTAAGAGGCCAATTAGTGTTGATGGCTTAACGGCTTGGCCATTAAATTAGACTCGGAAAGTAATCAGGGAGCAAATGCTCCCTGATTTTTTATTTAAACGTTGACCAAATTGGCGCGTGATCTGATGGTTTTTCTATACCGCGCAGTTCGTAGTCGATGCCTGCTTCAGTACACTTATCAGCAAGTTTCTGAGTTGCTAGGACTACATCAATACGCAGGCCGCGGTTATCAAGGAAACCTTTTGAACGGTAATCAAACCATGAGTATTGATCTGTGACTTCTGGGTGTAGTTGACGGAATGTATCAACGAAGCCCCAATCCATTAATGCTTTTAGCCATTCACGCTCTTCAGGCTGGAATGAACACTTGCCCGTTTTCAACCAACGTTTTGCATTTGGCTCGCCGATACCGATGTCTGCATCGATAGGGCTGATATTGATGTCACCCATCACGATGATCTGCTCATCATTGTTGTGATAGTCGTTCAGGTAGGTCATCAAGTCTTTGTAGAACTCACGTTTGTATGGGTATTTGGTTTCATGCTTGATGTTGTCCCCTTGAGGGAAGTAGCCATTTAGCACAGTAACCTTTTCGCCATTTTCATCTTCAAACGTCGCCATGATCATACGTTTTTGATGGTCTTCATTGTCTGTTGGGAAACCCTTCTGTACAGAGATAGGTTCTTGCTTACACAGCATAGCAACACCGTAGTGTGCTTTTTGCCCGTGGAAGTAAACCTTGTAGCCCATTGCTTCAACATCAGCAATTGGGAAGGCCTCGTCGTGCACTTTGATCTCTTGTAAACCAATTACGTCAGGTTGGTGTTTGTCGATAACCGCTTGCAGTTGGTGAAGGCGAGCTCTTAGGCCATTGATGTTGAAGCTAATTACTTTCATTTATTTTTATACCTCTCGTAAACCTTTGCCTATAGTGCCGCAAAGATTATTTGATTTGGTGAGTTTCATAGTTAATCGTATTTAACCATGCTTAATAATGTATGTCGCCATTTGCAGAGACAAAATGGCGACATAAAATGACGTGACGACTTACGTTTACGTTGAATCTATTGAGTCTTGAGTAAATCTAAAAAGAACGCGTATTCCAGTGCGTCTTCTTTTAATCGTTTAAATCGACCTGATGCACCACCGTGACCTGCTTCCATGTCGGTTTTGAACACAAGTACGTTGTTGTCAGTTTTCATCTCACGCAGTTTGGCTACCCACTTCATAGGTTCAAAGTACTGTACTTGCGAATCATGTAGACCTGTTGTCACCAACATATTCGGGTAGTTTTGAGCCTTCACGTTGTCGTATGGCGAGTAACTCAACATGTAATCGTAGTAGGTTTTATTGTTGGGATTGCCCCATTCGTCATACTCGTTAGTTGTAAGAGGAATTGATTCATCAAGCATGGTCGTTACCACGTCAACAAATGGAATATGAGCGCCGATGCCTCGATACAACTCCGGCGCTTGGTTGATGATTGCGCCCATCAACAGACCGCCTGCCGAACCGCCTACAGCGAACACTTTATCTTTCGCGCCATAACCTTCTTTAACTAGGCTTTTGGTGACATCGATGAAGTCATTGAACGTGTTTTGTTTAGTCAGCTTTTTGCCATCTTCATACCAAGGGCGTCCCAACATCTCTGAACCTCGAATATGCGCGATAGCATAAACGAATCCGCGATCAAGTAGGCTAAGACGAGCTGAGCTAAAAGTTGGTTCGATTGTGTGCCCGTAAGATCCGTAGGCATATTGGTAGAGAGGGTTAGTACCGTCTTTCTTGAATAGATCTTTGCGATAAACCAAAGAGACTGGTACTTGCTTACCATCGCGAGCCGTGATCATGATTCGCTCTGATTGGTAATTATCAGCATCGAAATCACCTAATACGGGTGTTTGCTTCATGATCTCGGATTCACCTGTATTAAGGTCGAAATCATAGTAAGTACCCGGAGTCGTTAAGCTACTGTAATAGACTCGAACTTTTGAGTTATCTAACTCATAGTTACTTGTTAGGTAGGCAGCAAAAGCGGTGTCGTTGAACTCAAGTGGAAATTCTTTGCCTGTAGAGAGTTGACGAACCTTCACTATAGACAAGCCATTTGAACGCTGCTCGTAAACCAGATGATCATTAAATAGCTCAAAATCGACAAGCTGTACGTTGTCGTCAGCTGGAATGACATCGACCCATTTTGAACGGTCATGCATGTCTTCAGCCGTTGTTTTCATCAAACGGAAGTTGACCGCTTGGTAGTTGGTGTAGATGTAATACCAATCCTCTAGCTTGGCGATGCTGTACTCAATACCCGTTTCTCTTGGGTAGAAGGCTTCGGCTTTTGCATTTGGGTTATTGGCATCAATAATTGAAACACCACTGGTTTCAGTGCTCGAGTGCCAAATGTATACCTGCTCGCCATCTTTACTCTTACTGATGCTGGTGTAGTAAGCGCTGTCAGCTTCTTCGTAGACCAGCTCATCGCTTGTTTGAGGTGTACCCAATACGTGGCGGTAAACTTGATAGCCGAGTAAAGTTTGTGGATCTTTCTTGATGTAGTAGAAGGCTTGGTTGTCGTTTTGCCATGCGATAGCGCTCGAAGCGCCTTCAATTTCGTCGTTTAGGTATTCGCCAGTTGTCAGGTCTTTAATCTTAATGGTGTAAATACGGCGGCTCAGTGTATCTTCGCCATAGGCCAACATATTTTCGTTCGGGCTGACTGATAGGCCACCAATGCTGAAGAATTCATGTTCTTTGGCGAGTTCGTTAACGTCTAAGATGACTTGTTTGTCTATTCCTAAAAAGTGTTTTTCGCGCAAATGAACTGGGTATTCATTGTCACCTGTGACTTTATTTGAGTAGTAGTAGCTGCCTTTGCGAACCGGTACCGAATTGTCGTCTTTCGCGATTCGGCTTTTGATCTCTTCAAATAATTGTTCTTGAGATGCTTCTGTATGTTTCAGCACAGTCTCGGCATATTGGTTCTCTTGCTCGAGGTGCTGCAAGATCTCCGGATCTTGGCGTTCATCATCACGCATCCAATAGTAATCATCAATTCGCGTGTCACCATGAGTCGTCATTGAATGAGGGACTTTCTTAGCAACGGGAGCTTGGGTTTGTTGAGCGATGAGTTGCGATGGAGAGTAGTGGTTCATGGTTGTTGTTCCTTGATTGCTGCATCCGGCGACAAGCGCGACCGATACGGCTAATGTGGTTAAAGCGAAACGCATCTATATATCCTTAGTGTGCACCTTACTCGTTTTATTGCCAGCATCCTTTAGTGGTTAGTTTCCTTCCAGTGATATTATTTATAATTGGATTCTGGATATGCACTTTCATCGTAAGTGTCTGTTATTGTTTTTAAAAAATCAAAGTAATGTTTGATTAAATTAGTGGTAGACATCATGCAAGGGTAAACGGGTAATAAAAAAGGGACACGCCTTTCAGCATGTCCCTCTATTTGTAAGGTAGGAGTTGCGTTTTACTCTAGATAGCCAATGGCATTTCGTTTGAGTGGTCAGGCTTACGATTAACCCAACGTAAACCAAGCATAGCGATAAGTGACATGGTAATCATCAAGCAACCCAGTGGCAGTTGATCTTGAGCTGGGAAGAACGATGCCAACAGTGTAGCAATACCGGCACCCAGATTCTGCATACCACCTAAGATCGCGCCTCCCGTACCTGCGTGATATGGGAATGGCGAAAGTGCTCCCGTTGTCGCGGCTGGAAATAAGATACCAGCGCCCAAGAAGTAAATGGTTGCACCGCCAATCAAAGTTAATGCGGTTGTTTGACCAAACAGACCCGGGATTAGCACCACAGCTGAGCCAACTAAGATCGATACTAGACCAACATTCAGTGCTCGGCGCTCAGAGCGACGTTGCGCGATGTAACTCGATAGACCTGCACCCACAAGGTAACCCGGAATCGGTAATACAAACAGCAAACTCACGGTGGTTGCAGGTAAGCCAAGTACACCGCCAAGCAATACGCCAGCTGCTGCCTCGAACACTGCCACGCCCGCAAATGTTGCCACCAGTACCAGTAAGAAACCTTGGAAGCGTTTGTCAGACAGAACGAATTTGTAGCTGTTGACTACTGATTCATTTTTGCGTCGCTCTTTTGGCAATGTTTCCATCATGCTGGTCATCATGGTGATCACCACAGCGATACCAAACAGTGCTAGGAACAAGTAGCTTGAACGCCAGCCGAACGTTTCTGTTAGGTAACCGCCCAATACAGGTGCCATTAATGGGGAAAAGATCACACACATGCTGATTAAGCTGTTTGCACGGTGTAACTCAGCGCCCTCAAAACAGTCACGGGTCAATGTACGAGACATTGCGCCGCCACAACCAATGCCCAAGCCTTGAATAAAGCTACCCACCAAGAACCATTCGTATTCATGAGCAAATAAGGCTACCAAGGTACCTAGGATATAGATAACTAAGCCTGCGACGATGATTGGTTTACGACCGAGGCGATCTGAAAGCGGACCGTAAACAAATTGCGACAAACCATAAGGGATCAGGTAACACGCCATCACAGCTTGAAGTGAAGACGCAGAAACCAAGAACTCACCTGCCATATGACCGATAGAAGGCACGTACATCGTTTGAGTCATTTGACCTACGGCTGTCAGAATAGCGATTAAAAAGGTAAGTTTCGCTAATGGAAACGAGGCGGACATTTGCGTATCTCTCCAAAAATTAAAAACGTAAAAAGCCTTAGCGCTCCATCAGGAAGAGCCAATTGAATAAAGCGATTAGGGAATCTAGGCGCGAGATATTAGAGTTTGATTGCCGAATTAGCAATCAAAAAGTGTGAAGTTGATCAAGATAAAAATCTATAGCATAGATTAGAAAAACGGCTCTTCTCCGCTTAGATGAGCTTGATTTCCGGATAAATGGTAGAGTGAGTTTCTAGGATTGAGGTTTGTCTAATCTTCAATTTAAAGTAATCAGTATCCCTTACTCCTCGGGCTCTCCGTCTAAGAAGACCTATCGATACATTCCCTGCTTCCACTCGGGCATTCGTCAGCTTATATTTTGCATAGTTGCAGATCCCAACTCTTCTCTCCCAAAGCGCGTCTGCAAAGTTGATGAGAGATAAGATCCTCGTCTTTTTAGCAAGCTGGCACCACGCATCAAGCGCTGCGATCATCAAGTCAAAATTACGTTCATCCCATAAGGCTTGAAGCTGCTCTTTGAGCATATAAATCGTACAAAGAGTCTTATTGCTTTCCAGTAAATCATCTAGCCTATCTGACTGCTTATCGCTTAATTTCGGCGCATTTTTGAGGAGTAAAAATAGCGTCCCTTTAAGCATTTTCTTCTCGTCATGTGTTCCTTTCCTAAACGCTTTATTACGCTCTTTCCTTATCAGAAGAGAGTAGTTCTGCATAACGTGAAACCGGTCAAAAACGATGTCTGCATTCGGAAGAGCGTTTCTCACTGCTGATTGGTAAGATTGCCCCATATCCATTGATACCGCTTGGATGCCGTCTCTCGTTTGCGGTGATAATTGTTCAAAAAAGTTGATGAGTACGTTTGAAGTCCGCCCATGGTCAACCCAAATAAGTTGTCCTGAAACGAGATCATAAACGACGGTCATATAATCATGGCCTTTAGCCCTGGCGACTTCATCAACGCCAATATGAACAAGGTTGGTCAACTTCTTAGGCTCTAAAGCAGGCAAGGTAGAGAGAAGGAATGCTTTATCGATATTTTTCACGGTTTCCCAGCGTATGTCTAAATGCTTCGACACTGCGTGGATGCTCATATAGCGGCACAGTCCACTAATAAAGTGACAGAACCTCTTTGTATAACGACTCCCCTTATCAACAAAATCAGCCTCTTCAATCAACCTTCGGCCGAGCCTATCCCTTGTCTGAGCCAATTCAATTTCTATAACGCAAGGGCGACCACTGACAGGTAAATCCGACAGGCGACGGTGAACGTAGTGGTCGACGGTGCGCGGAGCTCCAGTCTCAGGATCAACAACTTTACAGCGTCTATCTCGCTTGCACTTGACGAGTACTGAATGAGAGCTTTCTTCAAGCGTTACAGACTGTACGGATTGGCCTTTAAAGTTAAATAGAGCGGAAGATAATAACGACAAACTACAACACTGATATATAAGGTGGGAAGCGATTGTAAATCAATGTGTTAGCGGTTTTATTGTTAGTTTATAGACTCATCTAAGCGGAGAAGAGCCGAAAAACTAATTCAAATTATTGCGTGATGAAGAGAGGCTGAGAGGGCTTGTTTTACAAATCAATGCTATGACTACTGTAAAGTTCTTAGAACAACGGCGAGTCGTCCGCAGCACATGAGTAGATTGTTTGAAATCACAGGGGCAAAAGGCCAAAGACACGGCTTGTTAACATTTGTGTAAACTTTCGTTTTATATGTAAGCGATTTGTGCTGTAATTATTCGCTAAGCTATTCGTCTAACTTATCTACATTGTGTACAGCCATTCGTTGTCGATGTGATAGTTATGGTTATGGAAGTCTTTTGGCTTAAATAAGGATATTAAATGCGTTCTCTATCGGTACAGTGGAAAATAACTCTATTAGCGGGTTGTTGTTTAATCATTACGTCACTGTCTCTTATTGGTTTCTCGATCTACAACGCGACGAGCAATCAACAAGTCATCAAATCTCAAAGCTCAGAATCAGTGATCAATAAAACTCAACAATTGTTGGCGTCTGTTTCTCAGCTTAATGCCCAAGAAACTCAACGCTATGTTGACGAAGCGATTTATCGCGCTGAGATGCTTGCGGCCAGTGCCCAGTTTCTAAAGAATAATGCAGATGAAAACTTTACACCGAGTGAAGAGTTGCGTACGGCATTAGACGAAATGGTGCGTCGTTCAGTTTTAAACTTCGATTCAATTCAAGGTGCTTATCTCGTATTCAAACCTGACTTACTTGATAGTGAAGATGCGAACTATGTCGATGCCGATTATGTAGGTTCTAACGAGAAAGGGCGCTTCGCTCCTTACTGGAAGGTTGCGGATAATGGTGAGAATGTTCTGCCGAACGTGCTTTCGGAATCGACATTGAATGACAACAGCAATAGCGAGCGCTTTTACTGTCCGTTATCTTCAGGGCAAACCTGTATCAGCACCCCACGAGTGGTGAACAGCGGCGGTACAGCATTATTGACATCTTCTATTTCAGTTCCAATTTTAGTCGACGATGTTGCGATTGGTTTTCTTGGTATCGACTTAAGACTTGATGGCTTAACCAGTGTGATTACTCAATCTGACCAGAGTTTGTTTAACGGTGCAGGTAAAGCATATGTGGTTAGCCTAGACGGCTCAGTTATCGCTTCTGACGATTCAAGCATTGCAGTTGGTTCTAATTTCCAAAGTGATAATACCAACAGTGACCTAATGACCGATTTTATCTTCGGCGGTGAAGTGACAACCCAGTGGAGCGAGAATGGTGAGTGGTTACTTGCGTTTGCACCTGTTGTTGCTGCTAACCAAACTTGGGGGGTGTTGTTTGAAATTCCAAGAGACAGTGTCGTCGCTGACGCCAATAAATTGGATTCCATCATTAGCACTAAGCTAAGTGAAGGCATCAAAACAGAAGTCATTGCCGGTACGGTATTTATTATCTTTGGTCTAGCGATTATCGCATTTGCTTCGTTGTCTATCGTGAAGCCGATTCGTCAGGTAGTGGAAAGGTTGAATGACATCGCTTCAGGTGAAGGTGATTTGACGCAGCGCTTGGAAGTGAAGTCTCAAGATGAAATCGGTCAGTTGTCTAAAGGCTTTAATCTGTTCCTAGATAAGCTGCAACATACGATCAAAGAAGTTATTCAAACCACAGAACAAGTGGCAAACACGACCAGTCAAGCGAAGGCATCTGCATCAAGTACTCGTGAAAGCAGCGAGTCTCAATTTAAAGAAGTGGATCTGGTAGCAACAGCGGCAGAAGAGATGACTCAAACTGCTGGCTTAGTAGTACAAAACGCAGAAGTTGCGGTAGACGCAGCTTGTGAGGCAAATCGTTCAGCTCAGCAAGGGCAACAAGTTATCGAGCTTTCCGCTGGTGAGATGAGAAAGCTGGTGGAACGCATGTCGAGCGCCGTGCCTATTGTTGAAGAGCTAGCGAAGAACAACGGTAATATCACCGAGATCTTAAGTGTTATCGAGGGGATCTCCGAACAGACTAACTTGTTAGCATTGAATGCGGCGATTGAGGCAGCTCGTGCTGGTGAGCAAGGTCGTGGTTTTGCGGTCGTTGCAGACGAGGTGAGAAACCTAGCAAGCCGCACACAATCATCCGTAGGAGAGATCAGAGCGGTGATCGATAAGGTTCATGCGGGTACACAAGATGTGGTGGAAGCGATCCAAGAAGGTAATATTCTTGCCAACGATACAGCTCTGCACGTTCAAAATGCGGTGGAGGATCTCGGCTCGATATTTACTTCGATTGAAGCGATCAGTGATATGAATAATCAGATCGTAAGAGCAGCAGAAGAGCAACAATCGGTTTCCGGTGAAGTGAATCAGAGTGTGGTTAATATTCGCGACTTGAGTGCGAAGATCTTGGAACAAGCGGCAGCTTCTGAACAAGTGGGTAATGAAATTGATCAGCTATCTCAGCAGCAACAGAAATTGGTTAATCAGTTCAAGGTTTAAACCTTAAACAATTCTTGGATAGAAAAAGGGACAAATGAATATTTCATTTGTCCCTTTTTTAGTTGTTTCTTGAAAAGTAGGTTAATAACTAGTGTCTGACGCTACTTACTCTTCGATGAACCAATAGCCTTTGTTAACCAATTCAGTCACGACAGTTACGCCCGAAGGTGATAGGGCAGTAGCCGAAGTAATCACGGTCTCATCGCAAAGTATGTTGAGTAACGAAGAATCCGCTTCATCAACCTTGACCACTTCACCATTAATATAAGCGGTGTTGCCTTCATTTTCGTGATAGAGCGCTTTTAAGCCTGATACTCGGTGGATTTCACCTTCTGACTCTAGGTGTTGGGCAATCTCTTCTTGAGTCCATAGTGGCTCTGGCGCAACGATATCAAGCTGGTGGCGAGATTGGCTCAGTAAGCAACCCATGAAGTCGCTAACCGTCTCTGGTTGTTCAAGGGCTGATTTGAGCATATTAGTTAGGTTACTCAAATCTGACGAACGAATCTTGCCGTAGCCGTCCTGCGTTTTGAACTCAGGATCATGCAAGTGAACATCGCCCATATCATGAGCAAGTACAAAGTCGGCAAAGTTACTGATTAGCTCTTGCTCTTTAGGAGAGCGGTAGCCAATCGAGTAGCTCATTGATGGCTCTAGTGTGTCGCCTTCGTGTGGGAAGCCTGGCGGGATATAAAGGATATCGCCTGGTTCTAGGGTTTCATCAATGATTGGCTCAAAGCCTTCGATTTGACGAAGAGCAGAAGCTTGGACGGTCTCTTTATATTGACCGACATCTTTTGCGCCAACTTTCCATTGACGCTTGCCCTGGCCTTGAATGATGAATACGTCATATTGATCAATATGCGGTCCAACACCACCTTCAGGTGCTGAGTAGCAAATCATTAGATCATCGAACAACCAGTTTGGTAATTGTTGGAACGCTTTCGTCAGCTCATTGGCACCTTGATGCCAATGGTTTGCTGCTTGAACGATCAATTGCCAGTGAGACTCCGCCAGTTCACCAAATTTCTCTTCGGCGAATGGGCCGTGCTCCGCTGTCCATTGGTTGTTGAGGTTAGAAACAAAGCGAGAATCCACTTCTTCTTCCATCGATAAACCAGCAAGTTCTTCCGGCGAAATTGGGTCGACGAAGTTTTGGAAGCCACCTTTTAAGATGGTTGGTTTCTTATGCCAGTAATTTTCAAGAAACTCGGGCATAGAAAAGCTAAGTTGGTACATGTGAATCCTGTATGTTTTGATGCTAGATGCTAGATGCTAGATGCTAGATGCTAGTTTGGCTTGTAAATCTTGTTGGACAATCTTAATTGCCTCTAACGCTACCTTAGGGTCGATCTCGTTACTTTCGAGTAGGTAGATCAAGTCGACAGCTAACTTAACTTCTTCAGGTGCGTCGTCCAATGGTGATGATGGGTTATCAGTGCTCATTTCGCTTTGGGTTCTCTATGTTAATCAGTCTTTCGATGTTCTTCATCGAGTCTTCACAGCGCTCTAAACGCTCTTGCGCTAACATCCAAGCGTTTTCTGCTTGTGCTTTGCTATGACCAGGTGCGGAGTCCAGCGCTAACTTGCGTCGTTTAACCAAATCAACCAAACGTCTTTGCCAGTCTTGGTGCTGAGCCAAGTCATTATACAAATCGTTCAAGGTTTTCCCTGATTTGCTTTTTCTGTCTAAGCGTAAATCGTGATTGGCTAGCTCGCGTTGCAGAGCCGCTATCTGGTTAGTTAATTTGTCGGTTAAGTAATTCGCGCGTGATGCAGAAAGTTGATTGGTGCTCTGTTCGCGAATAATGGTGTGGTAGGTCGCTTGGGTTTCAAGTGCGTAAGGGAGTAGAGTCGAGGCGCCACATTTGAACAACGCTTTGTCGAAAAGCGCCTGATGATAGGACCCTCTGGATTTATCAACCTGTGAACAGTGACCGAGTAAGGTATCAATGACACTTTTGATTTGTGAAAATTGACTCATTTTACTTCCTGTAATCTGGTGGCTATAGATTTACAAACCAAGCTTCGTAAGCCAGTTTTATCGCAAGTATACTGACAACCGTAACAAAGACTGGTCGTATAAACGTAGCACCAAATCGAATTGCCGAATGTGCACCAACAAATGCACCAGCCATTAAGCAAACACCCATGGTTAAACCCAATACCCAGTCAATATGACCAAGAATCGCGAAGGTCACCAAAGACGTGAAGTTACTGGTGAAGTTCATTGCTTTCGATAGGCCAGAAGCAAGCAAGATATTTAGGCGGTACAGAGCCATAGAGCTCACCGTCCAAAAAGCACCCGTTCCTGGGCCAGCAACGCCATCATAAAAGCCAAGAATGAAGCCTTGGTACTTTTGTTTCTTCTTGAGTACCGGACAAGGTTTCGGTGATACGTTGTGATTGGCGTTCGGTGTCTTATGGAAAATGGTGTAGATCGCTGCTGCCAGAATGATCAGCGGTAGGACTTTCTCTAACCATTGAGTGCTTATGGCATCGACTGTTAGGGTACCTATGGTTGCGCCGATCAAGGTCGCTATAAATGCATTTATCCAACATTCTGGCTTAAACAGCTTTTTACGATAATAAGTAAAAGCCGCTGTTGAAGAAGCGAACGTGGCTGCAAGCTTATTTGTACCCAGTGCGATGTGTGGCGGTAGGCCAAGGGATAACAATGCAGGGACCGTTAACATGCCCCCACCACCGGCGACAGCATCAATAAAGCCCGCTGCAAATGCAACCAGCGCAAGTATAACCAACATGGTTGGTTCAATCATTTCCATAAATAGCTGTTGTTCTCGTTATTGGCCGTCAGAACAGCCACACGAATAGTTGATGGGCTATTCGTGTTTGATTGTGAATGCAGGGGCCAAGCGATGACTGACCCGGAACTACCCAAAGGCAGAAAAATTAGTATTTTATTGTTCTTTTAAAAGGCGGTAGCGAATCGAGTAGGGACTTGCCATATCGCTTCGTGACTATGCGTCGATCAAGGATCGTGACTTTACCAGAATCTCTCTCTTTACGCAGTAGTCGCCCTACAGATTGAATAAGCTTTTTACTCGCTTCTGGAACAGTAATCTGCATAAAAGGATTACCGCCACGCGATTCAATATATTCTGAATGCGCTTGTTCTACAGGTGACGTAGGAACACCAAAAGGAATCTTGGTAATAACTAGGTTTTCAAGAAGCTCACCCGGTAAATCCAGACCCTCCGAAAAGCTACCAGTTCCAAAAAGCACGCTGGTTTTTCCTTGGTCTATTAGCTTTTTATGTTTTTTTAGAATTTCAGCGCGTGAAGTATCACCTTGTACCTGCAATGCCCATGACTTTTTAACGAAATCTGTTGCCAATGCCTCTGCAACTTTATTCATTTGCCAGTAAGAAGAGAATAGAACGAGATTGGCTTTGTTGTCTTCTATTACCTTAGGCAGAATTTCAATAAGATATTCGGTAAATTGAGGTGCTTGTGGTTCGTATTTCATGGCAGGCACGATTAACTCCGCTTGATTCTGATAATCAAACGGTGACGCCAGGGCAAGAAACTGCACGCCATCTTCTTCTTTTTGACTGATACCGGCTTGATGGCAGAAAAAACTGAAGGAGTTGAGTGCTCTCATTGTTGCAGAAACGAGCACTGCACCAACACAGCGGCTCCAGATTTGCTGCTCAAGTTGCCAGCCAACCTCAAGCGGAGAAACATTGACAACAAAATCGCCTTCACTCTCTTTATTAAGCTCTAACCAGCGCGCTAAAGGCGCACCTTTTTCACGTTTTGGTTCAGCCATCAAGCGCCAAACTTGCGCGAGGTTCTCGGTTCTCTGTATATAAAAGCCGATTTCCGCGAGCGCTGGCTCCGCGAGTTTTGCAGAAAGCTCTCCATCTTTGACTCGTTCTGCAATCAGGTCCGCAATTTTAGCGACTGCCTGGCTCGCTTTCTGAGAAAGTTGTTTGAGGTCTTTAGATTCGTTCTCTAACCATTCTGGCAAGTCACCATGCTCAAAGCGGTAAAGCCCATCTTCAAAATGAGTAGCATCGAACTGCTTACTGAGCTGCGTGAGAGTTGGAATCAGTTGTTGTACTGAATCCTGCAATTCATTTCTGAAACGGCCCACTCGCTTTTCATCCGCTAAGCCTGAAAGCTTAGTGATGGACTGGTTCAAACGCTCTAACCAAGAAGCAGCACCCTTTAAGCTCGCAGCCGCAGAAGAGTGATCTCGGGCTACATGTGGTAAGTGGTGTGCTTCATCGAAGATATAGATGCTATTTTCCGGCTCTGGCAGTATCACGCCGCCACCTAAATCAGCATCAGCCATCACTAAACTGTGATTAGCGATGATAACGTCTGCTTTATCTAGCTCTGAGCGTGCTTTTTGGAAAGGGCAATCTCTGTGAGTTGGCATGCTGTTGTTACAACTATGCTTGTCACTGACAATCATTTGCCAAATTATGTTGTCGATAGGCTTTGGCCATGAATCTCGGTCGCCATCCCATTTACCTTGAGCAAGGCTGCGATACATGGTTTGCAGTTGTTCAATATCTTTCTGTTTTGGCTTAGATTCGAACATTGCCATCTGGCCGCCATCAACCCCGCAGGCGGCTGCCAACTTTTCCGCACAGCAATAACGTTGTCGACCTTTCGCCAATATAAAAGAGAACTCCCTGTCAGTAAGCCTTCTATATAGAGGGAGATCTTTGTTTACAAGCTGTTCTTGTAGAGCAACCGTTGCGGTTGAAATAACAATTTTTCGGTTGTTTAAAACGGCAACAGGGATCGCTGCCATTAAATAAGCCAGTGATTTGCCAATTCCGGTTCCCGCTTCAGCAACGATCATACGATTACTTTTGTGGTATTGACCACAAAGTGTCTTCGCAATCTCTGCGACAAGGTAGTTTTGTGCACGCCTAGGTACAAAGTTATCCAACTGTTCTTGGAGGTTTTGATAACTGGTGCGAATAGAATTTTGAATTTTAGTAGTTAGCATACTGTGACCTACGTAACGGAGCGAGGATAGTAGCACATATCACTAGCCGGTACATTTACCGCAAAATAGCTTGCTTTTGAATCAAAGGTAGATCTCGTTCACAAAAAAAACTGAACCATCAGGAACTTAACGATTTTATTTATCTTGCGAAATATAAATATTAAAAAAGGCTGGCTTTTGGGTGTTAAGTTCTGCAAATGGGTTGTTTTGTGGCTTTTTTTTGGGTTTAAATTCTGTTTGTTGCATTTATGGGGCTATTATATTTGCTGGTAAAACTAAGGATAAGTTGCTCGTAAAATGATGAAAAAAAATGTAAGTGTTTGATTTTGAATGTTTTGTGTTTTTTTTAGGTTTGTTTTTAGTTTATTTGACACGCAGGATAATCTTTTGCAATCTAGACCTCGAAATTTAGTGACGGTGATTAACCAACAAAGAGTGGTAAGGACCAGTCACAATAAATAAAAGGGAACCGGGCAAGGATCTCCCATTCTTAGAAAAGGCAGTGGATTTATTATGAAAAAGACTCTATTAGCGCTAGCTATCGCAGCTACAGCAACTTCTGTGAACGCAGCAGAAATTTACTCTAACGACGATACTAAAGTTAGCCTAAAAGGTGAAATCGATGTTTACCTAACTCAATCTGAAGTAGACAAAAGTGCAACTGAAACAGTTAAGAAGGAAGCTGACGTTTCTACTTGGGCTAAAATCCAATTAGACGCTGAGCAAAAGCTTAACGTTCAGTTTACGGCATTTGCATCTTTTGAAATCGAAACTGGTGAAACTGCGGCTGAAGACGAAGTTGCACAATTCGATGATGCTCATGTTGGCTTCAAAACTGATACTTGGGGTATGGCTTTTGGTGAAGTCGGTGATTTAGCAGAATCTGCAGACGCTATCCAAAAAGATGACATCACAAACGAAGGTAACTACATGGGCTCTACTGGTGGTCACCACCGTGAGTCTGCTGGCCACGGTGCTGTATTCAAAGGTCAATTCGTTGAAGGTCTGACTATCGTAGCTGACATCAACACTGAGTCTACAGATGGCGTTGATAATACATACGGTATCTCTGCTGATTACGCATTCAGCAACTTCTCTATCGGTGCTTCTTACATCACTGGTGATGCTGCTAAAGACGTAGATTACTCTCTTGCAGGTGTTTCTGCTTCTGCTGAATTCGGTGGCCTATACCTAGCTGCTACTTACGCACAGTTTGAAGGTAACAAAGGTTACGGTTACTGGAAAATTACTGACGTTTCTGGCAAATACGGTAACGGTGAGACGATGGGTGTAGCAGCTGCTTACCAAATCGACGCAGTTCGTCTATACACTACTTACGCTGTAGCGACTACTGATGAGAAAGCAACAGCTGGTTCTACTTCTAAGATCTCTGACCTTGACTCTACTAACCTAGTTGTTGGTGTTGACTACGCATTCCGTGACAACATCCTATTCCTAGCTGAATACCAAACTGCTGACTTCGAGACAGGTACAACAACTCTTGACGCTGACGGCGTAACTATCGGCGCTTACTACACATTTTAATCTGTAGTTAACTATGCTATACAAAAGCCAGCTCTTAGCTGGCTTTTTTACATTTATTAATTAAGGAATCGTACATGAACAAGTGGTATTTGAGTTTTGTTTGTCTATTCTCTGCACCATACGCAACGGCTGCACTTGATTTAGCTTCTGGTATTTCACTAAATACTTTGAACGGCGAGGTTGTTGAAAATGTGGAAGACGCTGTATTTACCCCTGGTGAAAATCAACTCGTTTTAGATTACACAGGGTATTTGAGCGATAAAGGCAAACGTGAATTCATCAGTACGGTTCCTTACATTATGGTAGTTACTGTTCCTGAAAATGCAGATGTTGATGTCGATCTTGTAAGCCGCAAGTATGAGAAAATCGCCAAAAATGTGGACAGAGAACTGCCTATTTTCAATATCTCTGTAAATGGTGATGATGTAAAAGTAGCGCAAGAAGTTTTACCACCATCTCAAGGCGCGTTGCCTTATAGTGATATTCCTCAGCTGGTTAAAGACTACAACCAAGAAAGAGGTTTAGTTTTTGATTCAGGGAAGATTCGCTCATTGAAAGAAGAATTAGCCGCGGTTCAAACTGGTGCTGTGGTTGGTGCGACCGTGACAGCTGATAGCGCTGTCCAAGAGTCTGAAAATACGCTTCAACTTAAGCTTTGGTATTCAAGAGCCAGTGAAGAAGAGCGTAAAGCATTTCAAAAATGGTTGATTGACCAAAAATAAGACCAAAAATTTTTAAGGCGAGGTGTTCTTATGTAACAGACACCTCGCTTTTTCATTTCTATCTAGCCGTATCTTAAATCTCTTTCCACTCTCCAGGCTGAAGCTGACCTACGTTCATGTCACCCATTGAATAGCGAATAAGGCGTAGGGTAGGGAAACCTATGTTTGCTGTCATTCGTCTGACCTGACGGTTGCGCCCTTCGATGATAGTAATCACTAACCAGGTCGTTGGTATTGCAGCTCTGAATCTTACAGGTGGATTTCTGTCCCATACCTCTGGCTCTGCCATTAATTCCACCTTAGCAGGTAGCGTCATACCATCTTTTAGTTCAACGCCTTTTCTCAATTTATCTAAATCTTCCTCAGAAGGTGCGCCTTCAACCTGCACCCAGTAAGTCTTTGGTGATTTTGAGTTTGGTTGAGTTAGCTTGGCTTGAAAGATACCGTCATTAGTTAAAACCATTAGACCTTCACTGTCGCGATCAAGTCGCCCGGCTGCATAAACGTCTTTTACTGGAATAAAGTCGGCGAGCGTCTTTCTACCTTCACCATCAGTGAACTGACTTAAAGTATCGAATGGTTTGTTGAACAAAATGACTTTGCGATCTTCGAGTGCAATTTTAGGTTTTGTGTTTGCCGTTTTAGGTTTGTATCTGTGCTTACTTGAATGCGATTTCTTGTGTGAATTGCCAGTGTTATTTCTATCACTGTTCCGGCTCTGCTTGTTGCCGTTTTGTTTTAATTTGGCGCCAGAACGAGCTGGTTTGTCTGAACGAGATGCGCTGCGTGAGCGAGTAGACATGTTAACTACCTTGCAAAAATGTAAACGAAGTGTGCTGAAAAGTTTTCACTGAAACGGAATTGAGCTATCATTTGCGCGCCTAAAAGACAAAAAATAGAACAAGTTTATGGACTCTTGAGCCTGATTTGTTTAATTATACCAACGTGTTTTATTATAACAACGCACTCACGGATTTGGTTCATGCTGTCATTAGATTGCATGAAAAATAAGATAGAGTACGACTATCGAGTAAGCAGTTTTCACTCTCAGAGTCGCTTACTGGTCAATTTATAACATTCTCACTATTCATGTGAGCTTGTAAGAACTATAGGGAAATTTCATGCCTACTGAAAAACCAACTATCATCTATACCATTACAGATGAAGCTCCGGCATTAGCAACATACTCTCTGCTGCCAATCATTCAATCATTTACAGCTTCTTCAGGTATTGACGTTGATACTCGCGACATTTCACTTGCAGGGCGCATTATTGCCAACTTCCCTGACTACTTGAACGAAGAACAACGTATTGGTGATGCACTAGCAGAACTAGGTGAATTGGCTAAGACACCAGAAGCGAACATCATTAAGCTTCCAAATATCTCTGCATCAGTACCTCAACTACAAGCAACAATCAAAGAGCTACAATCAAAAGGCTACGCACTTCCAAACTACCCAGAAGAAGCAAACACTGACGAAGAGAAAGCAGTAAAAGCGACTTACGATAAGATCAAGGGTAGTGCAGTAAACCCAGTATTGCGTGAAGGTAACTCGGACCGTCGTGCACCGCTTTCAGTTAAAAACTACGCGAAGAAAAACCCACACTCAATGGGTGCTTGGTCAGCAGACTCTAAGTCGCACGTTGCAAGCATGGAAGATAAAGACTTCTTCGGTAGCGAAAAATCGACAACAATCAACGGTGCGACAGAAGTGAGCATCGAGTTTGTAGGTAAAGATGGCGCTAAGAAAACATTGAAGCCTGCATTTGCACTGCAAGATAAAGAGATCATCGATGCTTCAGTGATGAACAAAGCTGCCCTAGTGGCATTCTTTGAAAAAGAAATCGCGTCAGCGAAAGAGCAAGGCGTACTGCTTTCTCTACACATGAAAGCAACGATGATGAAAGTCTCTGACCCTGTGATTTTTGGTCACGCGGTTAAGGTTTACTACAAAGACGTTTTCGCTAAGCACGGTCAGCTTTTTGAAGAGTTAGGTGTTGATGTTAATAACGGCATCGGCGATGTATACGCGAAGATCGCGTCACTGCCTCAAGATCAAAAAGCGGCAATCGAAGCTGACTTACAAGCGGTTTACGAAACTCAGCCACCACTTGCGATGGTAGATTCAGACCGTGGTATTACTAACCTGCACGTACCAAGTGACATCATCGTTGATGCATCTATGCCTGCAATGCTGCGTTCTTCTGGCCAAATGTGGGACCCGGAAGGTAAGCAAAAAGATACTAAAGCAATGATCCCAGATCGTAGCTACGCGAGCATCTACCAAGCGGTAATTGATTTCTGTAAAGAGAACGGCGCATTCGACCCAACAACTATGGGTAGCGTTCCAAACGTAGGTCTAATGGCTCAAAAAGCAGAAGAGTACGGTTCTCATGATAAGACATTCATTCTAGAAGCTGCTGGTCAGGTTCAAGTGGTTGATGCTTCAGGTTCTGTGCTTCTTGAGCAAGACGTAGAGGAAGGCGATATCTTCCGTATGTGTCAGGTTAAAGATGCACCAATCCAAGATTGGGTTAAGCTTGCTGTGACACGTGCTCGTGCTTCAGGTACTCCAGCAGTATTCTGGCTAGACGAATCTCGCGCACACGACGCAGAGCTTATTAAGAAAGTGAATGCTTACCTACCTGAGCATGATACCGATGGTCTAGAACTGAAGATTCTTTCTCCGCTAGAAGCGACCAAGTTCTCTCTAGTTCGTATTAAAGAAGGTCTAGATACGATTTCGGTTACAGGTAACGTACTGCGTGACTACCTAACTGATCTGTTCCCAATCCTAGAGCTTGGTACGTCGGCTAAAATGCTATCAATCGTTCCACTAATGAACGGTGGTGGTCTATTTGAAACAGGTGCTGGCGGTTCCGCTCCTAAGCACGTTCAACAAGTAGAGAAAGAAAACCACTTGCGTTGGGATTCTCTTGGTGAGTTCTTGGCACTAGCTGCATCTCTAGAGCACCTAAGTGTGGTTACAGGTAACGCTAAGGCTCAAGTTCTTGCTGATGCGCTTGATAAAGCGACAGGTGAATTCCTAGATAACAACAAGTCACCATCACGTCGAGTAGGTGAGCTTGATAACCGTGGTAGCCACTACTACCTAGCGGCATACTGGGCTAAAGCACTTGCAGAGCAAACTGCTGACGCTGACCTTGCAGCTGAATTTGCTGCAGTGGCAAGCCAGTTAGCTGAAAGCGAAGAAGTAATTGTAGCTGAGCTAAATAACGCACAAGGTGTTGCTGGTGACTTAGGTGGCTACTACCTATTTGATGATGCACTAGTTTCTTCACTGATGCGCCCAAGTGCTACATTAAACGCGTTTATCGACGCTTAGAACGCAGCGTTTCTATGTGAGTGTTTTCTAAAGCTCTTACAGACGACATAATAAAAGACGCTTTAACGTAACCGTTAAAGCGTCTTTTTTGTTTCTGTTGTTTCGATGTCGGCCGTGGTATCAAGCTGCCTCTATGGAGAACATATGTGTCGCCCAAGATCAAAAAACCGCTCATTGAACCCTGCATACAGGTATCAAAGGAGCGGTTTTCATAATCTGTTAACTTTCAAATAGTGCTATTTAGGTCAACACGATTGGTAGTTTTGTTTATTTACTGGCACTGCCTTCTACAGGAACAACGGAGCTTGCGTGCGAGCCTTTAGGTCCACTTTCTACTTCATAGTCGACCTGCTGACCAGCCTTTAAGGTTCTGTAACCTTCCATTTGTATTGTGGAGTAGTGCGCAAAGATATCGCCTTCTTCACCTTCTGGACAAATAAAGCCAAACCCTTTGGCATTGTTAAACCATTTTACTGTACCTGTAGCCATGCTATACATCCCTCATGCATTTTGTTACTAACGTTGTTTATATCAAATCAATGTAAGTTCGATTGACATCATTCCCACCAACCAAAGTTGTTCAGTTGGTAGTTTGAATTTCAGACATTGCTTACGGAAATTAACGCTACCCTGCGTAATTATTCCTTATTGTTAAATTTTCAAGCGTGTTATGAAACTGTATTAGAAAAACCTTTTAGCTCCAATGTAGCTAATGATTGAGCACAGTCAATAGTAAATTGGTATAAAAGTGATCAATTTTAATAACAAATCACATTCGAGAATGTCCACAAATTATTAACTAAATAGTAACTTAGCGGCTGTTGCATGGTTAGCGTCAATAGTTGTGGCGTCTTTTTAATCAATCACATATGTTAATCCTGTGAATCGAGATCTTTTATTTGCAGCGATGGAAATGGTGGATTAGGCTCAGTATAGAGGAATATTTTTTGGTACTGTTTCTCGGTGCGGTTTCTTAGTACACCGTAAAGCGTGAATGTGGTAAATTTAAGTTACACAAACATTCACCACTTCCGAAAAATAACCCTTAGCAAAGCGATATGAGCAGAAACTTTGAATGGGCATCTCCAGGCTCAGATTTACTGGAGAAAGAAGCAACAAAAGTAAAGCCACCGGCAATGTATAACGTCGTACTGAATAACGATGATTACACGCCAATGGACTTTGTAATCGAGATCCTAGAGCGATTCTTCTCACTAGATATCGAAAAAGCAACGGAAGTGATGCTCAAGGTTCATTATGAAGGTAAAGCTATATGCGGCACATACAGTGCTGAAATAGCGGAAACAAAGGTAGCGCAAGTCACGATGTACTCAAAGGAAAATGAGCATCCGCTACTATGTACAATGGAGCAAGTATAAATTGCTCGAACAACACTGTTGTTCCCTTAGGAGGTACTTATGCTAAATAAAGAATTAGAGTCGAGTTTAAATGGCGCATTTGCTCGTGCGCGAGACAAGCGACATGAATTTATGACTGTCGAACACCTCCTACTAGCATTATTAGAAAATGATGCGGCCAAGGAAGCGCTCCAAGCTTGTCAGGCTGATCTCGATGCTCTTCGCAACGAGCTCGACATTTTTATTGATCAAACGACCCCACTTATCCCAGAAAGTGACGAAACTCGTGAGACCCAACCTACGTTGAGTTTCCAACGAGTACTTCAACGTGCTGTTTTTCATGTTCAATCTTCGGGTCGCAGTGAAGTAACAGGTGCTAACGTGCTTGTCGCTATTTTCAGTGAGCAAGAGTCTCACGCGGCTTATCTTCTTAAGAAAAATGACATTAGCCGTTTGGATATCGTTAACTTCATCTCACATGGTATTACTAAAGCCAGTAATGAAGGCGATAGTGCTTCATCATCTGATTCGTTTGGTGGTGCAGAGAATGCCGAAGAAGCGAATTCAGAAGATCGTTTAGAAAACTTTGCGACCAACCTCAATGAAGTAGCGAAGCAAGGCAATATTGACCCACTAATCGGTCGTGATAAAGAGCTTGAGCGAACTATTCAAGTCCTATGTCGCCGTCGTAAAAACAACCCTCTACTCGTTGGTGAAGCGGGTGTTGGTAAAACGGCTATTGCTGAAGGTCTTGCATGGCGTATCGTTGAAGGACAGGTGCCTGAAATTATTCAGAGTAGCGTGATTTACTCTCTAGATATTGGTTCACTGCTTGCGGGTACTAAATATCGTGGTGATTTTGAGAAACGTTTTAAAGCAATTCTTAAGCAATTAGAGAAAGAAGAAGACGCGATTCTGTTCATCGATGAAATCCATACCATTATTGGTGCGGGTGCAGCATCGGGCGGTCAGGTGGATGCGGCTAACTTAATCAAACCACTACTAAGCAGCGGTAAGTTGCGTTGCATCGGTTCTACGACCTACCAAGAATACAGTAGTATTTTTGAGAAGGAGCGCGCGCTCTCTCGTCGCTTCCAAAAAATCGACATTGTCGAGCCTTCATTAGATGATACGACTAAGATTCTGATTGGCTTGAAGCCAAAATACGAGGCTCACCACGAAGTACGTTACACCAATAAGGCGTTGCGTGCGGCTGTTGAGTTGTCTGCGAAATACATTAACGAACGTCATCTTCCTGATAAGGCGATCGATGTTATTGATGAAGCGGGTGCTCGTAGTCGTCTAGCTCCAGCAAGCCGTCGTAAGAAGACAGTTAGCGTGGCGGACATTGAGTCAATGGTTGCGAAAATGGCTCGTATTCCAGAGAAGTCTGTATCTTCTTCAGACAAAGATACGCTGCAGAAATTGGACGACCGCATGAAAATGTTGGTGTTCGGACAAGACCCAGCTATCGATGTATTGAGCGAAGCGATCAAGCTAACGCGTGCAGGACTTGGTGCTGACAATAAGCCTGTTGGTTCATTCCTATTCGCCGGCCCTACTGGTGTAGGTAAAACTGAGGTGACGGTTCAACTGTCTAAGCTGATGGGTATTGAACTGCTGCGCTTTGATATGTCTGAGTACGGTGAGCGTCACTCAGTGAGTCGCTTAATTGGTGCTCCTCCTGGTTATGTTGGATACGATCAAGGTGGCCTGTTAACGGATGCGGTTATTAAGAATCCGCACTCGGTTGTATTGCTTGATGAGATCGAGAAAGCTCACCCGGACATCTTCAACCTACTACTTCAGGTGATGGATAACGGTACTCTAACGGATAATAACGGTCGTAAAGCGGATTTCCGTAACGTGATTTTAGTGATGACAACTAATGCGGGTGTGGCTGAGACAGAGAAGAAATCGATCGGCCTGATCCAACAAGATCATGCGCCAGATGCGATGGGTGAAATCAAGAAAGTGTTTACTCCTGAGTTCCGTAACCGTCTTGACAACATCATTTGGTTCAACAGCTTGGATCCAAGCGTGATTAGTCAAGTCGTCGACAAGTTCATTGTTGAGCTTCAGGTTCAACTGGACGCACGTGGTGTATCTCTAGAGGTTTCTGAAGACGCTCGTCACTGGTTAGCAGACAAAGGCTATGACAAGACAATGGGGGCTCGTCCAATGTGGCGTGTGATTCAAGAGAAGCTTAAGAAGCCTCTTGCGAATGAACTGTTGTTCGGTAGCTTAGTTGATGGTGGTACGGTTAAAGTAACACTTAAAAAAGACGAACTGCATTTTGTCTATGTTGGTGCTAAAGAAGAAGTGATGCACTAACAAAGTGGCATATAGCTCAATAGCTTAGAGATAAAACGCATGACTTAGGTTGTGCGTTTTTTTATGCTTGCGAGATGCGAGATGCGAGATGCGAGATGCGAGATGCGAGATGCGACGGAAAGGTTTTGCTAAAGGAGCAATGTTCAGGCGATAAAAAACGGAGCATTAAGCTCCGTTTCTTATCGTATTCGATAATTAAAAATTAACGAGCACGGAAGACGATGCGGCCTTTAGAAAGGTCGTATGGAGTCATCTCAACAGTTACTTTATCACCAGTAAGAATACGGATGTAGTTCTTACGCATTTTACCAGAGATGTGTGCTGTCACTACGTGACCGTTTTCAAGCTCAACACGGAACATTGTGTTTGGTAGAGTATCAAGGACAGTGCCTTGCATCTCGATTACGTCTTCTTTAGCCATCTAATCCTCTTTCGAAACTTGGCGGTTTTCAACGGCTTGATTGTGCCGTCAAAATCAAAATATGTAAAGTTGTGGCGTATTCTACCCTTGCCACCGCTGATTTACTAGCCTTTGATGACGTTGAAATCGTACTTTATAGTTCATAGCAGGGCATTCATCGATTTGATAACCCAAATATAGCCACTGTTTGTGTTCTTTCTGAGCATGTTGGATTTGGAACAAAACGCCAAGCGTCCCCATGGATATATCGATATCCGGATCGAAAAAGGTATAAAACGCACTGGTGCAGTGAGACATCACATCGGTCACAGCGATGCCAACGAGGTCGGTCTCGTTGTAAATATGCATGAACTTAGTGGTTAACCACTCATTTTTAGAAAATTGTAGAAACTCTTCTTTTTTCGGTGGGTACATCGTGCCTGAACGATGGCGAGCGGTGATATAACGGCTATATAAGTCAAACCAGTTATCATCCATTGTATCTTTGAGTTCCCAACTAAAGGTTTTCGCTTTGTTGAGAATTCTTCGCTGACTTTTGGAAAACTTAATGTCGGGGATTGAAAGGCGAATCGCCTGACATGCTGAACAATTATCGCAATGTGGCTTATAGATAGTAGCGCCGCTGCGACGAAAACCATTCGCAAGCAGCACTTCATAATTCTCTGAGGTGTGCATGTGCTCATCAAGCGTGACTGCAACTCTCTCTTCAAGGTGGGGGAGGTAGCTACATGCATGATTGTCTGTTAATCCAATTCTGATTTGTTGTAAATCTGGATTCATTAAGGCATTTCCTCTAGCCATTGGTTTTCAAAGCATGCATCGTTACCAGGCTTATCTTTTAGTAATTGCAGAGAGCTGAGAAACTCTTCTCTTTCGACTTCCATCGCTCCCAAAGATTCCAAGTGAGGGTTCATGACTTGGCAATCAATGAGCTTCCCTCCAGACCGAGCAAAGTGGTGACAAAAATACCATAGTGCGACTTTCGAGGCGTTGGTCTTCAAGCTAAACATGGATTCACCGCAAAAGACTTGCCCTCTTTGTAAGCCATACAGCCCACCGACTAGCTCGTCACCTTGCCAGACTTCCACCGAGTGACAGAAGCCTAACGAAGCGAGCTCTCGGTAGGCGGCCTGCATGTCGCTGTTTAGCCAGGTCTCTTCTTCCGGTCTTAACGATGAGCAATAACCGATGACTCTATCCGTCGCTTGATTAATGCTGACACGATAATTATGTTTTCTTTGAAACTTTTTAAGACTTTTCGATGGTTTGAATGTCTTAGGATTAAATACCGCTCGTGGTGCTGGGCTCCACCAAAGTATAGGCTCACCTGGCCCATACCATGGAAATATACCGTGACTATAAGCATTTAAGATTCGCATTGGCGATAGATCACCCCCAAAAGCAAGAAGGCCATTCGGCTCATCCAGTGCATCGAAGGGAGATGGAAACTCTATACTAGTAGTATCGAGTTCAGTTAGGTATATAGTCATAAGTACCGCGTTTCAGATTAATCACTGACCATGAGGTCATTAGGAGTTCTACCATGAAGAAGTTGCTTTGGATTTTACTTGTTTTGCCCATGTTGGCAAATGCAGCTTATAACCGAAATCAAGCTCGACCGGTGAATGAGGTTGTTTATGGTGAAATTGATACCGTGAGATATATTACTCAACAAGAGATAGTGGAATCGAAAGCGAGCGGCTGGGAAACACTATTAGGTGCCGCAATTGGTGGTTTAATTGGTAACCAATTTGGTGATGGTACAGGTAGAGAGGTGGCAACGGCTGTCGGTGCTGTTGCTGGGGCTGGAATCGCTCGAAACAGAGGTAATAGTCAATATCGAGTGGAGTATAAATTGGTTGAACTACTGGTTAAAACCAAAGATGACAAGCTCGTGAATATCATCCAAGACGTCGATAGCACGATGTTATTTAACCGAGGTGACGACGTGAGAATTCTTTATTTTTCAGATGGCGTTCGTGTTGATCTCGTGTACTAGTATAAAAATACGATTGGTTGGCTGATTTATCACCTTTTTGAAACGGATTAGCTCTGGAGTTCATTGGAAAAGTTCGTTAGTCTGCAAGTACGAAGAATTATTCATCACCCGAAAATAAATACTCGCCAGTGACTTCGGGTGGTACAAGGACTAAAAGATTTAATGGAAAGCCTTACGTTACAACCAATTCAAAAAGTGAGTGGGGAAGTTAACCTACCTGGCTCTAAAAGTGTTTCTAACCGTGCGCTTCTTTTGGCTGCGCTTTCAACTGGAACGACTCGCCTAACTAACTTATTAGACAGTGATGACATTCGCCACATGCTGAATGCTCTGACCCAGTTAGGTGTAGATTATCAGCTATCTGCGGACAAAACCGTATGTGAAGTGACGGGCGTTGGTGGTGCATTTTCAAACGACAAAGCCCTCGAACTTTTCTTAGGTAACGCGGGTACTGCGATGCGTCCGCTTGCGGCTGCGCTTTGTTTAGGCCGTGGTGAATACGTTCTAACTGGTGAGCCGCGCATGAAAGAGCGCCCGATTGGCCACCTAGTAAATGCTCTACGAGAAGCTGGCGCTGACGTTGAATATTTAGAAAATGAAAACTACCCACCGTTGAAAATCACAGGCACGGGTCTGAAAAGCGGTACGGTTTCGATCGACGGTTCTATTTCTAGCCAATTTTTGACTGCATTTTTGATGGCAGCACCGTTAGCAGAAGGTGAAGTGAGCATCAAGATTGAGGGTGAATTGGTTTCTAAGCCATACATCGATATCACGCTACACATTATGAAACAATTTGGTGTGGACGTGGTCAACAATGACTACCAAGAATTTGTCATTCCAACGGGTCAATCATACAAAGCACCAGGTGATTTCCTTGTCGAGGGCGATGCATCTTCCGCGTCTTACTTCCTAGCAGCAGCTGCGATTAAAGGTGGTGAAATTAAGGTAACGGGTATTGGTAAAAACAGTATCCAAGGTGATATCCAATTTGCTGATGCACTTGAAAAAATGGGTGCTGAAATTGAATGGGGTGATGACTATGTTATTTCTCGCTGCGGGGAGCTGAAGGGCATTGATATGGATTACAACCATATTCCTGATGCAGCAATGACGATTGCGACCACTGCACTGTTTGCAAAAGGCACAACAGCGATTCGTAACGTCTACAACTGGCGCGTGAAAGAGACTGATCGTCTTGCTGCTATGGCAACCGAGCTCCGTAAAGTGGGTGCTGAGGTAGAAGAGGGTGAAGACTACATCATCGTTAATCCAGTGGCTGAATTGAAACATGCGGCGATTGATACTTACGATGATCACCGTATGGCAATGTGTTTTTCATTGGTCGCGCTAAGCGATACGCCGGTAACGATTAATGATCCAGGTTGTACATCAAAGACATTCCCTGACTACTTCGACAAACTGAAGATGCTGAGTCAATAAGAATGCTAAGTTGATATAAGCTCAGGAAGTAAAAAAGCTTGCCTAAATGGCAAGCTTTTTAATTACTGCTGAAGTGTAAATTCTTTTGAAAGATGGTGCGCTAAGTATTTAAACATGTTAAATACTGCGGTTGTATTCTCTGTCGGCATCCCATTGCTGTCTAGGAAGTATTCGCCTTTGAAGACGAGTACATCGTCTTTCTCTACTACGCTGTTTGCGCGCATGCCTTCAATGTAGTCATCATGTGATTGGATAATTTGGTTTGCGATAAGCAGTAAATCAAATTCTGCTATTACTTTCTTTGTCATGAGTTTATCTCTGATAACTGAATATAATGTTGAGTTTATGGTGTCGAACTAGAAATTCAATGATTTCACAACCGATTAAGAGAGTCTTTTCGAATATCCACAATTTATTTTGTGATTTATGGCAAAAATAATGGAATGGGGCTCGCGTTCGATTCGTGGACAAGCTTAGTATGAGCCCGTTTAGAGTTAATGCCTGATGAATAGGCCCTTGCTAGTATTCTTTTCGAGTACTTTATAGCTTCTTTATATTGTGACCCTTTTATCTGTGAGTCGACGAATTGTCGAGCGATCAGATCCAATTTTGAAAAAAGCGGTTGATCTTCTAGTAATCTCGCACAATAGTAAAAAAAGAAGCAATGAATTTAGAATATCATGCGTAAAAGCCCACAAGTTAAATTGTTGGTGCTAAAGCATCGTGATTAAGGACGTTAGAGTCAATATGGGTAAATCGCTCGTTATAGTGGAGTCGCCGGCCAAGGCTAAAACTATCAATAAATACCTTGGCAAAGACTTTGTCGTTAAGTCGAGTGTAGGTCACGTACGTGACTTACCAACGGCAGGTCAAAGTACTGGTAAAAAGGCTGCTGCAGTTTCAACAAAGGGTATGAGCCCAGAAGAAAAAGCTCGTATCAAGAAAGAAAAAGATCGCAAAGCTCTTATCAAAAAGATGGGTATTAACCCGTATAAAGAGTGGGAAGCAAATTACCAAGTATTACCGGGTAAAGAAAAAGTTGTTGCTGAACTGCAAAAACTGGCTGAGAACGCAGACCATGTTTATCTCGCAACCGATTTGGACCGCGAAGGAGAAGCTATCGCATGGCACCTTCGTGAGATCATCGGTGGCGATGAAACGCGATACAAGCGAGTGGTGTTTAACGAAATCACCAAGAACGCAATTCAACAAGCTTTTGAAACTCCAGGTGAGCTAAACATCGATGGCGTAAACGCACAGCAAGCACGACGTTTTATGGACCGTGTTGTTGGCTTTATGGTGTCACCTCTGCTTTGGAAGAAAGTAGCACGAGGCCTATCCGCTGGCCGTGTTCAATCAGTTGCTGTAAAGCTTCTTGTTGAGCGTGAGCGCGAGATCAACGCCTTTATTCCGGAAGAGTTCTGGGATGTGCATGCTGATACCAAAACAGCAGAAAAAACAGATTTTAGACTTCAAGTAGCTCAGAAAGACGGTGTTGCGTTTAAACCTGAAAACGAAGCGCAAACGCAAGCTGCATTGAGTGTTCTTGAGAAAGCACAATACGAAGTATGTAAACGTGAAGACCGCCCAACGAAGAGTAAGCCGTCTGCACCGTACATTACTTCAACGCTTCAACAGGCTGCGAGTACTCGTCTTGGTTACGGCGTAAAGAAAACCATGATGTTGGCTCAACGCCTATACGAAGCGGGCTACATTACTTATATGCGTACTGACTCAACTAACTTGAGTTCAGAAGCGGTAGAAGCAGCTCGTGAATACATCGGTTCTGAGTTTGGTGCAGAATACCTGCCACCTAAAGCGCTAGTATACGGCAGCAAAGAGGGCGCTCAAGAGGCTCACGAAGCGATTCGTCCTTCAAGCGTTGATGTTAAGTCAGAAGACTTAAATGGCGTAGACGCAGACGCGCACAAGCTTTACTCGCTGATCTGGAATCAATTCGTAGCGTGTCAAATGACCCCTGCGCAATATGATTCAACAACGGTAAGCGTGAAAGCGGAAGAGTACACGCTAAAAGCGAAAGGTCGTATCCTTAAATTCGACGGCTGGACTCGTGTTCAACGTCCGATGGGTAAAAACGAAGATACGATCCTGCCTGCAGTACAAATTGGCGATAAGCTGGATCTCATTGCATTGGATCCTAAGCAACACTTTACCAAGCCACCGGCTCGTTTCACTGAAGCGGCGCTTGTTAAAGAGCTTGAGAAACGTGGTATCGGTCGTCCTTCAACCTACGCGTCGATCATCTCTACTATTCAAGATCGTGGTTACGTGAAAGTTGAGCAGCGTCGTTTCTATGCTGAGAAGATGGGTGAAATTGTGACTGACCGTCTAGACGGCAGCTTCAATGACCTAATGAACTACGACTTTACGGCTCGTATGGAGCAGAAGTTAGACCAAATCGCTGAAGGCGAAGCAAGCTGGAAAGGCGTGCTAGATAATTTCTTCAAAGATTTTACCGGTGATCTGGAAAAAGCGGATCTTGATGAAGATGCAGGCGGCATGAAGCCAAACCACATCGTTGAAACTGATATTGAGTGTCCAACTTGTGGCCGTAATATGGGTATTCGCACTGCTTCGACAGGCGTATTCCTAGGCTGTTCTGGTTATGCACTTCCACCAAAAGAGCGTTGTAAGACAACGATTAACCTTGGTGATGAAGAAGGTATTATCAACGTTCTTGAAGAAGATGTTGAAACAGCTGCCCTTCGTGCTAAAAAGCGTTGCCCAATTTGTGAAACGGCAATGGATGCTTATCTGATCGATGATAAGCGTAAGATGCACGTATGTGGTAATAACCCGAACTGTGAAGGTTACGTGGTTGAACACGGCGAATTCAAAGTAAAAGGCTATGATGGTCCGCTTGTTGAGTGTGACAAGTGTGGCTCAGATATGGTTCTGAAGAATGGTCGATTCGGTAAGTACATGGATTGTACGAGTGAAGATTGTAAGAACACTCGTAAAATTTTGAAAAACGGCGAAGTTGCGCCACCAAAAGAAGACCCAGTACATTTCCCTGAACTTCCATGTGAAAATTCAGATGCGTACTTTGTGCTTCGTGATGGTGCTTCTGGTCTATTCATGGCAGCAAGTAACTTCCCTAAATCACGCGAAACTCGTGCTCCTTTAGTGGAAGAGTTAGTTCGCTTTAAAGACCGTATTTCACCGAAGTTCCAATACCTGACTACAGCACCAGTTGCTGATCCAGACGGTAAGCCGACAGTGGTTCGTTTTAGTCGTAAGACAAAAGAGAACTACGTTCGTACAGAAGTGGATGGTAAGCCTTCTGGTTGGACCGCCTTGTACATTGACGGTAAATGGGAAGTAACGGATAAACGTAAAAAGCCCAAAGAAAAGTAACTGAACGTTATTGATATAAAAAGCAGCCAATAGGCTGCTTTTTTTCGACTCATATATGACTAATTATGCAACTCGTTGAAATTGAGTCTTAGTTGTAATTATTTATTAAATTCACAGGGTAAAATAAATTAAGAGATTAATCACACTATCTTATGCAACTGTAACGAATGTGTAACTTAATTAGAATATTGTAACTCACAGATCAGCATTTAGTTGTATACCCGATGTGTGTCGAGTGTTAATGTAATGTTTCGCCCAGACGGTGTAATGTGAGCTGCTTTAAGTCTTAGGAAAGCAATCAGTTTACATGGCACAGAATGGCGTATTAAAAATTGAAATCGGCAGGAAAGTCGATAACGTATATAAAACCAAGTGCAAAGAATAGTGCACACATAACAACGTTTGGCTTAGGATACTGTCACTGTATGTGAATGGATATTCGCTAAGTACCGAAAACATTGTTAGTGCTCATCCCCCAGAGGAAGATACCTCTACGAGCACTGACATCGACAAGCTATAAATATATGGAGAATAAAATGGCTGGTGTATTAGGAATGATTCTTGCTGGTGGTGAAGGCTCTCGTTTAAGACCTTTAACTGAATCGCGCAGCAAACCCTCGGTTCCTTTCGGTGGTAGTTACCGCTTAATTGATTTCGCTTTAAATAACTTCGTTAACGCGGATCTAATGAAGATCTATGTATTAACGCAGTTCAAGTCACAGTCACTGTTCCACCACATGAAAAAAGGTTGGAATATCAGTGGTATAACAGATCGTTTTATCGACCCAATCCCTGCTCAAATGCGTACGGGTAAGCGTTGGTATGAAGGCACGGCAGATGCGATCTACCAAAACCTTCGCTTTATGCAGCTAGAAGAACCGGATCAAGTTTGTATCTTTGGTTCTGACCATATTTACAAGATGGACATTAAGCAGATGCTTGATTTCCACAAAGAGAAGAAAGCAGCACTAACGGTTTCTGCTCTACGTATGCCTTTGGCTGAAGCATCAGAGTTCGGTGTTATCGAAGTTGATGCGGAAGGGCGTATGATTGGCTTTGAGGAGAAGCCTGCAAACCCTAAACCAATTCCAGGTGACCCTGATTCGGCATTGGTTTCAATGGGTAACTACGTATTTGAAGCAAATGAGCTTTTTGCGGAGCTCGTTGAAGATGCAGATCGTGAAGGTTCTTCACATGACTTTGGTAAAGACATTATTCCTAACATGTTCCCACGTGGTGATGTGTTTGTGTATGACTTCAGCACCAACCGAATTACTGGTGAGAAAGAAGAAGTTTACTGGCGCGATGTAGGTACGATTGACGCGTACTGGCAAGCGCACATGGATCTTCTTGAGAAAGATGCACCATTCTCACTATACAACCGCAAATGGCCACTGCACACTTACTATCCACCGTTACCACCTGCGACGTTTACAGACTCGGCTAATGGCCGTGTTCAAATCATAGATAGCTTAGTGTGTAATGGTAGTTATGTTCGTGGTTCTCGTATCGAGAAGTGTGTACTTGGTTTCCGTAGCAATATTGCATCAGCGTGTGACATCAGTGAAAGTATCTTATTAGGCGACGTAAAAGTGGGCGAGGGCTGTGTACTTCGTCGTGTTATCGTCGATAAAGATGCAGACATCGCACCGGGTACACAGATTGGTGTTAACCTGAAAGAAGACAAAAAGCATTACCACGTCTCTGACGATGGTGTAGTAGTAATCCCTAAAGGAGCACGAGTTGGTTACTAAGACTCTCTCGGTACTTTTTGTAGCGTCTGAAGTTGAAGGCTTGATTAAAAGCGGTGGCTTGGCTGATGTAGCCAAGGCACTGCCTAAAGCGTTACAAACACTCGAACAGGACGTTCGAGTGACCATCCCCGCTTACCGCAACATCCCAAATATTGATTCTGCAGAAGTTGTTCTATCGACAGAGCTCGATCATTGGCCGCATACGGCTTATCAAGTTAAGAAGTTAAGCGTTGAAGGCGTACAAGTGTTTGGTATTGAATGTGCTAAATACTTCGACCGTCCAGAAATGTACGCTGAAAATAATCAGGCTTATGCTGATAATGGCGAGCGCTTTTCATTCTTCAGTGCAGCATGTTTGGATATGCTTCCTAAGCTTGGTTTCCAACCTGATATTATTCACGCGAACGATTGGCATACAGGTTTTGTTCCTTTCTTGCTTAAATCTCGCTACCAGCAGCATGACTTTTTTGAGAACACGCGCAGTGTCATCTCAATCCACAACGCGGTGTTCAAAGGCGTATTCTCATACGATGAGCTGCAATGTCTTCCTGAAATGCACAGTCGTAATGTTCCGGAAGCTGCGGTCAGTGATACGCACGTGACTATGCTTAAAGCCGGTGTACTATGCGCAGATAAAGTGAACGCAGTAAGCCCAACGTACGCAGAAGAGCTAAAAACAGAGCTTGGTAGTCATGGTATGGCAGCTGAGTTCCAACGTAGAGCTTCAGACTTAGTCGGAATCATAAATGGTTGTGACTACGGTGCTTGGAATCCGGAAACGGATGCATTCCTTCCTCGTAAATACAAAGCTACCAAACACAGCATGGCGCGTGGAAAGTCAGCGTGTAAGCAGAAACTGCAACAAGACGTTGGCTTGCCGGTTATCGATTGTGCCGTGTATGGGATGGTTTGTCGTCTAACGAACCAGAAAGGTGTTCACTACTTGCTGCCTATCATTGAACAATTTTTGAAGAACGATCTTCAGATTGTGATTGTGGGTACGGGTGACCCTGTTTTAGCGAGCCAACTTAAAGAGCTATCAGCGCTGCATTCAGAAAAGTTCTCTTTTGTAGAGGCATACAACAATGAATTAGCGCATCTGGTTGAAGCGGGTTCTGACTTTTTCTTGATGCCTTCTGAGTTTGAACCTTGTGGTTTAAATCAGATCTACAGTATGGCTTATGGCACCTTACCGATAGTTCGCTCTGTCGGTGGTCTAAAAGACAGTGTTAATGATTATGACGAGGACCCTGAGGTTGCTACTGGCTTTGCTTTTGAAGAGCCGACTCCGCAGGCTTTGTTGGCCGTTCTACATCGTTCGTTGCTGCTTTACGCACAAAACCCATCTGAAATTAAGCGTGTTCAGCTTTATGCAATGCAAAAAGATTTTAGTTGGGAAGATGCGGCGAAAGAGTATTTAACGATGTATCACTCAGCCATCTAGTCGCCTGTTTAGATTTTTAACAGGCACTAACATTAAATGGTTAAAAACCTTATTAAATTAAGGCGCTCTGACAACAGGGCGCCTTTTGCTATCTGGTCTGAGTACATCACGTTTAGAAAGACAAAGCTTGCAAACTCATTTAAGTCGGGTAGAAAAGGAAGTGAAGTATTCGCGGCACTAATGATAGGTTTGACACTATTATCACCTAATCTTCTTAATTGCGTGATATCCTTAGCCATCGCCTTGTGATGAGGCCTAGCTCCATTTTAATAATTAAAGCGATAGGTATGTCTGAAAGTTTATTATTTCATAAAACATTTACTCACCCTACTAGCGATGAGTGGGTGGTATTTGTGCATGGTGCCGGAGGTAGCTCCTCTATTTGGTTCAAGCAGATCAAGGCGTATAAACAGCATTTCAACCTGCTCCTCATTGACCTGAGAGGGCATGGTAAATCAGACAACATACTTAAAGAGCTGATATCAAACCGCTATACATTCAAAGCTGTCACGCTCGATATTCTTAAAGTATTAGACCACCTTAAAATCCGCTCCGCACACTTCGTTGGTATGTCGTTAGGAACCATTATTGTCCGTAATGTTGCGGAGTTAGCGGCAGGGCGTGTGCGTTCAATGGTATTAGGTGGTGCGGTAACTAAACTCAACACCCGCTCGCAAGTATTAGTTAAGCTAGGAAATCTAAGTAAACACATCATTCCTTACATGTGGCTTTATAGCCTTTTTGCTTACATAGTGATGCCGCAAAAAAGCCAAAAAGAGTCTCGTCACCTGTTTATTCGTGAAGCCAAAAAGCTGTGTCAAAAAGAGTTTAAACGTTGGTTTATATTAACGGCTGATGTGAACCCCTTAATGAAATATTTCAAAGATAGGGAGTTACCGATACCAACCCTTTATCTGATGGGAGAGCGTGACTACATGTTCATCAAGCCCGTTAAAGAAATGGTTGAGGCGCACGAGTCAAGTGAACTGGTCGAAATTGCTAACTGTGGTCATGTGTGTAATGTTGAAAACCCTGAAGAATTCAACCAGCACTCTATTGAGTTTATCCAAAAGCAAATCCAGTGATTTCTAAGTTTGTCATTTGAACTCATAATAGAATTGAAATAAAAACGGGAAGCTATTTGTAGCTTCCCTTTTTTGTTTGGAGGAGGTATCAGATGAAACGGCTAAGACTTTATTAAGCTCGTCTACTCAGGAGAGTTAGCTCCGCATTGCCAACAAGAACCAAATTGTGCCTCGTTCACTTCATGACATTCACTGCAGCGCCACTCTTCATAGATGATAGAATCTTGCTGTTTTTGGTAGTCATTGACAATAGCACGCGCCTTGGTGGCCATTTCTGGCTGATATAGCCATACGTATGGGTCAGTTTCTTCTGTGAACGGGATTTCCCCTTTCAAACCAAACAAACCCTCTCCACGGACTTCACAGGCAATATTCTCACTTTCTAGGAGTCCGCAGATGATATGTGCCTCTGTCGGATTTGATGCACTGAAGATTTTCATTGATATAGAACCTTATCCGGCCACAATTATTATTCCGCAACCGGTGCTGAACGAAACTTGCTCATCAACCATTTAGCGATAATTGGGAACACCCCTAATAATGCAAATGACAATAGTACAGAAGGTGAAACGATGCCTGAAAGCGAATCAATTTCTGCGAGTTGGGTACCAGCATTCAAGAAGACTGCAGTACCAGGCAACATGCCGATTTGGCTTGTTACATAGTAGCGAGTTACCGACATGGGTGTTAAACCCATTAGCAGGTTGATAAGGAAAAACGGAAACACTGGGATAAGTCGCAAAGAGAACAAGTAAAATGCGCCGTCTTTTTCAACGCCTTTATTAATCGTAGTGAGTTTGTCGCCAAACTTAGTTTGAATCCAGTCTCGCAGTAGGTAACGACTACTCAAAAAGGCAAGAGTTGCGCCTATTGCACTGGCGAAAGATACCAATAACAAACTATTCCAGAAGCCAAACAGCGCAGCACCAAGTAGTGTAACAACGGCTGCTCCCGGGATGGAGAAGGCGGTGATCAATACATATGCGATAAAGTACGTCGCCGCGGCGGCAATAAAGTTATTTTCAATGTAGTCGTTTAGCACCGCTTGCTGTGCTTTGGCGTTTTCGAGCGTGAGGTATTGGCCAAAATTAATGCCTAATAAAACGATCGTTACGACCAATACAATACCTAATATCATTTTTTTACTCATTGATACTTCCTCAAATTTTCAATGCAGACCATTAGTATAGATAGACAGGCAAAGCATAGATTAACTTTCATAAGATAATAAAAAACTATTTAGTTTAGGTGATGAATTAGGTTTGAACCGCTAACCCAATTAGTTAGCCTTGTGTTAGTGATATAGATGTGGAAAAAATAGTCGTTTATTAGAAGGTGGTAACGCTCTACTAGAGACTTGTTTTGCCTAAATTATTTCATTCGTAATAATTTGTACCACGTAAAAAGTGACAAAAAGTTGAAAGAGTTTTGGTCTTGGCTCGTTCTATATACGTAACAATCGAGGCATGAAGATTGTTTTAGATAATTATTCAGGCAGACAACTAAGGAGCTAGCTATGAAATTATCATCAATGATAACGGTTATCGCTACAACAGGCCTTCTCTCTTTCCAAGCTATGGGTTCGGGTGTCTATCATAGAGCCGCTGTAGAATCTAAAATCTTTAAAGGGGATGTAGTGGCGAGCCAATCACAGGCTTACGAATCTGGAAAACAAATCTGGATGGATATAAACGGCAAAGGCTCATATGAGCTTAGCAAAATCCTACCTCAAGCATCGGAAAAGGTAGACGTGCGTTCGTTTGAAATTAGAAACGGGAGCATTAAAGTTAAAGAGATAATGAATTCTTCTGGAGAGATTAACTTCGTTCCGATGGTCAAAGTAGACTTTAAATATAATTATCGCCCATCCTTTTAGGGTATTGATAGAGCATTAAAGCCGCAGACTATCTAACATTCAGAATCGAAAAAAAAGCCGCAAAAAATGAACTGACCCCCAATAGTTGGACACCAATTATTGGGGGTCTTTTTATGTCCAAATATAACCGAGAGCTAAAATGTATCATTGCTAAGCAATACTTAGATGGCACGTCATCTCTCTACTTAGCAAAACAATATTCAATTTCGTCAAGACATATACGGTATTGGGCTCAAGTCTTTGCCCACTGCTTCATTTTTACCAACTAAGCATACAGCTACTGCTCAGGAAAAACGAAAAGCATTGAATTTAATGTGGACGAATGATTGGTCTCTCACGCACACTAGCGCAGTATTAAACCTCTCATCCCCTGGGATACTCTCTGTCTGGCTCAAACGATTCAATGAGCTCGGTATCAAGGGGCTCAAAATGCACCAGAAAGGAAGCCCCTCAATGAAACAGCAACCTCAACGTACCACTAAGCCTGATGATGAAATGACACTTGAGGAGCTAAAAGAGGAGTTGGTCTACTTACGAACCGAGAATGCCGTTCTAAAAAAGTTGGAAGAGTTGGAGCAGGAAAAAAAACGTCGAACAAAGAAAAAGCGGTCATAGCTCTAACTCTTAAAGGCCAGCACCCTTTGAAGCACTTACTGCGCACTCTACAGCTAGCAAAAAGTGTCTTTTATTATCAAGCTCAAACAAGCAAGCGCCCAAATAGCTACGAACGTGAGCTGCAGTTGATAAAGTCAATTTACCATGAACATAAGGGGCGATACGGCTACCGCCGTATTCACTTGGAACTAAAAAATCAGGGGTTCGTGCTTAATCACAAAACGGTTCAAAGGCTTATGGCTCAGCTCAACCTTAAATCGACGGTCAGGATTAAAAAGTATCGTTCATATCGAGGAGAGTCTGGAACATCTGCTCCTAACGTGCTTGAAAGAGATTTTAGTGCGACTCAACCCGATGAAAAGTGGATAACTGATGTCACGGAGTTCAAAGTCAAAGAGCAGAAAGTATACTTGTCTCCTGTTGTCGACTTGTTTACTCAGGAAGTGGTTGCTTATAGAGTGGCCAAAAATGCGTGTTTGCCGCTTGTTACGGATATGCTGACGGAGGCTATATCTACGCTTAAACCCAACTCAAAGCCAATTATACATAGCGATCAAGGTTGGCAATATCATCATCGACACTATCAGAAAAAGGTAGCGGAGAGTGGGTTAACGCAAAGCATGTCGAGAAAAGGTAACTGCTTGGATAATGCGGTTGCTGAAAACTTTTTTGCTTTACTCAAAACAGAGATGTATCACAACCAAAGCTTTGAAGATGCAGATGCTCTGATAGCGCAAATCAAAGAGTATATCGAGTACTACAATACCAAACGTATAAAAGTGAAACTAAAAGGCCTGACTCCGATAGAATATCGAACTCAGGCCTTGAAAGCCGCTTAACAGAAATGTCCAACTTTACGGGGTCACTTCAAAATGCGGCTTAGTTATATAAGTAGTTTGAACTGACAAAGTTAATTGACGCGACTGATAAGCTCTTCACGACGTTGCTGCGGGATAACCGACCAATGGGTGCCATTGATCGCCCCCTCTAGTGCCCAAAGCAGTTCAATACTGACGGAGGACGCATGAGATTCCTTGATGGCATTAAATGCGTTTACAGAGCCAGATTCATATAAACGTTCTACGGAATCAATTCCAGCTTTCTTCAACATGCGCTCGGTGGCGAGTCGAAGATTCGGGAGGTCTTTGAGTCGAGTTGGCTTAGCAGCGGACTGTTCAGCTTTCTCTTCTTTTGCAAAGCCCAGAGACGTAGTCGCAAGCTGCAAGATTTTCTCTTGGTCTTGCCATAAGCCTTCGGGTAGAGCGAAATATTTAGTTACGACAGGGAAACCACGCTTTTTGTAGACGTACGGTTGAAACCCTTGTTGCTCGAACTGTTTTGTTGTGCCTTTGTCTGCTCGTATGTGCAACTGGTCATTAACAACCAGAGCAAACATAGTGTCATCAGCAAAAAGACCGAATCCACCAAACATTGAGCGTGATTTTATTTTTCCTAGGGGCTCAAATAACTTCATTGAGTCCTTTAGTATCGGTTTATCCATGTTATTTATCTCGGTGTATTTGAACTACGCCACCAAATAAGCAGGTCCGAGAGATTAGCAAAATGTTGCAATTACATTGTCAATAAGCCGTAAATTACTAAATTATTATTAGTTACTGCATTTTGCCATCGGTAACCCCGCTACCATACCAACGAGTGGTTTAGGCCGGAAGCTTTGCGTCTCACCTTTTCAAGTGATTTGCCCTGTGCGTGACTGATTGAATAGAATAAAGTTTTTGTTGAATGAGGCTCACACTTGTTATTTCAAAGTGTGATATTGCTTCAATTAATGATCCTTATTATATGAAACTAGGTTTATTTTAGTTGCTGATAAAAAAAACGCACCCAAAGGTGCGCTTGATGAAAATAAACTCAATTTATCAGTTAATTTAACGTTTTAACTGTACTACGTTCAACAATTTCTGGGTGCATTTCGAAGACGCGTTTTTCATGGTCTTTGTCTTTAATGCGCTCAAGCAGAATTTCGAAGGCGTTCTTACCGACACGGCGCTTCGGTTGGTGAACGGTAGTCAATGGTGGAGAGAAGTACTCAGCCAGTTCGATGTTATCGTAGCCAATGATAGAGATATCTTCAGGGATACGGATGCCTTTCTGCTGTAAGCGACTCATTAAGCCGAGTGCCATGGTATCGTTAAAGCAGAACACTGCCGTCGGGCGCTCTTCCATTTCAACAATTTTGTCTGCGGCAAGTACAGCAGTATCACACTCAAAGTTACCTTCGATGATCATGTCGTCATTTTCAGTGATGTTTGCTTCTTCTAGAGCGCGCTTGTAACCAGCGATACGTTCAACACACGCTGCTTTGTCTAAGTGGCCACTTAAACAAGCAATCTTTGAGTGACCGCGATCGATTAGGTATTTAGTCGCTAGGTAGCCGCCTTCTTCAGAGTTATCGATGATCTTATCTGCTTGAGAACTCTCCGGGCCCCAGTCCATGACTACTTTAGGGATGTCAGCGTGACGGTCTAACATCTCTCTCAGTTCTTCAGTTAGGTCTGAACACATAACCAAGATGCCATCTACACGTTTCTCTGCAAGCATTCGAATGTAGTCACGTTGCTTCTCATAGATACCACCCGTGTTACACAGGATCAAAGTGTAACCTTGACGGTAGCAGTAGCTCTCAACACCATCGATAACTTCTGAGAAGAATAGGTTGGTTGATTGAGTCACTAGCATGCCGATGGTTCGTGTTGAATTACACTTCAAACTACGAGCAACAGCACTTGGTGCATAGTTTAATTCGTCTACCGCTTTATTTACTTTTTCTTGAGTCGCTTCTGCAACAAAACGGGTTTTGTTGATTACGTGAGAAACGGTTGTTGTTGATACGCCGGCTAAGCGAGCGACATCTTTTATAGTGGCCATGGTTTTATCCTATTAGAAGCTACTTTCCCCAAAGTACGGAATGAAGTAGCCGTTAAGCTACCTAACTAAGAGCTTAAATGTGTAGGGCTCTTTGGGTACTAAAGTGTTAAAAAACAAAAAACCGCTATTGAGCGGCTTGTCTTAACACCGAAATGCTCTGAAACTTAATAAGCATAGCATTTCGTGAATGTTTCATATTTTATCGTTTGCGGTCACAATTTTAGACTGACTAGAAAATACTCGCAATAAAATTCACCCAGAAATCCGGGTGAATTGTCACATTCTACTGAATTTATTTACCTAGTCATCTAATAAGCTATTCACCAGCCAAATATTGAGTGTCTAATTGACAGAATGCCAGTAGCAGCGATGATACTGATGCATAGAAACCGAACTCATCAACCTCATGACACTTAACCTTGAACTTTGGAATCCAAGTGAGTAGCTGTTGCTCAATAAACTGCTGTTGAACTTCAAACGACTTTTCTAACTCTTCCTCTGATTCTGTTTCATTAGAGCGAATGATTAGGTTACCTAGGAAGTCGAGTTCAATAGCGATATGGTCTGCTGGTTCTTTTAGATCTTGGTTAACCACTAAGTTGTGCTTAGCCATGATCTCTTCCATCTCTTTTGCTGGCTTATCGTTTAATAGACCAGTTTCACCGATGTACATCGAAGCGTAGGGAAGGGCACCATGCTTGTCTGTCTTTAGGAATAGGTCACAAAAGTCAGCAGCCAGTTCCAGTTGTGCATCTTCACGCGTTTGTAAGCGGTTTAGTGCATCAACTAAGCTATCAATCGCAGGTTTGAGTGTTTCATTTTCGCCTAAACCAGTTAAGAAAGAACGAATTTCAACAGAGTGGTAGTGGTCAAGTTCATCTTGAGTGAGCTCTTTGGCGAATAAGCTTGATAACCACCAGTAAATTTCTGCTCTTTGCTCATTGAACGCTTTCGTATCTTTCATTACGTAAATCCTGATTTAGTCTTGTGGTGTTTTTACACACCAAGGCTGATGACGAGGTTATTTGCGAAATGCAAAGTTACTCGTTAGTAGTAATGCCTATATTGAATTGTGCCAGACGACAAATAGCAAGGTTTAAGATTGTCTTGTATCAAAAAAAATCCATGTTTCTGGCATTTATCTACAGTACCACTAGAATTGTTACTAGTTATGAATAGAATAGTCACCGAAACTATTAAATAAGAAAAGTGGTGTAGATGAGCTATCACGTATTAGTCGTAGAAGATGATGTGGTGACCCGTAGTAAACTGGTTGGTTATTTCCAGAACGAAGGGTACACAGTAAGCGAAGCAGAAAGCGGCGCTCAAATGAGAAACGTGTTAGAAGAAAACAACGTTGACCTCATTATGCTGGACATCAACTTACCAGGCGAAGATGGATTGATGCTAACTCGCGAATTACGCAGTCAATCAGACATTGGAATTATTTTAGTTACTGGACGCACGGATAGCATCGACAAAATTGTTGGCCTTGAAATGGGCGCTGACGATTACGTTACTAAACCCTTCGAACTTCGCGAGTTACTGGTTCGAGTTAAAAACCTACTTTGGCGTATTTCTGCCGCTCGTAAAACAGCAGCCGGTGCGGTTGAAGAATCTGAAGATGAATCAGTGGTTCGTTTTGGTGAGTGGACATTCGATATCCCTCGTCGTGCGTTAAGCAAAAACGGTGAACCAGTAAAACTGACGAAAGCAGAATATGAATTATTGGTTGCGTTGTCTTCTTACCCTAACCAGGTATTAAGCCGTGAACGTATTCTTAATATGATCAGCCACCGAGTAGACGCGCCAAATGATCGTACTATCGACGTACTGATTCGACGCATGCGTGCAAAAATGGAATTCGACCCTAAGAATCCACAAATCTTTGTGACGGTTCATGGTGAAGGTTACATGTTCGCTGGTGACTAAGTCTTGCGGGACATGTTAGTCCGCTAGAATAGTAAACATTAAAAAGCCGAGACATCATCAGTGATGTCTCGGCTTTTTATGACTCAGTCTTTTATGTAGACTGCTTATTGAGGCTGAGCTGCCGAAACGACATTATCATCTTCAGCTAGGCTCGAAGCTTCAGGCACGACGATTGGCTCTTCCGCAATATCACTGCTGGTGTCTAGCCAGTCACGTAGGCTTTGCCAAACCAACCCCATGGTCTCATGCCAATAACGCTCTGTTTGTTCCAGATAGATCGCTTTAGGCATGTACTTATTCCAAGGCTCAACAATACCTTCTTGTGCTAGATAGTTGGTCGGTGCTGGCAAGGGTTTCATGCCGGCAGCATTGAATTCGTTCAGTGCGCGAGTCATATGGCTTGCTGAAGTCACCAACACCATTCTTTTATTCTTAACGAACGCTGCTGCTTGGCGAGCTTCTTCCCAGGTATCTTTGGCTGTTTCCAGCAGAATGATATCAGGCTTTGCAACACCAAGTGCTAGGGCTACCTTAGCCATCATTCTTGCGTTGCTGACCTCTGTGCCAGCGCCGTAGCCAGACAGAATCAGTTTAGCGCCCGGGTAGAGGCGTAAAATGCGAATCCCCTCACTTAAACGCATCAAGCCTGTGCGACTCAGTTCAGATGTTGGTGGGATCTGGTCATCAACGACGTGGCCGCTACCAAGAACCATCACGTAATCGACGGTCTCGTCGACAGGTAAAAATGCAGTGTGCTGCCTTTCCATTGGCATTAATAGTTGACTAGAAACTGGCTGGAAAGCGATTAGGAAAATACCACAGAGGGCTGAGAGGGTAATTAAGCAACCAGTCTTTCTTTTAGTAGTAAACATCACTAGGGCTAAGCCCAGAAATGCGAGAATTAACATTGCTGGTAGTGGCATCAGTAATGAAGACACTACTTTTTTCAGCTCAAACATATCCGAATAGTCCGAAAAAACATCACTTAGTAGTAAAAAGAGACATCGCCTCTTTATTCCTGAAATTCCTGTGACAGAATAGCAGGCACGATAGGACATAATAACTCAAGTAGCCGTGACTGAAGACCGTAATTTCGACGATATTGCCCACAAATTTGCAAAAAATATTTACGGCTCTGACAAAGGAGAGATCCGTCAGATCATCGTATGGGAAGATTTAGAACAAGCTTTGAGCAAGTTTGAAGGTTCTGCTTCTCCATTGCATGTGCTTGATGCTGGGGGCGGATTGGCACAGATGTCGCAAAAAATTGCGGCACTGGGTCATAAGGTTTCTTTATGTGATCTTTCTTCTGAGATGCTTAAGCTGGCTCAAGAAGGGATCACCGAAGCTGGGCTGTTAGAGCAATATCAGTTTATCCATTCGCCGGTACAAAAAGTGGCAGAGCATCTCGACGATAAAGTCGACTTTGTGATGTTTCACGCCGTTATGGAGTGGCTAGCCGATCCTAAAGAAGCACTTGATTTGCTACTTGAACAAGTCAAACCGGGTGGTATTGCCTCGATAATGTTTTACAACCACCACGGATTAGTCCTGAAAAATGTGATTTGTGGCAACATTCCTCATGTATTGAATGGGATGCCACATCGAAAACGGTTTAAGCTGCAACCACAAAAAGGCTTGAAGCCAGAAGAGGTTTATCAATGGATAGAAGACGCTGGTCTAGAAATCTGTGGTAAATCAGGCATTCGCTCCTTCAGTGACTACATAGGTAATATGGAGTACATGGGCGATTACCAATTTGAAGATGTATTGGAACTAGAAAAACAGCTATGTCGCCAAGAGCCATATCTGTCACTAGGCCGTTATATTCACGTTTGGGCTCAAAAACCTGCGCAATAACAGTGATGAATGTGGTAAAAGAAACCACAATATGCGCTATGCAATCGTAAGAAGCCCGCGTTATAAAGAAATAGGCGTCATATCTACTGTGTTTGGTATGACGAAGAACAGTAACAGGAACCACAATGAGTGAAATGACTCAAACTGCCGAAGAGCAGCCAATTGATGAGTTGGTGGGCTGGGTCAAGCAGCATGATTTTTCATTAAACTTGCCGCCAGAGCGCTTAGCATTTTTGATTGCTATCGCAGTATTAAGCAATGAAAGGTTCGATGAAGAGCTAGGCGAGGGTGAACTGCATGATGCGTTTACTATCGTCACTCGACTGTTTGAAGATACTGGTGAAGCCTCAGCGTTTCGTGCCAATAATGCAATTAATGAGTTGGTTAAACAGAAGCTGATTAGCCGCTTTACCAGCGAAATTACCGATGGCGCAAGCATCTACCGCTTGTCACCGTTGGCAATTGGTATCTCAGATTATTATTTACGTCACCGTCAGTTCTCTAAATTAAAACTGTCTATCCAACTTTCTATGGTTGCGGATGAAATGGCAAAAGCTATTGAAGCAGCACAGAAAGGTGGAACGCCAGGGCATTGGAGAAAGAACGTTTACGGCGTGCTCAAATACTCTGTTGGTGAGATTTTCGATCAGATTGATCTTAACCAACGCGTTATGGATGAGCAGCAGCAAACCGTAAAACAGCAGATTGCCGACCTTCTTAATAAAGATTGGCGTGAAGCGATCAACAACTGTGAAGTCTTGCTATCAGAAACCTCAGCCACGCTAAAAGAGTTGCAAGATACCTTGCAGGCGGCAGGTGATGAACTGCAAACACAGATCCTCGATATTCAAGAAATAGTCTACGGCGACGATGAACTCGAGTTTGTTGGCGAAACCCTGTTTGGTCTGCAAATGAAGCTCGACCGAATCACAAGTTGGGGCCAACAAGCGATTGATCTATGGATCGGCTATGACCGTCACGTTCACAAGTTTATCCGTACCGCTATTGATATGGATAAGAACCGTGCCTTCAGCCAGCGCCTACGTCAATCTGTGACGGAATACTTTGATGCGCCGTGGCTACTAACTTATGCCGACGCTGAGAAGCTGACGGATCTTCGTGATGAAGCACTAGTGCTTCGTGATGACGAAGTAACAGGACAAGCGCCACTCGACGTAGAGTACGAAGAATTTGAGCAAGTGAACGATCTGCTGTCTGAAAGAATTGCAGATATGTTAAAAGCTCACAAACAGCAAGGTGCGCCAATTGATCTTGGCCTTGTGTTACGCGACTACCTCGCTGAACACCCTCGCACACACCATTTTGATTTAGCCAGAATTGTTGTCGACCAAGCGGTGCGCTTAGGTTACTCAGAGTCTGACTATCAGGCTATTCAGCCAGATTGGCAGGCAATCAACGATTTCGGTGCAAAGGTACAAGCCAATGTCATTAACAAGTACTGATGATTACATGCCAGAGAAACTGGTAAAAGCGATAGCGAACCCACTGTTCCCTGCGCTAGACAGCATGCTGCGTTCAGGTAAGCATATTTCAACAGAAGACCTAGATAACCACGCGTTACTGTCTGATTTTGAAGTTGAGCTTCAGCATTTCTACCAACGCTACAACACAGAACTTGTGAAAGCTCCGGAAGGTTTCTTCTATCTGCGTCCACGTTCTACGTCGCTGATCGGCCGTAGTGTGTTGTCTGAGCTAGACATGCTGGTTGGTAAGGTATTGTGTTTCTTGTACCTAAGCCCAGAGCGTTTAGCACATGAAGGTATCTTCACTAACCAAGAGCTATTTGAAGAGCTAATGGCACTAGCGGATGAGAAAAAACTCATGAAGCTAGCAACAAACCGTGCGTCTGGTTCTGATTTAGACAAAGAAAAACTGTTTGAAAAAGTGCGTACTTCTCTACGTCGCCTACGTCGTATCGGCATGTTGATTGCGATTGGCGAAACCGGCAAATTCCGTATCAGCGAAGCGGTATTTCCGTTTTTGGTGCGGACGTACGTGTTGGCGATGACATGAAAGAAGCTCAACTGCGTCTTATCCGTGATGGTGAAGGCTGTGGTGCATACTCCACGACCTAACCAAGCAGCTTGTTAATGAAGAGCAAGCTGAAGCGCATCAAAGTCGATGCAGCGTGACGAAACGGTCACAAGAATTTACGATCAAGCTGACTTTGACCTTGAGTCAAACGACGGCGAACAAACAAAAGTAGAAGGTGAAGCATGATTGAAAGAGGTAAGTATCAATCATTAACCATGGTCAACTGGAACGGCTTCTTCGCACGTACTTTTGATATTGATGGATTGGTTACAACGCTTTCTGGCGGTAACGGTGCAGGTAAGTCGACTACAATGGCGGCATTCATTACAGCACTTATCCCTGACCAAAGCCTTCTGCATTTCCGTAACACAACGGAAGCAGGCAGCTCACAGTCATCTCGTGATAAAGGCCTTTACGGTAAGCTTCAGCCAGGCGCATGTTATGCAGCGCTAGATGTGGTGAACTCTCGTAACCAACGCCTACTGTTTGCAGTAAAACTGCAGCAAGTTGCTGGTCGTGACAAGAAAGTAGACATCAAGCCGTTCGTTATCCAAGGCCTTCCTAGCCACGTGAAACCAACGGACGTGCTTATCCAGAACGTTTCAGACAGCCACGCACGTGTATGTCAGCTAAATGATGTGAAAGCCGCAGTTGCACAATACGAAGGCGCACATTTTAAAGCGTTCTCTTCGATTGTGGATTACCACTCACAGATGTTCGAATACGGTGTAGTACCGAAGAAGCTGCGTAACAGCAGCGACCGCTCTAAGTTCTACCGTCTGATTGAGGCATCACTTTACGGTGGTATCTCAAGTGCGATTACACGTTCTCTGCGTGATTACCTTCTGCCGCAAAATGGTGGTGTGAAGAAAGCATTCCAAGATATGGAATCGGCACTGCGTGAAAACCGCATGACGCTAGAAGCGATCAAGACAACTCAGTCGGATCGTGACTTGTTCAAGCATTTGATCACTGAATCGACTAATTACGTGGCGGCAGACTACATGCGCCATGCGAACGATCGTCGCAATAAGTTAGATCAAACCATGAAGTTCCGTGGTGAACTGTTTGGTTCGCGTGAAACTTTACTTGAGCAAAACAACCTGTTGAATCGCGTTCAAGAAGAACTTGAACTGCTGGTGGATCAAGAATCAGCGCTAGAGCAAGATTACCAAGCGGCTTCGGATCACCTTCAACTGGTTCAAACTGCACTTCGTCAGCAAGAGAAAATTGCTCGCTACAGCGAAGATCTAGAAGAGCTTAATGAGCGTCTAGAAGAGCAGATGATGGTGGTTGAAGAAGCTCAAGAGCGAGTACTTCTTGCTGAAGAGCAGGCAACCATCACTGAAGAAGAAGTAGATAGCCTGAAAACTCAGCTTGCTGACTATCAACAAGCGTTAGATGTTCAGCAGACTCGTGCGCTTCAATACCAGCAAGCAGTTCAAGCATTAGAGAAAACTAAGCAGTTGCTTGGTGATGAATCTATTACGGCAGAAAGCGCACTAACTCTGGTTTCTGAGCTAAAAGCACAAGAAGAATCAAGCACTCAAACGCTACTGTCGACGAAGCACAAACTAGACATGTCTTCTGCTGCTTCTGCACAGTTCGACAAAGCGCTGTCTTTGGTTAAGAGCATTGTTGGTGATGTTGAACGTAAAGAAGCGTCTCACAGCGCTAAACAAGCTCTAGAAAAAGGTCGTAACGCAAAACACGTTGTTGAGAACGAACAGCAATGGCGTGCTCAGCATCGCGACATGGCTCGTGATGTGGCGCAGCAGCGTCAAGCAAAAGAGCTGGCGACTGAATACCAAAAGCAACACAACATTTCACTGACTGACGAAGCGGTTTTCGAAGAAGAACGCGAACGTCATGCCATGCAAATCGAAACGCTTGAGTATGCTCAAGAAGAACTGCGTGAAGCCAAGAGTGAGCAACGTCGTGTTCAGCAAAACCACGATCAAGAGATTCAAAAGCTTGAATCCATTGCTCCTGCTTGGATCACAGCAAACGATGCGCTTGAATCGTTAAGAGATCAAACCGAGGCTGAGCTAGAAGATAGCCAAGCGGTGATGACGCAAATGCAACAAGTGCTTGAAGATGAAAAGTCTCAAGCGGTGGCTAAAGATCAACTGGCAACTCGCCGAGCTGAACTTGAGCAAGAAATTGAACGTCTAGCATCACCAGGTGGTTCTAACGATCCTCGCTTGAAAGGCTTAGCGGACACCCTTGGTGGCGTGCTGCTTTCAGAGATCTACGACGACATCACAATTGGCGATGCGCCATATTTCAGTGCGATGTACGGCCCAGCTCGTCATGCGATTGTGGTTTCGGATCTTGATGGCATCAAAGAGAAACTGGTTGATCTTGATGATTGTCCTGAAGACCTTTACATCCTTGAAGGTGATGTTGACGCGTTTGATGACAGCTCGTTCAATGCGGACGAGTTGGAAGGCGCAGTATGCGTTCAACTGAACGATCGCCAAATGCGTTACTCTCGCTTCCCTGAGATCCCACTGTTTGGTCGCGCGGCTCGTGAACAGCGTTTAGAGAAACTGCGTGAAGAGCGTGACGTTGTCGTTGAGAACCACGCGAAAGCAGCATTTGACTCTCAAAAACTGAATCGTCTATACCAAGCATTCAACAGCTTTGTTGCGAAGCACCTGCACGTTGCGTTCAACGCTGATCCCGAACAGGCGTTAGCGTCTGTTCGCGACAAGCGTAACCAAATTGTTCGTTCTCTGGCAGAGCTAGATTCTAAAGAGCAGCAGCAACGTAGCCAGCTTCAACAAAGTAAACAGGCGATTGCTGCGCTTGATAAGTTAGCGCCTATGGTTCGTATTCTTGAAGACGAAACATTAGCTGAGCGTCTTGCTGAATTAGAAGCACAATTAGAGCGTTTAAGCGAAGCGAAGTCTTACTTGAACACTCACGGCAAAGCGCTAACTTCATTAGAGCAAATCGTTTCTGCACTCGATGCTGACCCAGAGCAATTCGAAGCTTTGGAAGCGGAGTATCGTCAAGCAGACAACGCGCTACAAACGCTAAAAGGCAAAGTATTCGCACTGTCTGATCTGATTGAGCGTCGTCACTACTTTGCTTACGCAGACTCAGTTGACCTGCTTAACAAGAGCAGTGAATTGAGTGAGCAACTGAAAGCGAAACTGGTTCAAGCAGAACAAGCTCGAGCGAAAGGCCGCGATGGCTTGAAGCAAGCTCGCGAACAGATGAACCAGTACAACCAAGTATTGGCAGCGCTGAAGAGCTCGCACCAAGCGAAGCAAGAGACGGTTCAAGAGTTCAAACAAGAGCTTCAAGAGTTCGGTGTTAACGCTGATGAAGGTGCTGAAGAGCGCGCTGTACGTCGTCGTGACGAGCTTCAAGAGCGTCTGCATACTTCTCGTAGCCGTAAGAGCGAATACGAACGCACGATCACCTCAACTGAAATTGAGATGAAAGCACTGGCTAAGCGTCTTAAGAAAGTACAGAAAGAGTACACAGAGCTTCGTACCTTCGTTGTTGCGGCAAAAGCAGGTTGGTGTTCAGTACTGCGTTTAGCTCGTGAGAATGACGTTGAACGTCGTCTACACAAGCGTGAACTGGCTTACCTAACGGCGGGCGAACTTCGCTCAATGTCGGATAAATCACTGGGTGCGTTGCGTTTGGCTGTGGCTGATAATGACGACCTACGTGATTCGCTGCGCCTATCGGAAGACAACGCGCATCCAGAGCGTAAGGTTCTGTTCTACATTGCGGTTTACCAACACCTTCGTGAGCGTATTCGCCAAGACATCATTCATACGGATGACCCGGTTGAAGCAATCGAAGAGATGGAAGTTGAACTAGCTCGACTAACAGAAGAACTGACCCAGCGTGAAAACCGCCTAGCGATCAGCTCTGAGTCGGTAGCAAGCATCATTAAGAAGACGATTCAGCGTGAGCAGAACCGTATTCGTATGCTGAACCAAGGCTTGTCGAACATCTACTTTGGTCAGGTTAAAGGCGTACGTCTGAATGTTAAGATCCGTGAAAGCCACGAAATCTTGCTATCGGGTCTAGCGACTCAACAAGAGCAGCACAAAGACTTATTCGAGACGACTCGTTTCACCTTCTCGGAAGCGATGGCGAAGTTGTTCCAACGTGTGAACCCACACATCGACATGGGCCAACGTTCTCCGCAAGTTCTGGGTGAAGAGCTACTGGATTATCGAAACTACCTAGAACTAAGTGTTGAAGTTAACCGTGGTTCTGATGGTTGGTTACAAGCGGAATCGGGCGCACTGTCTACCGGTGAGGCGATCGGTACTGGTCAATCTATCCTATTGATGGTTGTTCAGAGCTGGGAAGAAGAGTCTCGTCGACTTCGTAGCAAAGACATTGTTCCATGTCGCTTGTTGTTCCTTGATGAAGCAGCACGTCTGGATGCGAAGTCTATCTCTACACTGTTTGAACTGTGTGACCGTCTAGGTATGCAGCTTCTGATTGCAGCACCTGAGAACATCAGCCCAGAGAAGGGTACAACCTACAAACTGGTACGTAAGGTCTTCAAAGATCATGAGCACGTACACGTTGTTGGCCTGCGTGGTTTTGCACAAAACAAACCTGCATCGCCAGTGCAAGAGCTGATTGAAGAAGCTGAGCAGTAAGCTTTAAGCCGATTTATCGTATCAATTCAAAGCCCCTATTCACTTTATATACAGTGGTAGGGGCTTTTTAATATCTGAAGTCTGATCTCCCTGATTACACCTGCCTTCCTCCAATTGTCTTTATCTTCAACTTAATGTTTTCCATATACAGATAAGATCACTCATATCTTATGGTTATTATCAATGGAACTTGTTTGAGGTCACACGCACAAAACCATAATTAATGTATGGTAATTGCATAGATTAAATAATATTAATAATATTGTATTACTTTATTTTTAATTATTGATAACTCGCAGTGTGCGAATGGTAAAGGTAGGACAAGCTATGATTCAAATCGTCATTGATGGGAAATTTCGAATCGTCGAATAAGGGCAAACCGTTCTTGAGGCGGCCAAAACATGTGGTTTAGAGATTCCATCGTTATGTGGTTTGAACAAAACAGCGGACAAAGTGCCGTGTGATTTGTGTGTGGTTGAAGTGGATGGGATGGGCGTAACACGCTCGTGTGAGCTTGAGGTCGTCAATGGCTTGAACATTACAACTCAATCTAAACAGTTAACGGTTCATCGCCAAGATGAGTTGAATCGAATCATGGCAGACCACTATGCTGACTGTGAAGCACCGTGCCAAACCGCTTGCCCGGCGGGAGTTGATATCCAGTCTTACCTACATCACATTGCCCAAAATGATCATGCCAAAGCAATCGAAGTGATTAAGAAAACACTGCCAATGCCTCTCTCTATTGGTCGTGTATGTCCTGCGTTTTGTGAAACGGAATGCCGAAGAAATCTAGTCGATGATTCGATTGCGATTCGCCAACTCAAGCGGCACGCAGCCGATGCCGATCTCGCTGCTCAAGAGAGCTACATGCCAGCGAAGAAACCCAATAAAGGTAAGAGCATTGCGATTGTCGGCAGTGGTCCTGGTGGCTTAACAACAGGTTATTACCTGTCTAATGAAGGTTATGACGTCAGTGTTTATGAATCGATGCCTAAAGCTGGTGGTTGGCTACGTTATGGTATTCCAGAATATCGTCTACCGAAGTCGATTCTTGATAAAGAAATCGAACTCATGTGTCGTAATGGAATGGCAGTAGAGTGCGATAAAAAGCTCGGTGTTGATTTCACTTTGTCGGATCTTAGTCGTGATTTTGATGCGGTCTGCTTAGCCGTGGGTGCGTCACAAGCCGTTGAAATGAATTATCCTGGTAGCGACCTTGGCGGTTGTTATTTAGGTGTTGATTACCTGAAAGATTATGTCACCGACAAGCAGTTCACTACGGGCAAAAAAGTGGCGGTGATTGGTGGTGGTAACACGGCGATTGACTGCGCACGAACCGCAGTGCGTGATGGCGCTGATACCACACTCATTTATCGTCGTACGCGAGATGAAATGCCAGCTGAAGATTACGAAATCGAAGAAGCGGAGCATGAAGGTGTTAAGTTCCACTTTTTGACCAACCCAGCTGAAAATATTGCCGATGAAAATGGCCATGTATCAGAAATTCGATTAGAACGCATGGCGCTTGGCCCTGCTGACGCGTCTGGCCGTCGTAGCCCTAAACCAACAGGTGAATTTTTTGTTGAAGCATTCGATACGGTCATCGCAGCTGTTTCGCAAAAGCCAGACTTAAGCTTCATGGATAACGAAGAGATTGATATCCCACTGACACGTTGGAACACCGCGGACGCTGATCCGCAAACCATGCACACAGGTACCGGTAATATATTTAGTATCGGTGATTTCAGACGTGGTCCAGCGACTGCAGTAGAAGCAGTAGAAGCAGTAGAAGCAGTAGGAGACGGGCGAATTGCTGCGCAAGCGATCGACCGATTCTTCAATGGTGATATGGATAATATCCCTGCTAAACCGTTTAATTCAACCAAGCATAAACAGCTTAAAGCGATCGATCCTGAGCAATATAAATCGATACAACGCATGGCTCGAAAAATCATGCCGGAGCTGACTCCAGAGCAGCGAGAGCAGAGCTTTGAAGAAGTAGAAACGGGCTTTGATAATGCTGATGCAATCGCTGAAGCTGCAAGGTGTTTAGAGTGTGGTTGCCAAGCCAATACCAATTGCGACCTACGTGATTACTCGACTGAGTACAAGGCAACTCAAACGCACCCTGCATACAAAATCGATATTGCTTCAAATGAGAGCTGGCAAGCTATTCGAACAGAAGAAGCGAAAGTGGGTTCGACAAGACAGAAGTTTACCGTCGATGATAGCTCTGAATTCATTATTTTCGATGCCAACCGCTGCATCAGTTGTGGACAGTGTATTCAAGCATGTCGTGAACAGAATGTTCATGGCGTCCTGAGTTTCATGAATCAGGCTGATGGCAAGCCAGCATCAAGACCTGAGTGTCGCCCGAATTTCGGGGCGAACCAGACCTTAATGGGCGACTCGAACTGTGTTCAATGCGGTTCTTGTATTCAAGCCTGCCCAACAGGTGCAATGGTTGATGCGAGAGATAGAAAGCAAGGTGACACCGATGTTCTTAAGAAGGTCGATACCATCTGCACCTACTGTGGTGTGGGCTGTAAGCTAACCATGCATATCGATGAAGCGAAGAATAAGATTCGTTATATCGAAGGTGGTGACTCTCCGGTCAACGAAGGCATGTTGTGTGTTAAGGGGCGTTTTGGTTTTGACTTCGTGAGTAGTGATGCTCGCCTCATAACCCCATTGATTCGTAAAGATGGTTGGTTACAACCTGCGAGTTGGGGCGAAGCCATCACGCTGATTGCCGATAAGTTCACTTCGATTAAACAAGGCTTTGGCAGTAATGCATTAGCAGGTTTCTCATCGGCTAAAACCACCAATGAAGATAACTATGCGTTCCAAAAATTCATTCGACGAGAGCTTGGTACCAACAACGTTGACCATTGTGCTCGCCTTTGCCACGCCTCGACAGTGACCGGTCTTGAGGCTTCGCTGGGGAGTGGGGCGATGACCAATGATATCCCAAGCATTAAACACTCAGATGTCATCTTTATCATTGGTTCTGACACCACATCCGCGCACCCAATTATCGGCTCGCATATCAAACAGGCAGTAAGGCATAACGGCGCTCGCTTGATTGTCGCGGACCCTAAGAGAATCGATATTGCCGACCATGCTGAACTTTACCTAGCGCACCGACCGGGTACAGATGTGATGCTGATTAATGGTGTGATGCAGCAGATCATTAAACACGGTTGGTATGACCAAGAATACATTGATGACCGTGTCGATGGCTTTGATACCTTGCTGCAAGAGGTAATGTCGCCAAGTTATTCGTTAGACAAAGTAGAACTAGTAACTGGCGTTAAAGCAGAAGACATCTTCGCGATGGCGCGCTTGATCGGTACTGCAAAACGCACGGCGGTGTATTACTCCATGGGTATCACGCAACACACCACTGGCCACGACAACGTTCGATCTATTGCTAACCTGCAACTGTTGTGTGGCAACATCGGCATCGAAGGTGGTGGTATCAATCCGCTGCGTGGCCAATCGAATGTTCCAGGCACGTGTGACATGGGAGCATTACCAAATAATCTTCCGGGCTATCAGAAAGTGTATAACCCTATGGTTCGCCAAAAATTCGCGATGGAGTGGGGCGTTGCTGATTTGCCGGCTGAAACGGGGTTAACGCTGACTGAAATTATAGATGGGGCATGTAATCGAGATGTGCGTGGTTTATACGTAATGGGTGAAAACCCAGTGCTCAGCGACCCGAATCAAGCACACGTGATTGAAGGGCTTGAAGCGTTAGATTTCCTTGTGGTGCAAGACATCTTCTTAACCGAAACGGCGCAGTATGCTGATGTGGTGCTACCGTCTTGCTCGTTTGCTGAGAAGTCTGGTCACTTTACCAATACTGAGCGACGCGTTCAGCGCATTAACCCAGCGGTATTACCTCCTGGTGATGCGAAAGAGGATTGGGTGATTATCCAAATGCTAGCCAACGCTATGGTTGGTGGTTGGAGCTACGATTCGGTTGCGGACATTACCAATGAGATTGCTCGCGTCACGCCACAATATGGTGGTTTACGTTGGGAAAACATCACGGTTAATGGCGTGCAATGGCCGAGTAATAAGAACAACCCTGACGGTACCCGTATCATGCACCAAACTCAGTTCACTCGTGGGCGCGGCCAAATGGAAGCGATTCCGTTTCGATATGCGGCTGAGCTTCCAGACGAAGAGTACCCGCTGGTACTTACTACTGGGCGTATCCTAGAGCAATTCCATACAGGCACCATGACGCGCAAAACAAAAGGCTTGGATAACCTAGCAGGACCGCGAGCTATGGTCAGTGTTCATGATGCTGAAGCGTTGGGAATCTCGAATGGTCAAATGCTCAAGGTATCAACACGTCGTGGTGAGATTGAGATTGCAGCGTTTGTGACGAAGCGAATGCAAAAAGGCGTGGTGTTTATTCCATTCCACTTTGTAGAGTCTCCAGTGAACCGATTGACGACAACCGCGACCGATCCACATGCCAAGATCCCAGAATTCAAGGTGGCGGCGGTGCGGATTGATCCCATTCGAGAGCCTGTAATTGAAGTTACAGAGGTTTAGCCCAATCCGTTGAATAGCCGGTACTAAAAAGCCGCGTAACTCACAGAGTTATGCGGCTTTTTTATTGAGCTTGGTAATTATTGAGTTAGCAAGCTAGCAATTGATCGAGCTCTCAGTTCAGTTGTCGGCTTAGCTTGAAACAATCTCATTACTGTGAACACCAAATTGTTTTGCAGCGTAAGCAACACGCTCAGCAGGTTTTGGGTATTCAGCGGGTGTACCAAGGTTTTCAATATGGTGCAATCGAGGAAGTAGGCCTGCGCCGTTGGCGATTTGGATAGCCAAACCTGGACGCGCATTAAGCTCAAGTACCATTGGGCCTTCTTCTTGGTCTAGTACCATATCGGTACCCATGTAACCTAAGCCTGTCATTTCCCAAGCACTCGATGCAAGAGTCAGCAGCTTTTCCCAGTGGGGAACTTGCAGCAGTGCCAGTTCTTTACCTGTATCTGGGTGGTGCGTCACCGGTTGGTCAAATTGAACCGCTCGTACCGCTTTGCCTGTTGCAATGTCGATACCTACACCGACGGCACCTTGGTGAAGGTTAGCCTTGCCATCAGAAGCTGAAGTAGAAAGACGCATCATCGCCATGACAGGGTAGCCTTTGAATACGATGATACGTACATCTGGTACACCTTCATAACTGAAACCGTCAAAACACTCGTCAAACTTAATCAGGTTTTCAACTACGGCAACGTCGTTCTTACCACCTAGCGAGAAAAGACCTGCAAGAGCGTTACTGATGTGACGCTCTACATCTTGTTCGTTAATGGTTGAGCCAGACGGCTTAGTGTAAACGCCGTCCTTGTGTGAGGTGATGACAAGGATACCCTTACCACCACTCCCTTGAGCTGGCTTGATTACAAAACCCGGCCACTCTTTAACCATCTTGTGGATTGTCTTTACTTCAGCTTGGTGACTGATCACGCCAATAAGTTTAGGCACTGTCGCACCTGCTTGTTCCGCAATGATTTTAGTCTTTAGCTTGTCATCGACTAACGGATATTTGGAGCGATCATTGTAGCGACCAATATAGCTATGGTTACGCTTGTTCATCCCCATGATGCCTTTGTCTTTCAACTTAAACGGCGAAGTAAACTGTTCAAACATAACTTAATCCTCCGCTAGCGGTTTAAAGCGACGTAGCTCAGTTAAGCGGTAACCAGTGTAAGTACCTAGTAGTAAAATACCACCTAGGACAATCAGTTGTAGACCGATAAAGTTAAATGTTAGGTGTTGAATGAACGGGTTAGTCATTGCTAAGTAAACAAGTACGGCAGTCAATAGTGAGCCACCACCTTGAAGAACCACTTCTTTCGCGCCTTCTTCTTCCCATAGGATAGACATACGTTCGATAGTCCAAGATAGGATGATCATTGGGAAGAACGTAATAGAAAGACCTTCAGTCAGACCCACTTTGAAAGCAACCACGGTAAACACGGAAATAATCATGATTACCGTGATAATCACCGCGGATATCCTGGCAACTAGTAATAGGTTGAGCTTGGATAAGTAGCTACGAATAATAAGGCCTGTGCCGACAATCAGTAAGAAACCGACAATACCCGTAACCAATTGTGTTTGAACAAAGGCTACTGCAATCAGAACTGGCATGAAGGTACCAGATGTTTTCAACCCGATGATGACACGTAAGAACACAACAATCAGAGCACCGATTGGAATCAGCATGATGGTTTTAAACATCGCTTGCTCTTCTAGCGGTAGACTGTGAATCGATAGGTTCAACAATTGGTCTGCAGAGACTTTGCTGTTGGTTGCTTCAGTAGGAGTAATCTCTTGAGCAATCATAGAGAAGTGAACTTTACTGTTTTGACCACCAACAACATCTAATAGAGATACGTTCGACTCGTCCCAGATAAGTAGGTTTGGTTGAACTTGTTGTTCGCTTGATTCAGGGGAGAACAGAATCCACTGATCGTTATCCCAAACTTGGATCATGTTCTGAATGGATTGACGACGGCGACCATCTTCTAGCTCGATAACACCAACCACTTTGTTGTGGATTTTTGCTGCCGAAAGTAGCTTGTGTGTCGCTTCTACTTTGGTCATGTTGTTCAGAAGCAGCGCTGAGTTTTGGCTGTCTGGATCGTTTAGCGTTTTGATGAGCTCACGAGTGAAGGTTAGGTTGTCCGCTGAACGCTTGGTTGCGCGGTCAATCAAAGCAATCGATGCTGCTTCTTCTGGTCCGTCGAAGCTTGGTTGAGCAACTTCACCTTCTGGTGGGTTCTCAGTAACTTTTGCTTGGCTATCGACTAAGAATTGAGTTTTGTAGTAGATGGTTTGTGGGCCATCGGCATAGCGGATAGACCATTCAGCGCGGCGACCTGATTCGGTATTCAAGTAAGAGATACCGTAGCCTGGTGATGAAGCTGACTCGCTGATGAGCGTGTAGTTAGACTGAGTATGAGGAGCCGCTAATGAAACCTTCGCTTCTTTGCCTACTGCATTGAATTCGATACGAGCTTCAATGTCCCACACCTGTCTGGTTTCCCCTGGAGTCCAAGGAACACCATAAGTCGTATGTCTGAACATACTCAGTGTTATACCTGCTGCAATGAGCAGGAAAATAGAGATATAAAATGGAATTCGTGACGTCATAGCTTACCCTACTATTGTTATTTGGCTTCCGTTTGTACGTACTGTTTACTTACATCTACTAGCGCGATGTCTTTGATAAATTCGCGCCCTAGTAATACAGGGTGACTCATTTGAGAGCGATCCGCCAATGTAAATTGCGCTTTTTCATGGATTTTTCCAACTTTAACCCATAATTCGATCACAGCTCGACGTTCTGCTTGGTCGGTCGTTGACTGACGGATTTTCACATAACGTACAACAGGCGCTTCAATCCATTTTTGATCTTCTGTCGCTTGTGATTTGTCAGCTAGGTGGAATCGTACCCAATCTTTGCCATTGCGTTCGAATTCTTTGATATCAACAGCATTCAAAGATGATGTTGTAGCACCCGTATCAACACGAGCATCGAAGCTTTGTTTGATAGAGTCGATAGATACTTTTTCGATGCCGCCAAGGATTGTAGGCTGTGAAGTCGGAGCAACAGGAGCCGCTGTAACTGCGACTGGCTCTTCTTCTTCCAGTTCTTCAATCACTTTGTGTTCCATGCTGGTTAGGTGAACATCAAGCTGTTGGGAAAGGGTTGTGATTTCGTCTTCTAAGCTTTCAATGTAATCACTTTGATTGCTTAGTTGCAGTTCAAGATTTTGAACCTTATTTGCGATGTTTGTCTCTGAGCGGGCAATAGCGTCGAGAGTTTCTTGGTGGTAGGCCGCACCGTTAGTCAGGGTACAGCCAGAGAGCAAACCAACCGCCACAATTGGCGATAATCGCTTAAACATAAAAAAACCTTTGGGAAATTAGAGAATAGTTCAGACTATTTAGAAGTTTAGCCCACAAAAAAGGATGCGTGAAGCATCCTATTGTAAGAGTCTGGTCATATTGAATCGCAATGTGAGCGCTACGCCAATTATTGCTATTTGAAATAGCTCATTTATTAAACATTGTTCTGTTTTAGAAAATAAATGAGCTCTAGAGACAAATTTTGTTACGACGCAATTTGGGCTTTTGAATATTTAGTTTATGGCTTGGTTGCGATAAGAATGGCGCGTCTCGGCGCCGGGTGACCTTCAACCGTTTTACTTGGGTCGTTTGGATCTAGGTAATCTGGCAGAGAGTTGTGTGTCATCCACTCAGTTGTGCGCTGCTCACCAATTGTTGTGACATTCTCATCCACGATGCGTACATCTTTAAAGCCAACTTGTTCAAGCCAGCGCTTCAGGGCGCGAGCAGAAGGGAAGAAGTACACATTTCTCATTTGTGCGTAGCGGTCAACAGGCACTAATACTGCGTTCTCATCGCCTTCAATCACTAAGGTCTCCAGCACTAATTCGCCGCCAGATACTAATTGGTCCTTCAGTTGAATCAGGTGATCCAATGGAGAACGGCGGTGGTACAGCACGCCCATGCTGAATACCGTGTCATAGGCTTCAAGTTTTGGTAGCTGTTCGATACCTAAAGGTAGAAGGTGAGCACGTTGGTCGTTGCCCATTAACTTACGAATAGCTTCAAATTGAATCAAGAATAGGTGAGAAGGATCAATACCCACAGTTAAGCGAGCCCCTTCACCCAGCATGCGCCACATGTGGTAGCCGTTACCACAGCCAACATCTAGTACCGAGCGGTTCTTCAATGGAGAAATATGTGGAAGCACACGATCCCATTTCCAGTCACTGCGCCACTCTGTATCGATATGGATGTCGTGAACGGTATAAGGACCCTTTCTCCATGGGTGGAACGTCTTCAATAAGCTTTCTAGCTTTTTCAGTTCACCTTGGTGGTATGGCGTAGAACTACCAATCGTCACTGAATTTTTCAGGTCAACTTGATCTGGCACGTCTTGTGGAATCTTGTTTAACGCACGCAACCAACGATCGAAATCACCGTGCTCTGCATTTTGCCAATCCGTCAGTTGCTGTGGCAAAACGTTAAGCCACGGCTGTAGGCGAGTATCTTGGGCAATAAGTTGATAAAAATTGGCAAAATTAAACATAGTTTTTCACTGAATTGGTGGTGTAAAAGTTATCGTGTCATTCACTACAGTGAGGATGACGTTCTAGTACGAGCTAACCGAGTTTGTGTGCTACTTAATCGCGAACATTGATCCAAAGTTAAAGCATTGGAACCATACTTCGCTGCTTGAGAAGCCAATCTTATCAAAGCGCTCTCTGTGCACTGGAATAGAGTCTGGGCGCATCACGTTTTCAACCGCGCTGCGTTTTTGGCTCACTTCAAGTTCGCTGTATCCGTTAGCGCGTTTGAAATCATGGTGCAGGTCGATAAGCAGTTCGTTCGAACTTTCATCTTCGAATACGTATTTCTCAGACAAGATTAAGATTCCGCCAGGGCGCAGGCCAGCATGAATTTTTTCAAGTAGGGCGTAGCGATCGTCTGGCGACAGGAATTGCAGCGTGAAGTTAAGTACTACTACCGAAGCGTCTTTAATTTCGACTTCGCGAATATCGGCTTCGATGACTTCTACAGGCGTGTCGCTGCGGTAAGCGTTAACGTGTAATTTACAGCGCTCAACCATCGCTTCTGAGTTATC
>AAZW01000021.1 GCA_000169995.1 Vibrionales bacterium SWAT-3 | reverse complement strand
ACAAGGTACTATTTTACTCGAATAGCAAAAAGTATCGTCATCCCCAAGAGTGAGGAACGAGCGAGTTGGGGAGCTCTTGTGACAAGCACAAACAAAAAAGGTTGACGAAATTCGTCAACCTTTCTCATTTATGGATACTGAAGAACAAACCTCGAGGCACTCTATACCTTCGTATCTCGTATCTCGTATCTCGTATCTTCTTAAAGCTTACGTAAACCAGTCAGCGCTTTTTCTAATCGCGCTTCAATCGGAGCTGAGATATCCATCTTCTCTTCACTACCCGGATGCGTGAACTTGATGTTTGCAGCATGTAGGAACAAGCGATCCAACCCAACCTTTCCCGTGTAAGCATCAAAACGACGATCACCATATCGGTCATCCCATGCAATTGGGTGGCCCGTATATTGAGTGTGTACACGGATTTGGTGCGTACGACCGGTAATCGGGCTCGCTTGAATCAGTGTCGCATCTTTGAACTTCTCTAAAACCTTAAAACGGGTTTCCGAGGCTTTACCATTCGGGTTAACACGAACGATACTGTTTACTTCATTTTTCAGCAGAGGCGCGTTCACCACCTTACAGCTGTTCTTCCACTCGCCCATCACTAAAGCGAAGTAGTATTTTTGAACCGTTTTTTCACGGAACTGCGCTTGAAGATGTCTTAGCGCCGAGCGCTTCTTAGCAACAAGCAAGATGCCAGACGTATCTCTATCGATACGGTGCACTAATTCAAGAAAGCGAGCTTCTGGACGCAGTGCACGCAATGCTTCAATTGCGCCAAACTTAAGTCCACTACCGCCATGAACGGCAGTGCCCGATGGTTTATTTAGAATCAGCATGTGATCATCTTCATAAATGATGCACTGTTCCAATTCTGAAACCTTGTTGAGTTTCGTGCTTGGCACGTTCTCTTCGACTTTCTCTTCAATGGTAACTGGCGGGATACGAACTAAATCACCAGCTTTTAGTTTGTACTCAGCCTTGATGCGTTTTTTGTTTACGCGGACTTCGCCTTTACGCACGATTCGGTAAATCATGCTTTTCGGGATGTTTTTTAATTGGTTGCGTAAGAAGTTATCAATACGCTGACCAGCCATATCTTCGTCAATATCGACGAATTGGACTTGGGTTCTAATTTCGCTCATTGCGCTATTGTATCACTGTCACTTTTGATAATTGAGATTTTCTTAGGTCTATTCTGAACTAATTTACTCTTATTTCTTTGCCACCTACCACCAAATGGTCACTGAAGTTCTATATTTCTTTGATTCTCCGAACAAAAAAGCACCAAGATTCCTGCAAATTAAAATATCAATTGATAAATTATTTATAGACAGTGAGTTAGAGCTATCAAAACACAAACAAAAACTGTTTTTTTTACAGCATTCCGACAAAGCAGATTGCTGTGTTTACCGACCACTGCTATAGTTCACAGCTGCTATCAACGGTTTGACTAAAATTTAAACAGACAATCGTTCATAAGCAAGTAAATGAGTAGATAACTCAGATTAGACAGTGCTGCAATTGGCGTAAGACACAGTCAACTGAGTCCCCTTATCGCTCTACTCACGTACGCTCATGTTGAGTATTCACCGCCACATCGCGGATCATAGGCTAACTCCCTATGATGACTGACGTGCCCCAGAGCATCCCTCTCCAGCCGGGAGGCTGCACCGATAAAGCCATGGGATCTGGCACCATGAGAAACGAAATAAAGCGATAAGAACAATGATGAAAATAAGAAAAGACAACGAGTATTTCTAAATGAAAAGAATGTTAATTAACGCAACTCAAAAAGAAGAGTTGCGTGTCGCTTTGGTTGACGGCCAGCGACTATTCGATCTAGATATCGAAAGTCCAGGTCATGAGTCAAAGAAAGCGAATATCTACAAAGGACGTATTACCCGTATTGAACCAAGCCTAGAAGCGGCATTCGTTGATTACGGCGCAGAACGTCACGGTTTCCTCCCTCTTAAAGAAATTGCCCGCGAATACTTCCCTGAAGGTTATACATACCAAGGCCGTCCTAGCATTAAAGAAGTGCTAAAAGAAGGCCAAGAAGTAATCGTACAAGTAGAGAAAGAAGAACGTGGTAGCAAAGGTGCTGCACTGACAACTTTCATCTCTTTGGCAGGTAGTTACTTAGTTCTTATGCCAAACAACCCTCGTGCAGGCGGTATTTCTCGTCGTATCGAAGGTGATGAGCGCACCCAACTGAAAGCAGCATTGAGCACTCTTGAGCTTCCTCAAGGTATGGGCTTAATCGTGCGTACAGCGGGCGTTGGCAAAAGCGCAGAAGAGCTAGAGTGGGACCTAAATGTTCTATTGAATCACTGGGGCGCTATCAAGCAAGCTTCTGATTCAAATGCAGCTCCTTTCCTAATTCACCAAGAAAGTAACGTTATTGTTCGCGCAATTCGTGACTACCTACGTCGTGACATCGGCGAGATTCTAATCGACAGCAACACTATTTTTGAACGTGCTCAAGCGCATATTCAACTAATACGCCCAGATTTCATGAATCGCGTTAAGAAGTACGATGGTGAAGTACCACTATTCAGTCACTACCAGATTGAAAGCCAGATCGAATCGGCTTTCCAACGTGAAGTTCGCCTTCCTTCTGGTGGTTCTATCGTAATCGATCCAACAGAAGCGCTAACTTCTATCGATATCAACTCAGCTCGTGCAACAAAGGGCGGTGATATCGAAGAGACAGCACTTAACACTAACCTAGAAGCAGCCGATGAAATTGCACGTCAATTACGTCTACGTGACCTAGGTGGTCTTGTTGTTATCGACTTTATCGATATGACTCCGGTTCGCCACCAACGCGAAGTTGAAAGCCGCCTACGTGATGCCGTTCGTCTAGACCGTGCTCGTGTACAAATTGGCCGTATTTCTCGCTTTGGTCTTCTAGAGATGTCTCGTCAACGTTTGAGCCCATCACTAGCAGAAGCAAGCCACCACATTTGTCCTCGTTGTACAGGTACTGGTGTTGTTCGTGATAACGAATCTCTAGCACTGTCTGTTCTACGTTTGATTGAAGAAGAAGCTCTGAAAGACAACACAGCACAAGTACTTGCTGTTGTGCCTGTTCCTATCGCGTCTTACCTTCTGAACGAAAAACGTCGCTCAGTAAACCACATCGAGAAGAACCAAGAAGTTAAGATCACTGTTGTTCCTAACTCTGACATGGAAACACCGCACTTTGAGGTTATCCGTGTTCGTGAAGGCGAAGAGTTCGATCTACTTTCTTACCTACTTCCTAAGAAGCTAGATGCTCTGAAAGAAGCAGAAAGCAAAGAACCTGCAGAACAAGCAATTCGTCCTAAGAAGATCGAAGAGCCAGCTCTGAAAGGCTTCGCTGCTCCAGCTCAATCAGCACCGACTCCAGCGCCAGCACCAAAAGCGGCACAAGAGAAGAAAGCTGAGCCAGTAGGACAAGAATCAGGCCTAATTGGTCGCTTCTTTAAGGCTATCGGTAGTTTCCTATTTGGCTCTTCAACTCAAGAAGAGAAGCAAGAAGAGAAACAAACTGAAGAGAAGCCTAAAAACAACCGCAATGGCAACCGTCAACGCCGTGACCGTAACGATAACCGCCGCCGTAACCAACGTGGTGAGCGTGGTGACAACCGTAACGATAACCGTGACAACAAACGCCGTCGCAAGCCTGTACGTGATGAGAAGTCTGAAGAGCAGAAAGATGCAGCTCCACAGCAAAATCGTCAACCTCGTAAGCCTAAGCAAGATCGCCGCAACAAGCAGCGTGATGAGCAGAAGCAACGCGAAGAGCAAGCACCATCTAAATTAGCAGAAGAAGGCCTACAGCTAGCGGCAGACGCACAAGCTGGTAAGTCAGATGCACCAAAGGCTAAGCCTGAAGCGAAAGCTGCTAAGATTAAAGAGCGTCGCCAACGTCGTAAGCTGAACAAGCAAGTTCGTGTTAAAGACCAGCAAGCTCAAGCAGACGCGGCTGAAAACTCAACTAAGGAACAAAAAGCACCATCTGTTTCTAAAGAGCAAGCAGCAGCGAAAAACAAATCAGTAGCGCAAGAGCAAAAAGTTGCAGAGCAAGTTGAAGCAACTCAAGCAAATGGCGAGCAATCTGAACAGGAAGAACCGAAACAACGTCGTAACCGTCGTTCTCCACGTCACCTACGTGCAAGTGGTCAACGTCGTCGTCGCGGTCGTGATCGTCGCCCTAACCCATTCCGCCTACGTAAAGGTGGTGTAGCTTCTCCAGAGATGGCTATGGGTAAAGTGATGCCTAGCTTCATTCCGAAACCTCACCACAAACAGGCAAAACCTGAAGTGGCTGAAGTAGCAGTTGAAACGCAAACAGTGGTTAATACTCAAGAGCAAAATGTCGCTCAAGAGACAGCACCACAAAGCAGCGTTGTAATGGCTGGCGGTTTTGCATGTCCTGAACTGGCAATGGGTAAAGTAATTATCCGCCGTGAAGAGACAGCTGTAACTCAAGCGCCAGTTGCCGAAGCTAAAGTAACAGAAGCTCCTGCTGTTGTTGAAGAAGCTCCAGTGGTTGTCGAAGCGAAAGTTGAGGCACCTGTCGTTGAAACTCCAGTAGTTGAAGCACCGGTTGAGACTGTGAAAGCTGAGGAAGCAGTTGCTGAAGCACCAGCAGTTGAAGCTGAAGCGACTGTCGTTGAACCAGCAAAAGTCGTTGAAGCACCGAAAGCTGAAGTGAAAGTTGAAGAAGCGCCTGTTGCAAAAGCAGAAACGCCAAAAGCAACAGTTGCGAAGAAGCAAGCGGGCTCACCAATGACTAAAGCTCCTGGTCCTCAAGAGATCAAAGAGATTGAAGTGGTTGCAGCACCTTTCCGCACTGAACGTTTTGTACCAAAAGGTGCAGGTAGTCAGGTAGCGTCAAACAAAGCTGGCGCAGGCATGACTAAGCCAAACTACTAGTGTTTACTACTGAATAATCATTAGAAAATCGAATCAAAGGCTGCTTATTTAAGCAGCCTTTTTCTTATCTGCTAATCGAATAAAAATTAATAGATATATTACTCAAAATTGGGTTCTACCTTGAACTTAGTCACAATTTTGGGTAGCATTCGCGCACTTATCTTTTCGACACTTAGCTATTGCCGCTCTTTTTCATCACTGTTTAGCTACGCAATACACTCGTGTCGGTAAATCCATTTTAAGCATAGCTGAGCACACATGTTCGAATTCCCACAATTTTCTAAGCACTCTGTAAAGAATGACGTACTGTCAGGCCTTACCGTAGCACTTGCTCTGGTACCTGAAGCTGTAGCATTCGCCTTTGTTGCTGGCGTTGACCCAATGGTTGGTCTCTACGCAGCATTCATCGTAGGTCTTATCACTTCAATCTTCGGTGGCCGCCCAGGCATGATTTCTGGTGCTACTGGCGCGATGGCTGTTGTAATGGTAAGCCTAGTTGCAACTCACGGTGTTCAATACCTATTCGCGGCAATTATGCTAGCTGGCCTTCTGCAAATTGCAGCAGGTGTCTTCAAGCTAGGTAAATTTATCCGCATCGTTCCACACCCAGTAATGATTGGTTTCGTGAACGGCTTGGCTATCGTTATTTTCCTAGCTCAACTTGGTCAATTTAAAGCACCAGATCTAACAGGTGCATTAACTTGGTTACCTAGCGACCAGATGACTCTAATGTTAGGCCTAGTGGCACTAACTATGGCTATCATCCACTTCCTACCAAAACTGACGACAGCAGTACCATCTTCATTGGTCGCTATCGTAACTGTTACGGCATTGGTTGTAGGTCTTGATCTTGAAACTCGTACTGTTGTTGATTTCCTACGCACTATGTCTGGTGACGAAGCTGCAACACTAGCTGGTTCTCTACCAACCTTCTCTATTCCAGCAGTACCGTTTAACCTAGAAACGCTATACATCATTCTACCTTACGCAGTGATCCTTGCAGCGATTGGTCTAATCGAATCGCTACTGACACTAACGGTACTAGACGAGATGACAAATACTCGTGGTCAATCTAACCGTGAATGTGTTGGTCAAGGTATGGCTAACGTAACGTGTTCAGTATTTGGCGCGATGGGTGGTTGTGCGATGATTGGTCAGTCAATGATCAACGTAAACTCTGGTGGTCGTGGTCGTCTATCGGGCATCGTTGCCGCTGTTGCATTGCTAATGTTCATCCTATTCGGTTCAGCACTTATCGAAATGATCCCGCTAGCGGCGCTAGTTGGTGTGATGTTCATGGTTGTAATTGGTACATTCGAATGGGCAACCTTTAAGCTTGCACGTCGTGTACCTAAGCAAGACTTCTTCGTTATCGTTCTTGTTACTGTTGTAACAGTAATGACTGACCTAGCGGTAGCGGTATTTGTAGGTGTAATTGCATCTGCACTGATGTTTGCATGGCAACACGCTAAGCATATCTACGCTGATACTTGCATCAACGAAGCTGGTTCAAAAGAGTACAAGGTAAACGGTCCAATCTTCTTCGGTTCGACAGCAAACTTCCTTGAGTTGTTTGACGCTCATGAAGATCCACAAGACGTTATCGTTGATTTCGCGAACTCTCGCGTAACCGACCACTCTGCTATTGAAGCAATTGACACTATTGCTGAGCGTTACGCTGCACAAGGTAAAACGCTTCACCTTCGTCACCTAAGCCAAGACTGTGTTGCTATGCTGCACAAAGCAGGTAGCTTAGTAGAAGCAAACGTAGCAGAAGACCCAATCTACAAAGTAATGTCTAAGTAATCCTAAGCATCACTTTACGCTAGATATAGAGAGGCCGACATTCAATGTCGGCCTTTTTTATACTTCGCGTGCAAGCGTTCTACTGCTTTTATATCCTCGATATCAAATCGACCTTAATATCGCCTCGCTAGACTCTTCGATTAAATCCAAAACCAGTTCGAACCCATCACCCTCTCCATAATACGGATCAGGAACTTCTTGATACTGCGAGTCACCGAAACTCAAAAACAACGCCAGTTTGTATTGCAAGTGTGCCGGACATTGGCTCATTAAGTCGGTCAAGTTAGCTCTATCTGCTGCGAGTATTAGGTCAAACTCTTCAAAATCATTTGCGACGACTTTTCGTGAAGTAATGCCTTTAAAGCTATAGCCCCGCTTCTCTCCTGCCGCTTTGGAGCGTGAATCCGGCGGATTTCCTTGATGGAAACCAATCGTCCCCGCAGAGTCGACTAGAACATCAATATTGAGCTGCTGTGCCTTCTTTCGTAATACCGCTTCACCTGTTGGCGAGCGACAAATATTCCCCATGCAGACCACGAGTATCTTTTTCATCCGTAATCACCTGTTCTTCCGATGGTTTTTGCTATCGTTAAGTTAGGCTATGATAGGCGCAATCACAACTTAAAAGGATTTGTTATGTCGACTGAAGACAACAAAGAACAACGTCATAAAGCAAGACAACAGAAAGTAAAAGAACAAGTCGATGCTCGTGTCGCTGCAGCTCAAGAAGTAAAAGGTCTATTACTGGTCATCACTGGTAATGGTAAAGGCAAATCGACCTCTGGCTTTGGCACCATAACTCGTGCAGTAGGTCACGGTAAGAAATGTGCGGTTGCTCAGTTTGTTAAAGGCACTTGGGATAACGGCGAAAAGAATGTCCTGCAAAAGCTAGATGTCGAGTTCCAAGTAATGGGTACTGGTTTTACCTGGGAAACGCAGAACAAAGCCCAAGATATTGAAGCAGCACAACGCGTATGGAAAGAGTGTAAACGCATGCTGGCTGACGAGTCGATTGATGTGATTCTGTTTGATGAGCTGACTTACATGGTGAGCTACGGCTACATTGAGCTAGATGAAGTCGTTGAAGCGCTTAACAACCGTCCGAAGATGCAATCAGTGATCATTACAGGCCGTGGGGCACACCGCACACTGACTGAAATGGCAGACACCGTATCAGAGGTACGTAACGTGAAGCACGCTTTCGAATCTGGTGTGAAAGCACTACAAGGTGTTGACTGGTAATCACCTTCAACCAGAGATCCCCGACTCGGTCATTCTTCCCTCTCGAGGATGACGACTACTAGGCCGTTATGCTCTTGAGTATTACCGATGCCAAAATAAAAAGCGCCATCCCTACAATAGGAATGGCGCTTTATTTATAGATGACGAGTAATCGTTAGTTAAAGAAGACCCTGTAAATAATTCTGTGTAACTGTCGGGGTTACATATATTCAGTTAATCGGTCTTCGAACATAATCATAAAGCGGTTCAGGGCTTGTCGCCAGTTTCTAATTGGCATCGTCCATCTTTTGGAGGCATCCTGGATCGCTAAGAAGATCACCTTCCTTGCCGACTCATCAGTCGGGAACAGCTTACGCTTTTTAATCGCCTTTCTAATAACACTATTAAGTGATTCTATGGCATTAGTCGTATAAATTGCTCGCCTAATATCTTCTGGGTAGTTGAAGAGCGTATTCAGGTTAGCCCAGTGAGCTGTCCAAGAGCGGCTGATCTGAGGGTATTTGTCATCCCATTTATCTGAAAACTGCTCTAGCGCTAGCAAGGCTTCATCTTCTGTCTTCGATTGATAGATCTTCTTAAGATCGGCAGTCACAGATTTATAATCTTTCCAAGGTACATACCTAACTGAGTTTCTCACCATATGGACGATACAGAGCTGGATTTGAGTATTCGGGAATGCGGCATTAATGGCATCAGGAAAGCCCTTCAGACCATCGACACATGCAATGAGAATGTCTTTTACTCCGCGGTTTTGTAGCTCTGTTAGCACAGCAAGCCAGAACTTGGCACCTTCCGTCTCTGACAGCCACATGCCAAGCAGTTCTTTTTGACCCTCCATGTTCACGCCTAGCGCAAGATAAACAGCTTTGTTGATGACTTGTTTATCTTGCCTGATTTTAACGACAATGCAGTCGAGATAAACGATTGGATAGACCTCATCTAGTGGGCGAGATTGCCATTCAACAACCTGCTCTAGAACAGAGTCTGTCACCTTAGATATGAGGGTTGGTGAGACATCCGCATCGTACATTTCCTTGAATGTGGCTACGATTTCTCGGGTAGTCATGCCTTTAGCATAGAGGCTTAAGATTTTGTCATCCATCGACTGGAAGCGAGTTTGGTGCTTGCGAACCAGCTTTGGTTCAAAGCTTGACTCACGGTCACGAGGAACGTCTATCGGCACTTCACCATCATCAGTGATAATTGACTTGCTGGTATACCCATTACGTGAGTTGGAGCTGGGTTTTGGGGAGTGTTTTTCGTAGCCAAGGTGCTCATCAAGCTCAACATTCAATGCTGTCTCAACAGTCACCTTGGTTAACATTTTGCGGAAGTCATCAAGATCAGATTCTGTCTTAATTGATTTAGCTGCTTCACGAGCAAAAGCTTCAAGTGCTTTCTTATCCATACTATCCATCCTTAGCCTTTAAGGCTTAAGTCTAGACAGTTACACAGAATTTAGGACAGTCTCTTAAAGAAGCCTTTTAATAAACCGTCTACGGCCTCTTTGGTCTTCTCATCTTTAATCTTGTCCGTTAGCTTGTTAACACCACGGTCGATCTCTTTCTGTGCTTTTTGCTTTAACACATCATCAAAAACGAGAGCGAATTTCGGGTCAGCCCATTGGCCAGTCACCTTAATTGGAATCGTCACATCTTTCAGATCATCAATCCCCTTACCGCCCTGACCTTCTAATGTGCCAACAATCGATGTTCTTACTAGGAAGTCTACCGTTTCATTGATGAAGTTCGCTTTGCCTTGGCCTGTAACGCGTAGTAATGGTGATTGTGCCGACAAGTCATTCGTTGAAACCCAACCTTTATCAACCTTAAGCGTCGCTTTCATCGCACTAAAATCAGTCTTTTTAGCTTCATTTGTGCTTTCAACTTTTTCGCCTTTGATCTTCGCGTAATTCTCACGAATCAGTTGTGCAACGTTGATGCCGTTAACCGCACCATCTTCAAAGTTAATCGCGATAGTACCAACTAAGTTCTTTTTGATTCCTGTTGGTGTAAGGCTCTTACCTTTGACATTAACATCGATATTACCCGTACCTTCAAGCATATCGTTACCGGCAACATCAACCAATAATGGCTGAACTTTCACACCTTTAATTCTCTTCTTAGCAGTGTAAGTCGCTGGTGTTTTACGAGCGTCTAGTTTCGCTGTCGCAGAGATAGAACCTTGGTAAAGGTTTGATGTGAATGAAGTCAATTCAGCAACACCACGGTTAACAGAGAATGCCGTTTTAACATTCTGCATTTTCGCATTGTTTGCTTTGAACTTATCGATCGTGATATCACCTTTCACATCAAGCGTTTTCAGAGCAGATAGGTCAGGTTCAACTTCTTTCGCTGGTGCAGAGCTGCCTGACTTTGACGTTGAACCACCAGCAGAACCAGAAGGCGCCGTGCTCGCGGTTTCTGTTGAATTACCTAAACCTAGGAACTCGTCTAAATCAATGTTCGGGCTATGTAGCGAGAAACGAACCTTTGGTATGTCTGACAGAGTAACGTCGGCTTTACCGTCTAATGCAATAGAGTTAGCTTGTAGTTTCTCTAACACAAAGCTCAAATGGCTCTTCGTTAGATCAAAGCTAAGATCAGACAACATGTCGACTTTCATTGGTGACTGAGGAAGCGTGTCACCCTTGAACGTAGAGTCTAACGTTAACTTGTTCAGTGTCACTTTTGAAATGGCTTTATCAACCGTCAGCTCACCGCCACCTTTCAGGTCTAAATCTAGACCAGCAGCTTTGCCAACCACAGCGTAAGTCAGTTGGTTAACCTTATCGAACTCAAACGTATCTAAACCAATCTTTGCCGATTCAATTGACGTCGCAGGGTCATTAAACTTAGCGTTTAGGTCGATATTACGTAGCGCATAGCTTGCAAAGCCCTCAGCCAATTTGAACTCTGCGCTACCGTTAGCTGAGAATTTTTGTTGGTTGTTCTCACCAGACGCAGCGAAAGTTGCCGTCGTCCATGTATCTACTGCGAACTCAGATAGGTTCAAAGACACATCGTACAGTTTAGTGAAAGAACCCGCTTGCTTGTCATCCATTTCAAACAGTGCGTTTGAAATCGTCACGCCCGCTAGATTTATCGTCCAGCCAGACGCCTCAGATGCACTTTGCTCTTGTGGAGCCTGCGCTGGTTCAGACGTTGTCTCAGCAGCTGGCGCCGATGCATCAGATGCAGATGCCTGCGTCAGCGCATCAATATTTTTACGGCCATCTTTAAGCGTTTCTAAGTAGAATTCAGCGCCATCTAGAGTGATGTTGCCGATCTCTAGTTGGTTGCTAAATAACGGAGTAACCGAAACGTCAACGCCAACGGTATCAACCTTAAATAGATTAGGTTGGGTGAACCCTTCTGGGTTGCGTAATTCAGTTTGACCAAGTTCGAAGCCAATAGATGGGAAGAATTGCCAGCTGATATCACCCTCGATCACTAGCTCAAGGCCGGTGTGCTTCTGGGCTTGTTCGACAATTAATGGCTTAAATTGGTTGGGATTCACTAACAGTACTAGTGCCAAAATTGCTGCAACAACAATAAACACTGGCACAGCTATGAAAATGAGTAGTTTCTTCATCCGCATATTCCTTGCTTAGATTCCAAAAGAAAGTGGCACTATAAAAGTGCCACTGATTCGGTAAAAAATAAAGCTAAGTGAGTCACTTAGGCAAAACTTTTATTCGATTAAGACTTCAACAACTTCGCAATGTGCGCTTTCAGTACATCAATCGCGATACGGTTTTTACCACCACGAGGAACGATGATGTCTGCATGTTGTTTTGAAGGCTCGATAAACTGCATGAACATTGGACGTACTGTTTCTTGGTATTGCTTTAGTACTGTATCCATTGTACGACCACGCTCTTCAACATCGCGCTTAACACGGCGTAGTAGACAGATGTCTAGTGGTGTATCCATGAACACACTTGCGTGCATTAGGTTACGAAGACGTGGGTCTGTTAGTAGCAGAATACCTTCTAAAATGATCACTTTCTTAGGAGTAAGTGTAGTCGTTTCAGAAGTACGTGTGTGTTCTGTGTAACTGTACTCAGGAACTTCTACAGCATTGCCGCTCATCAGCTGCTGTAAATGCTCACATAACAGATCATGGTCCAGTGCATTTGGGTGATCGTAGTTAGTTTTAACACGCTCTTCCATACTCAAGTGGCTTTGGTCGCTGTAATAGCAATCTTCCGTGATAACACCAATTTGATGGTCGCCTACTTTTTCGCGCAGCTCATTATAAATCGTACTAGCAATCAGACTTTTTCCTGAAGCTGAAGCGCCAGCGATACCTACGATGACACATTGATTATTATCAGACATTATTTTGCACCCGATATGGTTTGGTGGTGGGAATAGATAAACCGCCTGATTATAGGGGCTAAAGCACCGAGATTCTAGTCGCCATTTTAGCAAATTGCAGTCAAATTGATGATCTCAATACATTTACTTAAGACAATCGTTTGCTTTCAAATAACTTGCCTACAACTATTTGCACAGGCTTGCTAACTACCTAACCAAAAAACGATAGTTGTGCAAAAACCACGGGCTGTTTATCTAAACCACTCATTATCTATACCGCGTTGAGGTTCGCGCTTACTATTCAACCATAGAAAAGTTAATCGCTTCTGGTCGCGCTTTACCCGTCCAAAACATTTTAGCCGCGACATTTTCAGCAAGCTCAAGGTAGTGACGTGTATGTTCGCTATCAGGGCGACGCACTACCGTCGGGCAACCGGCATCGATGTCTTCGCGAACATCAATATGCAGTGGGATTTGCGCTAAGATATCGAGGTAGAACTCTTCAGACATAGCCTCTGCGCCACCAGCGCCAAAGATATGCTCTTTCTCACCACAGTGACTACAGATATGGTAGCTCATGTTTTCAACTAAGCCTGCTACAGGCACACTCACTTTATCGAACATCGCGACACCTTTACGTGCGTCTGCTAATGCTAGATCTTGAGGAGTAGTCACAACCACCGCACCGGTTACCGGAATTTGTTGAGATAGAGTTAATTGGATATCACCCGTGCCCGGTGGCATATCGATAACCAGGTAATCCAGCTCTGGCCATACCGTTTCATTCACAAGCTGACCTAGCGCTTTTGCCGCCATTGGACCACGCCAAATAGCAGCGTCATCTTTCGATACAAGGTAGCCAATTGAATGCGTGAAAATACCGTGCGCTTCGATTGGCATCATCCACTTATTGTTTTGCACTTCTGGCTTCGCATCTAACTGTCCTAGCATCATGGGAACCGATGGGCCGTAGATGTCCGCATCCAATAAACCGACTTTTGAGCCTGACTTAGATAAAGCCAGCGCAAGGTTAACTGAAGTCGTTGATTTGCCCACTCCGCCCTTGGCAGAAGTGACAGCAATAATATTCTTCACGCCTTTAAGTGGCGTTGATACCGTCGTTTCAAGTGCCGATGGCTTGACCTTCACTTCAAATTGAAAAGCACTCACAAGCTTTTGTTCAATCTGAGCGTTCATCCAATTTTCCAGGTCAACAGCAAGCTGATTCGCAGCGAAAGGCAAAGTAATAACAAACGATCCACGAGGATCAACTGAGACAATGTTTTGGTGTAGCGCCCACTCTGGGATGAGGATTGGTGACTCAAACTCATTCAACCATGAACAGAAATCTTGCTTCGAAGTAAAGTTACGCATTGGGGCTCCTTTTTTTTATTTATGCTATCACCCACGAGATGAAGACTGAACCCCTAAAAAACTAGGGGAATCCTTTGTCTGATACCTTGGCGTATCACACGTTATAAAGTAGTATTACCAATCAAATTTATACCTATCAAAAAAGCGAATTATTAAGTATGGCAACTGATCCAAGACAACTTTTGGTAACTTGTGCGCTTCCGTACGCTAACGGCTCTATTCACCTTGGTCATATGCTTGAGCATATCCAAGCTGATATCTGGGTTCGATACCAGCGTCTACGTGGCAACACTGTAAACTTCATCTGTGCTGACGATGCTCACGGCACGCCAATTATGCTTAAAGCTCAACAGATGGGTATCACGCCAGAAGAGATGATCGCTGCTGTTAGTGAAGAGCACCAAAAAGACTTCGCTGGCTTTGATATCAGCTTTGATAACTACCACAGCACACACAGCGACGAGAACCGTGAACTGGCTTCTCACATCTATCTAGAACTTAAAAAGAACGGTTTCATTTCTAGCCGTACTATTTCTCAGCTTTTCGACCCTGAGAAAGAGATGTTCTTACCAGACCGTTTCGTAAAAGGTACTTGCCCTAAGTGTAAGTCAGAAGACCAGTACGGTGATAACTGTGATAACTGTGGTGAGACATACAGCCCAACTGAGCTAATCGATCCTAAGTCAGCAGTTTCTGGCGCAACTCCAGTAATGAAAGACTCTGAGCACTTCTTCTTCGATCTACCTCAGTTGAAAGCATGCTAAAAGAGTGGACACGTTCTGGCTCACTGCAAGCTGAAACAGCAAACAAAATGCAAGAGTGGTTCGAGTCTGGTCTACAACAGTGGGACATCTCTCGTGATGCACCATACTTTGGCTTCGAGATCCCAGGCGAAAAAGACAAGTTCTTCTACGTATGGCTAGATGCACCAATCGGCTACATGGGCTCATTCAAGAACCTATGCGACAAGCGCGACGATCTAGACTTTAACGAGTACTGGAAGAAAGACAGCACCGCTGAGCTTTACCACTTCATCGGTAAAGACATCGTTTACTTCCACAGCCTATTCTGGCCTGCAATGCTAGAAGGTTCTGGTTTCCGTAAGCCAAACAACGTATTCGTACACGGCTACGTGACTGTAAACGGCGCGAAGATGTCTAAGTCTAAAGGTACTTTCATTAAAGCAAGTACGTACCTAAATCACCTAGACCCTGAATGTCTACGTTACTACTACGCTGCGAAACTAAACAGCCGTATCGATGACCTTGACCTTAACCTTGAAGACTTCACTCAACGTGTAAACGCTGACGTAGTAAACAAGATTGTTAACTTAGCTTCTCGTAACGCTGGCTTCATCACTAAGCGCTTCGAAGGCAAGCTAGCCGCTGAATTTGCAGAACCAGAGCTATACAACGAATTCGTTGCTGCTGCAGAGCGTATCGGTGAGTTATACGAAACTCGTGAATTCAGCCGTGCTATCCGTGAGATCACAGCACTAGCAGATAAAGCGAACCAGTACATCGACGAAAAAGCACCTTGGGTTCTTGCAAAAGAAGAAGGTAAAGAGAAAGAGCTTCAAGAAGTTTCTTCTGTTGGTATCAACCTATTCCGCGTCCTAATGGCTTACCTGAAACCAGTGATGCCTGAACTTGCGGCTCGCACTGAAGCTTTCCTAAACGAAGAGCTAACGTGGGAAGGTGTTGCTACTCCGCTAACTGATCACGAAATCACTAAGTTCAAAGCGCTATTTAGCCGCATTGATCCTAAGAAAGTGGAAGCGATGATTGAGTCTTCTAAAGAAGATGCAGCTGCAGAAATGGCAGCTAAAGAGAAAGCGGAAGCTGAGAAAGAAAAAGCAAGCCAAACTGAGCTAGACAAAGAGCCAATCGCTGAAGAGATTGAATTTGATGCTTTCGCAGCGGTTGATATGCGTATTGCTCGTATCATCTCATGTGAAGAAGTGCCAAAAGCGAACAAGCTACTGAAGTTCCAACTGGACATCGGTGGTGAGACTCGCCAAGTATTCTCTGGCATCAAGTCAGCATACAAACCTGAAGAGCTAGAAGGCAAGCTAACTGTTATGGTTGCAAACCTAAAACCTCGTAAGATGAAGTTTGGTATGTCTGAAGGCATGATCCTAGCAGCGGGCCCTGGCGGCAGCGACCTATGGATCCTTGAGCCACACGAAGGTGCTCAACCTGGTATGCGTGTAATGTAATTCTGGCGTCTGTCAGATAAAGCATTCATTGCCAAATCCCTGATGTAACTTAACTTGAAAGAGTTAATAAGCGTCGGGGATTTTTTATATCTACCGAAAACCAGCGTTCTCTGTTAGAGTCGCCGTCAACTATGCTAAGTAAAGTATCACAAGGTTAACGACAGCAATGTGCCGTTTGAAGCCACTTTACTCTCTAAACCTTTTTAGGACACCTCTGTGACTAACAACGAAATCTTGCGTCGTATTCAACACGCACTAAACCTTAAGAACGCACAAATCATCAAAGCTATTGAGCAAGCGGATGTGACTGTTGCCCACGACCAAGTAATTAACTGGCTAAAAGCGGATAACGATAAGTCATGCTCTAAGATGAAAGACAAAGAGTTAGCGGTATTCCTAAATGGTTTCATCAACCTTAAGCGCGGTAAAAAAGAAGGGGCTCAGCCAAAGCCTGAAGTTGCACTTACCAACAACATGATTTTCATGAAGCTACGTATTGCATTGAACATGAAAGCAGAAGACGTGCTCGATGTATTAGAAGTAGTGGGTATCAGCCTAAGCAAATACGAAATTGGTGCCTACTTCCGCAAGCCTGAAAACAAAAACTACAAAGTATGTGAAGACCAATTGCTTTGTGATTTCCTAAATGGCGTTCAGTTTACTCACCGTCCAGACTCAGAAGAGTTCGTGGGTTAAATAACAAGCGACCAGGTTAACCAGACTCTTAATAAATAAAAAGCGGCGAGATAATTGAATTATCTCGCCGCTTTTCTTTGTTCTTACTTTAGAAACTGACTAAGTTAACCAAAAAGATTAGCTGTCGTCTTCCGTAAAGTTTGTTGGTAACGTCGTTTTCATTTCGTTCCAGATCTGTGCACTTGCGATACCGTAATTACGAATAACCAAAGGCAAGTTTTCACGTTGGCCGCTTTCACAGATAACAAACAGCTCTTTATAGAACTCCATCGCTAGGCGACGCGCTTCTGGGTTAGAGAAGTAGTAGCTACCGATACGATCATAGAGCTTACGTACACCGTTAAAGATCAGACCGTAAATCTGGTTACCTGAATGGAACGCTAAACGTTGGAACAGCATGTAGTCATAAAAGTTGAATGTCTTCGCGATCAAGATCGTTTGACGTTTTGCTTCATCTTTCTCTGTGTCTTCTTTTACTGCTTGCTTAATTTTGTCTGCATACGGAGAAGATTCTAAGAACTCATCCCACGTAGGTGCCGCAAGTAGCGCTTCACACGATTCAATCACATTACTGATTGTACGCTCTGAAGCCTCTTTATTTGCTTTGAACGCATAACGCATGAAAATCGGGCTGATATTAGTACGAGCAGCAAGCAGGTCTTCTACCATCTTGCTTGCGTTATCAACATCCAGCGTCATTAGCGTATCAAGGATATGAAGGCCTGATGTCTCCATAAACTGGTTAACTTTAGTTGGTTTGCCATGTTGGATTGTTAACCAACCATCACGAGCAAGACGTTGTAGTACTTCACGAAGCGTAGTACGTGTAACACCAATTAGCTCAGAAAGCTCACGCTCTGCTGGCAAGATAGAACCTGGAGGGAAACGGCCATTCCAAATACTTTCAATGATATACTTTTCTGCAAATCCTGCCGGGCTCTTCGCCTTAATGACCATCTACACTTCAATCCAATTAAATTATTTTCTTCTAATTTACTCATCATACCACTAGTAAAGGCGAGCGGAAACACCCTCAAAAATTTTACTCCCCCAAAACACAAGTAGATCTAAAGCTCTAAAGTTAAGCTCATGTTTCCGTCCAAGGTTTGCAAAGCAAGTCTATATAAATCAGCATTTCAACAAATAATTAACACAATAAATTCAATTTAAAATCAACGACATTGGTCATATTTTCAAAGCTATCAAATTGCAATATTAAGTTGTAATAATCATATATAAACCGTCTTTATTCTGTAAATTTCAATCATTTCGCTGAAATATTGATTCTAGTCGGTTTTTATCACATTTTAAGTGGTATGCTTCCGCTACTTTGATCGCGTTTCTCACACAAAAAAGAGGTATTTTAGGTGCTACAGGGCTTTTCCTGTTGACTAAATGTTATCTAAGAGTAGAGTTGCGCTCAAAAATAAGCAGTGCTTGAGTTTCTAAGGGAGTGACTTGGCAAGACCACAGAACGTTACATGGAATGTAGTTTTTCTAAGTCACTGTTAGTTATAGTTTTTAACACTTTCTATAGCTCGATTCTCAAAATGTTGTATTGCTTGTCTATTCATAATCAACATAAAAGAGTATTAACATGCCGATGTCTCTCGGAAACGCTTTTATCAAGAATTTCCTTGGTAAAGCTCCTGATTGGTATAAACTTGCCATCATTTCCTTTTTAATCATCAACCCGTTTGTTTTCTTCCTAGTTGACCCATTTGTTGCGGGCTGGCTATTGGTGGTTGAGTTTATTTTCACCCTAGCTATGGCTCTCAAGTGCTACCCTCTCCAACCGGGTGGCTTATTGGCAATTCAAGCCGTTGCGATTGGCATGACCAAACCTGAAATGGTTTATCATGAGCTGCAAGCAAACCTTCCAGTATTACTCTTATTAGTATTCATGGTTGCCGGCATTTACTTCATGAAAGAACTTCTTCTGTTCATTTTCACGAAGATACTGCTTGGCATTCGTTCTAAGATCATGCTTTCTGTTGCGTTCTGTGTTGCAGCAGCATTCCTATCTGCTTTCCTAGATGCACTGACTGTAATCGCAGTTGTGATCAGCGTGGCAGTGGGTTTCTACTCGATCTACCACAAAGTAGCATCGGGCAAAGGCTCTAACTCTGCACACGACCATACTCACGATGAGGAAATCTCTGAGCTAACTCGTGAAGACTTAGAAGACTACCGTGCTTTCTTACGTTCACTACTGATGCACGCTGGTGTAGGTACCGCGCTAGGTGGTGTAATGACTATGGTCGGTGAACCACAGAACTTAGTTATCGCTAAACAAGCAGGCTGGGAATTCGGTGAGTTCATTATTCGTATGCTTCCAGTAACACTGCCTGTTTTCTTCTGCGGCATTCTAACTTGTGCGCTTGTCGAGAAATTCAAAGTATTCGGTTATGGCGCAAAGCTGCCAAACAACGTTCGCCAAATCCTAGTTGAGTTTGACAACAAAGAACGTGAAAACCGAACTAAACAAGATGTTGCAAAGCTTTGGGTTCAAAGTGCAATCGCAGTTTGGCTTATCGTTGGCTTGGCACTTCACGTTGCTGAAGTTGGTTTAATTGGTCTTTCAGTTATCATTTTAGCGACTGCGTTTACAGGTGTAATCGAAGAGCACTCTATGGGTAAAGCTTTTGAGGAAGCGCTACCATTTACTGCGCTTCTTGCTGTGTTCTTCGCTGTCGTTGCAGTAATCATCGACCAAGCACTATTCAAGCCAGTAATTGATGCGGTTCTTCACGTTGAAGATAAAGGCGCTCAGCTTGCCCTATTCTATGTAGCCAACGGTGTTCTATCGATGGTTTCAGATAACGTGTTCGTAGGTACGGTTTACATCAACGAAGTGAAAACAGCGTTGGTTGAAGGCATTATCACTCGCGACCAGTTCGACCTGCTTGCTGTTGCTATCAACACAGGTACTATCCTACCTTCAGTTGCAACACCAAACGGTCAAGCTGCGTTCTTATTCCTATTAACGTCTGCACTTGCGCCGTTAATTAGACTGTCTTACGGCCGCATGGTAATCATGGCCCTACCATACACTATCGTACTAGCACTGGTTGGCCTTGCAGGCATCGTATACTTTGTTGAACCGATGACAGCATGGTTTTATGACGCAGGTTGGATCATTCAGCGTACCGGTGAAGCGGTTGCTCCTGTGATCTCTGGTGGTCACTAAGCTACACACTGTGTCGCAAAGCACAAAATGTGTAGCTCACTAATCAAAAATATTAGTTGATTAGGAAACTTATCCAAGATAAAAAGCTCTGAGTATTCAGGGCTTTTTTACTTTATAGACGGGATTTAATTCGTGAACTTTTTTGTAATGCTCAAAGACTTCTCTAAGGGACGTTTATCTTGGCTTTTACTGCTAGCATTTATCGTATTTTTTGAGGCTTGTGCGCTGTTCTTTCAGCATGTCATGATGCTTGGCCCTTGTGTCATGTGTATTTATGAGCGTGTGGCAATGCTAGCTATTGGTGTCGCGGCCATGATAGGCGCTATCGCCCCGAACAATCCAATCTCGCGCTGGCTTGGCCTTGCTGGCTGGGGTTTTGGCGCATACAAAGGTTTAACGTTGGCTTTGGAGCACGTTGATTACCAGTTCAACCCGTCTCCATTCGCAACCTGTGACCTGTTCGTGACCTTCCCTAGCTGGGCACCTTTAAACCAATGGGCTCCTTGGATGTTTGAAGCCTACGGTGACTGCAGCAAGGTCGTGTGGCAGTTCTTGTCGCTTTCTATGCCGCAATGGCTTGTCATTATCTTTGCAGGCAACTTAGTGGCTTTCGGTTTCGTGGTCATTTCTCAATTCGTTAAATCTAAAAACAATTAGGGCGTGTTGGCCTTTCGTGGTTAAATTTTGTTCGAGATAAAAGCGTTTTAATCGCGGCGAGGGAGGAGTAGCCTAGTCATTCTAAGCAAATCTCCCTCAACAAAGAGTAAAACGCTTTTAGCCGAACCCTTCGGGCAGCGTTTGCTGGTCATTTCTACTACGTTATCGGCTTCTCATGTAGACTAGCTACACATCAAAGCCTCTGCCTTGTATAAATCCCCAGCAATTCGCTGCAAAAATCAGCTCGAAAGATCAACACGCCCTAGTCACTCACGCTTTACAAAAACTAAAAAGTCGACCTTTGGGTCGACTTTTTGTTATCGGGTCTTTCTTAAGTTTTGAGCGCAGAAAGCGATTAACTGTTCTTACCACAGCATTGCTTGAATTTTTTACCGCTTTCACACGGACAAGCATCGTTACGACCGATATCTTTAAACGGATTCACGCTCTGAGATTTATTGCCCAGCATTGCTTCATCAGCGGCTAGTGCAACTTCTGAAATCATCAAATCGACTTGACCGACAAGATCTGCAAGCGCAGGCGGGTTCTCTAGTCCAGCCGCCACCATTTGCTGTTGAGTCTGCTCTTCATCAATCGCAAGCATCAATGTCGTCAGTAAAGCTTGTAGCATGCGTAGTGTGCCATCAGCGACACTCACGGTTTGCCATTGCTCTTCAACGGTTGGCCACACCATCATGAAGCCTTCTGCAAATCAGCGAACTGCTCGGTAAAGTCACCTTCACTAAATACATCTGTCAGTAAGTATTCACTACGCTGAATAAGATTGTGTTGGCGATTGATCTGTTCTGTCACGATTGCCACAAGCGCTTCACCTGCTTCTGGAGCAATGATCGCAAGCCACGCTTCAGGTTCTAGCGGCTTAGTGGCTAGGTTAGAAGCAAGAATGGCCCCTTCAAGAAACTGAGGGGTAATATCTGTAATTGATTCTGGTAGGCTTAATAATTGATATGTCATGAAAGCTCTGGATATTGGGGCATTTTCAATATTATAACGCTATCACGTGCGATATGTCGCCTTTAACCCATAGGCCCAGCCTCGATGTGGGCAAAACCATACTCATAGTGACAATCATGTAGGCAAGCCGTACAATCACGCCTCTTTATTTTCAGGACAGAGATGTTTCGGTAGATCAGCATGCGAGTAATACTTGGCCCTATGGAGGGCGTTCTAGACCACCTAATGCGTGAAATTCTTACAGAGCTCAATGATTACGATCTCTGCGTAACCGAATTCGTGCGTGTTACTGATCAACTACTACCACCGCATGTATTCCATCGCTTGTGTCCTGAGCTTCATCAAGGCTCTCAAACGATGGCGGGCGTTCCTGTCCATGTGCAGCTACTCGGTCAACACCCAAAATGGATGGCAGAGAATGCAATTCAAGCTGCGAACCTTGGCGCCAAAGGTATCGACCTAAACTTCGGTTGCCCAGCAAAAGCGGTAAATAAGAGTAACGGTGGCGCATCATTACTGAAAGAGCCCGAGCTTATCTACCAAGTTGTTAAAGCTACCCGAGAAGCTGTCCCTAAACACATCCCTGTTTCCGCAAAAATTCGTTTAGGCTGGGAACACCCAGATGAGTGCTTTGAAATTGTTGATGCGATTGAACAAGCCAAAGCAGACGAATTAACGGTCCATGCAAGAACCAAAACCGGTGGCTACAAGGCAAGTGAAATCAAGTGGGATTACATTAATCAGATCCGCCAGAAGACATCGTTGCCTTTAATCGCGAATGGTGAGATTTGGAATTATCAAGACGGTCAAGATTGCATTAAAACAACGGGTGTCGATTCACTCATGGTATGCCGTGGCGCATTCAACGTTCCAAACCTTGGTAACGTGGTTAAGCACAACCACCAGCCGATGCCATGGATAGAGATTATTGCTCTGCTATTACGCTATTCTGAGTTCGAAATTGAGGGCGATAAAGGCTTGTACTATCCAAACCGTGTAAAACAGTGGTTTGTGTATCTACGCAAAGAGTATCCGGAAGCGGAAGAACTATTCCGAGAAATCAGAACCTACAAAAAAGCCGCGCCTATCGTCGAGCAGATCAAACGCTATCAAGAGCTGTACAATCAGCCTGCGTAGAACTCTACACTCGAACTCTCTATTTAAGTATGTAGACTGAACAACGTGGCTAGAATTCGATACGATCTTTACCGGTCGTTTTAGCCACGTAAAGCTTCTCATCAGCAAACTTAAATATCTCTTCAAAATTAAGCTTGCTCTGCTCTGTCTCTACAATGCACACACCACCAGATACTGTGAATCCATTCGGAATAATATCTGTTGAATTGACGCAAATCGCTGTTTTTACACGATCGAGTGTTCGCATCAGGGTCTCACGATCTTCCCCTTTCAGGTAGACCACAAACTCTTCTCCGCCAAACCGAGCGGCTACATCACTACTTCGTATGCTACTCGTGATTTGGCGTGACATGTAACGAATGACATCATCGCCTTTATCATGACCATAGGTGTCATTGATCGACTTAAAGTCGTCAATATCAAAAACGGTCAAAGCAAACAGCTGGTCATGCTCTACTCTACGCCAAAATGCTTCCAACCCGCGTCGATTCAGCAACCCCGTCATTGGATCTTTAGCCGCAAGCTCTTTGAAGTAACCCCGTTCAATATTAGAGTTAACGTAGAAGAAAATAGTCACTGAGAACAGATACACAATAATCGCAACGATAAGGCTGTCTTTCTCATAAACAAAAAAGTGCTCAATCTCTTTCACTAAATCTAACTCATAGTACATCGCGTGATGCGAGGCGACACCTTCGAGGTTAATCCCATGATAGAAAGCTGCGGTATCGTTCGGCATCGTCAGAGTTGTGTCTATGATATCAATACGACCAGCCAGGTGTTCGTTAGAGTTTGCCAACAACCGATCCGCGTTTATATCAACCGACAACATTCCTTGGTGCACACCTTTATGGAACACGGGAATAGTCATACTGATCATTCGATCAAGAGAATCAAAACGATAGCCAGGGCCAGAGAGGGTCAGTTGATCGGGGTTATTCGCAGTTTTCTGCCAGTATGGGCGGCTCTTAATGGTAGATAGCAGCTCTTTACTCAACCCTTTGGCAAAATCCTCTGGCGAAGAGATCACGTAGCCACGAGTGTCAATGAAGTGTACACCGTCGTGGTATTCATCGAGTTGAGATAAGAATGAAAGAATCGGGGCAAGTGCGATCTTTTCTGATGCACTTTTGTAGCTATCACTGCTTTCGGAACAGAGGGACTCTTCGCCAATCAACATATAGTCGATATCAACAGAGGGGATATCTGAAGTTTTACCATCCGCTAGGAGTAGCACATCAATCGGCCAGATTTGGCAAAGTCCATTCACAACATGTTTATTGTGATCAAGAAAAAGCGGGTTTCCTGATTTGTAGTAGTTAGAGAAGCTGTAGTCTAGGGCTGTGACCACTTTTGTAGTTCTTTTAAATACATCTTCGATACGATGAAACTCGCTGTCGATGTCTTTTTTAACCGAGTCAAAATGGTTCTTTCCTATTAAGCCAAGCAACATTGCCGCGATCACGGCTGGAAACCCGAAGACAAAGGTAAGGCTAAAATGCCTGTTTACTTTCATATAATGTGCTCTTAGCGCTCAGCTATTTTCATTTACCCCGTTAATATTATGACATTAATCACCATTTCGCTCGACGTAAAATAATGTAAATTGATATTACCCGCACAAGCAACGGTCAAATAACTACTTATAAATTAATAAAATAGACTCACCATCATACTTAAAGTGGTCTCATACAGCAGGTCGAAAGCAGTTAAAGCCCTATTAATAATGTGACTTATATTCGGAGAGCTTGATCAATTGAAAATTAGACTAGCGACTTACAATAGCTCGCTCAATAATTGACTTGGGTACCGTTACCCCCAACTCACGTGCAGCCTCTAAGTTCACCACCAATTGCGAGCTCTGTGCGGTCTTTACACTCAACTTGCCAGGCTTTTGCCCATTCAAAATCGCGGCAACATAATCAGCGGTTTGTACCCCAACGTCGTAATAATCAAGGCCTAAACCTGCAATGGCTCCCTTGCCCACATAAGACGTCGCACCCGCTACTACCGGAGTGCCCTCTTGGTTTGCCGCTTCAATAAGGCCTTCAGCACCGCTAGCAACCGTATTATCGGTCAGCGCATAGATTACGTCGGAGCGCTTCGCGACTGATTCTGCTTTAGATTCCACATCATCAATGGTCAGCGCCTTTTCTGTATAGAGCTCGTAGCCAAAATCACGCGCTGCTTTCTTTAGTAAACCAACTAAAGCGACCGCATTAGCTTCTGCCGGGTTATAGACCACGCCGATAGAGCTCGCCTCAGGAAGAAGCTCTTTGATTAGTGAGACATGCTGAACAATTGGAGATAGATCGGAAAGGCCTGTCACATTTCGCCCTGGTTTTTCAAACTGCTTAACAAGCCTTGCTCCGATCGGATCGGTGACCGCCGTAAACACAATAGGAATGGTTCGAGTAGCCGACACCAAAGCCTGTGAACTCGGCGTCGCGATTCCCACCAAAACATGAGGATTTTCGCTGACGAGCTCTCTGGCTATTTTCGCTGCCTGCGCTGGATTGCCTTCCGCCATTTCGTAAGAAAACTCTAAGTTTTTTCCAGGTTCATAGCCTTTTGCTCTTAGCCCTTCAAGAAGCCCCATACGTGTCGCATTCAAGTCAGGATGATCAACAACTTGTGAAACCGACACTTTCGCGATATTGGCCATCGCACTGCCAGCCCAAAGCAACAGTGAATAACTCAGCACTGCCGTTAATACTTTATTTACTGCACCCATTAATACTCCCTGAATCAAGCTTCCATTGTTATTGCTCGTTCAAAGAGAACAACATCAAATTACTATTGATAGTATTACCAGTAACAATTGATAAGTTGAAGTGATATTTAACAAAAACACAACAAAGCTCGAATTATGCGAGAAAAGCTAGGTTTGCCTTAGCATGAGATAGGAAACGGGGTGAGTAAAATGTACAAGAGTTAGAACTGAGAGCAACTGAGTATATGGAATCTCGTTACTCTCAGGCCTAAAGGGAGATGTGAGGTGTTTTTAGAACCAACGCTCCATTGCCGACTTATCTAATTGACGGAAAGCGCGATTAAGGATAATAGCGAGCTCTTTATAACGAGGACGCGCCTTCATTGGCTCTAAGGCAAAACCTGTTTCGGTGATCTTTTCGTGTAGCTCACGATACCAAGAGACCAAAGCCGGCGGAAGTTGCGTGTTTGAGCGGTTACCTAACCACCACATGCCTTGAAGTGGCAAGCTAATAGCGAACAAAGCCATGACCACAGCTTGTGGCATTGCTTGGTAATTATTAAAAACCATTTGCGTAAGAACACTGATAGCAGCGATCGCAGGCATCACCTTAACACCAAAGCGCGTCGCTTTAATGATGCGTTGCTCTGGGAAAATAGCGTTTAACTCTTTTCGAACAGGCCAGAGATCCATGTACTTTTGGCCATCTTTTAAACTGCCAGCTAAACCAACTCTATTGCTCATATGAGTCTCCCATTAAAAAAAAGTTGAAATCATCAACTAAAAACACAAAAATTTGACGAAAAATAATATTCTTTCAAATTTTTTTGTTATATTTGCACAATATCGCTATTATTTGCAGACCTCAATCTCATTGTTGCCCTTATTTACAATTTAAGCAACTTTGAGAAGACTTCTGCAAGGAATGCACAAGCCGCTTTTGCTTCAAAAGTGCGCTTTCACTTTAATACGGAAATTAACGTTTTTTTGACCAAGGTTAGTACGCAAGCTACCGAGCTTCGTCTATTCTTGAGATTAATTTTCATCCTTAACTGATTTCGATCAGAAAAATTAACAGGTAGTCATTAATGTCTAAGCTAGTTTTAGTTTTAAACTGTGGTAGTTCTTCTCTTAAATTCGCTGTTGTTGATGCAGAAACTGGTGCAGAGCACCTAACTGGTCTTGCTGAGTGTCTAGGTCTTCCAGAAGCTCGTATGAAGTGGAAACTTGACGGCAAGCACGAAGCACAACTAGGCGCGGGCGCAGCTCACGTAGAAGCACTATCTTTCATGGTAGAAACTATTCTTGCTTCTAAGCCTGAGCTTAAAGCTAACCTTGGCGCTATCGGTCACCGTATCGTACACGGCGGCGAGCAGTTCACTCAATCTGCACTAATCACAGATGACGTTCTTAAGGGTATTCAAGACGCTGCGACTTTCGCACCTCTTCACAACCCAGCTCACCTAATCGGTATCGAAGCTGCTCAACAGAACTTCCCAGGCCTTAAAAACGTTGCTGTATTTGACACTGCGTTCCACCAAACAATGCCTTCTGAGTCTTACCTATACGCTCTACCGTACAACCTGTACAAAGAGCACGGCATCCGTCGTTACGGCATGCACGGTACTTCTCACCTATTCATCACTCGTGAAGTTGCAGGCCTACTAAACAAGCCAGTTGAAGAAGTTAACATCATCAACTGTCACCTAGGTAACGGCGCTTCTGTATGTGCAATCAAGAACGGTAAATCTGTAGATACTTCTATGGGCCTTACTCCTCTTGAAGGTCTAGTAATGGGTACTCGTTGTGGTGACCTAGATCCTGCAATCATCTTCCACCTACACGACGCTCTTGGCTACTCTGTTGAAGAAATCAACAACATGCTAACTAAAGAGTCTGGTCTTGCTGGTCTAACTGAAGTGACTTCTGACTGTCGTTTCGTCGAAGACAACTACGGTGAGAAAGAAGAAGCAACTCGTGCAATGGACGTGTTCTGTCACCGTCTAGCTAAATACGTTGCTGGTTACACTGCAACTCTAGAAGGTCGTCTAGACGCAATCACTTTCACTGGCGGCATCGGCGAGAACTCTGGCCCAATCCGTGAAATGGTTCTAAACCGCCTAGGCATCTTCGGCATCGAAGTTGACGGTGAAGCTAACCTTAAAGCTCGTTTCGGCGGCGAAGGTACTATCACTACAGCTAACAGCCGTATCCCTGCAATGGTTATCTCTACTAACGAAGAGCTAGTAATTGCTGAAGACACTGCGAAACTAGCAGGTCTTTAATCAAATTTAGGACCGCAGGCTTTAACGAGTCGGCGGTCTTTTGATAAAAATGGGGCTCAGCTTCTATTCCTATTCCTACCCTTAAATAGGAATATGAAGTTGAGCTTTTTTAATCCAATAGCTAAAGGTACTCATACGAATGTCTCGTACTATTATGCTTATCCCTACTAGTGCTGGTGTTGGTCTAACTAGCGCAAGCATGGGTGTTCTTCGCGCAATGGAGCGCAAGGGCGTTAAGGTTTCTTTCTACAAACCAATCTCTCAACCACGTTCTGGTGGCGACCAACCTGATCTAACTTCAACTATCGTTGGCGTAAACAGCGATGTTAAGATCGGTCAACCTCTTGCTATGTCTGTTGCTGAAAGCCTAATCGGTAACGACAACATGGACGAGCTACTAGAAACCGTTGTTGAGCGTTACAACCAGATCAACAAAGATGCTGACGTAACTCTTATCGAAGGTCTAGTACCAACTCGTAAACACCCATTCGCTAACCAAGTGAACGCAGAAATTGCTGCAACACTAGGTGCAGAGATTGTACTTGTTGCAACTCCGGGTACTGACAACCCAGCTCAACTTAAAGAGCGTATCGTAGTAGCATGTTCTAACTTCGGTGGCACTAAGAACAAAAACATCTCTGGCGTTATCATTAACAAGCTTAACGCTCCAGTAGATGAAGCGGGTCGTACTCGCCCTGACCTATCTGAAATCTTTGACGATGCAGACAGCGCTCAGCAAAGCGAATTAAAAGTAATGGAGATCTTCAACACTTCTCCAATCCGTGTTCTTGGTTGTGTGCCTTGGAGCATCGAACTAATCGCTACTCGTGCTGCAGACATGGCTTCTCACCTAAACGCTGAGATCATCAACGAAGGTGAACTGAATACTCGTCGTATTAAGAGCATCACTTTCTGTGCGCGTTCTCTACCGCACATGATTGAACACTTCAAGCCAGGTTCACTACTTGTGACTTCGGCTGACCGTCCTGACGTTATCGTTGCAGCAGCACTTGCAGCAATGAACGGCGTTGAGATTGGTGCTGTTCTTCTAACTGGTGGTTACGATATCCCTGCGGAAATCCAAGACCTAATCAAGCCTGCTCTAGAGACTGGTCTTCCAATCTTTAAAGCACAAGGTAACACTTGGCAGACGTCTCTGAACCTACAGAGCTTCAGCCTAGAAGTACCAGCAGACGATAAAGAGCGTATCGAATTCATCAACGAACACGTTGCGGGTCACATCGATGGCAACTGGATCGAGTCAATGACGGAAGGTACTGAGAAGTCTCGTCGTCTAAGCCCACCAGCATTCCGTTACCAACTAACTGAGTTCGCTCGCAAAGCTGGCAAGCGTATCGTTCTTCCTGAAGGTGATGAGCCACGTACAGTTAAAGCTGCTGCTATCTGTGCAGAGCGCGGCATTGCAGAATGTGTGCTTCTAGGTAACCCTGAAGAAATCCGTCGTGTTGCAGCACAACAAGGCGTTGAGCTAGGTGCTGGCGTAACGATCATCAACTCTGATGAAGTACGTGAAAACTACGTAGCTCGTCTAGTTGAACTACGTGGCGCGAAAGGCATGACTGAAGTTGTTGCTCGTGAGAAGCTACAAGACTCAGTATTCCTAGGCACTATGATGCTTGAAAACGGTGAAGTAGACGGCCTGGTTTCTGGTGCTGTTCACACTACAGCGAACACTATCGTTCCTCCGTTCCAAATCATCAAGACTGCACCAGATGCGTCTATCGTATCTTCTGTATTCTTCATGCTACTGCCTGACCAAGTATTGGTTTACGGTGACTGTGCGATCAACCCAGATCCAACAGCTGAACAGCTTGCTGAAATCGCTATCCAATCTGCAGATTCTGCTGCGGCATTCGGTATCGACCCACGCGTTGCTATGATCTCTTACTCTACTGGTGAATCTGGTAAGGGTGCAGACGTAGATAAAGTACGTGAAGCGACGAAGCTTGCTCAAGAGAAACGTCCAGATCTAGTGATCGACGGTCCTCTACAATACGATGCTGCTATCATGGAAAACGTTGCTGCTTCTAAAGCACCGAACTCTCCAGTAGCAGGTAAAGCGACTGTATTCGTATTCCCAGACCTAAACACTGGTAACACGACTTACAAAGCGGTACAACGTTCAGCAGATCTAGTATCTATCGGTCCAATGCTTCAAGGTATGCGCAAGCCAGTAAATGACTTGTCTCGTGGCGCTCTAGTAGACGATATCGTGTACACAGTAGCTCTAACGGCTATCCAAGCAGACCAAGCTGCACAAGCTGAAGAAAAAGTAGTTAACTAATTTTCTTTTTCAGAAAGCAAAAACCCTAGATGTTTATCTAGGGTTTTTTTACGCCTGAAGAAAAGCGGATTAATGATTCTAACCACGTCCGTGAGGCGAATCTAAATCCAGATCAGGCCCTTTAGGCACCACTTGAGTCGGGTTGATACCAGAGTGGCTGTAATAGTAGTGGCGCTTGATGTGGTAGAAATCCGTCGTCTCTTTAATACCCTCTATTTGATAGAGCTCTTTTAGATAACCTTGGATATGTTTGTATTCCGCAACTCGTTGCTTATTACACTTGAAGTGACCCACATACACAGCATCGAATCGAATCGAACCAAGGTCGTGAACAACCGCCAATCCGCTTCAGTAATCTGCTCTCCCGCTAAATAACGGTTCTCTCTAAGATGTGCATCCACTTTGTCTAATGCCTTGAATAGCGCGTCATACGCCTCTTCATAAGCTTCTTGTGTCGTTGCAAAGCCAGTACGGTAAACGCCATTGTTAATGTTCGGATAGATGTAGTCGTTCCATTCGTCAATCTTGCTCGCCAGTTCCCACGGGTAATAATCATCAGTATTGCCCGTAATATGATTAAACTCTGAGTTAAACATTCGAATAATTTCAGAAGATTCGTTGCTGACTATGGTGTTGGTTTTCTTATCCCACAGTACTGGCACCGTCACTCGACCTGAGTAATCCGGCTTAGCTTGCGTGTAAATTTGGTGCATACGGGTATGACCAAATAGTGGCTCAGGTAAACCCATTTGCCATCCTTCACTCATCATGTCTGGGCATACGACGGTCACATCAATGTGCTCTGTTAGGTCTTTCAGTTCACGGAAGATCAGCGTGCGATGCGCCCACGGACAAGCTAACGATACATACAGATGATAACGACCACTTTCTGGCTCAAATGGCGCACCGGCCTTATTCTCAACCCAGTTACGAAAGCCCGCATCTTCACGAACGAACTTACCACCACTTTCTTTAGTGTCGTACCACACATCGTGCCAAACACCTTCAACTAACTTACCCATCTCCAACCCCCTGTAATGCTAACTTTTTTATACCAATCACAGTAAGTAAATGTTCAGAAATAGCGTAGAGAAAAGGCTTGAGAACAAGGAAGAATTTTTCTGTTAGTAGCTATCTACAATCAAAAATTCTAACGCCGTTATCGAGCGTTTTAACAAGCTAGGATGAGCAGTTATTTACTACGATTGGTATTAGTATAAAAAAAGCCAACTTTTTCAAAACTAGAAGAAGTTGGCTTAGTTGTTCGAATTATTTGATGAAGCTGTTGAGCAAAATATAGGAACTAGGCCTGCAGTACAAAAAAAGCGCGACTCTAAAAACTAGTCGCGCTTAAGCCTGTCACAGGCTGAACCGTTTTAAATTGGCTCTAGATTTGTACGTGCAAGCAAGATACTGCGTGAACGTCATCGCCTTGAATCGTTGGCTTAGTTTGCGCACACGCTTCTGTCGCTTGTGGGCAACGAGTTCGGAAAACACAACCTGATGGTGGGTTGATTGGCGATGGTAGGTCACCTTCCAGCATCTGGATAGTTTTACTACGCTCTAAGTGAGGGTCTGGAATAGGAACCGCAGACATCAACGCCTTAGTGTACGGGTGCTTTGGATCAGAGAACAGTGCATCTGATTCGCCCAGCTCAACCGCATTACCTAGGTACATTACCAATACACGGTCTGAGATGTGCTTCACAACTGACAAGTCGTGCGCGATGAATACCAACGAAAGACCTAGCTCTTTTTGTAGCTCTTTCAGCAGGTTAACAACTTGAGCTTGGATAGATACGTCAAGTGCCGAAACTGGCTCATCACAGATGATCATCTTAGGTTTCAAGATAAGTGCACGTGCGATACCAATACGCTGACACTGACCACCAGAGAACTCGTGCGGGTAACGGTTGATTACGTTTGGCAGTAGACCTACCTTAGCCATCATCTCTTTAACGCGGTCCTTCACTTCCTGCTTAGAAAGCTCTGGGTAGAACGTCTCTAGCGGCTCAGCAATGATGTCACCAACAGACATACGCGGGTTAAGCGATGCTAGTGGGTCTTGGAAGATCATCTGAATCTCTTTACGAGTTTCACGACGTTGTACTTCTTGCATCTTAGTTAGGTCTTGACCTAACCACATTACTTCGCCGTCTGTCGCTTCAACCAAACCAATGATTGCGCGAGCAAATGTCGATTTACCACAACCAGACTCACCTACTACACCCAGCGTCTCACCTTCATAAAGGTGGATATCAACGCCATCAACTGCTTTTAGGTTTGACGGTTTTGCCCAAGGCCACGCTGATTTAGCCGCAATGCTAAAGTGAACTTTCAGGTCTTTAATATCTAATAATAACTGCTTATCTACTACGCTCATTTTGTCCAAGCCTCCCAATCAGAAAAACAAGCACGCTGACGGTCGCCTTGACCAAATGGAGTCAGAATCGGTGCTTCTTGCTTACAACGGTCCATTACACGGTGACAACGGTCTTGGTAAGGACAGCCTGTTGGCAGGCGAAGTAAGTTTGGTGGGTTACCTGGAATAGTCGGTAGGATCTCACCTTCTGTATCCAAACGAGGGATCGCTTTCAGTAGACCTTCCGCATATGGGTGACTTGGGTTGTAGAAGATTTCATCAACCGTACCGTACTCCATTGTACGACCTGCGTACATCACAAGTACTTTGTCACAAGAACCAGCAACAACCCCCAAATCGTGGGTAATCATGATGATTGCCGTATTGAACTCATCTTTCAGTTCGTTCAACAGTTCCATGATTTGTGCTTGAATAGTTACATCCAGCGCGGTAGTTGGTTCATCTGCAATAAGCAGTTTTGGACGGCACAATAACGCCATTGCAATCATCACACGCTGACGCATGCCGCCAGAGAATTCGTGTGGGTACATGGTGATACGCTTACGTGCTTCAGGTATTTTAACCGCCTCAAGCATGCGTACTGATTCTTCGAATGCTTCCGCTTTACCCATGCCTTTGTGCAGCATAAGTACCTCCATCAGCTGGTCACTTACTTTCATGTAAGGGTTCAGTGATGTCATCGGATCTTGGAAGATCATCGCGATCTGTTCAGCACGAACTTTGTTCAGTTCTTTTTCTGGAAGGTTAAGGATCTCTTTACCTTCGAATTTTGCACTACCAGAGATGATGCCGTTTTTTGCCAACAACCCCATGATAGAGAATACAGTCTGTGATTTACCTGAACCTGACTCCCCAACAATACCCAGCGTTTCGCCTTGGTTAAGTGAGAAGTTCAAGTCGTTTACTGCGGTTACGATACCATCTTGCGTGGTAAATTCGACGCGCAGGTCTTTGACATCTAATAAGCTCATCATTGCTTCCTTAATCTTTTATAGCTTTTGTAGTTTTATTTGCTATTAATTTTTATCTGTCTTTTGGATCAAGCGCGTCGCGCAGACCATCGCCTACGTAGTTAAAGCAGAACAGCGTGACCACCATGAATGCCGCAGGGAATGCCAGTTGCCAAATTGCAACTTCCATTGTTTGCGAACCTTCTTGAAGCAGTGCGCCCCAGCTTGTCATAGGCTCTTGAACACCAAGACCAAGGAAAGATAAGAATGATTCAGTAAGGATCATGCTCGGAATAAGCAGCGTAGAGTAAACCGCTACGATACCTAAAACGTTTGGAACGATGTGACGTGTAATGATCTTCCATTTGCTTACACCACATACGTGTGCAGCTTCAATGAACTCTTTACTACGTAAACTCAGCGTTTGGCCACGTACGATACGTGCCATATCTAGCCAAGCAATCGCACCAATCGCAATGAAGATTAGAATGATGTTACGACCAAAGAATGTCACTAGAACGATTACTAGGAACATGAATGGTACTGCATACAAGATTTCTAGGATACGCATCATCACTCGGTCAGTACGACCACCAATGAAGCCGGAAGCTGCACCGTAAAGCGTACCAATCAATACTGCTACGAAGGCACCCATCACACCAACCATCAATGAGATGCGGCCACCGACCAGAGTACGCACGTACAGGTCACGACCTAAGCTATCAGTACCGAACCAGTGGTCAGCATTGGGGCCAACGTGCATCGCATACCAGTCAGTATCATCGTAAGTATACTGAGCCAGCATCGGCAAAAAGATAACCGCCAGTACCATAATAGTAAGGATGAACAGGCTGACCATCGCCGCTTTGTTACGCATGAAACGAATACGAGCATCCTGCCATAAACTACGACCTTCAATCTCCAAACTCTCAGAGAACTTTTCGATCGCTTCTAAATTTTCTTTTTTCTTCAACATAACCAGTCCCTGTTAGTAGCGAATTTTCGGGTCAATAACCGCTAACAAAATATCAACAATCGCGTTAAACAAGATGAATAGGAAACCAATCAAGATAGTTACACCCATTACAAGCGAGTAGTCACGGTTGAACGCGGCGTTAACAAAAAGCTTGCCGATACCGGGTAGGCCGAAGATGGTTTCAACAACGACTGAACCTGTGATAATACCTACGAAGGCTGGCCCCATGTAGGAAACAACAGGCAGCAGTGCTGGCTTAAGAGCATGTTTAATAACAATATAACGATAGCTTAACCCCTTCGCGCGAGCAGTTCGGATAAAGTTACTGTTCAGTGTTTCAATCATTGAACCACGAGTGATTCGGGCAAAAGTTGCGACATAGAGGAACGACATAGCAAGGACAGGCAGAACTAGATATTTAGCAGAGCCATCTAACCAACCACCAGCCGGGAAAAGGTTGAAATGTAATGAAAATACGTATATCAAAGCGGGTGCAAGTACGAACGAAGGCATAACAACCCCAAGCATCGCCGTTGACATGATGGTGTAATCAATCCAAGTATTGTGCTTTAAAGCAGCGATAGTACCAACAGTAACTCCCATGATGACCGTAAAAATAAAAGCGATGAAACCAACTTTTGCCGATACTGGTAGCGCAGCAGAAATCAATTCATTAACCGAGTAATCTAGATACTTGAAAGAAGGACCAAAATCACCTTGCAGAATATTGGTCAGGTACGTGGTGTACTGCTCAAAAACCGGTTTATCTAGGCCGTATTTAGCTTCAATATTTGCCATAACTTCTGGCGGTAAAGCACGTTCGCTTGAGAAAGGGTTACCCGGTGCGAAACGCATGAGACAAAAAGAAATAGTGATCAGCACCAACATGGTTGGCACTGCTTCAAATATTCTTTTCATAATGAATTTAAGCATAAACTCACTCTTTTAGACTGTGACAATTGAATATAAAAAGCGCTACATGCGCAAAGTGCGCATGTAGAGCTTATATCGTTATAGTTATATTAACGTTTGAGAATAGAAATGCTGATTATTGCGCCTTGATATACAAGTCTTTTGAATAAATCATTTCTTGTGCGTTGTTCGCAGGGAAGCCACCGACATGCGGGTTCAGTAGGCGAGTCTTCACATATTGATAGATAGGGACAATAGGCATTTCTTGGGCCATAAGCTTTTCAGCCTCTAAGTAAAGAGCTTTACGTTCTTGCTCTGATGTAGAGTGAATAGCTTTATCGATTATAGCGTCGTATTCTTTACTGCCCCAATGCTGACCGCCGCTGGTATTTTCGCTTGTCATGAGCGTGAGGAATGTTGATGCCTCATTGTAGTCACCACACCAACCAGCACGTGCAACTTCGAAATTGCCCGTATCCTTAGAAGAAAGGTAAGTTTTCCACTCTTGGTTCTCAAGCGTAACTTTTAAACCCAGTGTTTTTTTCCACATTGAACCAAGTGCTACCGCAACTTTCTTGTGGTTCTCATTAGTATTGTAAAGAAGTGTAAACTCCAAAGGATTATCTTTAGAATAACCCGCTTCTGCTAATAGACGAGCAGCTTCCGCATTACGTTCTTTTTGTGACATTTTTGCGTATTGTGGCAAATTCGGATTAAAACCAGCCGTAATTTCAGGCGTTAAGAAATATGCAGGTTTTTGACCTTGCCCCATAATAGCATTTGAGACGATATCGCGATCAACTGCATAAGAAATAGCCTTACGAACACGAACATCATCAAAAGGCTTAACTTTCGTATTAAAGTTATAGTAGTAACTACAGAGATTGCCGACAACTGAGACATCTTCAGGATGTTCTTTCTGCATGCGTTTGAAATGCTCAATTGGCATATCGTAAGAAATATCAACTTCACCTGAAAGAAAACGATTCATTTCAGCGACTTGATTTTCGATCGGTAGGAAAGTTACTTTATTCAGAACTGTCTTTTCATCATCCCAATATTGCTCATTTCGTTTTAAGGTCATGCGCTCGTTAACTACCCACTGATCAAGCACATAAGCACCATTTCCGACGAAATGTTCAGGCTTAGTCCATTGGTCGCCGTACTTTTCTACCGTTGCCTTATGAACTGGCTTGGTCGAGGTGTGCCCCATCATCATCACAAAATAAGGAACTGGAGTTTCAAGTTCAACAACTAATGTATGCGCATCTACTGCTTTTACACCCAGTGTACTTTTATCTTTTTTACCTTCAACAATCTCTTTGGCATTCGCCATCTTAGTAAATTCCATATACCAAGAATAAGGAGAAGCCGTTGCAGGATCAACAAAACGCTGCCAGCTGTAAACGAAATCTTGAGCGGTTACAGGGTCGCCATTGGACCATTTTGCGTCTTTACGTAGGTGGAAAGTGAATGTTTGGTTGTCTGTCGTTTCCCAGCTTTCTGCTACACCAGGAATAGTATTACCATCACTGTCTTGGTTGACTAGGCCTTCTAGAAGATCGCGAATAACGTGAGACTCGGGTACACCTGATGACTTATGAGGGTCAATAGTCGCAACCTCAGTTCCATTACCACGAACAATTTCTTGTTTTTCTGCTAGCTTAGTACCCGCTAGTACTTCGGCAGCAATAGAAAGAGTAGAAGAGGCAGCCACTGCCAAACCAGCACCTAGAAGAAGGGCCTGAGTGATTTTATTCTTGTACATTTAATAAACTCCAAGTTTTATGTATTGCATCCATGACTTCTTTGCTTGGTTCACTGAACGGCAGTGATTTAGATTTATTTAGCTCAAAATTTAAGCATAAAAATCTAAAACCTTACAAAGATTGAGGCACACACTATCAACCATTGAAGTAATTTGCCACAAACAAGTCGCAAAAAATCGGATAATTCTCCGAAATACTTAAGGTATCAGTGTAAATATCTAACAAATCCCAAATCAGTAGTGACTTGCGTAGAGGGATTAATTAAAAAACAGCCTTTAGTGTTGATGTATCTGTGTTGATACTTTTTTTTAGCATCTTATGCTAGAACACTGAGCGCAAATTAACATTAATGCCACATGAAATCTAATTGCACATCACATATCACCTAAACCGTCTACACTATTTGTGAGGATAATCACTTTATACAAGACAGCATAATGCTCTGCACCAAACCGGGTTATCCAATGCACCAATTAAGACAAAATTACGCGCTGAATTTATATGCAACCACAATGAATTATCATTTATCAAATCAATGGTTATCTATAAATAGATTTATAGTAGGCACAAAAAAACCGACCCAAGTGGTCGGTTTTTGACTGTCTCATATACCAATGAGTAAATGCTGAAGCAACATCACTTTCAGAGAAATTACTTCTCCCAGCGCTCAGCCGCTTTCGCATCAGAGTCACGGGAATCAACCCAACGAGTTGTTTCAGTCGTGCGTTCCTTTTTCCAAAAGGGAGCCTTGGTTTTCAAGAAGTCCATAACGAATTCACAGGCTTCAAATGCAGCACCACGGTGTGCACTGGATACACCAACGTAAACAATCTGGTCGCCGATATCTAAGTCACCTACACGGTGGATAACACGCATCTTCTGGATAGGCCAACGCGCTTCAGCTTGGTCACAGATCTCGCTCAGCGATTTTTCTGTCATGCCTGGATAGTGCTCCAAAGACAAACCAATCACATTATCGCCAAGGTTCATGTCGCGAACTTTACCAACGAACGTCACAATCGCTCCGGCAGCTGTACCTTGAGCCAAGTAGTCGTATTCGTCGCCTACCGAGAAGTCCTCAGCTGTCACTAATACTCTTGGATCCATGCTTAGCCTCCAGTCACTGGTGGGAAGAAAGCCACTTCGTCGCCGTCTTTCACTTCAGTTGTCAGAGGTACGATTGATTGGTTAAGTGCAGCCAGAAGCTTACCCTCTTCCAATGCGATATCCCATTTACCTTCTTGTGTCACAAGATGACTACGAATCGCTTCAATAGTCTTAAATTGTGCATCAACTTCAACGCTGTCCACACCAACAAGTTCACGAGTTTGAGCAAAGAAAAGTACTGTAATCATGATTCCACCTTGAAGTGACCAGATTTACCACCTGTCTTCTCTAACAGGCGCACGTTTTCGATAACAATGTCTTTCTGAACAGCTTTACACATATCGTAAATCGTTAACGCAGCCACAGATGCGGCCGTTAGCGCTTCCATTTCTACGCCCGTCTTACCAGCAAGCTTACAAACAGATTCGATGCGAACCTTGTTTTCAGACTCGATAGCTTCAAGCTGCACTTCTACTTTAGTTAATAGCAGAGGGTGACACAGTGGAATCAGATCCCACGTCTTTTTAGCCGCTTGAATACCCGCGATACGTGCCGTTGCGAAAACATCACCTTTATGGTGGCTACCAGAAACAATCAGCTCTAGCGTTTCAGCAGACATTTGCACGAACGCTTCCGCTCTCGCTTCACGTACCGTTTCAGCCTTAGCCGATACATCGACCATGTTCGCTTCGCCAGACGCGTTAATGTGTGTAAATTGGCTCATACTCAAACCGCCTTATACAGAAAGGTGTGGCATGAAGTTACAAGGGCGGTGGCTAGCATCCATCTGTTGCTTGATGATCTTAGTCCAACCAGTACGACAAGCACCTGTAGAGCCTGGCATTGCAAAGATAACTGTGTGGTTCGCAAAGCCCGCAATTGCACGAGATTGAATTGTCGATGTACCGATCTCTTCGTAAGATACTTGACGGAATAGCTCACCAAAGCCTTCTACTTCTTTGTCGAATAGTGGCTTAAGCGCTTCAGGCGTGCTGTCACGAGATGTGAAGCCCGTACCGCCAGTGATCATGATCGCTTGTACACTTTCATCAGCGATCCACTTAGATACGATCGCACGGATCTTGTACATGTCATCGATAACGATTTGCTTATCAACTACGTTGTGACCTGCTTCTTTAGCATTCTCAGCTAAGTAACCACCTGACGTATCGTTTTCTTCTGTACGCGTATCTGAAACCGTTAGTACTGCGATGTTTGCTGCTTGAAATTTGCTTTCTGCGTGACCCATTTGTTCACCTATATAAAATTAGACTGATTCGCCCAGCTTAAATAAGCTGAGCGATAAAATACGTTTGAGTGTGTGCGGGTTAACCGCCGATTGACGCCAAGTTTGGAGTCATGCCGCTGTTGCCATCATGTAAGAAGTGGCTTACGGACTTGGTTTGTAGCTGAGCCTGAATACGATCAATGAGCTCTTGCTCTTGTTGATCTTCTTGAATCAAATCTCTCAGTTCAACACCGTGATCGCCAAACAGACATAGGTGAAGCTTACCGGTCGCAGAAACGCGCAGTCGGTTACAGCTCTCACAAAAGTCTTTCTCGTAAGGCATGATCAAACCAATTTCACCCTTGTAATCTGGGTGAACGAACACTTGCGCAGGGCCATCATTAACAGCTCTCACTTTCAGTAACCAACCATTCGCAATTAGCTGGTTACGAATCGCGACACCTGACACATGGTGTTTATCAAACAACTCGTCCATCTCGCCGGTTTTCATCAGCTCAATAAAACGCAGTTGAATCGGTTTGTCTTTAATCCAATTAAGGAAGGCAGGTAACTCTTGGCTATTGAGGTCTTTCATCAATACTACGTTTACTTTGACTTGTTCAAAGCCAACCTCAAACGCTTTATCAATGCCTCGCATTACCTCAGTAAACTTATTCTCACCAGTGATCTGATGGAACATGCGCGGATCTAAGCTATCTACGCTTACGTTAATGTGAGTTAAACCAGCATCACGCCACTGCCCTACTTGTTTCTCCATGCGGTAGCCATTCGTTGTCGTAGCAACTTTTTTGATACCAGGAGTGTTGGCAACGGTTTGAATAATTTCGGGGAAGTCTTTACGCAGGCTCGGCTCTCCGCCTGTAATGCGGATCTTTGAGGTGCCACAATCTGCAAACGCTTTAACGACACGTTTGATCTCGGGAACACTTAAAAAAGACGAGTTTTTTTGCCCTGACGGTTTGTAACCATCTGGCAAGCAGTAAGTACATTTAAAGTTACAGACGTCTGTAACCGACAAGCGCAAGTAATAAAACTTGCGATGGAATCTATCTTCGAATTGTTGCGCCACGGAACACCTTTCCAAACACGGGAGGCATAATCATTTCCAATTAAGCCCTTGTGACAACATGTCACTGGCTCTTGATGCGTATCGGTACAGCAAATACCACTGTGCGACTTAGCATGCGAGAGCTCGGAGTTATGGCAACCGCACGTTATATTCACACGCGCAGTAGCTGGGTAATAAAATACTTAATATTTGTACGTGAATCTAGCTTTGATGACAAAAAACGGGTCACATTGGCAAAAAAAACGTATCAAACGCTCAAAATAACTCTTGTTGAGTATCTGACAAGAAGCATTTAACCTAAATTATAGTTGGTAATAATCTAACAAGAATAAAAAATGAATATTTACACTTCAAAGAAAGTGGTCGCAATCGGTGGCGGCCATGGCTTAGGTCGCATGTTGGCGGCATTAAAAGACTTCGGTAGTAACGCCACGGGCATTGTTGCTACAACAGATAACGGTGGTTCAACCGGACGAATTCGAGATTGCCAAGGTGGTATCGCATGGGGTGATACACGTAACTGCATCAATCAATTAATCACTGAGCCGTCAATCAGCTCGATGATGTTTGAATACCGTTTTCGCGGTCAAGGTGAACTCGACGGTCATAACTTGGGTAATCTGATGCTGACCGCACTAGACAACCTCTCGGTTCGCCCATTAGAAGCGATTAACCTGATCCGAAATATGCTCAAGGTCGATGTCAATATCGTCCCTATGACCGAACACCCATCAGACCTTACCGCCCTATCTATGGATGGGCGCTGGGTAACAGGTGAAACCAATGTGGATGACATGACAGAAAAGCTACGCATGATGGACTTGTCGCCGGAAGTGCCAGCAACTAAAGAAGCCGTTGGTGCAGTTGAGCAAGCGGACTGCATCGTGCTTGGGCCAGGGAGCTTTTTGACCAGTGTGATGCCACCACTTCTGCTCCCAGAGATTGGTAAAGCTATTTCCGAAAATACCCATGCTAAGCTTATCTTCGTCGAAAACTTATCGCCAGAGCATGGTCCTGCAGGGAAGATGACACTTCAAGAACAGCTTGAGTGGTGTGAACGTACCTGTAAAGCACGCAAGATAGACGTTGTACTAGGCAATGAACCACACCCAGAACTAGAAGGGCAATGGAATTGTGTGACCACGGATCTTGCATCTGCAAACCGAGATTGGCGACATGATCGCGTGAAGCTCCAACAAGCGATCGAAGCCCAGCTGGCTTAGTTTATAAGTTCAAGTGACAGAAAACGAAAAAGGAGCATCACGCTCCTTTTTTAGTCTCTACATCTCTACCTGTATATTTGGCAATTAATCGTTTTAGAGATCCGTCATCAACTGCTGATATTCAGTATAAGTCGATAGCAGAAGTTCCTGCATATCTTGAAAATCAATATCTGTCACGGGCAATGCTTGCTTCACTTTTGCGTCTAAGCTAATAGCAAAATTACACAGAGAATCGGCACCAAAACTCGCAGCACTGCTCTTCAACGCATGGCTGATATCGGCCAAATACTTAGACGTATCGGTATCTTTGTTTAGCTCTAGGTGCTCGTAGTATCCCTTCAATTCACCTAAAAAGATTTCCAATAACACTGGGACATTCTCTTGCCCAATCTCTCCGGCAAGCTCATCAACTTTTTGCTGATTTAATACTTTCATCATCGTTCTTTCTTATTGTTTGGCGATTACTGCTTCGCATTCCACGTTTGCAATTTACGGTATATCGTTGATGGACTGACATCCAAGAAACCAGCCGCACGAGGGATGTTGCCATCACACGCTTTTATGGCCTGTTCGATTGCCGTTTTCTCAGTGATCCACAATGGGAAAATATCTTTTACCGTGATGTCTTCACTCTGCTTCTCTTTCAGGCGCAGACTGTTTTCAATTGGTTGATTCAATGGTGGCGGAAGCATGTTCAGAGTAATCTCTTTACCATTATTCAATACCACCACATTTCGCAATACGTTTTGTAGCTGACGAACATTACCCGGCCACTCATATTGGTTAAAGCGATCCAGCACTTCTTGAGCAAAACGCACAAACGCCTTGCCTTCTTCAACCGACATGTAGCCCAATAATGAGTATGCAATCTCGATGACATCTTCACCACGCTCACGCAATGGCGGTAAGTGCAAAGGAATCACATACAAACGGTAGTATAAATCTTCTCTAAAGCGACCCTCTTGTACTTCTTTCCAAGGGTCACGGTTGGTCGCACAAACAAAACGAACGTCCACACTCTTCATCTTCGAAGAGCCCACTTTTTGAAAAGTACCTGTTTGGATAAAACGCAGAAGCTTGGTTTGCAGTTCAAGATCCATTTCACACAGCTCATCGAGGAACAATGTGCCTCCATCAGCCAATTCAGCTGCACCTTGACGATCCGTTGCCGCGCCCGTAAAGGCACCTTTAACGTGGCCAAACAGCTCACTTTCAATCAAGTCTTTAGGAATTGCCGCACAGTTGATTGCGATAAAAGGCTTATCGCCACGCTTACTCGCCGCGTGAATCGCTTCTGCACATACCTCTTTACCCGTACCACTTTCACCGGTAATGAAAATGCTCGCTTTACTCGATGCGGCGGAATCGATAGTTCGGTAAACCTGCTGCATGGTTTGGCTACTGCCAATGAAGCCTTGATAATTCTGGTTTCCCGGATGTTCAGAGCTGTTCTTAAGCTTGGTCGCTTTGCGGATCGCATTGTTCACCGTAATACGAAGTCGATCTACTTCACACGGCTTGATAAGGAAGTCCTGAGAACCATGACGCATCGCTTCTACGGCGGTATCGATAGAACCGTGCGCTGTCATGAAGATAACGGGCACTTCAGGGTATTTTTGTTTTACAGCAAAGAGCACGTCCATACCCGTCATATCAGGTAGACGTAGATCTAATAAAATGAGGTCAGGGATTCGATGATTCAAACTCTCAATTGCATCGCGGCCAGTGCCGACAATGTTGATATCAATTTCGAGCGGTGTAAGATACGAGCGATATAACGCTGCGACTGAAGCCGTATCCTCCACCATCAACAAATACTTTGATTTGTTATCTAACGTTTTTGATTGCATATCCTAGCCATTTATAATTTGCATTTCTTATTATAGTCGCATTCCGCTTTGCATTATGCAAATTAGCCACAATATTTGTATTGTATTTTTTTACTTACTTCAAATAATCAATGTTTTATCTATATGGCACGAACGATGCAATTGTGTAGATGACCTTCGGGTCACCTAGCCAACTGACGTTGTTAGTGGACTTAGTGTTCACAAACGTAAGCCAGTAGAACATTTCCTACTGGCTATTTTTTGTCTAGAACACGAGCAAGAGGGAGGTTGAGCCAATAATAAGTAACATTTAGCTATTGGTTATAAACTGCTTTCTCAGCTGTTCAATTTCATCGCGTTTCTGCGCTGCCAATTCAAACTCCAAGTTTTGAGCATGTTGATACATCGCCGCTTCCAACTTACTGATCTCTTTATCGAGCTGTTGTGGTGTTAGTACTGCGTAACTTTCTGATGGCTCTGCAACCTTAGACAATGGTACCTGCTTAGATTGTCGTTTCTGCTTCGACTTAGTAATATCACCCAACTCCATGATATCTTTGATATTACGCTTAAGAGCTTGTGGCGTAATACCTTGCTCTTCGTTGTAGGCCTGCTGCTTTTCTCTACGACGGCCCGTTTCATCTATCGCCTTTTTCATCGACTTCGTAATCGAGTCACCGTATAAGATCGCTTTACCTTCAAGGTTACGCGCCGCACGACCAATGGTTTGAATTAGAGAGCGTTCAGAACGTAGGAAGCCCTCTTTATCTGCATCAAGAATCGCCACCAGCGATACTTCAGGCATATCCAAACCTTCACGAAGTAAGTTAATGCCCACCAACACGTCGAACTCGCCTAAGCGTAGATCTCGGATGATCTCTACACGCTCAACCGTATCAATATCCGAGTGTAAGTAACGCACTTTAACGCCATGTTCGCTTAGGTATTCAGTTAAGTCTTCCGCCATTCGCTTAGTCAACGTGGTCACCAAAACACGCTCTTCTTTCGCTGAACGGATTCTGATTTCAGACAACAAGTCATCAACCTGAGTCGCGACCGGTCTTACTTCAATAATTGGATCTAACAGGCCAGTAGGACGAACGACTTGATCAGCAATCTCGCCATCTGATTTTTCAATCTCGTAATTACCCGGAGTGGCAGAGACAAAAATCGTTTGCGGCGCGATAGATTCAAACTCATCGAACTTCATTGGACGGTTATCCAATGCAGAAGGTAGACGGAAACCAAACTCAACCAGAGTTTCCTTACGCGAACGGTCTCCTTTGTACATGGCGCCAATTTGCGGCACGGTCACGTGTGACTCATCGATAATCAACAGACCATCATCAGGCAAGTAATCAAATAACGTCGGAGGCGCTTCCCCTTCCGCACGGCCACTTAGGTATCGTGAATAGTTTTCGATACCAGAACAGAAACCAAGTTCTGTCATCATCTCGATATCAAACTGAGTTCTCTGAGAAATACGCTGCTCTTCTAAAAGCTTGTTGTTGTCTTTTAGGTATTGAGCTCGGTCTCGAAGTTCGTCTTTAATATTCTCAATCGCCTCAAGGATTTTCTCCCTTGGCGTTACATAGTGAGTTTTCGGATAAACGGTAAAGCGCGGTAAGTCTCTTTGCTTAACCGCACCAGTCAGTGGGTCAAAGATACTGATGCAATCCACTTCGTCATCGAACATTTCGATGCGCACTGCATCCTGGTCTGATTCAGCAGGGAAGATATCAATCACTTCACCACGAACGCGGAACTGACCACGCTCGAACGCCACGTCGTTTCTTGAATATTGCAGCTCAGCCAAGCGGCGCAAGATATCACGTTGATCCATGACCTCACCGCGACTCAAGTGAAGCATCATCTTCAAATAAGACTTAGGATCACCAAGACCATAGATAGCCGATACAGACGCGACGATGATGGCGTCTTTTCGTTCTAGCAAGGCCTTGGTTGCCGACAGCCTCATTTGTTCGATATGGGCGTTCACAGACGCATCTTTCTCGATGAATGTGTCTGTTGTCGGAACGTAAGCTTCTGGTTGGTAGTAATCGTAGTAAGAAACGAAATACTCAACGGCATTATTAGGAAAAAAGGATTTCATCTCGCCATACAACTGCGCGGCTAACGTCTTGTTGGGCGCTAACAATATCGCGGGTCTTTGAGATTCGGAAATGACGTTGGCAAGGGTAAAGGTTTTACCTGACCCCGTTACCCCTAATAGAGTTTGATGTGCGAGACCGGAATCCAGTCCATCTAGTAATTGGGTAATCGCAGTCGGCTGGTCACCGGACGGACTGTAGTCCGATACCAAATCAAAAAGTTTACTCATAGGTCGCCATTTCCATACTGTTTTTTTAATCAGGTCATTGTCACTCTATGAGGAGTGTCGATGCAACTATTATCTGGAGAAATGCATCTTAAGATTAGAGATCAGTTATAGCTTTTAATTTTAGAACTTGGTATTATCCGTGCCCTTGCAAAGTTTCCTCAGCTAAATTACTCGAATTTTAATCCACTACTTTTCCCCAAATAATCTAAATATAACGCTTGTTTTACTGTTCCCTTTGTAATCAAGAAAAGTTATACAATCGTAATAAATTGCAAACTATCCTTTAAATACATCAAGTTAGATCAGATTTTTACATTTTCAGATTTATCCCAGCTATTATTGTTAAAGTTTCACACACATACTTATCCACAATTTTGGTGGATAACTAAAGCAAAGCCAAATCCAATAAGGTGTTCAAGAAAGTAAAGTTTTTTATCTGATTTTTTTCTGTGATTTTTTATTGACAGAAAAAAGGAGTCTTATTAAAATTCGCGTCGCTAACAAGCAATTCCCCCTTAGTTCAGTTGGTAGAACGGCGGACTGTTAATCCGTATGTCGCAGGTTCGAGTCCCGCAGGGGGAGCCAAATTTAAAGAAGCCGCATCACTTGATGCGGCTTTTTGTGTTTTAAAGCGACTGGTTTGTACCAAACCAATGTCTCAGAGCTTGCCGCCCGCGTTCTAGTCCCGCAGGGGGAGCCAAATTCTAGAAAAAAGCTCAATCGAAAGATTGAGCTTTTTTCGTTTAAACTGCGACTAACTTGTTCCAAGTTAATGTCTCAGCCGAAACGTCGGACCGTACTAGCCGCCCGCGTACAAGCCCCGACAAGGGGAGCCAAATTTAAAGAAGCCGCATCACTTGATGCGGCTTTTTGCGTTTTAAAGCGGCTGGTTTGTACCAAACTAATGTCTCAGTTAAAAAATAGGACTGCGCTATGTGCTGTACGGATCAAAAAGCCACGAACGAGTTCGTGGCTTACTTAATTTTGAGACTACAGGTTAACCGAAAAATAATCGGTACACTGCAGAGTCTATTTGTGTTGTATTACAGTTGACGAGCAATCGTATCCATTAGCACAGCTGCTACCTTATCATCGCCAGCTTTATCGCCTTTGCTGTAGGTATTGATCTGACGCTTCGATGAATCGTGGATATTAGTGATGGCTACCACTTCTCTCTCGATACCAAATCCAACCAACTTAATCATCAATTCTTTATTTTTGAATGAGTCGCCAACGATCACGATAGAGTTAAAGTCTTTCAGTAGCTCTTTCGTCAAATCTTCAACTTGAACATCATTACTATTAATAAAAAAGATATCCGCAGACTTCGCAGAGCTTCGCTCTCCAGCAGACTTCAGTTGGATTTGCTGCATCTCATTGAATACACCATTATCTTTCGTTCCAATGGTAGATAGGCTCGCAGCGTTAGAAACCAAAGACAATAGCAGTGTACTAGCAAAAATAGTACTTTTAACAAAATTCATTCTCTTTACCCTCTAATAACTAAAGAATTGTTTCTTTCATGATGCGGAACGTTTGACCTTTATCGTCAATAGTGCAATCGGTATCGATAGTAATGCCGTAGTTAGAATCTCTTTGGTATAAAGTTGACTCATTCTCATTAATTGACCAACTACTGCCATACATATTGAGATAGGCGCGCGAAACCGTCACCGCATTACCGAATACCAGTTTTTGATCACGACAAGTATTCCAGTCCGCAGTGTAGTTTTCTTGCCACGTCTCATAGCTCTTTAGATCGTAAACTCGGTACAGATCTTCGCCCCAAATTTCAGCAGCGTTCTTTACATGCCAAAATTCTTCAGATGGAGCATCTCTGTAATACCCAGCCTCGCCCACAGCTTTTGTATTAATAGTCTGGACAACCGAGTGGCCGATATCATTGCCTTCATCAACCGAGGTGTAATTCAACATACTGTGTGTCTGACTCGATTCTTTGGTTTGGCTAAAACCAAAACCCACTCCGAGACCAGCAGACGGACCATCTGATTTGCTCGCTTCAAAAGAGCCAGTAATATCAAAGCTATAAGACGTACTCTCAGCTAACGAAATCTCTTTGTTCACATTACTCGAACTTGGAAAGCTTTGCTGGTTCACAAACAGATTTCCATGTCGGCTTTGAGGGAGACAGTGAGCGTTGAGTTCGTCGTTTTCACACCTCTCACTTAAATACTTCCAAGTCAGCCTTGTTTGCTCTTCTAGATCATTAGGGGCTTCATTAACCGCTCTGCGGTGCATCTGATTGTAAGCATCTTCACCTGACATGAAATTAAATTGAGAGTTTCCATGGAAGATCTGACCTAAGTATCCTTCTCGGTAATAAAAGTGCGGAGCAACTTTCTCATCTTCCCACTCGAAAAAATAGCCTCCGTCGGCAAGGGTTTGACGCGTTACATTCATACTGCCGTCAACCGCCATAATATAGTTAGTCTTATTTGACTGAGAAAACATCAACAAATCGATGGTACGTGCGACATCAACCTGTTCATGAATTTTGTACTTCTCCTTACCATAGCTATAAGCACCATTCTGAGAGGTAATAATGAACTGTTCTTCAATTTGACCATCTTCTATTCTTGCATGCTGGCAAAGATTCGCAATTTTTCCAGGTAACCCCTGCTGCTCTAGATGATTATTAATGTATTCTACTTTGGCATTAAAGATATCACAGGCTGTTGCCGGATCATCGTACGCAACATACTCATCAGCCCCTTTGAAGTAGGCATCATCAATCCCAGGGATAGGAGATGCATTAGCATAGCCAGATAACATAGAGACTGTTATCAAGCTTAAACTGAAGCGTTTTAATTTCATCACTCGTTCCTTTTAACTGCATTTGCACCAATATCGATGCCTTTTAAAATTACCGAGTCAAAAGAATATAATCACAATTAAGTTGTAATAAAAAAGTCTATTTTGTTTTTGAAATTATCTGAATAATAGTGAAATCACTATTTTATTTATATATCACCGGAAAAGTTAAGATCGATAATTTTAGAATCTTCGTCCTTAAACCTTCGGTAACAATGTGAAATAAGAAGGCCTTGCTCTGTACGAAAAGAGAGGCCTGAATGCCCTATGTTAATTCTCTTCCGCCATACTAACAGGTCTTCAAGCGAATCGACCTTCCCTATTTGAATTTGTATTTTCTCAAAGTATCCATCAAAGTTCATAATTCAATATCTTACTAAAGCCAAAAACCTATCCAACTAGTTTTTATTAATTAAGGCAATTTATAAAAACCAAATTTCAACACATCATGAATTTAAAAATTCGTTTAGCCATTTACTAACCAACCGAAAATTGGATGATTTTTTTATAATATAAAAAGCCACACTAAAGTGGCTTTTATTTAAAGATGCTAACTTAAGGGCTACATTGATGGCTAACCAACCAGACCTCTTACTATCACCCAACACACTCTATTGATTCACTGTTTACAATAAACCAAATGAGTCAAATAGTACTGACAATCAAGTAATTTCAAGAAAAATCAATATTTAGAATATATTCATTTATAAGAAAGACTCGATTCCCAGTCGGAGAATTCAAAGTTGTCCATCTCAATAATGAACAGCCCATTTTCGCCAACGGGTAGCTCTTTAGTCCCTTGGATATACAGGTTACTAGGCTCAAGATATTTGTTCGGGGATGTCCAGAGATGATGAGCATGATCATAAATATACACGACATCACCATTTTGGATACAGCTATCGGATTCTGTTAAGCGGCTAATCTTCATGAAGTCTGAAGAATCGTGATCTTCCGTGTAATACGTACTACCACTATAGGTCCAGTAGTGATCTTTATAACCATCTGTTCTAGAGAACTGTACATAGTCATGGTCGTGGATACAAGTACCTATATATGGATGCCAGTTGTCTAACTTAAACTTCGCGTTGGATTGCTCTCCATCAGGACCGTAGGTAAGCCAACCATTAGACACATTTGGATCTGCGTAAACATATTCTCCAGTTAATCGATGCTTTAGTCTGATTGCGTTGTACGGCTTATTGATTGGGCGCACACTCTGAGTTGGCGTGGTTTCATCTGCATACTCAAATGCTGTGACTGGGAAATGGTCTGAATACTCATAAAAGTAATACGGTTCCTGTGTGCCGGGTAACTCAACTCTATCCGACACGATATCTAACACTTGGTTGTGCCAGTTCTTGGGTTGCTTATGACTACGCTCAACAAGAACATAATCTAGTAATTGCCCTTTTAAATCTGGGTAGTTTGCGTGAGCTAAACCATTGACAGCAGGGTCCCATGAGTAAGGTGCGCCAGCATAGTTAGTCGGCGCTGATGCATTTAAGGTCGCGAGCATTGAAGAAAACTCTTGTGAGTCCTTTGCGACATTTAGGTCACCAGCAATAAAAAACATTTCGTCAGCTGAGCGGTTTGCCCCGAAAATATAGCTCTCTATTTGTGCGAACTGGTCTTGTCTAACCACAGAGGGAGCAATATTACAGGTATCATCGTCAGCTTGAACATGAGTGCCGATAATATTGTATCTCTCTCCGCCTTTATTAATGACGGTGTGTATAAAACCTTTTTGGGATGCCCAGTCTGCGCCACAACCATCTCTAAAAATCACTTGTGACTTATACTCAATTGGATATTTACTGAATACAATCACGCCGCCATCATCAAGAGATGTCGAACGCCAACCTTCAGTATGGTCCCAGCCATTCTTTGTACGGCCCAAAACAGGCGTTAGATACCCAAATTTCTGAGCGAGTGCATCGATAAGTATTTGACTCGCTCGGTTATCGAACACTTCATTAAATACAACCACGTCGATATCATCAAAAACCGACGAGTTTGCCAATAACTCTGCTCGTTTATTTGGATTAGTCCCACCAACGAAAATTCCCAGATGGTGATCCAGCATATAGACATTATAATTCATTATCTTGGGAGGTGAACTGCTCTCCTCAGCTCGTAAAGTAAATGTGAATAGTATTAGAAAAACTGATATCAGATATCTTGTCATGGTTAGTACATCTCCTATTAAACTGAGATGTATCCTCCCATAGTGATATAATTGATAATAATTAAATAGGCCTAAAAAAATATCAAAGCATGGTTAAAACCTTAATAGTAATCATAAAAGTCTACAATTGGCAGTGGTTCCATTTTCACAGCGACCATTTTCTTTACAGGGCTATTTGAAATGATAAGCATATATTGGTTCGGTAGCTCTTCAAGTATTTGAACCGACTTAAAGAACGACAACTTATTTCGTGCTTTTACATATCTATCATAAACAAGCATGTCATCATCACGCTCAAAATCAATGTCTCCATGGTCAACGCGTTCTTCACGTAAGCTTACATTAAATAGGCCATCACTCTTGCGAATGAATTTTCCTTTTGTGTAAATATCTAGGGTGTTATTGAGTCCAGCTTCTTTTATAACCGTAACCGCCTCAAAATTATCCTCACTGATCACGAGGTCCATGTGCTCTGTGGCCATATAGTCACCATCTACTGTCATATAAAGGGTGGTAGAGTTGACCAAAACATTATTTTTCGAACGTAGGCTATGTGTAATAGAAGCAAACATTATGCAAAGACAAAAAAGAAGAAAGTAAATGCTTTTATTTTTAGTGAACATAGCGACTAAGCTCCGTTTTAACCATATCAACGAGATCGCCTGTTGATTGAGGAGATTCAAACAAAACCACTAAATTGACAGGCGGTGCCAATGGCTTGAGGATTACAATAGATAAGCTTTCTTGAGAATGAGCAAGAAGACCCTGTAAATAATTCTGTGTAACTGTCGGGGTTACATATATTCAGTTAATCGGTCTTCGAACATAATCATAAAGCGGTTCAGGGCTTGTCGCCAGTTTCTAATTGGCATCGTCCATCTTTTGGAGGCATCCTGGATCGCTAAGAAGATCACCTTCCTTGCCGACTCATCAGTCGGGAACAGCTTACGCTTTTTAATCGCCTTTCTAATAACACTATTAAGTGATTCTATGGCATTAGTCGTATAAATTGCTCGCCTAATATCTTCTGGGTAGTTGAAGAGCGTATTCAGGTTAGCCCAGTGAGCTGTCCAAGAGCGGCTGATCTGAGGGTATTTGTCATCCCATTTATCTGAAAACTGCTCTAGCGCTAGCAAGGCTTCATCTTCTGTCTTCGATTGATAGATCTTCTTAAGATCGGCAGTCACAGATTTATAATCTTTCCAAGGTACATACCTAACTGAGTTTCTCACCATATGGACGATACAGAGCTGGATTTGAGTATTCGGGAATGCGGCATTAATGGCATCAGGAAAGCCCTTCAGACCATCGACACATGCAATGAGAATGTCTTTTACTCCGCGGTTTTGTAGCTCTGTTAGCACAGCAAGCCAGAACTTGGCACCTTCCGTCTCTGACAGCCACATGCCAAGCAGTTCTTTTTGACCCTCCATGTTCACGCCTAGCGCAAGATAAACAGCTTTGTTGATGACTTGTTTATCTTGCCTGATTTTAAAGACAATGCAGTCGAGATAAACGATTGGATAGACCTCATCTAGTGGGCGAGATTGCCATTCAACAACCTGCTCTAGAACAGAGTCTGTCACCTTAGATATGAGGGTTGGTGAGACATCCGCATCGTACATTTCCTTGAATGTGGCTACGATTTCTCTGGTAGTCATGCCTTTAGCATAGAGGCTTAAGATTTTGTCATCCATCGACTGGAAGCGAGTTTGGTGCTTGCGAACCAGCTTTGGTTCAAAGCTTGACTCACGGTCACGAGGAACGTCTATCGGCACTTCACCATCAGTGATAATTGACTTGCTGGTATACCCATTACGTGAGTTGGAGCTGGGTTTTGGGGAGTGTTTTTCGTAGCCAAGGTGCTCATCAAGCTCAACATTCAATGCTGTCTCAACAGTCACCTTGGTTAACATTTTGCGGAAGTCATCAAGATCAGATTCTGTCTTAATTGATTTAGCTGCTTCACGAGCAAAAGCTTCAAGTGCTTTCTTATCCATACTATCCATCCTTAGCCTTTAAGGCTTAAGTCTAGACAGTTACACAGAATTTAGGACAGTCTCAGCAAGAATCAATCGGCTTAACCTACCTTGTTTAACTTCTTCAGAAACTAAAGGCGTAACACCTTCCGCGACCACTTTCGCCTCTTCTTCATTATCGCAATAGACAGTTAAAACTTCGCTAGCAAACATTTTAGTCAGTGGAAGCCAACTCGTTAAATTAGGCTCTTTTGTAGCAAACACCAATGGAAACAATGCCGCAATCACAATGAATACGAGGCCCAATGCAATATAGATTTGATTACGTCCGAATGTATGTTGTGTGTTTTTGTCGGTGCTGTCTTCAAAACTCTCAGCCTTACCACTCGGGTCCCCGGTTAATAAGTGGTCTTGGCTATCTAATTGACTATCACTCTCTTCTAGCCACGACACCGCCTCACTTTCTAGTTTATAACCAACCTTAGCGACCGTTTTCAGATACTTTTGTTGCTTCCCATCATCCTCGATCAACGTACGTATCGCGCTAATCGATTGTGTAAGTGACCCTTCCGAAACGTGTTTTCCTGGCCAAGCTCTATTCAACAAATCTTCTTTTGTATTAATTTTCCCAGCGTTTTCACACAACATTAGAATCACAAGATGATCATGATAGCCGATGCGCTTTTCTTCATTTTTGAGTAAATCAGTCACTAACGGGTGGTCTAAGTGAATTAACCAATTATTTAATTTGTACATAAATTAGCCTTGAAACTGAATAACCATAATATTTATACAAATATAATTTGCATGGATAAATATTGGATTCATTTAAAACAATTTTTGATATGTCACTTGATTCATTAAACCATTTATCACTAACCGAACGTTAACAGGATTAATTAAATGGTTATTTAAAAAGACAAAATAAGTAACTTTTTTGTAAAAGCAACTATATATAAAAAATGCATCGCCATGAAACAAAAAAAACTAAAATACATATATTCCAAACTTGACAACTATTTCATAAAAAAAAGAGAGTGAATCTCACTCAATTATTGGTAAATATTACAATTTAATTCACAAATTGAATTATAATGACAGTAAATGTCTTTTGATTTTTTCTCTTACCGGAAAAAACCTATGCCTAGACGTTCGCTAAAAATCTGAAGTACAACAAACTAATCTGCGCAGATTAAGTTTTTGCTTACGTGAGACTCATTTGGGGCAAATGATTGGACTCCTACCCCAACCCTCAATGATAAAATGGTTTCCTAAAACTGATACGTACATTTGTTCAGCAAGAGAACGCCTCCTAGGCCTGTTAGTAGGCACGTTTGACAGTAACCTCGTTAAAATTGTCAATTTCCCGCCTACCAAAATGACCTAAAGAAGCCCAACCCCATCCTTGACATTCGTGTCATTTTTACGCTTCGGAACAACTAATTTGTTGTGATGAGATCTGCTATCCTCTTATTAAGCGTATAAATTTCCATCAGACATACAAAACCACACCGTTCACTGGTTGTTATTAAGTGAGCAAAGCAGGATAATATCGGGATCGGAATCTCAAGAATTAATCCATTATGACCGAATACCTTTTGTTGTTGGTTGGCACAGTGCTGGTCAATAACTTTGTGCTAGTGAAGTTTTTAGGGCTATGTCCTTTCATGGGTGTCTCCAAAAAGCTGGAGACTGCGATTGGCATGGGCCTCGCGACGACTTTCGTTCTTACGTTAGCGTCGGTATCTGCATACCTAGTAGAAACCTACATCCTTACCCCTCTGGGTATTGAATACCTGCGTACGATGAGCTTCATCTTGGTTATCGCAGTCGTGGTTCAATTTACGGAAATGGTGGTTCACAAAACCAGCCCCACTCTTTATCGCCTATTGGGGATTTTCCTACCCCTTATCACGACCAACTGTGCGGTATTGGGCGTAGCACTATTGAACATCAATGAAAACCACAACTTCATCCAGTCGATCGTTTATGGTTTCGGCGCGGCGGTAGGTTTCTCTCTTGTTCTGATCCTATTTGCTGCAATGCGTGAACGTATTGCGGTTGCAGATGTTCCAATGCCATTTAAAGGTGCATCGATAGCGATGATCACAGCAGGCCTAATGTCTCTGGCATTCATGGGCTTTACCGGGTTGGTGAAATAAGCATGAGTACCATTTTAATTGCGATCATTGCGTTAGCTGTTTTAGCCGCTGTTTTTGGCGCTATTTTGGGCTTCGCCTCTATTCGCTTCAAAGTAGAAGCCGATCCTATCGTCGATCAAATCGACACAATTTTACCGCAAACTCAGTGTGGCCAATGTGGCTACCCAGGTTGTCGCCCATACGCAGAGGCAATAGCTAACGGAGACAAGATCAATAAATGCCCTCCTGGCGGCCAAGCAACCATTGAGAAGCTAGCAGACTTAATGGGCGTAGAAGTTGAAGACTCCGCTCACGACTTAGATAACAAAGTAAAAACTGTTGCCTTCATTCATGAAGATATGTGTATCGGCTGTACTAAATGTATTCAAGCCTGCCCTGTCGACGCCATAGTTGGTGGTACTAAGGCACTACACACAGTGATTAAAGATGAATGTACTGGTTGTGATCTTTGCGTCGCGCCGTGCCCTACTGACTGTATTGAAATGATTCCAGTGGCAACAACGACTGAAAATTGGAAATGGCAGATGAACATCATTCCTGTTACTGATATCACTAACCAAGCAACTGATGCGACCGCGTCAGAGCCTAAGGCATAGGGTTAGTATGATCTCTTTAATTGAACAAATTCGCACGGGCTCTATTTGGACCTTCCCAGGCGGCGTGCATCCTGCTGAAAACAAGAAACAGTCCAATACCACTGATATAGTTCATGCAAGGCTTCCAGAAGAAATCGTCCTTCCGGTCAAACAGCATATCGGTAAGCCTGGTAACTTATTGGTTGCCGCGGGTGACACAGTACTGAAAGGCCAACAACTAACGGCTCTAGATACTGGTTTTACATTGCCGGTACATGCACCTACATCAGGTGTGATTACTGCTATTGAACCGAGAACTACCGCTCACCCTTCAGGCTTGAGCGAACTCAGTGTGGTCATTAAACCTGATGGCTTAGACGCTTGGATTGAAAGAAATCCCGTTGAAGACTTTTCAACCAAAACCTCAGACGAGCTGCTTGATGTGATTCGCCAAGCCGGTATTTCAGGTATGGGCGGTGCGGGATTCCCTACGGCGAAAAAGCTACAGTCAGGCCTAGGTCGTACTGATATTCTGATTGTCAATGCAGCTGAGTGTGAACCTTATATCACCTCTGACGACAAGTTGCTTCAAGAGCATGCCGAAGAAGTATTAAAAGGCATTGAGATAGTTGAACACATCCTTCAACCAAAACTGACCGTTATCGGTATTGAAGACAACAAGCCAGCGGCAATAAAAGCAGTTGAGGTTGCCGCGAAAGACAAAGACATCGTTATTCGCGTTATACCAACTAAATACCCTTCAGGTGGTGAGAAGCAGCTAATTAAGATCCTCACAAATAAAGAGGTTCCTGCTGGCGGCATCCCTGCTGACATCGGTGTATTAGTTCAGAATGTTGGCTCTCTCTACTCAATTAAGAGAGCAGTAATCGACGGTGAACCCGTAGTTAACCGCGTTGTGACGTTAACCGGTAAGACTTTTAAGCAACCTCGTAACGTGTGGGCACTATTAGGTACACCTGTACACGAGTTGCTTGAAGAGTTTGGCTACAAAGCCGATAAAAAGCTGCCGCGTTTGATTTTAGGCGGTCCGATGATGGGCTTTACCTTGCCGCACGCCAATGTGCCGATCACTAAAACATCGAACTGTATTTTAGCGCCAACACGTCGTGAAATTGCACCAAGCACTTACGAAATGGAGTGCATTCGATGCAGTGCATGTGCTGAAGCCTGCCCTGCGTCACTGCTTCCTCAACAGCTGCAATGGCACGCAAAAGCCAATGAGCTGGACAAGTGTGAAGAGCTAAATATTAAAGACTGTATTGAATGCGGTGCTTGTGCATTTGTTTGCCCAAGCGAAATCCCTCTTGTTCAGTACTATCGCCAAGCAAAGGCTGAAATCAAAACTCGAAAAGATGAAGCCGCTGCTGCAGAGCGCGCCAAGATTCGCTTTGAAGAGAAGAGCGCTCGTATGGAGCGTGATAAAGCCGAACGTGAAAACCGCTTTAAGAAAGCCGCAGATAACCGCCGTAAAGATATGAAAACATCTGGCGGTGATGATGCTATTGCAGCTGCGATTGCTCGTGTTAAAGCACAAAAAGCCGCCGCAGATCAGGCTCCGAATGAAGAGCCAGTCGTGAAACCTGCGGTTGCTGCCGCTATTGCGAAGGCAAAAGCGAAACAAGCTGCAGCTCAAAAAGCGGAAGGCGCTGAACCAGATAACTCTGAAATGTCGAAACTGCGCGAAGAGCGTAAACGTCAAGCTAGAGAACGCAAAGCTCAACAAGCTGAATCTGCTTCTGACGCTCCAGCTGAAAGCTCTGGCGATACGAAGAAAGACGCCGTTGCTGCGGCTATTGCTCGCGCTAAAGCTAAGAAAGCACAACAAGCGGAATCAGCTTCTGATGCTCCGGCGGAAAGTACTGGTGATGCCAAGAAAGATGCAATCGCTGCCGCGATTGCACGTGCTAAAGCGAAGAAAGCACAGCAAGCACAATCAACTTCGGAAGCTCCTGCTGAAAGTTCTGGTGACGCTAAGAAAGATGCTGTTGCTGCCGCTATTGCACGTGCTAAAGCGAAGAAAGCTCAACAAGCGGAAGCTCCTGCTGAAGCTCCGGCTGAAAGCTCTGGTGACGCTAAGAAAGATGCTGTTGCTGCCGCTATCGCTCGTGCTAAAGCAAAGAAAGCACAGCAAGCACAATCAACTTCGGAAGCTCCTGCTGAAAGTTCTGGTGACGCTAAGAAAGATGCTGTTGCTGCCGCTATTGCACGTGCTAAAGCGAAGAAAGCTCAACAAGCGGAAGCTGCTTCTGAAGCTCCGGCTGAAAGCTCTGGTGACGCTAAGAAAGATGCTGTTGCTGCCGCAATAGCTCGCGCTAAAGCGAAGAAGGCTCAACAAGCTGAATCAGCGACTGACGCTCCGGTTGAAAGTACTGGCGACGCCAAGAAAGATGCTGTTGCTGCCGCTATTGCACGCGCTAAGGCTAAGAAAGCACAGCAAGCGACACAAGCTGAGACATTAGAAACTCCTGAGCCAGTACTCGAAGTAGTAGCTGAAACTCAACCAGAAGCTGTCGATCCTAAGAAAGCTGCTGTTGCTGCCGCTATTGCTCGCGCTAAGGCTAAGAAAGCACAGCAAGCGACACAAGCTGAGACAGCAGAAACCCCTGAGCCAGCACTCGAAGTGGTAGCTGAAACTCAACCAGAATCAGTCGATCCTAAAAAAGCGGCTGTTGCTGCCGCTATTGCACGCGCTAAGGCTAAGAAAGCACAGCAAGCTAAACAGGTTGAAGCACAAGAAATCGCTCCTGAGCCTGTAGCCGAAAAAGAGACTGAAATAGTAGCTGAGACTCAATCACAGCCAGTCGATCCTAAAAAAGCAGCCGTTGCTGCCGCTATTGCTCGTGCTAAAGCAAGAAAAGCACAGCAAGAGCTAGATAAAAAGAACAATGAGGAGAAAGAGTAGTGGCCTTCTTTATCGCCAGCTCACCGCACGCACACAGTCGTAGAAGCACCCCAGATCTAATGAAGTGGGTAGCTATTTGTGCATTGCCAGGTCTACTAGCTCAAACCTACTTCTTTGGATGGGGTACCCTCATCCAGTTAGTATTTGCTATTGCACTTGCTGTTATCTTTGAAGCAGCCGTAATGCTGTTAAGAAAACGTCCACCAGTAATGGCGCTGCGTGATTACAGTGCTGTTGTAACCGCTTGGCTACTGAGCGTCGCCATTCCTCCACACTCTCCGTGGTGGATCCTCGTCATTGGTATGTTCTTCGCTATTATTATCGCGAAACACTTATACGGCGGCCTAGGACAGAACCCATTTAACCCTGCGATGGTTGCTTACGTTGTTTTGCTGATTTCATTCCCAGTTCAAATGACGAGTTGGAATGCACCCGCGAGCCTGACAGCAGAAGCAACAAGCTTTATTGACTCATTCTTGATGATATTCACGGGCTTCAATAACGAAGGTTTGTCTCTGCAACAAGCACGCCTTGGTATTGATGGCACCACAATGGCGACGCCACTTGATGCATTCAAAACGGCATTAACGGCAGGTAATACGGCTTCAGAAGCACTATCTAAACCGCAATTCAGCTGGTTAGCTGGCGTAGGCTGGGAGTGGGTAAACCTTGCTTACTTAATCGGCGGTTTAGTGCTGATTAAGCAACGTGTTATTCAATGGTATATCCCAGTGGCTTTCATCGGCAGTCTGACTCTGTTTAGCTTAGTGTTCTTAGTACTTACTCCTGGTGAAACCGCTTCTCCAACCATTCACCTTCTGTCTGGCGCGACTATGCTTGGCGCATTCTTTATTGCAACCGACCCAGTTTCGGCTTCGACGACAGTTAAAGGTCGCTTGGTGTTTGGTGCGCTAATTGGTGCGTTAGTGTTTATTATCCGCAGTTGGGGTGGCTTCCCTGATGGCGTTGCGTTTGCTGTATTGTTAGCCAACATGTGTGTTCCACTGATTGACTACTACACCAAGCCTCGTACATACGGCCACTAAAGGAGCGGACATCATGCTAAATGCAATTAAGAAAAACGGCCTTGTGCTCGCGATTTTTGCCTGTGCATCGACAGGTTTAGTGGCGGTAACCCACTACCTAACAAAAGATCAGATCAAACAGCAAGAACAGGCTCAGTTGCTATCTGTACTTAACCAGGTGATCCCACACGATCTTCACGACAACGAACTGTTTTCGTCTTGTACTTTGCTTCAAGCAGAAGAGCTTGGTACAGAGAAGGCGATGCCCGCTTACATCGCCAAAATCAATGGTGAGCCAAGCGCGATTGCTATCGAGGCAATTGCACCAGACGGTTATAACGGTGCGATTAAGGTGATCGTCGGTATGAAAATCGACGGTACTATTTTAGGCACTCGTGTACTTTCTCACCAAGAAACTCCAGGATTAGGTGATAAGATTGATCTACGTGTGAGTGATTGGATTCTTTCGTTTGCTGGTAAACAAGTAACAGACTCTAATCTTGACCGTTGGAAGGTTCGTAAAGACGGTGGTGACTTCGACCAATTTACTGGCGCGACCATTACCCCTAGAGCGGTAGTGAAATCTGTCAAACAAGCGGTTCAATACGTTAACCAAAACAACCAAGCATTGCTTGCTCAACCTCTAAATTGTGGTGGTGAATAATGAGTGATCATAAAACACTAATCAAAAATGGCATGTGGGCCAACAACCCCGCCCTAGTACAACTACTTGGGTTATGTCCACTATTGGCTGTCTCTTCAACGGTGACCAACGCACTTGGGCTCGGTATAGCGACTCTACTTGTATTAGTCGGTTCGAATGTTGCCGTTTCTCTGGTTCGTAACCACGTGCCAAAAGAAGTTCGTATTCCAGTATTCGTGATGATCATTGCATCACTGGTAACGTGTGTTCAGCTGCTGATGAATGCTTACGCTTATGGTCTGTACCTATCTCTCGGTATCTTCATCCCACTGATCGTAACTAACTGTATCATCATTGGCCGAGCGGAAGCTTTCGCTTCTAAAAATGAAGTATTACCTGCCGCTCAAGATGGTTTCTGGATGGGCCTTGGTATGACATCAGTATTGGTGGTACTGGGCGCAATGCGCGAAATCATTGGTAATGGTACCCTATTTGATGGCGCAGATCTGCTGCTCGGTGATTGGGCATCGGTACTACGAATCGAAATTTTCCAGTTTGATAACAGCTTCTTGTTGGCTCTACTTCCACCGGGCGCATTTATTGGTGTTGGTTTCTTGATAGCGTTGAAAAACATCATCGATCATCAAGCGAAATCGAAACAACCAAAGCCAGAAAAACCTGTTATTGAGCGTGCCCGCGTGACTAACGCTTAACAACAAAAATCTGCTGAGCTGCTCAACCGCTCAGCAGAAATAGATATAACCAATACACATAACAATGACGCTCATAAGAGCGCGTAACCGATGATACGGCCTGAGTTTTTCGAGTGTATTGAATACCCACTCCAGAGCTCTGCCCTAACTATTTGAAAGTAATGTCGCTATGAACAATGTAAAACGAGTACAAATACTTGAGCGTTTGAGAGAAAACAACCCAAAGCCAGAGACTGAGCTAAATTGGAGTAGCCCTTTCGAACTTCTGATTGCGGTACTTTTGTCTGCACAGGCAACTGACGTCAGCGTGAACAAAGCTACAGATAAGCTTTACCCTATTGCTAATACTCCACAAGCGATTTTCGACCTAGGTGTCGATGGCCTGAAAGAGTACATCAAGACTATCGGTCTGTTTAATTCGAAAGCAGATAACACCATTAAGACATGTCGTATGCTGCTTGATCTTCATAATGGTGAAGTGCCAGAAGATCGCGCTGCACTGGAAGCTCTTCCAGGTGTTGGCCGCAAGACCGCCAACGTAGTATTGAACACCGCTTTCGGCTGGCCAACCATTGCCGTTGATACTCACATTTATCGTGTATCGAACCGAACTAAACTCGCGATGGGTAAGACAGTCGATGATGTCGAAGCCAAGCTACTTAAAGTAGTGCCAAAAGAGTTTAAACTGGATGTCCACCACTGGCTCATTCTTCATGGACGTTACACCTGTGTCGCACGTAAGCCTCGCTGTGGCAGCTGTATTATTGAAGACCTGTGTGAGTTCAAAGAGAAAACCGACGTCTAAGTTCATAAGCAAGAACCACAAGCCAGTAGGCTAAATAGTGTCGCAATGTCTGGCGGCAGAAAACAAAATTACAAAAACGTAAACATAGTTAAAGCTAGGAGCAAATCATGTCAAACGGTCGTATTTTACACACCATGCTACGCGTGGGTGATCTAGATAAGTCTATCGAGTTCTACACAAATGTAATGGGTATGCAGCTATTACGTAAGAACGAAAACAAAGAGTACGAATACACGCTAGCTTTCGTTGGCTTTGGTGACGAGTCGCAAGGTGCAGTGATTGAGCTGACATACAACTGGGGTACGACTGAATACGACCTTGGTTCTGCTTTCGGCCACGTAGCTATTGGTGTTGATGATATCTACACAACGTGTGACGCGATTAAAGCAGCAGGCGGTAACGTGACTCGTGAACCAGGCCCAGTAAAAGGCGGTTCTACACACATCGCATTCGTTAAAGATCCTGACGGCTACATGATTGAGCTGATTCAAAACAAACAAGCGAGCGCAGGTCTAGAAGGTTAATTCCGAAATATCTTTGCGAGATACGGCTAGAACGCCTGATAAGATGGAACAAAGAAGCGAGCACAATGCTCGCTTCTTTTTTATCACTCTCACCATAATCGATATTCTTTACCAATTATTCTTAACAATCTCATTGATGAAACTTTACATGATAATGATTATCATTTAAATTAACCACCTATTGATTAATGAGGTAATACAATGATTAGCGAATGGGAAAAACACACGTTACTTGCCGACACGGCATTGCAGCTCGACGATCCTGTACGAAGTATTCTTCATTATCAGCAGGCATTGAACCTAAGTGAGGAAATTACTGAGCGCACAGATATAGAGGCCGATGAGCGGTTACTGATCTCGGTTATATCTTGTCATAACCTTGCACAATTCTGGCGCTGGGCAGGTGATACCGAGTATGAACTTAAGTATCTTCAATTGGCTTCAGAGAAAGTACTGACTCTGATCCCTCAGTGTCCCAATACTCAATGTGCTAGCTTTATTGATTCCATTGGCTGTTGTAAAAAAGCACTTATCGACTTCATGAAACGCCATCCAAACCCTAAAATTGCTTCTATGGTGGAAAAAATCGATACCGCGACCAACTGCGAAATGATCGCTCGCTTTCGCCTAAACTAAGCAACCCCCTTTATAGGCATAAATAGAGTTGATTTAACCAAATATCAGATACAAAAAGCCCGTCATAGTGAACTGACCCCCAATAGTTGGACACCAATTATTGGGGGTCTTTTTATGTCCAAATATAACCGAGAGCTAAAATGTATCATTGCTAAGCAATACTTAGATGGCACATCATCTCTCTACTTAGCAAAACAATATTCAATTTCTTCAAGACAGATACGGTATTGGGCTCAAGTCTTTGCCATCCATGGTGCTAACTCATTTTTACCAACTAAGCATGCTGCTACTGCTCAGGAAAAACGAAAAGCATTGAATTTAATGTGGACGAATGATTGGTCTCTCACGCACACTAGCGCAATATTAAACCTCTCATCCCCTGGGATACTCTCTGTCTGGCTCAAAAGATTTAATGAGCTCGGTATCAAAGGGCTCAAAATGCGCCAGAAAGGAAGACCTCCAATGAAACAGCACCCTCAACGTACCACTAAGCCTGATGATGAAATGACGCTTGAGGAGCTAAAAGAGGAGTTGCTCTACTTGCGAACCGAGAATGCCGTTCTAAAAAAGTTGGAAGAGTTGGAGCAGGAAAAAAACCGTCGAACAAAGAAAAAGCGGTCATAGCTCTAACTCTTAAAGGCAAGTACCCGTTAAAGCACTTACTGCACACTCTACAGCTGGCAAAAAGTGTCTTTTATTATCAGGCTCAAACGAGCAAGCGCCCAAATAGCTACGAACGTGAGCTGCGGTTGATAAAGTCAATTTATCATGAACATAAGGGACGATATGGCTACCGCCGTATTCACTTGGAACTAAAAAATCGGGGGTTCGTGCTTAATCACAAAACGGTTCAAAGGCTTATGGCCCAGCTCAACCTTAAATCGACGGTCAGGATTAAAAAGTATCGTTCATACCGAGGAGAGTCTGGAACAGCTGCTCCTAACGTGCTTGAAAGAGATTTTAGTGCGACTCAACCCGATGAAAAATGGGTAACTGATGTCACGGAGTTTAAAGTCAAAGAGCAGAAAGTATACTTATCTCCCGTTGTCGACTTGTTTACTCAGGAGGTGGTTGCTTATAGAGTGGCCAAGAATGCCTGCTTGCCGCTTGTCACGGATATGCTAACGGAGGCTATATCAACGCTTAAACCCAACTCAAAGCCAATTATACATAGCGACCAAGGTTGGCAATATCGTCATCGACAGTATCAGAAAAAGGTAGCGGAGAGTGGGTTAACGCAAAGCATGTCGAGAAAAGGTAACTGCTTGGATAATGCTGTTGCTGAAAATTTTTTTGCTTTACTCAAAACAGAGATGTATCACTACCAAAGCTTTGAAGATGCAGATGCTCTGATAGCGCAAATCAAAGAGTATATCGAGTACTACAATACCAAACGTATAAAAGTGAAACTAAAAGGCCTGACTCCGATAGAATATCGAACTCAGGCCTTGAAAGCCGCTTAACAGAAATGTCCAACTTTACGGGGTCACTTCATAGTGACGGGCTTTTCCATTTAAAGTGTTTCGTTTCCAGCTTAGACCTGTGTTCGGCCTAGGGAGATAACCACACGTCGGTTCTTATCTTTACCGATTGGCGAGCTATTATCAGCAATTGGGCGACGCTTACCATAGCCTTGCACTTGAATGCGATCTTCTGGCAAACCAAGTGATTTAAAGTACTCTCTCAAAGACTCAGCTCTTCGTTCTGACAGGTTTTGGCTAATGCCTTTGCTGTCTGCCGAATCGGTGTAGGTTGCAACTAAAACGAGGTCAATGTCTTGGTTATAACGAACATACTCGGCGATCTGACTAAGCCTTTTACGTGACGATTTGTTTAGCTGATCGCTATTACGGTCGTAATGCAAAATAGTGAATGAGATATCTTCGAAGCTGTACGGCAACAAGTTAGCGATACAGTCACTGAACACATTGTATTTCTCTTGGAACAACACCGACGATAACGCCACTTCAATACGCTGATCTCGGCTCTGCCACTCTTGGTAGCTAAATGTTGGGTAGCGCCCTTTCTCTAACTCACTCAAGATACCCCAAGCCGTTTGCCCGCCAACATAACCATCAAATTGCTGGAAGAACTTGATGGTTGTCATGCGATCGGCACTCTCGCCTGGACGCCAAGGTGGTGGCATCGAGATCAAGCTAACATTACGAGTTGCCCCCATTGGGCGACGCATTTTCAGTTCGAAATCTAAAATGATCTTTTTACTCGCTCGGGATGAGAACTCAGCATCACCGAAGTTAGGGATCGGATGCACTAAGCGGCACTCTAATGGCGTGTTGGCCACCATCTCCCATGTCGACTGTTGAGGAGATGCTCCGTAACGCTTTTCTTGTGCCATGGCTGATGACGACATAAGTAGCGAAAATAGCATTGAACCTGTTATGAGTTGTTTCTTCATAAAGTGGAGTATCTCTTAAGCAATTCGTTTAACAATGCAGCCAATTGCCGCATTTTTCTCTCGTGTTTAAATATGCAATTATCAAGCCGCAATAGGTTAGGTAATTTAAGATTTATTGCCCTTCCCTAGTTTTTATCACTGCTATTATCTGCAATAATGCAGCCATAATCACACTTATTTGGGCTAACATGACTGTAGAAAACGAAGCTCTGACCCTAAAAAAACGCTTTCGCGGCTATTTTCCAGTGGTCATCGACGTGGAAACCGCAGGGTTTAACGCTGAAACCGATGCATTATTAGAAATCTGTGCCATTACATTAAAAATGGATGAGAACGGAGATCTGCAGCCTGCATCAACGCTTCATTTTCACATTGAGCCTTTTGAAGGCGCAAATATAGAGCAGGCAGCATTAGACTTTAACGGAATTAAAGACCCATTTAGCCCATTACGTGGTGCTGTGTCGGAACAAGAAGCCCTTAAAGAAATCTACAAGCTAGTGAGAAAAGAACAAAAAGCTTCAGATTGCAGTCGTGCAATCATGGTCGCTCACAATGCAACATTCGATTTAAACTTCGTTAATGCGGCAAGTGAGCGTTGTAAGCTTAAACGCGTCCCGTTCCATCCATTTGCTACATTTGACACTGCAGCTCTTAGTGGTCTTGCCTACGGTCAAACCGTTTTGGCTAAAGCTTGCCGCACTGCAGGGATGGAATTTGACAACAAAGAAGCACACTCTGCTTTGTATGATACGCAAAAAACCACAGAGTTATTTTGCGGCATCGTAAACAAAGTGGAAAGCCCTTGGTGGTTGGCCGCTTGTTGACGAAGAATAAAAATAGAGTTGGTAAACGTTCACTCGTATTGCCTTCATAAAGAACACAACATCCCGAGAATAATATGAATCCTGTTGTAATTTCAGTTTGCATCATGCTTGTTTTAGCTTTGATGCGCGTAAACGTAGTCGTTGCTCTGACGTTCAGTGCAATTATCGGTGGCGTAGCCTCTGGTATGAGCTTGAACGATTCAGTCGCGGCTTTCGAAAGTGGATTAGGCGGCGGTGCAACGATTGCACTTAGCTATGCCATGCTTGGTACATTCGCTGTTGCTATCTCACGTTCTGGTATCACAGACTTACTTGCTCAAAGTGTTATTAAACGCATTCACGGCAAAGAGAACAGTGCGGCATCGACTGGTCTTAAATACGGCATCCTTGCGTCTTTAATCTTAGTGACCATGTCTTCGCAAAACGTGATTCCAGTACATATCGCCTTCATCCCAATTTTAATCCCACCTCTATTAGGCGTATTCGCAAAAATGAACCTAGACCGTCGTCTGGTTGCGTGTGTGCTTACTTTTGGTCTAATTACGCCATACATGGTATTGCCGATCGGTTTTGGTGGCATCTTCCTAAACAACATCCTGCTTAAGAACCTTCACGACAACGGTCTTGAAAGCGTCGTTGCGAGCCAAGTTCCAATGGCTATGTTGCTACCAGCTGCGGGTATGATCTTCGGTCTTCTGACGGCAGTGTTCTTCACTTACCGTAAGCCTCGCCAATACAAAGAAACCTCTCACACGGTTGTTTCAACTGAAGCAAAACAGATCAACAAGAAGCACATCCTAGTAGCGGCAGCAGGTATTATTGCAGCACTAACGGTTCAGCTATCGACTGGTTCTATGATCATCGGTGCACTTGCTGGTTTCATGGTATTCACCTTCGGTGGCGTAATTGCTTGGAAAGAGACACAAGACGTCTTCACCAAGGGTGTACACATGATGGCAATGATCGGTTTCATCATGATTGCCGCAGCAGGTTTCGCAGCAGTAATGAAACAAACTGGTGGCGTTGAATCTTTGGTTGAAGCACTTTCAACAAGCATCGGCGACAACAAGCCTCTAGCTGCACTACTTATGCTAGTGGTTGGCCTACTGGTAACTATGGGTATCGGTTCTTCGTTCTCTACGATTCCAATCCTTGCAACTATCTACGTTCCACTAGCGGCAGCATTTGGTTTCTCTCCAATGGCAACTATTGCTCTAGTAGGTACAGCAGCAGCACTTGGTGATGCTGGTTCTCCGGCTTCTGACTCAACGTTAGGTCCAACGTCTGGTCTTAATGCTGATGGCCAGCACGAGCACGTATGGGAAACCGTTGTACCGACGTTCCTACACTACAACATCCCACTGATCGTATTCGGTTGGATTGCAGCTATGGTTCTGTAGCTTATAACTAGGTTCTATAGTCAGAATCAATGTGCAAAACTTAAAAAGACCGCGAGTTGAGTATACAGTAAAAACCATGTCTAATTGCGTATGAGTGAGTAGCAGCCCTTTACTGATAGTGCTTCTTAAAGATCTATAAAGCGTACATACCATGTATATTGGTGTGTACGCTTTTTTATCCCTGAAGGCTTGGTAAGGTGATGGCTTCACTGCGTGAAACCATCACTCTGCCCAGAGAGTATGATAGTCAAGCTACTCCTGACGCTCGCTCAGCTCGCTAGGCATTTATAATTTTTCTAGATTATCTTTTGGGACTCGTTTTGGGAAAGTATATGTTAATAGTTTTGATAATTTTGCTTTTTACGAATAGCCTGAGGTATCGCAATTAAAAGATTCAAGACAAACTACTTCTCTAATCAATATTCACTTATTGAGTTAGTTCAGGATTAACTTTTACAACTAAATCTTTGATTCCATTTTTCTCCAGTAATTCATTAAGCTCTTGATCAGTAATAACTTTTCGAGATCGAATTGCGCGAACAAGTTTAGGGAACTCATTACTACCTGGGCTCTTCTCCGCTTAGATGAGCTTGATTTCCGGATAAATGGTAGAGTGAGTTTCTAGGATTGAGGTTTGTCTAATCTTCAATTTAAAGTAATCAGTATCCCTTACTCCTCGGGCTCTCCGTCTAAGAAGACCTATCGATACATTCCCTGCTTCCACTCGGGCATTCGTCAGCTTATATTTTGCATAGTTGCAGATCCCAACTCTTCTCTCCCAAAGCGCGTCTGCAAAGTTGATGAGAGATAAGATCCTCGTCTTTTTAGCAAGCTGGCACCACGCATCAAGCGCTGCGATCATCAAGTCAAAATTACGTTCATCCCATAAGGCTTGAAGCTGCTCTTTGAGCATATAAATCGTACAAAGAGTCTTATTGCTTTCCAGTAAATCATCTAGCCTATCTGACTGCTTATCGCTTAATTTCGGCGCATTTTTGAGGAGTAAAAATAGCGTCCCTTTAAGCATTTTCTTCTCGTCATGTGTTCCTTTCCTAAACGCTTTATTACGCTCTTTCCTTATCAGAAGAGAGTAGTTCTGCATAACGTGAAACCGGTCAAAAACGATGTCTGCATTCGGAAGAGCGTTTCTCACTGCTGATTGGTAAGATTGCCCCATATCCATTGATACCGCTTGGATGCCGTCTCTCGTTTGCGGTGATAATTGTTCAAAAAAGTTGATGAGTACGTTTGAAGTCCGCCCATGGTCAACCCAAATAAGTTGTCCTGAAACGAGATCATAAACGACGGTCATATAATCATGGCCTTTAGCCCTGGCGACTTCATCAACGCCAATATGAACAAGGTTGGTCAACTTCTTAGGCTCTAAAGCAGGCAAGGTAGAGAGAAGGAATGCTTTATCGATATTTTTCACGGTTTCCCAGCGTATGTCTAAATGCTTCGACACTGCGTGGATGCTCATATAGCGGCACAGTCCACTAATAAAGTGACAGAACCTCTTTGTATAACGACTCCCCTTATCAACAAAATCAGCCTCTTCAATCAACCTTCGGCCGAGCCTATCCCTTGTCTGAGCCAATTCAATTTCTATAACGCAAGGGCGACCACTGACAGGTAAATCCGACAGGCGACGGTGAACGTAGTGGTCGACGGTGCGCGGAGCTCCAGTCTCAGGATCAACAACTTTACAGCGTCTATCTCGCTTGCACTTGACGAGTACTGAATGAGAGCTTTCTTCAAGCGTTACAGACTGTACGGATTGGCCTTTAAAGTTAAATAGAGCGGAAGATAATAACGACAAACTACAACACTGATATATAAGGTGGGAAGCGATTGTAAATCAATGTGTTAGCGGTTTTATTGTTAGTTTATAGACTCATCTAAGCGGAGAAGAGCCCTACCTGTAATCTGATTATTTTCTGAGGCAGCATTAATAATCTTATTTATATGCTCCTTCGAAAAATCAGAAACATAGCTCTTTGTTTCCTCCACCCAGTCGTTTGCCTCATAAAAACTATTTGAAAGAGCGTATATATCGATCATTCGATCGATTATTCTTGAATCTATATCAAATGGAATGATATCTCTTAACTCTCTCATTGTTGCTCTGCCTAAGCGTTTTTCGGCAGATTTCAGTAAAGGCTTATAGTTTAACAATTGTTCGAAGTAATCGAAATCTTCCGACGGAAGATCAGATACATATGAAGTTAGTTTAAGCTGTACTACATTGTCTAAATATACCCATGAGTCATCAATGCTCACCAAAAAGTCTACGGCATACTTCAACTCTTTGTCTGGCACTTGCTGAACTATCCGAGATAGGTCTTTATTAAGAATTTCGTCGTATTGCACTTTATGTAGTATCCCAATAGCGTTGATAACTGAATGGATCTTCACTTTTAAAATGACATCTACTTCTGGGTCTAGTGCCTTTTTAAATAGTACGACCATCATATTTCTCAAAAGACTATGTCTTGGCTTAATAAGTGGGCTACTTTTGAGTGTTAACAGTATATCTTCCTTCCTTGTCGGAAAATATTTTGACTCTACTTCAGAAATTAAACGCTCTAGAGCATACTTGCCTTGTGAAGGTGGGAATTGAAGTAAGTGATTAACCGCTGACCTTATATGCAACCTCGCTAGCTCAGCCGAGGGGTTGAATATTTCACCTTCGAGATTCATTGAAGGATGCGCGCAACGATTTCTATCTTCTTGGAGGCGCTCTAAGTCCACACTCTCGGTATGTGAAATTAGCTCAAGTTTATCTCTAGCGACTTCTACAATTTCTCGTTCGAGCTGCAAAAATCTTGAAATGTCATTGATTCTTCTTGCTTTTTCAATTTCCTCGACTTGTTTCTCAGCTACTTTGTCACCTAAAGCCGATAGCTCTTTAAACTTATCAATTAGATCGAAAGTGACTGCAATCCATGTAGAAACTATGGATGAACGAAATGCACCTGATTTGTAACATTCTACAGCTTCTTTGATATACTTTTTGGCTTTATCATCCCGACACTTCAAAACAAGCTCATCAAGATCTGCTAATGGTGATGCCATTTTTTTCCTATTCTCTAACATAATTTCGATAACGTCATACTAAAGACATTATAGTAACTTAGTCAAAGAAGAAATTACTTTATGTAACAACTAGCTACCTCAAATATCTCAAGGTTTTATTGCGCTTTCTGCTGCCCACTAGCCATTAGTCATCTACCTCACCTAATAGCTTGCGAAGCCCTGTGACAAAGCCTCTTGGGAAGACTTCGCTGTTGTATTCCATGTCTTTTACCTGCCCTGCCTGAGTAGTTTGCCAGTCGTTCTTTTCCATACATTCATCGGAAATGGCATAGGCTAAGGCTTTCTTCTCTGATTCGGTGAGCACACCCGATAGGGATGGCAGCACTTCCACGCTAGGCTCTGCTGCGGTGTCAAACTGACGCACAGGGCGTTTGTCGATGGTGATATTGGCGTGTTGTTTGAGTAAATTAACCTCTTTGCGGTATCGGTTACGCTCGGCAATAATTTGACCAAACAAGGCGCGTACCGCAGGGTCTGGAATGCGCTCTAACAGCTTATTATCCGCAGGAATGGATTTAGACCGTGAAGTGTTGGATAACGGTTTTTTGGTATTGGTATTACACTTCGCAGCCCATGCCTCGATGAGTGTTCGATAGTGTTTATTACGGGTTGCACGCAAAGCTTCATACGACACTCCGCCATTTTCTGCTGACACCCGTCCAATTTGCGTAACAGAAAAGTCACGTCCACCTGAACTCGCATAGGCTTTTAGCGTGTTGTTGAGCTTATCGAGATTTTGCTGTGTGCGAGGGACTTTGCCATCTTTTAAGTCAGCGAGGATGACATCAATATCGAGTTCCATTACCCCTCCAATAAGTTCGTTAGTGCGATGCCATCTAGATGAATGGCTTTATCAGTCAGTGCATGAATACCCTCAGCGAACAGTTTGTTATCAGTCAGGTATTCCCCCGCTTCTATGTAGCTCGCCACTTTACGGTAGCCCTCAAGTTTGTCGTCAGGGTCGGCGATTTTCGCCATTTGGCGTAGCATAGCATTGGCGGCGATGAGCTGTTGTTTGTCGTCCATTTCCATGAAAATTGGTTCAAAGCCTTTTTTCATCAGTACTCGACTGAGTTGCATCGTGCGCTTTTGAATTGCAGGGGTTTTCCGCAGTTCGTCCTGCAAATCAGGGTAGAACTCCGCATCATCACAAAGCAGGGATAAGTGCAGTAACTCTGAGTCGGTTTCGATAAACTTCAAGGCATAGCTGACATCTTGCTCAGAGCCAACCGCAATCAGTTTATCTTTGGTGTCATCTTGATTTCGGCCTTCTTCGACACGAATGATTTTCTGAATAAGTTCAAAGCACGCAATCCAGTCTTTGGTGTATTCATCGGCTTCGACTTGCTGTTTTTCATAGCGGCGCTGTAGGGCTTGCAGTTCATCATGCTTGATAAACGGCTTGCCTTGCTCTTCACAAAAGAATTGCTCATCTTTCAGGGCTTCGAGTTTACCCTCGATTTCCACAGAGAGATTGGCCGCTTGATGTGCTTTATAACTCAATTGGTTAAAGTGGGCATTTAGAGCAGGAAGGTATCGCGCTTCGGTGATAAACCAGCGGCAACGGATACAGTTTTCAGGGCCGTGAGGTACGTTGGCATAAATGCGGTTGGCAGCATGCTTTGCATCTCTAATCACCTCACCACCGTTCCAGCAACCGCCAAGGGTGCTGACTTCATCCGATTTTACAGTGTTGCCACCGACCAAGCATAGGCCACACGAGCGTACTTCCCAGCCAATTGGGTTGCGGTTAGCTAGTGCCGCCTGAATGCTATCATCACTGTGAAACACCATCTTGCATTGAATTTGCTCCATCGAGGCGTCTTTAAGAAAGTTGCGTACCGACTGTTTGGATTTGGCATCCAGTTCACCGTGCGCTTCATTCATTTTTTCAGCCATCACTGATGGGGTGATTTTGTTGTAGTAGATAGTCATCAATAAACGTGTATGACCCGCCAGTAACTTAGAAATGACAGGCAATGGCAGTTGGGTATCCATCGTATAGGCAGTGATGAGTGAAACACGCAAACTGTGAAGGGGAAAAAGTGTGGCAACTTTGTCGTACTCTCTAGTGCCTTCTGGGTAGTCCACAACCAGTTTCAAACGCTCGCCGTTATCCAGTGTGCTGCCTTGCTCTGCGAGTTGGCTTTCTAGCGTCAATAGGAGTTGATACCAAAAAGGACTTGCCGCGATGTTGCCAATTGGCTTGCGTTTATCCTCTCCCTTTGCTGATGCTTCACGAAACAGAAAGCAAATTTCACCCATGCTCTCTAGCTGCTTATCCGATTTCTTAATACCAGTGTGCTTTCTCAGCAGTGTGGGGCAATCGGTGGGCTTTGTTATCGGATTATACTTTTCTTGCCAGTTGCGCAGCTTTTCCAGCCAATATAGCACTTCCTCGTTCTGCCAAGGGATGATGTAGCCACACTCTAGTTCGTCTTTGTTCTGGTCGGCAGTCTTGTTGGTGTTGATATACAAGCCTGTGGAATACAATCCTGTCATGGTGTCGTGAATACGGCGAAAGATGCCTTTTCCGAACGGGCGCTTTTCACTGCCAAGTGCGAAGTCATGTTTAGTGTTAAGTACCCATTGCCCTTGCTCATAGCGCCATGTGTCCGCTTCCCCACTATCAAGCATACGCACCTGATAGGTACGCAGAGGTAGGTGGAGCTTCATGAAAATCACCATCGCCTTGACGGGCGACCAGATTTGGTGAACGGTGATTTTTTTTCTATTTCGATTTACTTCTTTACTGCGCCAGACACAGTCAGGGTCGGTTTTATCAATCAGTTCAGGCTCGACTTCAAACCAGTCACCATCACTACTTGTTGCATTTTGCCCTGACTGCTGCTGCGCCCATGTCCAATGTTTGAAGTGGCGGTAGTGATAAGCTGGAAGCAAGGATTCATTATCCTTTAGGTTTTGCTCAATGACCGCAAGTTCGGGTTTATCAGGCAACGGGCAAAGGATTTGGCGCAAATCCTGAATGTAGCGATAGGGCAAGGGATTGCGCACGGTTTCAGTCGCACTAGCTTGCCTTTTGATTTTACTGAGCGGGTTTTGAACCAGTGGCACAAGGTTGCCATGGTCATCTTCCTCGGAGAACACCTTTTCAATAACAAAGTCGATGAAATCGCAAGGAATGTTCACGCCTCCTTGAATTCCATAGACGCTATTTTGTGTTTTTCTAACTAGTTTTTCCAACTCTTCACTAGAACATTTATGTCCTTGGTATCCCTTAAAAAACAAATCTATATTGCAGATGGCATAGGGTGCACATTCAGCAAGGTAGGATTCGAAGAAACGACTCAAAGCTAAGTTTTTATGATGGATTCCAGAGTTTTGTGTCACCATCCACTCTGCTGCCAACTCCTGCCATTGTTGCCACTCCTCACCGAGCATGGTGAGCATCCAAGAGAAGGTTAAATCCGATGTGCGTCCGTCATGTTTCTGTCCTTTTTTTGCTCCCATTATTTCCCTCTCAATTTTGGATGTTTGCCAGTGAAGTAGCCCTGTGGGTCGATGTCATTAAAGCCATGCTCAACCAGTGCTTTCCAATCGAGCGTTTTGACTTTGGATTCGGGGTTTGCCAGTTGCAATGTCGCTTGAGTCAGTTCATCTGAGATTTCTTGCTGACCTTTGCCTGTGTAAGGGATTTGTGAATCTAGGGACTTGTGGTGCATACAGCGGCGAATTACCAACGGGTTTAACCCTGAACGCTCTAAACGTCTGCCGTAATTATGCCGATGCCCATGAGGGTCTTGACCTTCTACCTTGTTTGGCTCTAAACCAATGCGCTTCAAGCCGTTGGCGTAGTTATCATGGAAAGCGTTGATGGTATAAGGGTTGCCGAAGGCGCTGTGATGAAACGAAATAAACGCGTAAGGATGATGACAGTCGATGATGGCGCGGTACTTTTGATAGTTTCTCCAAAGTGACATAAACACCTTGCCGTAGTCGGTTGGAAACCATTGAACCTGTATGTAGTTATCTTTATGGTCAACCACGCGACATTTCCAACCAAGATGTGCAGTGCCTTTCATGCGCTGGCGAGGAATACGCGCATACTTTTCCTTTAAGTACGTTTCTCTATTTTTATTTTTAGAGCGAACATCGGGATCACTTGGTGCTTTGCCATCGATTTCATTGTAAATTCGAACGATTGCCCTATCAGGGTTGTAGGGGTCTTCAAACACGTCTGTCACCCAAAGCGTTAAAGCTTCACTTTCACGCAACCCGCCACCGTGCATAAGCAGGAGTATTAACTTATCCCTAAGTGCCACTCGCGGATCGCTTGCGCCACCAATACCGTTTAAATAAAAGTCTTCCCAATGCTTTTCAGGAAAGGCGATAGCGTCATCTTCGGTTTTGGTGAGTGGTGTGCGCCCCTTAATGGTTCGCGCTTTACGGATGGTTTTGTTAACGGTCTTATCTTCGATGTGACCAAGGAAATCATTCTGTTTTTTTCTATACCATGCAGCGTAATTCAATCGCTGCTCATGCGGGGTGGCATCACGCAAGGGATTCATCGGCGCAGTGCCTTGCTTGTCTGCCAACCAATCGGTGAATGCCGTCAGTCGGTGAATATGCTTGTTTACGTTACTGGTTGAACTTGGCACCCAATATAAACCTGATGGGTCAAGTCCATCTTCACCAATCGTTCCTGTATACAACCGCTTAGAAAAGGTCTGGAAGAGCAACTTCGGATCGTCAAACAATCCTCTATTTGCTTCCATATAATCCAACAACAAGGACACCGCTTGAAGAAATCCATTCATAACGGAGTTACTCAAACCGTCCGCCTCTAGCTTGAGTAGGTAGTCCGTGACCGTACTTAACTCTCCTTGCTCAGTTAGCAAGATAGGCAGTTGGCTTTTGATGCCCGTATTGTCCTCTACAATCGTTGCTCTGACTTTTACTGATGACAAATTATACTTTACCTATACATATAGTACATAATATTTACTATATACCTATAGGTTGGATTGTGCGATAAAAAGGCAGATTTCTCTGCCTTAATACACAATATACACCCTTTAAGTTACTATATATAACCTAGTGCGGTCTTTTTTGTATCCGAGATTTCTCCGACAGGTTAGCTCGTGAATCCACATACCTCGGATAAAAGAAAAGGCTTACTCTTACGAGCAAGCCTTTGAAGTAGTTTGAATAATAGGATTCAGTATCGTCAATTAAGCGCTAGGAGCGCTCTTTACTAGAACTTCTCTAATCGACTTAAGTGTCGTTTCTGATGAGTGGTAATCCAGCTCAACTTCAGTGAAGATACCGTCGACTTCAAGCATTAGGGTTGGGTAAGAATGCACACCCATCGCATGTTTGAAGCTCAGCTGATCTTCTAGTTCACCCTCTAGTAACTTACCAGCAAGGTCATTCTCGAATTGCTGAACATTCATACCTAGCTCTTCAGCCAATCGCTTATGAGTCTCTTCACTGTGCGGCAGCATCGCACGCAAGTAGTATGCGTGTTGAATCGCTTCAAGCATCTGCTCGTAGTGATCTTGGAAACCCGCAGCAATAACAGCGCGACACGCAGGGTAAGTGCTGCGAACAGGTTTACACTCAGTCCAAAATTCATGATTGAACTCAGTACCTAGCTTAGCTTCGATCTGCTTCCAAATAGCTTGCAGCTTACTTTTCATCTCTTCTGACATTGGCTCGTCAGAGTCCGGAGCCAAACCACCGACTACGTAGTTAAACTCAATACTCGCAGGCAATTGTTGTTTTAGTAACTCCAGTGTCGGCTTATATCCCCAACACCAGCTGCACATTGGATCATGTACATAATGCAGTTTTACATCCATTGTTCGTTCCTTATCGAGTCAATTCTTCTCTCAGTTCCAACAAAAAAGGAGCCTGATTAAGGCCCCTAGTTTACTGTTCAGCATAAAGGCTAGAACTTACTCTGCGTCATCGCCGGCAACTTTAGCAGCTGCTTCTTTGATGATTGGCTGAAGTTCGCCTTTTTGGAACATCTCAAGAATGATGTCGCAACCACCGATTAGCTCACCTTCAACCCAAAGTTGTGGGAAAGTTGGCCATTGTGCGTAAGCTGGTAGCTCTGCACGGATATCAGGGTTTTGTAGAATATCTACGTAAGCAAATTTTTCGCCACATGCCATTAGAGCTTGAGACGCTTGAGAAGAGAAACCACAGCTAGGTAGCTTAGGAGAACCTTTCATGTACAGTAGAATAGTGTTTTCTTCAATTTGCTGTTTGATTTTATCGATAGTTTCCATTGCTTCCTCGTTAATGGATTACGGCTTTTATTGCCTTTATTCTACCCCAAACCAAAAGAATAAAAACCATATAAATAAAGCGGTTAACAGGCTAGACTAACAATTCACATAAAAGTGATGAAATATGCTTTTAATAAAGTAAAAACTTGCTAAACTAGAAACCAAGTCAGCAAATTGACCATGGTTGGCAGCATAGCGAGCCATGAATAATAATATCACTGGAAGCAATCGAAAGAGTTAACTCTTTCATATCAATGGAGAATTGAGCAATGGCATTTGAACTACCAGCTCTTCCTTACGCGAAAGACGCACTAGAACCACACATCTCAGCAGAAACGCTAGATTTCCACCACGGTAAGCACCACAACACTTACGTTGTTAAGCTAAACGGTCTTATCCCAGGTACTGAGTTTGAAGGCAAAACACTAGAAGAGATCGTTAAGACTTCTACTGGTGGTGTTTTCAATAACGCTGCTCAAATCTGGAACCACACGTTCTACTGGCACTGTCTTGCTCCAAAAGCAGGCGGCGAACCAACTGGCGCTGTTGCAGAAGCTATCAACGCTGCATTCGGTTCTTTCGAAGAATTCAAAGCAAAATTCACTGATTCAGCAATCAACAACTTCGGTTCTTCTTGGACTTGGTTAGTTAAGAAAGCTGACGGTTCTCTAGACATCGTTAACACTTCTAACGCTGCGACTCCTCTAACAGAAGAAGGTGTTACTCCACTTCTAACTGTTGACCTATGGGAACACGCTTACTACATCGATTTCCGCAATGTTCGTCCTGACTACATGGCTGCATTCTGGAACCTAGTAAACTGGTCTTTCGTAGAAGAGAACCTAGCTAAGTAATCTATTACTCAAGCTGCGCTATTTATAGCGAGTTAACTATTAAAAGCTCATGCCTCGGCGTGAGCTTTTTTGTATCTACGATATGCTACATAGAAACAACGAACATAACGAGCAATAACCTAGCCATTTTAACTACCCTTTCCTAGCCTAAATAAATCTCTAT
>AAZW01000022.1 GCA_000169995.1 Vibrionales bacterium SWAT-3 | reverse complement strand
AATGACATCGAAGTTGTTGGTATCAACGACCTTATCGACGTTGAATACATGGCATACATGCTGAAGTACGACTCAACTCACGGCCGTTTCAACGGTACTGTTGAAGTTGAAGGCGGTAACCTAATCGTTAACGGTAAAACTGTACGTGTTACAGCTGAGCGTAACCCAGAAGATCTTAAGTGGGATGCAATCGACGTAGACGTTGTTGCTGAAGCAACTGGTCTTTTCCTAACTGACGAGACTGCACGTAAGCACATCACTGCTGGTGCTAAGAAAGTTGTTCTTACTGGTCCTTCTAAAGACGCAACTCCAATGTTCGTTATGGGCGTTAACCAAGCAACTTACGCTGGTCAAGACATCGTTTCTAACGCTTCTTGTACTACTAACTGTCTTGCACCTATCGCTAAAGTTCTTAACGACAAGTGGGGCATCGAGTCTGGTCTAATGACTACAGTTCACGCTACTACAGCAACTCAAAAAACTGTAGATGGTCCTTCTGCTAAAGACTGGCGCGGTGGCCGTGGTGCTTCTCAAAACATCATCCCATCTTCAACTGGTGCTGCTAAAGCTGTAGGCGTTGTTCTTCCTGAACTAAACGGCCTTCTAACTGGTATGGCTTTCCGTGTACCAACAGCTAACGTTTCTGTAGTTGACCTAACAGTTAACCTAAAAGAAGCTGCTTCTTACGAAGAAATCTGTGCTGCAATGAAAGAAGCTTCTGAAGGCGAAATGGCTGGCGTTCTAGGTTACACTGAAGACCAAGTTGTTTCTCAAGACTTCATCGGCGAAGTTAACACTTCAGTATTCGATGCTAAAGCTGGTGTTGCTCTAACTGACAAATTCGTTAAAGTTGTATCTTGGTACGACAACGAAATCGGTTACTCAAACAAAGTTCTTGACCTAATCGCTCACATCTCTAAGTAATTTCTTTTTAGAAATAGCTTTAGATAAGCATTAGCAAAGACTGTTTTGAGCAGACTTTGAAAAAGGCGACCTTAGTGTCGCCTTTTTAATACCTGTGTACCGTCCTAAATATGGTTGACACATTTCCAACATGAAATTGGAGAGTGTCATGAAAACAACAAGTAGACGTACTCAACGAGATTATTCTCTTGCCTTTAAATTGGCAGTCGTAAGCCAAGTTGAAAAAGGCGAAATGACTTATAAGCAAGCTCAAGAACGTTATGGGATCCAAGGTCGCTCTACCGTTTTAGTTTGGCTTCGCAAACATGGTCAACTAGATTGGTCTAAAGGAATAGAACAATCGAGAGCGTTAGGAGCGACTATGTCAAACTCTTCCTCAACTCAAACCCCAGAGCAACGAATCAAAGAACTCGAGCAGCAATTAGAAGAAACTCAGCTCAAAGCTGAGTTCTTTGAAGCGGTTGTAAAAGTCATGGATCGAGATTTCGGAGTCCGAATTTCAAAGAAGCGCAAGGCCGAGTTATTAAGGAAAAAACGGTCAGAAAGTTGACCGTCACTAAAGCTTGTTACTTCATAGGTATTACACGACAAGCATTCTACAAACGCTGTGTTGCAGAAATTCATCAGACAAAGAAAGATGAATCTGTGCTCGGTTTTGTGAAAGAGCAAAGGATGATGCACCCTCGTATAGGAGCCCGTAAGATCAAGCATTTACTTGCTCAGAACGATATTGAAATCGGGCGAGACCGCTTATTCTCTCTGCTGAGAATGAATCGATTATTAGTACAGAATCGAAGGGCTTATCATCGAACTACAAACAGTAATCATCGCTTTTACTGCCATCCAAATCGAATCAAAGAAGGCTTAATACCGAAAGGGCCAGAGCAATTATGGGTTGCCGATATTACTTATCTAGCTACGCGGTGTGGTAGTGCTTATCTCAGTTTAGTGACGGACGCTTACTCAAGAAAAATCGTGGGCTATCACATAAGTGATGATATGAAAGCTCGCACGGTCAAGCAGGCCTTTTTAAACGCGTTGAAAGGGCGGAAGAATACAGGTGAGCTTGTCCATCACTCAGATCGAGGGGTTCAGTACTGCTCTGTTGAATACCAAGAGTTACATCGACAGTATGGTGTATCTTGCTCAATGACTGATGGCTATGACTGTTATCAGAATGCGTTGGCAGAGAGGATCAACGGAATACTGAAGATGGAGTATCTGTTGAATAAGCCTAATGATTTAGATGAAGCAAAGAAAATGGTCGCAGAATCAGTAAAAATCTATAATGAATATAGGCCTCACACAGCTCTAAAATACAAAACGCCCGATGAAGTACATCGAGCGTTTTAGTCAATCAAGTGTCAACCCATATCAGGACGGGTCACTGCTATCTTTTAAACCGCGTCTATCTAAGTTTATCTAGATAGCCCAAACGCAAAATTTAATTCCAATACTGACTCTGCTTGTTACTTGTGAAAGCACAAGCACCACTCTAGTTAGCATTTGAATTCAATTTCCTTAGAAGGATCATGTAATGGATTTATCTACTCTACCTGCACTGACTGTACTTTCTGATAACGTGACTATCGTTGAGCACCAAGGTGTAAAACTAGTTCGTGTTATCCACGAGAAGGCAAATGCCGCGATTTCACTGTTTGGCGGTCATGTTGTGTCGTTCCAACCACAAGGTCAAGAAGACCTGATTTGGATGAGTCAACAAGCTAAGTTTGATGGCAAAACAGCATTGCGTGGTGGTATTCCAGTATGTTGGCCTTGGTTTGGTCGCATTGCGGCACCTGCGCACGGTTTTGCACGCTCAAGTGAATGGCAATTAGTTGAGCACCGAGAAAGTGAAGCGGGTGTGATTGTCAGCTTAGGCCTGAAGCCTAGCGAAGAGACTTTAGCAGTATGGCCTCATCAGTTCGATGCTCGCTTAAATGTTGAGATTGGCGATGAGCTTAAAGTGACTTTGGATGTGAAGAATACCGATGAGCAACCATGGACTTTCTCTGGTGCGCTGCACACTTACCTAAACGTTGGCGATATCCACAGCACAACGACCACTGGTATGGGGGCTGAGTACATCGATAGCCTACAAGGTGGCAAGATCTGCCAAGGCGGTGCTGAGCTTGTGCTAACCGATACGATTGACCGTGTTTACACACAACCAGAAGCTCAAATCTTTGTTGCTGACAAAAAACTTGAGCGTACTTTAACAGTTGAAAACCAAGGTCATAATTCTGCAGTACTGTGGAACCCGTGGGCCGAAGGTGCTGCTGGTATGGGTGATATGCAAGACGACGGTTACCTAACCATGTTATGTGTTGAATCAACGCTGCACGCACCAAGCCTAGAAGCAGGCAAAACATTGCAGCCTGGCGAAAGCCACCAGCTGATTACAACGATTTCTGTTCAGTAACCTATTCAGGAAACTGTTCAGTCATCAATTCACTACGCAAGACATCTTAAAGGCCGGTTCGTTCCGGCCTTTTTATTGCTCTCAATCGGCTAACGATCAAGCTTAACTCTGAGAATATCGAACTAACGTCTCTCTATAGAGTGACAGCAATGCCTCATCGTTTACTTTAATGCCGACCTTTTGCGCCGGGAATGAACTCCACTCATCATTCATGTAACTACGCTGGTCGCTTTTCTGTATGGTCATACCCTCTGCTGGGCCATCAGTGACCACTCTAATTGCACCACTTCGGTACTCAAATAAAGAAGGTTGGATAACATAAGCAATGGCTGATGGATCGTGAACGTGACAGCCTTCCATTCCCACTTTTTCTGAGTAGAACTTCAAATAGTAACGGCTAACATCCCAGATGAACTGCCCTACCTCTCCAGCGTCATCTCTCAAATCATCCAAGTATTGAGCAGTAAAGAAGCTCTCCTCTGTTACATCAAGCCCGATAACCGTCACTGGCCATGATGCCGTGAAGACCTTGTCTGCAGCATGAGGATCATCGTGTACGTTCGCTTCAGCAAATGGCGTCACATTGCCCCTGTGGTCATTTTCGCCAAAGGCTCCGCCCATAATGACGACTTCCTTAACCAAATCGACAATGCCAGGATCCGCTTCCAACGCTAGAGCAAGGTTAGTGAGAGGTCCAACGGCCACGAGTGTAATCTCTCCCGGCTCAGCACGAACACTATCAATAATGAACTGATAAGCTGGTTTTTCAACTGCTGAGACATCTAGTGAACTTGGCGCTTTTACATCCCCAAAACCCGCTTCGCCATGTACGACCACGGTAGCGCCAACTGGCTCTCTGACTAACGGCTTATCAGTGCCCTTTGCCACTAGCGCATTCATACCAAACTTTTGCTTTAGATAAAGCGCATTCTTAGTGCCGTTGTCTATCGTCGCATTGCCATAGACCGTCGTAACCCCCATCAGCTCAATCTCGGGATGAGCTTCAGCAAATAGAATTGCCATTGCGTCATCAATGCCTGGATCCGTATCGAGGATAATTTTCTTTTTCATATCAGTTTCTTATTCACGCTATTGAAGAGTGAACCATACCCAGAAAAACCGCAGACAAACGTGACCGAAATCGAAGCAATGATTTTTAATGTTGTCAGGCCTAATACTCCGTATCTCCAGAGCCACTATTGGCGGCTTTTTTATTTAGCCTGACGGAGCCCTTTTTGATAGAATTTGCCGCCCTACTCTATGCTCTGAGATCGTCATGCACTACCAATGCCCCCTGTGTCACCAACCTTTATCTCAACACGATCGTACGTTTAAGTGTGAAAAGAACCATCAGTTCGATTTAGCAAAAGAAGGCTACGTCAACTTGATGCCTGCGCATCATAAACGTTCAAAAGATCCAGGTGACAACAAAGAGATGATGCAAGCACGTCGTCGCTTCCTTGAAGGCAACCATTACGATCCAATGCGCCAAGCGGTAGTCGGATTATGCTCCAGCTACCTGCCAGACACAGATCCTAGCCTATTGGATATTGGCTGTGGCGAGGGATATTACACCAATGAAATCGCGTTGAATCTTCAAGATAAGAGCGGCGCGATTTTTGGCCTAGACATTTCTAAGGTTGCCATCAAATACGCCGCTAAACGCTACCCAGCAGTCGACTTCTCTGTTGCCTCTAGCCATCGCCTACCCTTCGCTGAAAACAGCTTAGACGGCATTCTACGCATTTATGCACCATGTAAGGCAGAAGAGCTCCAACGCACAATTAAAGACAATGGTGTCGTGATTACAGTAACACCAGCAAGCCGACACCTATATCAGTTGCGTGACGCCATTTATGATGGTGTACGTTTACACGATGAAGATCCTGAATTGATCAAAGGTTTTACTCTTGAGCACCAAGAGCATCTAAACTATATGATGGAACTATCGGGGTCAGATGCATTCGACCTGCTACAGATGACGCCGTTTGCTTGGAAAGCGACTGAAGAGTTTAAACAACAACTCACCAACGCAGAGCAATTCAACTGTGAAGCGAACTTTATGCTAAGAGTGTACCGCAAATAGATTTAATTGATATTGATTATCGTTTGCATTGAAATCTCATCTTGCCTCCTTTAGTATGCGTGTTCTTCAAGGAGGCATTTCATGCAACGTATTATTCTTATAGGATTAGCCACTCTTCTCACAGCTTGTGCTAATCAACCTTCAGAAAACACTTCTCAAAAAGTGGTTCAACCGGAAACCGTTTCCACCTACTACGATTACCAGTTTGCCTCACCACAAGGCGAAGCACTCTCTCTTAACGCTTTACCTCAAGAGCTGCTAGACGCTGACGTTATTCTTATTGGCGAGTGGCACACTCACTCCGCCATCCACCGCTTTCAAACTGATTTCTTAAAAACGCGTCAAAACGCAGATTCAAACATTGCCCTATCAATGGAGCAGTTTACCCGAGAGCACCAAGACACGCTTAACCAATACCTAAACGGTGAGATTGGTGAGCAGGTGCTTATCTCCAAGGCTGCCGCTTGGCCAAATTACGAAAGCGATTACCGCGCACTAGTAGAGTTCGCAAAAGCCAATAATTTAGATGTTATCGCAGCAAACGCAACAAAGCCTTTCGTTCAATGTATTGGTCGTAAAGGGTTACCGTACCTAGAGCAGCTTTCTTCGGAACAGAGAGATTGGGTAGCGACTGAAGTGAATACTGGCGATAGCCCATACAAAGACAAGTTCATGGCATCGATGCACCACGGTACGCCTGAACAAACTGAAAAGCAGTTTGCCGCTCAAGTAACTTGGGATGAAACCATGGCGGAATCAATTGTCGATTACCTAGCAACGAACCCAGACAAACAGGTGATTCATGTCGCTGGTAAGTTCCATACTGAAGGTGGTTTAGGCACAGCCGCTTCTATCTCGCGTCGCAATCCTGACCTGAAAGTTGCCATCATCACGCCTGTTGACGCCTTGTCTTCAGATTCGAGTGATTACCAACTGCAAGTGCTGTCTCCCCCCGTACGTTTTGTTCAGAAAGAGAACCGTATGAAGGCATACAAACACCTGTCTAAACGCAGCTCAGACCTACAATGTGACTAAGCTCGCTTAGCTTCCTAAATTGAACATGGGTATCGGCATAGGAATTGCTTAAATACCAAGCAGTTTTGATTAAGCAGAAGAAAATGTAATGTGCGAATAAAAAACATCACTATCGATGATTAATTGCACAAGTTTTTCACACCTCTGCCGATACTATGTTTAAGGATAGGTAAGGAGAGCTATATGACGCCAGTAGGAACGAGTAATACTCAGCTATATTCGCCTTCGCAGATGAACGCTAAAAGTTCAGCTAACGAAGCTGAAAAGCCTGCGCCGCTTAAGGTTGAGCAAAATACGGTTAAACTTTCTGAAGAGGGCAAAGCGCTCTTATCTGCCCTTAAAGAAATCGATAAAGAAGCTAAGAAGGTTGAAGCAGAAAACGCGACAGTTACCGATAAAGTTGAATCATTTGCTCACGGTGCTCTAGGTATGGATCACCCAGATAAGATCGAAGAAGAAGATGACGGTTCTTATTCAGCGGGGCAATACCTGTCCGCAGCGGCAACCGTAGGCGGTATTCTTCTTGCTCTAATATAGCCTTACCTGCGTAGTCCTTTGATCATATTTTATTCAAAATAAAAGCGATTTGTCGTCACGACAATAGACCCGATTAGGTCAGAAAAACGAGTTCATTCCATAATTCCGCTCTCATTTAAATGGAATAATACTCGTGAAAAACACTTTTGAGCTTATCGATAAGCCAACCTTCTTTGGTGCGATTGCACTCCTCCTCACGATAGTTTTCCCGCTCATTCTGTTCCCTGCTCAAGGCGCAGACTGGATTGCGGTTGCGAAAACATTCATGACTGATCAACTTGGTTTTCTATATCTAGCACTAGGTCTCGCAGCCTGTGCATTTATGGTGTACGTGGTGTTCAGTGATATGGGACAAATTAAACTAGGCGAAGCTGATGAAGAGCCTGAGTTTAAAACTGCTTCATGGGCTGCCATGCTATTTTGTGGTGGTATCGGTGCAAGTATCTTGTACTGGGGCTGTATTGAGTGGGCTTACTACTACCAATCTCCTCCTTTCCAACTAGAACCTGGTAGTGAAGAAGCGGTTCGTTGGGCAGCAACCTACGGCCTGTTCCACTGGGGACCAATCGCATGGTCTATCTACCTAATCCCGGCAATTCCTATCGCTTACTTCTTCTACGTGCGTAAACAACCTGTTCTAAAGATCTCAAGTGCACTAATGCCTGTTCTTGGTGAGCACCGTAGTAAAGGCGTACCAGGAAAGATCGTTGATATCCTATTCATTTTCGGCCTATTAGGTGGCGCAGCAACAACCTTAGGTTTAGCAGCACCTCTAATCACCGAAGGCTTAAATCACCTGTTTGGCCTACCGAAAAACAACCTGACACAAGTGACGGTTCTTTTGGTCTGTACTGCTATTTTTGCTTACTCGTCTTACGCAGGTTTGGAAAAAGGCATTAAGATCCTGAGTAACATCAACTTCTGGGGTGCAATGGGTCTATTGGCTTTCGTACTGATTGCTGGTCCAACGATCTTCATGCTGGAAACCGGCTTAGACTCGATTGGCCGTCTGCTGTCTAACTTCTTCGTGATGGCGACATGGGCTGAACCATTTGGTGGCTACGGCACATTCGAAAATACGCACTTCCCACAAGACTGGACGATTTTTTACTGGGCATGGTGGCTAGTATTTGCACCGAGTATGGGTCTATTTGTAGCGCGTATCTCTCGCGGTCGAACCATCAAACAAATGGTGTCAGGTTCTATCTTCTTTGGTTCTCTGGGCTGTTTCCTATTCTTCATGATCTTGGGCAACTACGGTCTGTCTCTACAACTGTCTGGCGAGCTAGATGTTGTAGCTGTACTAAACAATGAAGGCGCAACTAAGGCTATCTTCTCGATGCTGGCACAGTTACCGATGAGCACAATCGTTATCGCGGTATTTACACTACTGTGTATCATTTTCACGGCGACTACCTTTGACTCTATTTCATACATCCTTGCTTCTGTTGTTCAGAACAACGTGACAGAAGAACCAATGCGTTGGAACCGTATGTTCTGGGCATTCACACTGTCGTTCTTACCAACGATTCTGATGTTCCTGGGTGGCTTGAGTACGTTACAAACTGCAGCGATTGTTGGTGGCCTACCGCTACTGGCTATCTCTGTGATGCTGATGATTTCAGCAGTGCGCGCAACTAGTCTCGATTTACGTCACCAAGATGCGTACATCGAACCAACGATTAACATCGAAGAACTGCCAGACATGGATCCATGGTCTGCAGAAGGTATGGCGCTGGCTCAGTTTGAGAAAGAGAGAGACGCTGCGCAAGAAGCTGCAGAGCTTGAGCGTGTTGCTTATACAGAACTAGCAGCAGTGAAAAAAGAAATTCGCGCTTATGTGCTAGAACAAGGTTCACAAATGGAAACTCACGAGTTACCAGAGAGCCTTCAGCAAGCACTTGAGCAGGCCGAGAGTAATCTTAGTGCCGCACAAGCGAAAAAGGTCGAGTTATCTGAGCAGGCTCAGAATGCTCGAATCGCGTTCAACCAAGTGGTTGCAGACTTACCGCTTGCTTGACTTTAGCCATGACGCTGCCCACAAGTTTGGGCCCTCCTAAATAAGCCAAAGGCTCACAGAAAAGTGAGCCTTTTTTTATTTCTATTCCAAGATTTGAGTTATTGCTCAATTTTATATTTATGAAATAAATATGAAACAAAGTTGACATATTTGAGTGTTTTAATCACCCCGCTTATATAAAAAGGGATAAACAATGAAGCACTTTATGAAACCTGTTATTACCGCAGTGGCAACGTCAACACTCTCATTCAATGTACTTTCAGCAGAAATCAAAAATGTCATTCTAATGATTGGCGATGGTATGGGACCTCAACAAGTTGGCTTATTAGAGACTTATGCAAACCAAGCACCTAACTCAATCTATAAAGGTCAAAAGACCGCCCTTTATCAGCTTGCTCAAGAAGGCGTGATTGGTTCATCTCTTACCCACCCAGAAGATGCGATTGTGGTCGACTCTGCTTGTTCCGCAACCATGCTTGCTACAGGTATCTACACAGGTTCAGAAGTTATTGGTATTGATTCCCAAGGCAATCACGTAGAAACCGTGCTGGAGAAAGCAAAAAAAGCGGGTAAAGCAACCGGGCTGGTTTCCGATACGCGCTTAACTCATGCTACACCTGCAGCATTCGCCGCGCATCAGCCACACCGCTCTCTAGAAAACCATATTGCTAGCGATATGCTGGAAACAGGTGTCGATGTGATGCTTTCTGGCGGGCTACGTCACTGGATCCCTAAGTCAACCAATGATAAAGGTGAAACCTACAAACAACTTGAGCAACTGACCCAAGGTGACGTTTACCTCAAGTCAAAACGTAAAGATGACCGAAACCTTCTTGCTGAAGCCCAGAAAGACGGCTATCAGTTAGCGTTTAACCGAGATATGCTCGACAACGCTGACGGCGACAAATTACTTGGTCTATTCGCGTACTCTGGCATGGACGATGGCATTGCATATAGCAATAAAAAGCTGAGTGGCGAACTCACACAACCGAGCTTAAAAGAGATGACGCAAAAAGCGCTTAACGTCTTATCAAAAGATGAAGATGGCTTTTTCCTAATGGTTGAAGGCGGTCAGATAGATTGGGCTGGGCACAGTAATGATGCGGGTACTATGCTGCACGAACTGCTCAAGTTTGATGAAGCAATTCAAACGGTATACGAATGGGCAAAAGATCGTGAAGACACAATCGTAATCGTCACAGCAGACCATGAAACTGGCTCTTTCGGCTTTAGCTATTCATCAAGTGAGCTACCAAAGCCACAAAAACGCCCAGGAGAAGCCTTTACCGATAGTGATTATGCGCCAAACTTTAACTTCGGAGCCTTCGATATTCTTGATGGTTTATACAATCAGAAACAAAGCTACTACGGCATGATCAGTGAGTATCAAAAACTCGACAAAGCAGAGCAAACGCCTGAGAAATTCGCTGAGATCGTGAACAAAAATAGTGAATTTCCAATCACCGCAGAACAAGCGAAAAAGGTACTAGCAAGTAAGCCAAACCCATATCGACTGGCGCAACACAAATACTTGTCGGTAGAAGAAGTACCTGCTATCAACGATTTCGATGCTTTCTTCCCATATAATGACCGTGGCAACCTACTTGCTCGAGAACAAGCAACAGGTCAAAACATCGTTTGGGGTACAGGCACACACACTCATGCACCTGTGAATGTGTTTGCTTGGGGGCCTGCCGAAAAGATATTACCAGTATCAAAAATCATGCATCACTCAGAGCTTGGTGAGTACATCAAGCAACAAGTAAATTAGCCTGAGATTTTTTGCTAACTTCACTTAACGCCCTGAGGGGCGTTTTTTTGTTCTCAGAGTTTAAGCTAAGTAAGTTTCGAATTTAGGTGACGCCAAATAGCAAAACAGCCGCTGTTGAGCGACTGTTTTTTTAATCATTAACGATTTGGGTGGTTCAGGGTTGACAAGAATTAATTTTTGTTTTTATGAATCATGAGAGAGACCAGCAATACCAATGGGTTCATGACTTTCTCAACAAAAAGCCCTTTCTCTAAGCAAAACCTGAGAAAATCATCCAAAAATTCTCAACTATCCCATCAAGTCGATCAAAGCAATTCTCGACATTTTGTTGCTAACCAGCGCTCTGCGATACAAGCAAGCAATCCTCCGTTGCATCATACATGCCTCTCATACAACCACAACTCTGCGTAAGAAACTTTTGGACCATTCCTTGTTAGAGCCAAAACCTAGTTTTGGCTCTTCAGATTAGTTTGTTTAACAAATATGAGCCTGTCCATCGTCACTGAGGAAGAGATAATCCGTTATTTCTATTGCGTATCGACAACTAAGCGCGCCTGTTCCATAAAGTTAATCCGACCCACTGGCATTCCGAACTTTTTGTACTTATAACGGAAGTAAGCAGACATGCGATCTTCATGCGTTGAGATAATAATCTGACGGTTTGCAAACTCAGTACGCAACAATTCAATGAAACCCGCCACATTAATTTCGTCTAATGTCTGTACCGGGTCATCGATCAGCAATAAACTGTGTTTCGCATACCGTTGATTAAGCGCTAACGTAAAAGACAGAACTAAAGCGGAAAGTTGACCAGAACTCATGGAAAACACGACATCATGGTCTCGCCCTGGCGTTTCATGGAAAGCAATTGAATTCCCATTGTTCTCAATGAAGATCCCTAATCCTTGTTGATAACTTTGCATCAGTCGACCTGAATAAATGTGAAACAAGATTTCGATCTCTTTCACAATCGATTCTAGATAGCGTTTTTTTTCGTTTTCGTATATTTCCTTGAGCTTTTTCAAATGCCCTCTGACCTTACTTGCATTTTTCACCTGTTGGTCAGCGTCCTTATACGCCTGCTCACAAGTCGTTGCATATATTGAAGACGCAAGAGACTGTTGCTGTCGCATGTAGTTAGTTTTCATCTCGATCTGCTTAAGCGTTACTTGCCTTACCGCCGACGAATCGTTGTTAAATACTACCCTATATAAGCGGTCAAAGTCGTTATAAAGACAGCTGTCGTCTACTGGTTTAAACTTGGAGCGTACTCTCTTATCCAACTCAGACAATTGTAATTCAGCATTCTGATAAAAGCTCTCAACTAGCAGATCCTGAAATTCAACTCCAGCCACCTCCAACTGCTGGCTGTAATTCTGCAACCAATGGAGTTGCTCTTGACTCAGCGCAACAAACTTACGTTTGAAGGCAACCTTATCTTGCTGTTGTTGCAGATAAATAACCAGTGCTTGCTCAATTGGTAACTGGTATGTCTTCTTAAATTCAGCTAACTGCCCAGTCAATTGACTGTTTTGCTGTTCAGCCAATAGCTGTAGTGTTTCTCCCTGTTTCTCGATCCCATTAAGCAGTGATTCAACTGAGTCCCAGTTATGACCACATATAGGGCAAACTTCTGTAGGTTCTTCATGTAATTGGTGCTGTGTAAAAGCTTTCACTAACTGCTCACGCATCGACACTAGAACAGCTAAACTCTCATCCAGTTTGTCAATCGAGGTAATATGCTGTTTTAGTAGTACGACCTGACGACCGAACTCGCTCGGCGTAATATTATCTGGGAGTAGATCCGTTAGGACATGAGGAAGAGTAAGCTGATCATGTTTGACAGCCTTCACAATATCCTTAAACGCATCAGTTATCTGTATAGCGGCGTCATATCGCTGTAATTCTAGCTCCCACGTCTGTTGTTGAGGGATACGATGCACAAACATAAGCATCCGCTGTTGTAACTCTCTCTGCGGCAGGAGCCTTTTTTTAAGTTCCTGATTATAAATATGATTCTCATAATGGGCAAAATTCTTAACAAATCTCCCTAGATGGAACAACTCGCCATCCGTTGATAGCCATTGCTCAAACTGTTGAACTTCACACTCTAAAACTTCCCGATCCCAGGGTTGATCTGTAGCATTGATTAATCGTTTGTAATCAACAGGTCCACCATCCGGTAACAGCTGCTGTTTGGCCGTTTCCCATTTAGCTTTTAGTGCTTTAACCTCCTGCTTTTTTTGCGCGCCACATAACTTACCGATTTTGCTAAATGACAGGTTGATGTTATTGATTTTCTGTTGGATTTCCCCAATGTCAAACAGGTGAGCGATTTGTAGCTGGCGATCTTTTTCTTTCTGTTTCAATAACCGAGTATTTTCTTCCTGCTCCACATAATGGAACAATTCAAAGTCTCGCTTATACTCCGCTCCTTGTAACTCAGAAAGATACCCCTCCTCATCGGAAACCGGCGAATTGCGTTCAGCTTCCAGAGCCGTTAATTCATATAAAGGTAACTTTAATTCCTTCAGTCCCTTATGCTTATCTAGTTCAGTCTTACAAGCCGCCCGTTCAAGGAACTTGGTTTGTTCGTCTATTACCACCTCGGCACGTATGGATAACCAAGCTCCCGCTTTTGCTTTATTAAATAGCCATGGGCATCCTAGTTTCTGGCTACGCCCATCCACCGTAAGTTCTTCTATCTCGACGTAACGCCGAATTGTCCCAGTAAATAGTAACTCTAAAGCATCAAAAAACGATGACTTGCCAAAGCCGTTGGGACCATCGAGAACAATTAGGCGATCGTTATCAATGACTATTTCACGACGTTCAAAAAGTTTGAAGTTCTGGATTACCAGACGTTTAACAGTCAAGTTCATAGCCATCCTTGCCTAATTCTGAAGTCATAAGTGCCAGTAAATTTTCTGGGGTGATTTCCTGTAACGGATTTTGGTCAGCTATATTCGAGAGAGCCAATTCAGTCGCCCTCAAAATCTCAGCATTGGGCGACTTCAAGACTTTTCCCTGGATATTCTGTTCAAGGTTGGTCAGATCCGCTTTACTTGAGCCTTGAATCGTAAGTGCTGATACCTTTATCGCCAACCTGTACAGCAAACTTTGCCAGCCTCCCTGATTGTACTGCGCTTTGTATGCGGTAAATGTCTGAGTATCAGTCAGAACATTGCGAAACACTGACTCCAGTCCATTCTGTTCAACTATCAGCTGTAAAGCTTCCAGTTCATCAGACGTATAAGGTAAAACATGCTTTTTAAAGAAGTAACTATCCTCTTCTGCGTGATGTAACATTTTGCTGGTTTTCTCATTCAAACTTTCGGTCTGCCATACAATCAATAAGTTAATATTTTTCTCAAGTGCAGGGTCTACCGTCGTTTTCTTGCAGTCGCTCAGCCAATTTGCCTGAAGCTCAGGAGAAAGCTTTGGTTCACCATGAACCACTAGCCAGTAACCCGTCTTATCCGGCTCGCTGTATTCATACAACTCCAATTCAGGCAAAGCTTTTCGCTCCATCCCCTGCAATTCGAACAACTTTTCAATCAACTTCTGCATCTTTTAGGGCGTGTTGATCTTTCGTGAGTATTTTTTGAACAGCATGGTAAAGAGTTATAATTTGCTTCGCCAAAAGTAAAACCATAACCAATACCATGCCAAGAACAATGCTAACTGATATTCGCTGGGAACTGCTACTCCAAGTTATGAAAAGTACAGGTCGTATTTACGATAAAACTGAACATCGAATGACATTTGAAGGAATACTTTATCGAATGAGAACAGGTATTCCTTGGCGGGATCTACCCTCTAAGTTCGGAGAGTGGAGTACCGTTTACAGACGATTTAATCTTTGGTCAAAGAAAGGGGTTTTAGATAAACTTTTCAAAAGCTTATCTAGCATGGCTGATTTTGAATGGGTCTTTCTTGATGGCTCTATAGTTCGAGCGCATCAGCATAGTACAGGTGCAGCGACTGAAAGCTCAGAGCAAATAGGAAAAAGTTGCGGGGGCAACTCAACCAAAATTCACTTAGCCGTGGATAGTGGTGGCCTGCCGATTTGCTTTGATTTATCAGAAGGACAACGCCACGATATAGTGCATGCCGAAAGCTTAGTTGAGCAACTCGATGAAGTTAATACCATCGTTTGTGATAAAGGATATGACAGCGAACCTTTCCGCACTTTTGTTAAGGAACGTGGCGGAGAAACAGTAATTGCTAAACGCAATTACGGAGAAGATATAGACAAAAACAGTATGGATTGGTGTCTATACAAGTATCGTCACTTGGTCGAAAATGCCTTTGGGAAAATTAAGCATTATCGAGCTATTTCAAGTAGATATGACAAGCTAGAAAGGAATTATGCCAGCATGTTATCGCTGGCATTCATGTTAATGTGGCTACCGATGTATTGTTGAACGCGAAATGTACAGCAAAGATCAACACGCCCTAAGCTCTCAGGTACATTATTCAAAGAAACCAGCCCCACCTGTTGAAAACTGCCGATACTAGTTCCTATAATCGTTTCTTCTTCCGTGGCATCCACACCAATTTTCACACAAGTGATGGATGGCATATCTATAGCACTGGTAATCAACGCCCCACACTCAAATAAGCATTCAACATCTTCCTCAAGTGCCTGTTGCAAAATATCATGGCAGACCACGTCTTGATGCTCTGCTGCGGTATGAATTCCTGTTGGATAATAGAATCGACCGTCAACTTGCCATGCGAAATGCACCCTTTCACTATCTGGTTTCTGCGCTTTAACCAACTTATGGAAAATCGTAAACAGCCCCTGCCTCATAGAGTCACGGTCAAGCGTTTGGTCCTTAAACTCACTTAGTGTGGTAAATCGTCCTTTTCGATGTGGCATCGTTGCGCGAAGGAAAGCCTTCATACCTTGACTATCCAAGTCGGTAATCGTTGCTATGCAGTCATCTAACTTGGCGTATGCTGCTTGTTGTATCGTGTCGTGCTGCTCGCAGAATTCTTGATAGTAAGCTCCAATATCAATTTGCAAGCGGCTAAGGAAATACTCTTCATTGTTAAATCGCTCATAATCGTCAGCTTCCAGAATTTCATAGATATCCGAAAACTCGATAAACTCATTAGCTGCAATTGCTGTCTGGTTCCGATTTGATTGGTGTATTTGGTGATGTACCATGACAACTTTAGTGTTCACTATCGCTTCGAGGATCTCTCGGATTGAAGTGCAAATCATTGCTTTCCAAGGAAACAAACAATCTACAACTGATATCATTTCCCTGATCTGAGCTTCAATATACCTATCAACCTCATCGAGTGGACAATAAAGCTTGGTATGCTCCTCATTTGCACCTGGTTGTAGTGGATAGGGATACAATTCTACAGGTTGGTATTCCTGTTCGAATGATTCTGGTAGATCCGTAATTTCACGAGCAACATGAAAATATGCCGTTTGGATGCCCCGTTCTGTGGCATTTTCCTTTTGGCTATTAATGCCTACGCGATAGCCAGAGAACAACGTAGCCTTGTAAGCTTTGACTTGGTGCAATGATAAGCACTGGTTTGCTCGGAAAATCGCAAAATCATCCTGACTTTCCAACTGTAGTTTAAGATCGCGATTCGCCTCATAGTCATTCGTCATTAACCGAAGACAATGATACAGAGCGAGCTTTCCCTGATATACAAACCCACTCCATGTTGAAATCGCTGTATGAGGGTCGCTCTGGCGGTTTTGAGTCATATAATTTCCTGTCACCTAAAATCAGGCTCACCCACAAAGTACTAACGAGGTCTCGTAACACTTTCGGAAAGTAACTAACGAGCAAGTATCTAATATAATTAATAAAGTATACCACCAAGCATATAAAATCGGACTTGAATTAGGTCAAAGTGGCTGGCTAATTAATTATGAAAGGAGCAGGTTCCAAATTTGGGCATGGCCTGAATAGCAGGCTTTTTGCCATAAAAAAGGGAATCTATTTAAAGTTGAGCACTAACACGAAAAGGGGCAGATCTCAGCTAGCAGGCACTTTGAGAGAAAAGTGCCACGTGTAGAATTTCAGCTCAATGAAGCCTCTGGACATTTATTGGTTAGATGAGAGACCTAGTTTATTCCTTTGTGATAACTTTTATTAATCAAAAGATGCCACAATCTGGTTTTACATTGGACAAGTTATGCATAGGTATTCAAACCGTAAGGTTAAACTTTGCATTTGTAAGTACTTATAGCAACCGTCAGCTAGAAATTAAGCTTGTTCTAGCACAAGCTTAATTTCTTCTGCATTCGGTGTGTACTGCCAACAGCGCAGCAGTCAGCGTGCTAGGCTGCACATATGATATCGATGATAAACCCCAGGCAATATATAGATATTGAAAATAATGTGTTAACGCTAAAGCTACTATCTACGAGAAGAACTTAAGATAACAGTTGTCACCGTTGACGCCTGTAAAAAACACTCGCATCGAAATAAGTTTTGTCCTAAGCAGTGCCGTGCAAGAGACGGCTCAAGCGCCAGAACGAGTGTTTGGTCGGTCCTATCAAACTCGACGACACAGGCGCTTTCAAACCCAAAATACCGACCTATTAAAGGAAACGTCGCTTTGAACAAGCTCTCTTTGGCCGAAAAAATCAGCGAGGTTGCTTCCTCACGCTTCAACCCTTGCTCGATCAAAAGCATCAATTCACGCCCCTGACAGATTTGCGACTCTATCTCAGCTGCCGTAACCGCATCTAGCCAATGTTCGACATCGATACCGACAAAAGGGTGAACCGCCTGCTCTGCAACCAGCGCCACAGCACGAGCGCCAGTATGGGATATGGCCCCAGTCATGTCTTGTGGCCACAGTGGCTCTCGATGAGAACCAATCAAGACCTTCTGCTCAACCACTGACAAGACCGACATACTTAAACTGGCCATGTACCTTCCAGCAATAAACTCTGCCTGGCGCTTTGCTACGCTTCGTTGTACGGATAGGGGGATAGTAATATTGAGCGTCGCCGCTAATTCAGGGTCGCATTCAGGGAGAGCAAAATGACATTGAGACAACACCGCCCGCCCACTCTGAGCGATATAGCGTTCAATGTGCGAGATTCCCGCTTTCGGCGCGGGTACAGAATCCAAACAGTTCAGAAAATCACGATACATAGCTCACCAATTCGAACATAAAAGCCCGACCATACTGCTCAATACGATGGCCATCAAGCCATGTTTTTTCATGGATGAGACAAATAGTTAACCCCTCGTCCAAAATGAGATCCATATCAAACCAGTTTATATGCAACATTGACAATCTTGTTATGGGCATGGATGATGCGCGAGCACTGTTCGGGAGGAGAATAACGTCAATAATTTCAATAATATAAAAATCGCAAACAGCGAGTCCTAAGATTCGCCTCCCAACACTATAGCGCACGTGCCGGATACATTAATTACCGATAATTAACTTCAATCAACGTCGTCAGCTCAGATAACTTAAGGAATTGATGATGAATAAAACCAGTAGCTAGGATCTAACATGTCATCAGTGATCAACAGATTTAACCAAATCGTCGCCGCTCAGCCCAATAAGGTAGCGCTGAACAGTGAACAGGAACAATTGACCTACCAACAACTGAATCATCGTGCCACCTTGGTTGCTCAGTCGTTGGTAAGTCAAGGGCTCTCCGGCCAGCTTGTTGTGCTCCACTTTCCATCTTCCATTGAATTGGTTGTCTCGATATTGGGTGTACTGAAGGCAGGCGGCACCTATGTCTGCTTAGACACTGCCTATCCTCAACAGCGTAAGCAATATATTCTTGATAAATCACAATCTCGCGCTGTCATTACCCGCCAACCCCTCGATCTGGCAGTCGACTTGACTCTCGACTATTCATTACTGCTCCTTGAGCCTCTTCACACAGTGCCAGCGCACATTGACCCTAGCCCGATCATGAACGTGATTTTCACTTCCGGTTCGACAGGTGAGCCCAAAGGCGTCAAACTCAGCCACACCAATATCTTGAGCTTTATCGATACCCACAGTGATATCGTTGCGACTGACTGTATGCCACAGTTATCATCGATCGCCTTCGATGCCTTTCAGTTTGAACTCTGGGTCATGTTGCTCAATGGAGGCACCCTGTGCTTGTTGCCAGAAAAAACGCTGCTCAATGCCCCGGCACTCAAACAAGCGATTGAACGGCATCAAATCACAATGGCCTTTGTCACAACGGCACTTGTCAATCTCGGGGTCTTGAATCACTTCATCCACCAACCGACGATCCGTCGACTTTACTTTGGTGGTGAGGAATTGAAGTCGAATGCGATCAAACATGACTTTCCTGACTATGACTTTGAGTTGGTACACTGCTATGGGCCATCTGAAACCTCAGTGTGGAACGTGTCTTATCATTGCCAGCAATGGGAAGCTACTCTCCCATTAGGCAATCCACTATCAAACAGTACCCTTTTGCTCGTCGACCAGCATGGCCAGGCAATCACAACCCCAAATCAGATCGGGGAAATCTACATTGGCGGCCCCTGCGTCTCGGAAGGCTATCTACACGATGACCCCCTTACTCAGCAAAGCTTTAAGGTGATTGACGGGACTCGCTATTTCAAAACCGCGGATATGGCGATGTGGAACGCTGACGCACAATTGGTCTACTCTCACCGGATTGGCAATACGGTCAAGCACAATGGCTACCGCGTTAATCTCAACGAAATTGATCGCGCTATCCAATCTTGTGACAATCAAGTGCAGTCTGTCACCACACAATTGAACGGTGAGTTAGCGACGTTTTATTGCCAAACCCAGCTCGATGAACTCGCGATACGACACCGTTTAAACGCTATCCTTCCTGCGTACATGTGCCCAACTCACATCGTGAAAGTGGCGCAGTTTCCTCTCACTCCGCATGGCAAGATTGACGTCCCGGCACTGCATCATCATCTCAATGAACGTCAGTGTTACACACAATCCAGTGAGGACAGCGCTGATCTTATCCTTACCATCTGGCGCAAGCTACTCGGTAACCCTGCGATAGATTTGGACGACAGGTACTTTGAATGTGGCGGAAATTCGGTGCTGCTGCTGAAGCTGCAGCGCGAGCTGAATAAGCAATTCAGCCTCAAAGTGAAGGTGAGTGACCTCTTCGCCCACACGACCGTCTCTGAACAAGCCGAATTGATCGATAGCCTGATTGAACAGTAATTACATGCGCTGTAGGTCAAAGGCCTGCAGCGCCCATCTACTACGACAACTTTTATAATTATGATTTCAAATACTAACAACGTCACCGATGTCGCAATTGTCGGCATTTCTTGCGCTTTTCCTGGGGCTGAGGACAAAGATCATTACTGGCAATTGCTGGTGAATCATCACATCGCCACCGATCTGCCGAGCGGCGCGGTCAACGCAGACCGAGTCGCAGCAGAAGGGATACTGGATCGCCCTTACCATTTTGACGCGGCTTACTTCAATATGTCGCCTCGCGATGCCAAATTAATGGATCCGCAACATCGCAAACTGCTAGAACACAGCGTTCTGGCACTGGCCGATGCCAATGTGGTTGAACACCAGGCCAACAATCGTATTGGGTCTTTCCTCAGTGTGGGCGCCAATCAGTATTACACCCATTGCCTGGCCAACTCTCCCTATCAGAAAGACAATCACTTGCAATACTCACTGGCCTTAGGCAACAGCCATCATTGTGTCGCAACCCAAATCGCCTACCAACTCAATCTACAGGGCCCCGCCTATACCATTTCTACCGCGTGCTCATCATCGTTAGTGGCGGTCCATCAGGCTTGTCAAAGCCTTATAGCCGGAGAAAGTGATCTCGCTTTAGCGGGCGGAGCCAGCATCAATACTCCGCATGGGCAAGGGTATGAGTACATGGAAGGCAGCGTGCTGTCGAAGCAAGGTCGCTGTCTGCCTTTCTCCGCTGACAGTGACGGAACCGTGCCTGCCAGCGGTGTCGGCGTGGTGGTCTTAAAGCGCTTGTCTGATGCCCTACGCGATCATGACCCCATTTACGCACTGATCAAAGGAGGAGCCACCAATAACGACGGTACGCGCAAGGTGGGTTACACCGCGCCAAGTATCGACGGTCAGGTCGAAGTGATTGAACGCGCCCTGTCATCCAGTGGGTTAACCCCCTCTGACATCGCGTTTATCGAATGTCATGGAACGGCAACGACTCTCGGTGACCCGATTGAACTCGAAGCCTTGGCCAGTCGTTATCCGTCAGCCACACCAGATACGCAGTACGCATTAGGTAGTGTCAAATGGAATATTGGCCATACCGACACCGCCGCAGGTGTTGCAGGATTAATCAAAGTGGCTCTGTCCCTGAAACACAATCTGATGCTCGGTTCGCCATACCTCGAAGCCTACAACCCAGAACTCCACATGGACGAGAAACCCTTCTATGTCCCGACAGCTAACGCGCCGTACCCAGTTCACCAACAAAGCGCAGCCGTCAGTTCATTTGGCATGGGGGGCACCAACTGTCACCTGATCCTGTCAGCCTCACCAGACACACGCCAACCCCAGTCCCCACTTCAGTCTGAGCGCTATATCGTGCCAATGAGCAGCCGTCACAACAATACACTGACCACCCAGGAACAGCAGCTGGCCGACTGGCTCGAACGCCATCCTAAGGCGGCGCTCGCCGATATTACAGGCACCCAAAGACAGTGTCGTCTCGACGAACCATACCGTCGCTATCATGTCGCCGATTCCGTGGCACAACTGATCCAGTCATTGAGAACGCCACGGCGGGAGATCGTACACGCAATCTCCCACCCTGAGTCGGTTCTGGTGGTGGAAGGTCAGGGCAGCGCTATTCAAGGAGCGGCACTGAATAGGTACGAACACTGCACGCGCTTTCGCGAACTCTTTGATCAGTGCATCGCGTTATTTGAGCGCGAGCCGGGTATGCCAGCGGATCTCAAACGCGTCGCATTGGATCCTGACTATGATCCCGATCTGCAGTCTCGGATGACCCTATACGCCCAACCGATCCTGTTTTCCATCCAATACGCTCTGGCTCAGACTCTGAAACAACAAGGGGTTTCGTTCCAGTCTTACATTGGCCACAGCCTTGGCGAGTGGATAGCTGCTGCGATTGCAGGACTTTGGTCACTGGAGGACGCGGTGCGTTTAATTGCCTGCCGCGCGTCTCATATCCAAGCGTGTGACGAGGGAGCAATGATCGCGATCTTTGCCGGTGAAGCCCGTGCCCGTCAGTATTTATCAGGCACGCTGACCATTGCTGCGTGCAATGGCGAACACATGACGGTCATAGCCGGTGAAACCCAAGCCGTCCATCAATTAGCAGCCACGCTGCACAAAGACGCGATTCGCTGCAAAATCCTCCAGACCAATAAAGCCTTTCACAACCCGATGCTTTCCCGCGCCGTGGCTCCGTTGCGGGAAGTACTGACTTCGATCACCTATCATTCAGTGAAAGGTCACCTCTACTCGAACTTAAAGGGGAAAAAAGTCGCCTTTCGCCGCGTCGCCAACCCAGAATACTGGATTGAGCAACTGCTTCAGCCCGTCCAGATGACCGGCATCTTACGCGCGTTAAATACATCGCGCTGTGTATTGACCGATATTGGCGTCAGCACTTCGATGAGCAATATGTTCATCGCGTACAAAGCGGAACTGTCGACTGTGCTGCTCCAGGTGCCCGACCAACTCGACGCCCCTGCTTTAACCGATTTCCTTGGCCAATTCTGGTCTCTTGGCGGGAATATAGCCTGGGCTTCCCTCCCACCTTTGACATGGCAGAAGTGCAACCTGCCAGGGCCTGGCTTTAACCAGACTGAGTTTTATCAGCCCCCCCCCCCCGTGTCGTCAGGCACTGGACTTAAACGCGCAGTGGACCAATGGTTTTATCAAGACAGTTGGCTATGCCATCCTAGGCCAACGCACTCTGCAGACTCCATGTCTCCTGTCGCACACTACTCAGGTTGGTACCAACGTGAAGGCCAGCTGATCTATCGTGGCTTTCACCCCAGAGAGAGCATCACTCCGTCGCAGTTATCTGCCTTTCTTGAGCAACTGGAACGCTTGACGGCCGATGACAGTAAGACTTGCTATATCCTCGTGCAAGTAACCCATCCAACGATGAGTCACGAGTTGTCCGAGTGTTACCAACGCGCACTCAGCAGTTTAACGACGGTCATTGCGCAAGAAGCACCACACCTCACCGTGCGTCTCATCGGTCATCAACCCGACGACGAGCGGATCCTCACCACCGATCTAGACGCTTTCACCCAACATGCATCATCGGTTTATGTCGACGAACAGTATGTCTGGCACAAGACGTTGGTTCCCGTTCAGGCCAGTTCCGAACCGTACGTCTGGCAACACAACGGCTATGTGATGATCACCGGAGGGTTGGGCAAAATAGGCTTAAGCTGGGCCCAGTACCTTATCGAACACACTCAGCTAGAGGTCGTACTCACCGGACGTAAGCCTAGCTCGCAGGTCGTCACCTTACTCTCTGATCTGCCTCAAGCACTGACGAGCCAACTAGAGAACCGTCAGGCACTCTCAGCGCTGCTCGACTCATCTCGCGTCCATTATGCCAGTGTTGACGTCGCAGACGGGCCCGCTCTTATGAGCAAAGTGGACGAGCTCAATGATCAGCTTGGACCGCTGCGTGGTGTTATTCACTGTGCTGCCTACACCGCACTGGAGGGCCTCAAACCTGTGTTCTCCAGCCCCACGTCAATGATCGCTCAACACTATCAGGCCAAAGTCGACGGAACTCTGGCTCTGGCGTCGCTGTGTGATAAGCATCAGCCAGACTTTTGCCTGTTAATGTCCTCAATTTCCACCCAATTAGGCGGCTTTAATCTTGGTGTTTATGCCTACGCCAACCAGTTTATGAACGACTTTGCATTCACTCGCTCGCACCAATCAACGCGTTGGATGAGTATCTCCTGGGATGGTTGGGATCTTCAGAATGACCCAACACTATCGCCGGACATCAAAGCATTAGCCATCAATCATCAGGACTGTGATAACGCGTTCTCCTGGGTGTTCGATCATCTTTCTCTATCACATTGCGTCGCCTCAACCCATGATATTTATCCTCGCCTCTCAGAATGGGTAACTCATGCAGTGGCTAACCGCGACGACACAACTAAAGCACTATCGAGGGAAACGATCGAGCGCAAGGTCACCGAGATTTTTTGCCACCTGCTTGGTGTCGACCACATTGACCCCAATCGCAATTTCTTTGATATGGGCGGAGAGTCGATTGTCTTCTCTACGCTTGTCGCCGAAATCCGCTCTCAACTCTCAATGACGCTGCCGCTTCATGCCTTTATGAATGAGCCGACCTTAAGTCACACCATTGACCTGTTGGCCGCTTCGTCCTCCGTCAGCCGAGATCGCGGCGCCGTGGTAAACACTCTGACCTCTCTGTTTGAGGAGCTCTTAGACAGCACTGATGTGACAGGCTCTAGCCATTTCTTCGAGTGCGGCGGGGATTCATTGGTCTTCACCCAGTTGGCAAAACGCGTTAAACAAACCCTCGACTTTAATGTTTCTCTCAGTGAGTTCATTGACGCTCCGACCATAGATCATCTGGCGGACTTGATCTGTGGGCGTCACCACGAGTCCGAATCCGAGCAATACGATGACTTAGGTCTTCGCGCCGATCTGTGGCCAGTGTCGGCTCCAGCCGAGACCGACGAACGCGTCTTTCTGGTGACAGGAGCCACGGGCCTACTCGGCATTAACTTAGTCGCCCAACTGTTACACCGACATGATGTTGCTCACGTGGTGGCGTTAGTCCGAGCAAAAGATAACGCTCACGCGATACAACGTATGCTCGCTCAGTTGGAGCGCTTTGCCCCTGACACCGACACAACAAAACTGCGCGTAGTGTGCGGTAACGTCGCGGAACCAAAGTTAGGATTGGAGCCTTCCTGCTACGAGCAACTCAGTCAGGAAATCACCGATGTGTTGCACAACGCCGCTCATGTCAACCACATCCTCGACTATGCGACACTCAAAGCCAGCAACACCTTAAGCATGCTCTCCGTCCTTGAGCTCGCCGCCCAGTGTCGCCAGAAACACATTCACTTTGTGTCGACCCTAGCCTGTGTGTCAGAGCTCAACCGTCACAACCACTATGTCGAGTCGTTGCCAACTCGGGCAATCCAACCCGCTAAGCACCTTAATGGGTACGCGCGCTCCAAATGGGCAACGGAAGTCTTGCTAGAGCAAGCGGTGGCGCGCGGCTTTTCAGTCAATGTCGTTCGTCCTTCAAGCCTTGTTGGCCATTCGTTACATGGGACTTTCAATGCCGACAACGATCATATCTGGCTGTATGTGAAAGGCTGTCTGCAGCTCGGCTGCTACCCCGTCATCGACAATGAAATTAACATCACCCCGGTCGATTTCATGTCACAACTGATTGTTACCATCTGTCTGACCAATCAAAACAAGGTCTACAACTTGCCCACCCCTTACGTGGCCCAAATGAATGACCTGTTTAGCCACCTGGCAACGCGAGGATACCAAATAGAGGGTGTCTCTCTGGCTGAATGGCGGCAACAAGCGACCCGCAATGCCGATCACAATAACGCCTTGTACCCAATCCTGTCCTATTACCTCAGCGACACTTCGGATGACGATGTCATTGCTCCAGATTATGGCAATGTCGTCGTCGATAACACGCACGCGTTATTGCAGGCTGAAGGGCTCAACTTCCCGCAACCTGAGCAATTTATCCAGCACTTAATCGAATACTTAGAACTCGTTAATTTCTTTGGGGACCACCATGTACAGTCGTGACAGGCATCTTATTCATCACCAGTTCGCTGACGTCGTTCAACGCCATTACCACGATATCGCCATCGCAGATCACCATCAGCAACTCAGCTATGGCGAGTTGGATGCCACCGCCAACCAGGTCGCCAATGCGATCCTCAAGCATCACCCTCATGGTTCTGCTCCTGTGGTGGTTTCTATGCACCGCAGCGTTGCTGCGGTGGTAAGCATGCTAGCGATCCTAAAAACAGGGCGCCCCTATCTGCCAGTGGACGATAGTTTCTCTGAGTCACAACTGACGTTTATCGCTCAGGATAGCCACGCGACCTGTATCATCAGTGATCGCCCACTCAACCAAACCACTGTGCCTGTCTATATTTATGACGATTTACGCCACCACAACACGGCAACCGCACCCGAAATTGAGCCCGTCTCGGCACCGCTGGCTTATATCATGTATACGTCCGGGTCAACGGGGCGACCGAAAGGGGTGGAAATCGAGCACACGGGCGTACTTCGTCTGGTCAGCAATAGTGACCACATCACGTGTCAGACTCAGGATGTCATCGCCCACTGTTCGTCGATTGGCTTTGATGCATCGACACTTGAGATTTGGCTGCCCTTGCTTAATGGCGCGCAAATCTATGTGATAGCGAAACAAGATGTGCTCGATTTTGAACAGTTCGAGCACCAAATCAACATCGGTAATGTCAGTACCCTGTGGTTGACAGTGGCGCTGTTTAACACCCTTGTCACGCGCCATCCACAAGCGTTATCGACACTAAAGACGCTAATGATTGGCGGCGACGCGCTTAATCTTGAGCTGGTGCGCAAGTTTCTCCGCAGCGACCACTGTCAGCTAGACACCTTCCTCAATGGCTATGGCCCGACCGAAAACACGACCTTCACCACCACCTTCGATATTTTCGGGCTCAACGATAGTCACACCAGTGTGCCTATCGGCCGCGCTATCACGGGGACAGAAGTGGACATCATCGATGACCAGAACCAACCCGTCATCGGCGAGCGGGTTGGCGAATTGATCACCCGTGGACTGGGCTTAGCGCGAGGCTACACCTGCCCGCATGAAACAGAACGTAAATTTTTTATTTATAACGGCGAACGACACTACCGCACCGGGGATCTGGTGCGCAGACTACCGTGTGGAAACTTAGAATTCGTCAGCCGCAAGGATCACGAAGTCAAAATCCGTGGTCTGCGCGTCAACCTCACTCAGGTCGAAGAGGCCTTTCATCAGCAGGCGGTGGTTCAGCAGTGCTATGTACGCTGTGATAAGACGACACTGAATGAAAGATTAGTCGCCTACATCGAAGTCGCAGACAACAGCATCGAGCAAGAGCGTCAGTTACGCCAAAACGTTGCCGAAGTCCTCCCCGCCTACATGATCCCTGAGCGACTTGTCTTATTGAGCGCGATCCCTCTGACACGAAACGGTAAACTTGATATTGAGGCTATTGAAGACCAAATCCGTCAATGCGCTTCTTACCGTTCAACCCCACCAGCGCCAACAGGTACCGTTGGTGAGAAGGTGCACGCCTTGTATCAGAGTGTGCTCGACACCCATGACTCAGACATCCCGACCACACGCAGTTTCTTTGAGCTAGGCGGTAACTCATTACAGATCTACCAATTGCTCAACGCGTTGAACGAAGAGTTCAATATCAAACTGACCGTCAAACAGGTTTTGGACAACTCTAGTATTCAAGCCCTTTCGGCGCAGATTGAGAGACTAGACGTCCACCGCTCCGCGACTTCGCCAACTTCATTTGCCCTAGAGAAAACATGGCCGATTTCCCCCGCTCAGCGCCGTCTCTGGTACGTTGAACAGTTGCGCCCATTAGACAATGTCATCGCCTTGGGCTATGCCCTGAGCGGTGACATCGATCATCAGCGTTTCAAATCAGCCTGCCAGCATACCGTCAGTCAGCACGGCATCTTTAATTGTCGGTTTGTCGAGAGCAACGGTGAAGTTCAATTGGAACCGGTTCAGCATGCACTGGATTTTCAGGCCCTGAGTCACTCAGACTGGCGGACCACGTTCGAGCAAGAAGTCGCCACGCCATTCGATCTGCACCAAGCGCCGATGCTGCGTGTGCGTTTATTGACCACTGGCCCCGGCCAGCACATCTTACTGCTGTTCTCGAACCATCTAATTTTAGATGGTTGGTCGGTCCAACTGCTGCTCCAGGCCATCAGTGATCATTATGATTGTCTGCATAAGGGTTACCCCCTCAGTGACACCGTTCAGCACGACTATCAAGCGTATTGTCTAACCATGGCTAACCAGCGCTGTCCGTCCGCGCTGGAAGCCGATCTGGCTTTTTGGCGCCAGCACCTGTTTGATTGTCGCTTACCAGACGTGCTGCCCAAAGCCGCCCGACCTTTGCCACAGGCGGACGCGCAGTCGTCTTCTATTCCGCCACATCGTGTCTCACTCCCAAGCGAGCTGAGTGAAAAGTTAATCACTCAGGCTAAAGAAGAAAAAATTAGCCTGTTCAGTCTGTTAACCCATCACTTTGGGCAAGCCCTGTGTCAGTTTTCTGCGTTGGAAGAGGTGGTTTTAGCCATTCCCACCGCCAATCGAGAAGGCTTTGCTGACACCATAGGTATGTTCGTCAATACCATTCCTTTTCGCTACCAGCGTGACAGCGATGCCCTCTCCGCCCACCAGACATTACAGCACTGTCTGAGTCATGCCGGAGCCTATCTTGATGAAATCCAACAGCATCTGAACCTGCAACAGCCCTCAATCAATCTGGATCGCTTACAAGTTGGGATTGCCCTGCAAAACACCGGGCACGACCGAGGGTTAACACTCGCTCACTGTGACAGTCAGTTTTTCCCTTTGCCGACCGTCAGTGCGCGTTTCGATCTGTTTGCGCATTGCTTTGTCGTCAATCGGCACATCGAGATCGAATTTGAGTTTAACCCACACCTGCTTTACCCAGAATATGTAGACAGCATCTGCACCCTCTTCACTCAAAGGCTTATCAAATCAGTCAACCTCAAAGTGAATCAACCTCATTCGCTTGGCGAACACGCACCTAAAAAGGGGCCTGCTTATCGTCCTGAGCCGGTATTGGAAAGGCTGGAGAATGTCTGGGCATCCCTTGACCAACAAATTGCTGTCGTGACCCATGAGACCCACTACCACTATCGTCAGTTGAGTGAAGACGTACAGCAGTTGAGATTGGCCTTAACTCACGCTGGCATCACCAACGGGCAGCGTGTCGGCGTTCAGCTTGAGCTTAGCTATGAGTATATTGTGACCATCTTCGCTCTACTGCTAAACGGCTGTTCGTTTGTTCCGCTTGATCGTCGTTACCCTCAGAAAAGGCTTCAATTCATCATTGATGATGCGAGGTTACGTGGCAGCATAGGGCTTAGTTCAACAGGGCAGTCAGACGTGCTCTTGACGACAATAGGTGCAAGCCCTCTCCACTTCACCAACTACAGCTCAGCGCCATCCAGCGCCAGCGAAAACGAAGCCTGCTTGCTGTATACCTCAGGCTCAACGGGGACGCCAAAAGGCGTCGAGATCTGTCTTGAGTCAATCTTGCGACTCACCCAAGCGCCGAATTTTCTTCAGTTGTCGCAACAGACGCGTTTTCTTGTCGCCTCATCTCCGGCGTTTGATGCCTCACTGCTGGAAATATTTGTCCCTTTGGTCAATGGGCTGAGTTGTGCGGTCGTTGATAAAGAAACCTTGCTCGACTACCCTAAACTATCGCGTCAGTTGGCGCTTCAAGGCATCAACACGGCTTGGCTAACGGTCTCGCTGTTCAACGATATTGCCACTACTCGTCCGCAAACCTTGAGACATCTAACGGGACTGTTGATTGGGGGGGATGCGCTTAACCTCAATACGGTACGAGCATTCCTCGCCAGTCCCCATTGCCATCTTACTCAGTTCGTCAATGGCTATGGCCCTACCGAGACGACCACCTTTGCAACCTGGTTTGATATCCTGTCACTACGCGATCATCATCACAGCGTCCCAATCGGGCAGCCCATCAATGATACACACGTCTATCTAATCGGGGCTGAGCTTGATGCCAGTCAATGCGGTCAGGTAGGCGAAATCGCCATTGGGGCCCCCTGGCTCAAGCCCAATTACCACAATCGACCGGAACTCAATCAGGAAAAGTATCGCCTCAATCCGTTCTACTCGCTGGACGGTTGTCGCTATTTGTATCTGAGTGGCGATCTGGCTCGGTACAACCCGCAAGGTGACATCGAATATATAGGTCGACGCGATCATTTGGTCAAAATCCGTGGCCATCGTGTTGAATTGTCTGGCATCAACCACGTTCTGTTGGCTCACCCTCTGGTCAAAAATGCCCACGTTGGTGTGGTTGAAACACCGGATAAACACATTGTTGCGTATCTGGTCCCCTACGACACTGACGTCAATGTCGCTGATATGCGCAGTACCGTGATGAGCTACCTGCGCAACACGCTTGAACCCTTTCAAGTGCCATCTGGACTGGTTTTTGTCGAGCACCTGCCTCTGACCGTCAACGGTAAGGTGGACCAACGGGCCCTCAGCCAATATGAATTCGATACGAATGAAGCGTCGATTCTCCCCCGCAATGATCTGGAAGCCCAGATCCACCGTTGTTGGACTGAGTTTATTCATGATGACCAGTTCTGTGTCACCGCACGCTTTTTTGATATTGGCGGCCATTCACTATTGGTACCTAAAGTACTGCATCGATTGAGTGCCCTGACCGGACATAACATTGGTTTTGTCGACTTTTTGCGTCATCAAACCGTGGCTGAACTGGCGTTATGGCTAAGTGAGAACTCAGCGCTGACACAAGAGGAGCATGGATCATCGCTTGCACTGATTCACTCTCAAAGGACAATGTATCCTGTGACCCCAGCACAACTAAACCTGTATTTTTCGCACGAGTTCGCCGTTCACAAAGCCTTGTACAACATTCCACAAGCTCGGTTGTTCGATAAGCCGCTGCACGCTCTGCCATTACAACAGGCGCTAAACACCCTGATGCGTCATAGCCGTGTGTTAAATGCCGTGTTTACCTTCGATCAGCAAGATAACCTGCATATGACTGTGCAGGAACCACAGGAGATGGAGCTCACTGTCCATCCTGTTGAGACGTTAGGCGACGCAATCGCACTGTGCCAAACCCTGGCTGAAACCCCCTTTGATCTTCAGCTCGGTCCTCTGATCCGTTTCGACCTTATGTCCATCGCCGAAACACAACAGTCTGTTGTCTTTATCAACATCCACCACATCATCGCCGATGACGCGAGCATGCAGTTTATGTTCAAGGCGTTGATTGATGCCTACCACCAACAGGATATTCACCCATCACCGTACGACTTCTTGGATTATAGCGACGCTGTTACGACAGCGACCCCATCCGAACACGACGAATCACTCAAGGCATTTTGGACCAAGCAGTTTGAAGGCTACGAAGGTATCCTTAAATTCACCTCTAACGACCGCAGTGATCTACCCAGTAATCTCGGCTTTCGCCAACAATTTGATATAACGCCCGCGGTGTTAGGTCAGCTCACACAACTGGCCAATGCAGCGCAGGGCACCCTATTTGAAACCGCATTCGCCCTATATCAAACCGCGGCAGCGCGGGTGGCAGAACGCGCTGATATCGTCATCGGCTTCCCGTACTCGCCTAGGGTGGATGTCGGTTTGTTCGACACTATCGGCTATTTTGTCGATGTGATCCCGACTCGCGTGTCAATTTCACAGACCAACACCGACGTTAACGACCTCCGCGAGCGAATTAACACTAATCGTGCGTTTCTGGCGCATCGACCTGTTAATCAAACAATTTCATATATTTCCGGTATACGTCGATGCTACAATTACGCGCCTCTGGTCCAGAACGTATTCGCATTTCATGGTCAGGACAGCGCCCCATTACCAACAGGGCAGTCGTTAGAGCTCGACAACCGTTACTGCCGATTCGATACCGTATTTACGGTTTTCATCAACAATGGCCGCGGCTCTGTCGTCGTGGAATGTGCTCAGGACCTATATTCTTACTCCATGCTACAACGTTTATTCACCGCGTTTGTCGACATGATACAAGGGGTAAGTTCGACAATCAGTGAACCATTACTCACGCAACAATCGTTGGTTATTCAAGAATAAATAAAAGGAAAACAACAATGGCTATCAGACCTATTATCGAAGTGCCAGATGACAGACTTCGTGTGACCTATCAGATCGTTGACGACGTCAGCACCGTGCAAACATTGATCGACGATATGTTAGACACCCTTTACGATACCGACAATGGCATTGGACTTGCGGCCGCTCAAGTTGGCCACAGTGAAGCTGTGCTTATTATTGATATCTCAGAAAATCGTGATCAGCCGCTGATCATGATTAATCCTCAAATCATCGAGCATGAGGGACTGATCGACAGTGAAGAAGGCTGCCTGTCCGTCCCTGGTGTGTATGCCAAGGTACAACGCCACCAGCGAGTCAAAGTGCAAGCATTAAATCGCCAGGGAGAAGCATTTACCATCGAAGACGATGACTATCTGGCGATTGTCATGCAACACGAAATCGACCACTTACATGGCAAAATCTTCATCGACTATCTGTCTCCGCTCAAACGCAAGATGGCGATGAAGAAGATCAAGAAATTCCAACGGGCTAAAGTCTCGGCGGCTTAAGAGTACTCACTATGAATAAGCAGTTATTGAACGACTTCCTCCGCCAAGAAGAGTGCCCTCACTTGCTGATGGACTTTGGTAACCCGGCCTTTAGCGAGCGTATGCTCAAGGAGCATTTGGATCAAAACAGTGAATTTGCCAGCCGTAAACTCGACGAGATCGCGCGTCAGGTTGATTTTCTCTACCAGCGCTACCTAACGCCCGGCGATAAGGTATTGGATCTTGCCTGTGGTCCGGGTCTGTATACCTCGAAGCTTGCCAACCGACAGGTGCACTGTACGGGATTCGATATTTCGCCAGCAGCCATTCACTATGCGCAACAGCAAGCCAGTCATCACGAACACTATCAGGTCGCGGACCTCAACCAGTTCAAACTGGATACCCAGTTTGACTTGGTGCTGATGCTGTTTGGTATTGCCAATAATCTTAAGGATCTAGACGGCTTACTTGCGCAACTCAAAAGCAACCTAAAGCCCGAGGGTAAACTGGTGATTGAGCTAATGGATCTTGAGTTCATGAAAAGCTTGGTGGCCGGCGACGGAACCTGGACATATATGCACGAGGGCGGATTGTTGAGTGATAACCCACACTATCAACTCTGTCGCAGAATATGGCATGAAGATGAAGGCAAGTTGATCGACAGAAACCTAATCATCGACGACAATACTCAGATTCAAGTGTTTGAAGGACTCTTTTGGGGCTACAGTTTAGATCGCCTTGATGATCTACTTGAGAATAATGGTTTTCTCCCAGCCCGCAAAATCTGTCACGAATTGGAGAAAGGCGAACTGACACAGCACTTCTTTTTGATCGAAACCGCTTTGATGCCTTACTAATTTCAGTATTGCAATCTGCGTCCCCCTCCCCTCTCACCACTGGCGACGGGGGAGGATGTAAGATAGTCTTTCCGATATATATCAATAACTAAATAACAGCATCTTGAAATGTTCCTCTACATCACTATTTTTAGCGTTGGTGTGGGGCGTTCCATCTAATTAACGTTCAGAGTAGTGGGGCTAAGATGTTTTTATCCTGAAGCAACTTCACCACACTCAACAAATAAATTCACAAATGCTGCATAACTATAGTAATCCTAACATAAGCTCAGTGGCTCTTCTCCGCTTAGATGAGTCTATAAACTAACAATAAAACCGCTAACACATTGATTTACAATCGCTTCCCACCTTATATATCAGTGTTGTAGTTTGTCGTTATTATCTTCCGCTCTATTTAACTTTAAAGGCCAATCCGTACAGTCTGTAACGCTTGAAGAAAGCTCTCATTCAGTACTCGTCAAGTGCAAGCGAGATAGACGCTGTAAAGTTGTTGATCCTGAGACTGGAGCTCCGCGCACCGTCGACCACTACGTTCACCGTCGCCTGTCGGATTTACCTGTCAGTGGTCGCCCTTGCGTTATAGAAATTGAATTGGCTCAGACAAGGGATAGGCTCGGCCGAAGGTTGATTGAAGAGGCTGATTTTGTTGATAAGGGGAGTCGTTATACAAAGAGGTTCTGTCACTTTATTAGTGGACTGTGCCGCTATATGAGCATCCACGCAGTGTCGAAGCATTTAGACATACGCTGGGAAACCGTGAAAAATATCGATAAAGCATTCCTTCTCTCTACCTTGCCTGCTTTAGAGCCTAAGAAGTTGACCAACCTTGTTCATATTGGCGTTGATGAAGTCGCCAGGGCTAAAGGCCATGATTATATGACCGTCGTTTATGATCTCGTTTCAGGACAACTTATTTGGGTTGACCATGGGCGGACTTCAAACGTACTCATCAACTTTTTTGAACAATTATCACCGCAAACGAGAGACGGCATCCAAGCGGTATCAATGGATATGGGGCAATCTTACCAATCAGCAGTGAGAAACGCTCTTCCGAATGCAGACATCGTTTTTGACCGGTTTCACGTTATGCAGAACTACTCTCTTCTGATAAGGAAAGAGCGTAATAAAGCGTTTAGGAAAGGAACACATGACGAGAAGAAAATGCTTAAAGGGACGCTATTTTTACTCCTCAAAAATGCGCCGAAATTAAGCGATAAGCAGTCAGATAGGCTAGATGATTTACTGGAAAGCAATAAGACTCTTTGTACGATTTATATGCTCAAAGAGCAGCTTCAAGCCTTATGGGATGAACGTAATTTTGACTTGATGATCGCAGCGCTTGATGCGTGGTGCCAGCTTGCTAAAAAGACGAGGATCTTATCTCTCATCAACTTTGCAGACGCGCTTTGGGAGAGAAGAGTTGGGATCTGCAACTATGCAAAATATAAGCTGACGAATGCCCGAGTGGAAGCAGGGAATGTATCGATAGGTCTTCTTAGACGGAGAGCCCGAGGAGTAAGGGATACTGATTACTTTAAATTGAAGATTAGACAAACCTCAATCCTAGAAACTCACTCTACCATTTATCCGGAAATCAAGCTCATCTAAGCGGAGAAGAGCCGCTCAGTTTGGGTAAATTACCGCTGTTTACGAACACGAGCTTGTTGAGCGAAACTAATAATGGGGCACTTTAGAGTTAGTAAGAGCCAACTGTCTCTCGTCAATCTAACCCAACTTTGTTGTGAATTTTTAGTAAAAAAGAGCCAGCACAGCTAATTCTGGCTCAGCATTGGAGATCAAGCTACTTTGATAAGTGGCCTTTTCTCATTTTGAGGATTTACTAGGCTTTAACCCTGGAGTATTTCCTGGAGTTTTTTTATTGTCACGTCGACGTTGATCTGGCTTTCCTGTCGATTTAGCGATTGGTTTTGGACCTGGTTTCAAACCCATTACTATATCCTTAATTATATCGAGGTTATTCCTCATTCACGATCTGTGGGCAACATTGGGACCTTTCAAGGTGTGAACGAAAAACAAACAAAAATAATGTAATTTTCAATCGCTGAAACACGTTTTGGGGCAGGAATAATTTAGGAAACAGGTTGTTTCCTAATTTGACAGCTTGATAAAACAGGCGGATTAAAATTGCATTTGCCTCCTATCCAAACTTGATGTATGGAATCCACTTCCTCTCTGCCAATCTACACTTAGCAGAGTCACGATAATTCGAGGGTTCTAATATGTTGACGAATAATGTTATCGCTATCGACTTAGCAAAAAATGTTTTTCAAGTGTGTCATATCAGTATTCATGGTGAAATGCTGTCTAATAGACCTCTTAGTCGGCAAAAAATGAAAGAGTTTCTTGCTAAAGCAAAACCCTCAATTGTTGCTATGGAAGGGTGTTGTGGTTGCCATTATTGGGGACAACTGGCAGAAAAATTCGGACATGAAGTGCGGATCATTAACCCAAAGAAAGTAAAAGGTTACTTAGAGGGTCATAAAACCGACCATAATGATGCACTGGCAATTGCCAATGCAGCCATCCAGATAGGAATTAAGTTCAGTCGTCCCAAGTCACTTGAGCAACAATCAATGCAATCTTTAGAAAGTAGTCGTAGATTTTTGTCACGTACAGTAGCTTCTTTAGGGTTACATATTAGAAGTACCATTTTAGGTTATGGAGTTGCTAACCCCAGGGGTGAGAAAGGCCTGAAAGCTTTTGTTCAAGCCGCTCTAGATGGTGAAACCCAAATACCTCCAACTGTTGTGTCCGTTCTATCTATGCTCTGGGAGCAGTACAAAGAATTAAAAGCACAGCTCATCTCATTCGAGAAAGAAAAGAATGCAATGACACGACAAATAGAGCCATGTCAGCGGTTAATGAAGATAGAAGGTGTTGGTGAGGCAACTGCAGCAATGCTATACAACACGCTTGGAGATGGAAAACAATTTAAGAACGGAAGACAAGCTTCAGCTTTTGTTGGTTTGACTCCGAAACAGCATAGTTCTGGCGGCAAAGTTATTATGATTGGCATTGATAAATGTGGCGGCGTGAAAGAGCTTCGTTCTCTGCTTTATTTAGGAGCGATGTCGTACGTTGGACGACTACCTGAAAAGCCAAAAACTCAAAAGGATAAGTGGCTTAGAAGTATTATCGACCGTATTGGTTTTAAGAGGGCCTGTATTGCTTTAGCTAACAAGGTAGTAAGGACTGCATGGGCGATGCTCCGTTATGACACCGAATATAAACCTGTATTACTCACTGAATAATCATTACTAAATTCAATAATTTTACAAAATGATGAAGCATAAAAGGTAAGACCAACCTACTGAAAACCTGTCCGAAATGTAATGCTCATGAAGCTGCTAGCTCGATAAGGACGGTAGGTGCGCAAACATCAAAGGCTAGAAGGTAGCTCCTTCAACAAGAAGCCGAATATACGTACGCATCTTAATTTTTATAGCTAAATCACTTTGTAAATACGTGGATTCCATATACATTTTGGGGCAGAAGCAAGCTTGCCACATACAGTTCTTAGCTTTAAACTAACGTTGAGAGCCTCGGGTATCCCTGCTTTTTCTTGGATGTACTATTTACTGTCTGGCCAGAAGTAATTGTATCGAATTGAACTTGGCTTAATTGCAAAGCAGACCACCGAGGACATATGATAAGTCTAGGTGCTTTCCCTTCCATATACTTTGGTGATAAAACACCCGACGCTGCACACAGAATGTGTTCCCTCTTCGTTTTGAATGACAAACATTCTGTAGTTGTTTACAAAGCCATAGGCATTGCCTGTGGCTTTGTCGTATCTGGGACTAAAAAAACTGGTGCAACAGGCTTACACACAAATTAATCTATTGATAGTTTCTTATGCTCTAAACGTTTAGGGGCAAAGACGATTTACGAAACAACTTGTTTCGCATTTTTGCAAGACCCTCTTGCAAAATTTAGGTATTAAACTTTGTCCAACAGGCTATTGGACAATTTGGGCATGTAGGGGTTGTTGCAAACTCTGCAACTACTGAGGGTTCCTCGGTAATTGTTCATTAGCTAGTCCTATGGGTTTTACTGTGGCTCCTGAAACGTTGGGGGATCTCTGAGTTACGTGATAGGTACCTATAGTTTTCTAATCTGAGCCATATGTAGCCTACCTAACAGAGAGCAAGACTCTAGATAGTTTTCACTCCACATCGCAACTTGCGCATCGCAACTTGCGATGTGTGATTACTTAAAAGTTTTCAAAGTAAGATTAAAGATTTTAATAATTACAAATCATAACCTTAAGGATGCGGTGTTTTTCAAGGTAGTTGTCATCATTTGCTTGCTTATTAAGCAGCTTCTCTTTCTGGATTCAGATGAACGTCACCAACAGGCGCACAGTTCCTGATATCACCAGACCACCGCTCAGGCTTTCGCTGTTTTGCAGCGAACAATACCTCTACACGACGCTTCAAGATCTCTTTATCTTTTCCATTGTGACGCTCTGAAGGCGTGACGTAATTTAGCTTACTGTGCTTGTGCTCGGTGTTGTACCAGAGTACGAAGGCTTCAACCCAACTTCGGCTACTATCGAGACTTTCAAAGCCCTTTGTTGGCCAGTTTGGCATGTACTTAACTGTACGGAACAATGACTCGACATAAGGGTTATCATCACTGACTCTTGGGCGACTATATGACGAGGTAATACCTAACTCTTCCATTTTAGCTTTGAACGTCAACGACTTCATTGGCGCACCATTATCCGAGTGAAGAACCAGCGCTTGATTAAAGCACTGCTCTCGCATCAACGTCCTTTGCAGAAGTTGTGACGCCAGCTCACCGCATTCATGCTCATACACTTCATAACCAACAATTTTTCGACTGTAGATGTCCTCAATGACATACAGGTAATAATGTTGACCTCGAACCTTTGAGGGTAAGTAAGTGATATCCCAAGTATAGACTTGGTTCGAGTCCGTCGCTGTGTAACTGGTTGGCTTCGCTTGCTTCTGTCTGCTCCGCTGACGACCTCGCTTGTGAAGTTGCCCCTGCGTACTCAACACTCGGTAGTAGCTCGACTCAGAGGCGATGTACTCACCTCTATCAAGCAATGTCGGGACGATTTGAGTTGGAGGCAAGCTTGCGAACTCTGAGCGGTTACACACCTCGATTATCGCATCACGCTCTTCCTGCGACAGCTTATTAGCAGGCTCAGGCCTGAGGCATATTGGCCTTTTGTCAGCTTGTACTTCTCCTTGCTGATACCAGCGACGATATGTTCTCAAGTCGATTTGAACTTCATGGCAAGCTGGCTCTAAACGACATCCACATTGCTTCGCTTCAAGGATAAGAGTCACTATGGTCTGCCTTTCATCGGTTGAGGTTAGTCGTCCTCTGGCTCTTCCCCGTAAAAGGCTCTCAGCTTTTTTCTTAGTACCAAGAGGGCGGCCGTTTCAGCGAGTGCTTTTTCTTTGAGTCGTAAATCTTTCTTCAACTCTTTGATTTCAAGTTTGTCAGCTTTAGCCTGCTTCTTTGCTTCAGCTTCGTGCTCTTTACTCGACTTAAACCCTTGCATACATTCGCTGCGCCAGCTTTGGATTTGCTCTGGAAAAAGACCTTTTTCACGACAATATTGGCTGAGTTCACTTTCTGTCATTGAGTAGGTTTCAGCGACAATGGCTAGTTTAGTTTGAGCAGACCACTGCTCTGATGAAGTGTTACTATTTGGCACGGCGGCTCCTGAACGTCTGAGTTGCTGGCGCCAATGATACAGGGTCGCAGTACTGATTCCTTCCTCTTCCGACACTTCTTTAACTGACATCGAATAGGGAGGTAATAGCTTCTTCAATATAGCTTCTTTTCTTTCTATTGAGATACGAGACACAATTACTCTTTATCGCCCAGACTGGTTAAATTTTAACAGTGACAACTACCCTGCCAGATAGGGGATGAACCCCGTTGGATCATTGTTGATAGTAGTAAGCATTAGAGGGCGATCATATCACTTAAAAAACGGTCCTAAACAGAGAGGTTTGCTAGTTTATTAGTAGCGTTGCTTTGACACTTCGAGTTATGTTCCTAATTTCGCTAGATCATACATTCAGCGAATTGTCTTCGTATAAGTTAGCTAAAGAGCCCATGGCATTATATAAGTAAATTAGTAGCGAGAGCTTGGAGAAGTTTCCCAGGAAGTAGTGAGTACCAATTGGCCCACATAGAAAATATCAAAAGCTTCACTTCTGTATTCCGGGGGAGGATTAATGCTTATCGATATTGAATGTTTCTGGAGCAATAATTGAGGCCACCCTAACAATGCTGGCATTTTCATGAGACGCGACAAGGCCGGCAATCTCTCGACCAATTCTTTTAAACTTTTTAGTCGAAAAAGAAAGAACATTCACTTTTCTGGTCGAGGTTATGCTCAAATTCTAACTTCGACCAAAAGGATCAACTAATAGAGTGCTGTGTTCGACCATGATAATTAAACCTTTTAGTCGAGTGACTATTTGAATTACAGAGGCGTGATAGCTATGAACTGCGTTAGCTTGTTTCTTTGAGGAAGTAAGCTTACTGCATTCGGTTCTTCGCTTTACACTAATAGCGAGAGCCTCGGTTATCCCTGCTTTATTCTTTGAGTTACTATTTACTGTCTGGCCAGAAGTAATGGTATCAATTTGAATCTAGCGGAATTGCAAAGCAGCCAACCGAGGACATACGATAAGCCTAAGGTACTCTCCCTCCCATATTTGGTGATGAAATACCTGGCACCGCACCCAGAATTCAAATTAATGAAAACATTCTGTATGTAGCTGTTATACAAAGCCTGTGGCTTTGTCGTATCTGAAAGTAAGAGCAATTGTGCAAGGACTTCTTGCACAAATTATTTTACTGCTATCTAAATTGATTGAGGCAAAACTGAAGGTTAGCTAGTTTAAAATGGGAAGTGATCTTCTTCATACCCTTCAACCCAAATTACTAGCTTTTCAAGCTCATCACCTTTGGGTGTGCCTGGTTCAGCCACATCAAACAAGGATTCAATTCTTTTCAAAACGGCTTTATAGTCGCTTTCTGAGGGTTCTAGGCCCACTTCATCTAATGAAACTGTAGCAAGCCCATCAGCGTGGGCAGTCTTAGGTGTAATACCCTTAAGCAGTTCTTTTTCTGATAGCTTTTTCTTGCTCATAAGCCGTTTCTCGATTCGAAAATGACATTAGATTAGTTTATAGCATAATGGACTACTAGCCGTAATGTAGAACCTTATTCAAAACACCATGGGGCAGATCTGAGTTAACTGGCACTTTTTGAGAAAAGTGCCATGAGTAAAACTTCAGGTCTATGAAGACTCTGGACATAAATACGTTAGCTTATTTACTCTAAATTACTTCTGTCAGATTAGAAAAAGCATCTAGAAAGACCTTGAAGAAACAATCGATGTGAGTTCTCCTCTAAAAAATATCGCAGAATTTAACTCTTATTTGTTAAATCCCTAGTAACTCATCTGAATACTTTATAAGCCCTTTAGCACCGAAACCATTCTCAATTTTTTCATAGGTATAATAAGTTATTGACTCACTATTACGCACAGCTTGCACTAAAGTATTGCCATGCTGGTCGATAACACTAGTTGGGGCGGTTTGCTCTAGGGTCGAGGAGTTGACAGAAATGATTGTGAATACATTCTCGATAGCCCGAGATACTAGATGTGATTTGATGATTGAGAGTCGGTTGTCGTCAGGTTTGTCTTGAACGTCGCATAGACAAACAACCGTAACATCGACTTTTTCTTTGTATAGTTCTCTGAAGTATTCTGGGAATCGAATTTCGTAGCAAACTCGAACACCAATCCTAATACCCTTAATCTCAACGACGCCATTAAAATTACTATCTACAACGAAGTTATCAGCATCCCAACCCCATAGTGCTCTTTTGTCATAGTATTGCACGTAACCTGAAGGCTCTATGATAGCGATAGAATTGGCCGCACGTTCACCGCACTGACGGATACAACCAAGAAAGAGGTAGATCTGTTTTTCTTTTACAAGCTCAATTATTTCATTGAAAGCAATATCTTGTTGTTCAAAGTCTATGTTGGAAACAGAACTAATTTCTACGGGTGGGTAGCCTGATAAAGCACACTCTTGCGTAAGTAGAACTTGCGTATCATTTTCGCTAGCTTCACATATAGCTCTCTTAATCGTTTGATAATTATCAGTTGATTTCGCACTAATAGGAAACTGTAACAAGGCAAACTTCATTAATTTGTATCCTTATTGTATTGCGGTATGTGGCACCCCCTTGAGTAGTATGTGGTGCTCCCCGAAATTACACTAATCAAAACTCCATTTATTAGCAAATTGAAACCCTAATAAATAGGGTTCCTTTCAACTAACAATCAGTGCCTTCTGAAAGCAATAATGCATCTTCTAATTCAACACCAAGATAGCGAATCGTGCTATCTACCTTTGTATGTCCCAGTAAAAGCTGTACCGCTCGAATGTTTTTCGTTTTTGCATAGACCAATGTAGCTTTGGTTCGCCTCATTGAGTGAGTGCCATACAGGTTCGAATCCAACCCAAGATCTGACGCCCACTTTCTAACTAGATTTCTATAGTAAGAATAGCTAATTGGTTGTTGCTTTCATCTTTGGCTTGGAAAAAGATAATCGCTGGCGTTTAGCGAAGAAATCAAAATCCATTTCATTAGACTTTGTTGAGTTCTTGTCGTTATTTCAAATTGAACTTCAATGTCTGTTTTTCGCTGAATATGCTTAACACGACTAAATATCTTATCTTGCGAAGATACATCGCAAACCCTGAGCGAGAGCAAGTCACTCGCTCTAAGTTTGCTATCAATAGCTAAGTTAAGTACCGCAAGCTGCATTAAACTATTTTCAATCTCTAGTCTGGTTCTGATCCGCCATATTTCCTCAAGCCGAAAAGGCTTTTTGACGCCACTTCGTTTTGTTTTGTTGAAAATCACCATGATGACCTCCTTCTTTATTTGGTCATCACGATTGTAGTTGGAAGGGTATGGGCAGAAGCTTGTCACTGGCTTTGCCAATTTAGCATTTAACGGATTATCTTCGGTATCGCTGCAGAGAAGACTACACATTATCTTCAGAACTATTACAGCCCTTTTATTTTATTCTTAGCTAAGTTTTCTTGTTGCTTAAGAAACATGAAAAAGTTTGTCTCACTAATAAATGTGTTCCCATTTGCACCTAACTTCTCCCTATTCTCAAATAGGTAATTTTTATGTGGATGGTTCGAAAGGTTAACGCTCACAACAGGCGACTGGAGTGAAATCTTTCTAATTTTCTCCATACTACTCAAGAACTGGTCAATCATTTTTGGATCGTTGCCACTTACGCTATGACCACCAACGATAAAAGCACGATGTTCAACACCGTTATCTTCGACTGTGAAGTCTAGGGAAAAGTCACCTTCAGTGTGACCCGGTGTGAGATAGAACTTAAACTCATGATCACCAATAACCATAGAGCTATCGCTTTTTATCTCTATGTCTAGGTTTGGTGGAAGGAACTTGTTCTCACCTTTGCTTTTATTTGATTGCTGTATAGATAGCTCATGAGCGCTTTTGGTCATCACAACTTTAGAACCATACATCTTTTGAAGTAACTGAGCGCCCCCAACATGGTCAGAATGTCCATGCGTCACCAATATGTGCGTTATTGGCTTATCTTCTAACCCTAACTTCTTAAGGTTGATAGGAATCCACTTAGAATAAGGGGAATCAAGAGTATCAATTATTACTAGTCCATCATCTGTGGCAATTGCATATGATGAAACCCATTTGTCCCCAACATAATAAACATTATCAAACATCTGAAACGGTTCTACATAACCGTTCTTATCATTCATCGTTGGAACATCTTTACTTGAGGAAGCAAAGACCGATGCACTGAAGAGAGCACCTAATATAATTTTTTTCACGACATCACCTGCAAACACTTACTGATTCGTTTAAGTTCTGACTTACCAAGACACTTCCTTGAGCGCTGAGTAAGTCCAAAAGTAAGCTACGATTTTGAAAGCAATTTGTTGCACAATCAAGGCAAAAGGTATTCTATTTACTTTGTGAACTACCGATAGAACTACAGCGTCCGGATAAGGAAATAAATTTTTTTGAAATGAGACTGTTGACTAAATTAATCTTATCAAATTTTGGGGCTATCCAAACAAACTTTGGGGCAAAGACATACTAGCGATAATCACGCTGACAAACACAACCTGTGTAATTTCACTTAGGGGCAGTACTAAGATATTCTTTGTCGGAAAATCCATCGAAACAATATGCACTTGCTTGTCTTCGATGATTCGCCTTAGTCGTTTCCAGTCTTCTGCTGTCAAACGAGTTAGGCGGACTACTTGCTCAATGAATAGAACACATCCCTTGTTAGCTTCATCCAATAGACGCATAAGCTCATGACTATGCAAGCTTACACCTAACTTATTTTCGATGAACCAACCTGAAACAGAGTGTTTCATGTTTTTCAAAAAGTCAGTCATAGACTCTTTAGCACGAGCTGTGTCTTGGCTGTTAGTCGGTGCTCTTAAGCAACGAGTATCTGCATTATTGCTTTCTATCACATAACTAGGTCAGCAACTCAAATGATAGAGATATTACGCTAAAGGGGAGGTGATAAAGAAAAGCCCTAACGTATGGCTAGGGCTTTATTATCAATGGGATTAAACAGGCCAATCCCAATCAATGTATTGCTGTAGCTGTTCGCCAAGTTCCTCTGAAGCAGCACCGTCTACGTGATATGCGTGATAGCCGTACGTTTTTCCTGATGGTATTTTGGTAAATGTCGTTGCTTGATAAGGGTCAAATACTGGAGTAACACCGATTGATTGAATGTCAGTGTTGATGGTCTTTAGCCATGTAACCATGATTGTTTTAGCGCCAGTGCGTTCGACGTACTTACGAGCAGCTTCAAGTGACCAGCCTTTTGTGCAGATATCGTCAACTAGCAAAACTGTTTTATTGCGCTTTAGTGGAGCATTTACGTAAGGCTTTTTGTAGTTCTTTGTTGGTAGCTTGTTCAGCTTAATAGTGTTGAGCTGATTATGGTGGTCAATCACAATGCCAGCATTACGCGCATTCTGAGATTTGGTCGCTGTAGTGTGACGCTCAATCAAATCATGCAAATAGCCCTTGTTGAAGCATTTGCCGAAAGTCATAAGATCATCGTTCATTTTGTCGTTGCCAACTCCTGCTTTATGCCCAGGGTAGGCAGCAATGAAATCAATACGCTGATGAATGCCAGTAAAGTACATACTAGTAACTAGCGCGCCAAGCCAGAAGTCAACATCACCTTGACCGAACTTAGCTGCTGCACGTCCATTTTCAGAGTACTTTCTGAACTCTGGCTTGTACGTACTGAACGGGGCTAACGCGTAGTACTCAAAGTCACCGTCTTTGACTTCATGACTCCAGAAGTGCTCACGTAGACAAAGCGTATCAATGAAGCGAGCAAGTTCTTTCGGTTCGCTAAACTCGAAGCCGTAGTCAGTATTATTACTGTACCAAGTCGCACGCAAGAACAGAATCTTGCCATTTACAGCAGTGCGCATATCATCGTCGCTACTGCCGATATAGATAACTTCGTTAGATTCCCACCTCATTTCATCAAGAACGTACTGAGTTGCTGCTGCGCGTGGCTTAGGCGGAATCTTGGAGTCACGCTGTCGAGTAAAGATTGCTAGGTCTTTAAAATGCTTCTCGAACTCGTCGTAAAGGTCTTTTTTGTTGCCGTCGTTATCCGTAAGTGTCCAAGCTCGGTTAGCAAGTAACACAGGCTTAATCCCACGAAGTGTAAAGAAAGCCATTAACTTCTCTACCTCAGCGAACACGTCTGTTTTAATCTTACCGTCGGTGTTAATAAGCGTATCTTCTACGCTGAGAATCACACCTTTTAGCTGTTTAGCAGCCATGCAAACTCCTTACAAATCCATTGAAAGTTGACCTTGTTCGCCTTGTGCTGGTGACGGTTCGCTTTCTTCAGGTTGTTTTAAAAACTCGATTAAATCACTGGATTGGTCAGGGACGCTGAATACTTGTCCGCGTTTATATGCACTGACCGCTTTTATTTCTGCATTTTCTAAATCTGATTGATAGAGATATGGCATTACTAGGAATCGACCGTAGTCTTTTGTGAAGTTCACTGTATGAGCCGTACCACTCTTAATCTTCCACTCGACGGGCACTGTAACTTGAGCAAGGCTTGCTTGAATGCGATTGCGGCGCACAAAGTTATGTGCGCTGTAGCTTTGACCTATCAAATACTCAGTAACAATCGCACCACCATTAGCCACTATTTCAGCTCGTAAGTGTTCAGAACCACGCGGGTAGTTGCTATCAATACCAGTACCGAGAACAGCAATCGTCGGCACACCAAAACGCATTGATTCAACGTGAGCTTTCTGGTCAATACCGTCAGCAAGGCCACTTACTGATGCAAGTCCTTGATTAGCCATAGCTGAAACAATATATTTCGTTAGCCAGAGTCCGTCTTCGGTAGATTTTCTACTGCCAACTATCGCAATAGACGGCTGGTGAAGCGTTCGGTAGTTACCCTCAACGAATAACCACATCGGCGGCTCAGGTGTGCTCTTCAACTGCTGCGGAAAGGTGTCTTGGTCATGGAAGAAAATACGAACGTTCTTTTTGGTGTAATCACGCGCAAGCTCAAGCCCCTTATTCCACAAGTCAAGCTTGAACTGCATCCACGATTCGTCTGACTCTTTAATAGAGTCATCTAGCTTCTTGTGAAGCATCTTTTCGAAGTGCTCAACGTCGTCTGTTTTAATCAGTTTTCTAAAGCTGATTTTTTGAGCCGCGATTTTATACAAGGTTCTAAAGCCGATGCCGTGTATAGACTGTAATGCTAGAAACGCAACGGTTTCAGCTTTCCAGTAATCTTGCTCATTTTCCATTTCAAATACCTTGCTATAGCTGCGCCCGATTTTCGTACTGAGAGCGGTGGGTTTAAAGCTGGATTGAATGCCGAAGACAAATCGATCTTATTGCTTCCATCTTCCTGATTTATATTGCATATAGCAAGTGGCCAACCGACAAAAGCATGAACATTTTGTTCTAGATAAAGAGTTTTACAGGTAGGCGTTTCATGTACGTGATGTATTAGTTCGACATGAGTGCGGGTGAGTAGCTGGGTTTGGCTTAAGTGATAAGTAGGGTGAGGTGGTGATTTGTTGCCGGGAATAGGTGCTGTCTTAACGTTAGAGTATCCTCCTCATTCACGCCTAAACTGTTACCAGAGTAAACACGTCTTGGGGCATTTTTGATTTTGACTGATTAGTGCAACAGGTGTGCAACAGGTTGTTGCACAATTGGGAAACGGCTTGCTTCACTAACAAGCGAGTCTGATTTTAGCCAACAGGTTGTTGACCAAATTTTTCATCGGGAAGGTCTTGCTCAACATCGAACATCACAATGCTTCGACGATGCTACTTTAGAGCAGATAATGCAACTTGAAAACAACTTTCACACATATCAAGGTGGTGAATAATACCGTCCATTTTTGACCCAAATCCCCAGTTGGCAGTCAGTTAACCAACCTCTTCTAACTGAACGCCATTTGAATCGACCATCACGCTAACACCACAAATATCACAATGTCGATCAACAACGACTTCTATCGTTTTTTGTCCATAAACTTTCATTGTGAACTCCTGCTGCTGATAAGATTAATCATTACTTAGATGTTAGCCAGTCCCAAATAACGACTAAGTAGTAGCTGAAAACTATAGCGGTCCTAAAGGCAACAGAACAACAATGTTTCATGTATTTGAATTACTCTTAAGCTTCTCTATCGATTCAAGTTTACCAATAAGCACACGATCACTGGCGACCATACCAAGGTCATTTTCGAGGCCTAATACTGACAAAACGATCATATAGTGCCCAATAGACACTGTTGAATCACCTCTGATAATCCTTCGTAATGTCGGTTTTGATACCCCCGTTCGTTGGTGTAACAACTCCTGTGATATATGCCGTCGCTTCAACGCCAACTCAATATTCTCACCCAGTTGATCGAGGATGCGTTGCTGTCTAGGAAAAACCACTGCTCTACGACGTGAGTTCATAATGAAACTATATCTCCATTAATGTTCAAAATGTGAAAGCGTAGTTTCACAAAAGATCCTGATGCTCGTTTTATTGTAGGCAACTCAACCGGTAACATTACATCTCTTCGTACCTGTGTAACTCACACCCAAAGACACATTACCGACAATACCAAAAGTAAGTTAATTGCCGCTCATATGATTTAAATAGACAGTCGGCACAAGCAAAATTTTAGTTGAGTAGACGAAGTGCTGCCTCTCTAGAAACCGTACGTGCAACTTTCATACGCAGTTCACGTATGAAAAACTCAGCAGCGTAAATCATTACTGAGTAATTGCACTAAGTAGAAAAGGGGCATTTTTGATTCAGAATGATTTGTGCAGCAGCCTGTTGCACAAATTGTGAAACAGCCTGTTTCACGAATAAATCTCATGATGGTTTCATGCGTTCTAAACACGTCTTGGTCGGGTGGACGACACTTGTTACCAAGTGCCGTCTCCCTAAGAACCCAGCGTGCAACTTTCACTGCACTGGGCTCAAGCCTCCGCTAAGGCATCGTTTGATACCCAGCAACTCATAAAGCAGTTGGAACAGGTTCAACCCAAGAATTGCGTGCTTGTCTTTTTGACTTCCGCTTAGCCAAGTATTCTTGATAGTCGGGGTCATAAGGGATTGCAGCACTTCGGATTTTCACGTGTCGTTCTATTGGCACTTTCGCAATTTGGAACAGATTGAACCGACAATCCATGTTCATAATTTTCTGCCAGCCATGAAATTGCCATTGGCCTTTTCGATTGAGAAAATACTTATGAACAACCCAATCTTTAGACTTGGTTGGATGACGTCTAACTGCCCAGTGCCATAGCGCTTGGAATAGTTTGTGGCTTACATAACCGAATACTTGTTTAGCAACGCAGTGGCGGTAGTAATTCGCCCACCCTCTGAGTTTTGGATTTATCAGTTTGATAAGATCATTAACTGGGATGGTTGCATGCTTTTTGATAAGTTCACGTAGATTTCTCAAGAATAACAGTGTGTTGGATTTGCTCGGTTTAATGAGCAATTTCCCTTTGTACTTCCTATGGTTGAAGCCCAGAAAGTCAAAACCATCATCAATATGAGTAACCTTTGTTTTCTCTTCGGATAGGATTAACCCTCTTTCAGCCAAAAAGTCAGCAATCAACGGTTTGATATCGTTCACTAGTACTTCCTTTGAAGAGCAGGTGACCACAAAATCATCAGCGTAACCAATGAAGTTAGCTCTAGCTCCTTTTCTGAGTGCTGTGGATTTTATGCGGTGTTCTAGCCCTGCGAGGGTCATTAGCATCAAGGTTGGAGATATGATCCCTCCTTGTGGCGTGCCCTCATCAGTATCGTAGAACAGACCTTTATCCACAAAACCAGACTTCAGCCATTGCTCTAACATTCGCTTATCTACGGTGACATTATCCATGAGCCATTGATGCCCGATTTTATCGAAGCAAGCTTTAATATCGCCCTCAAGAACCCATTTTGCTGATTTCTTCTGTGCCAAACATATAAAGCACTGACTGATGGCGTCAGCAGTGCTGCGGTTTGGCCTGAATCCATAGCTGTTGAGGTCGGCTAGTGTTTCAGAAACAGGCTCTAGTGCAAGCATGTGGAGCGCTTGTTGCGCTCTGTCTATCATGCACGGAATTCCTAGAGGTCTGAGTTTGCCATTCTTTTTGGGGATGTAGATACGTTTGAGTGGTTTTGCTTTGTAAGTCTTGCGACTTAGTTGATTAACCGCTTTCATACGGCGTATATCTGTGTTCCAGATAACGCCATCTATTCCAGGCGTTTTACTACCTTTGTTTTGAGAAACTCGTTTAACAGCAAGAAGTTTTGCTGAGCGAGAATGAGTTAAGAGCCACTGTAAGGATTTTACCTTGCCGTATTTCTTTTCTCTCGTTGCTTTTGCGATACGCATTTGAAGCTTTAATACGTGGGCTTCAGCGGATTTCCAGTCGATAGACTGCCACTGAGCACCGTCAGAAGATGCACTAATCTCTGTCGAGATCATCATTTGCTTTTCTCCTTAAATAAAGTTCTTCAAATTCTCTCGCAATGGGAGACCAGTCGGAAGTGGGCTCACTTTCGTGATCAGGCATTAACCTGTATCTGCATCATTACAATGCAGCTTTCGCTTTTTCCGACCTCCTTTATCCGTATCACTATCGGCCACAAAGGCTTTCCCATAGGGAGTAATACGGGCTTACCCTGTTCCGTATGTCACGTAGAATATCAGGTTAGATGCCCACTCTAGTGCGGGGAGCATATCGATCACGAAAGAGCATTGCCCAATCCCTTTCCAGCTCCCGTTGCCTTTTGGCTACAGCGTAATAACCACTTCCGCTGTTTCAACGTATAACGCACCTTACGTGGATTCACTTACGTTCATCATACTGACTACCTAGCACTCACCCGATTTGTGGTTATCAGGAGGATCTTCTTCTCACGATTCAAATCCCGAACGGGATATTCCCGCTCTTCGTTACATTGTCTGAGCCGCTGCTTTATTCAGGCTCATAGGTTCATCTGGTGATACAGATGGTTCACTCATAAAGCGGTGAACAACGCTTCATACGACTTCAGGTCGCACGGGCAAAAACGTGTTACGCATACGCCCCTAAGCCCCATTACACTTTGAGCGTGAGTGCACGCTACTTGATTGGTGTCACAACCGAATTTTCATCTAACACCTCTTGTTGAAGCTCAAACACCCTAAATCGGAGCCTGGCGTTCTCAGCCTCTAACTGCTTTCGGGCCTCAATTGCATTGTTTCGTTGCACCCTGTATTTATCTTTAAGCTCATTAGCTTTCTTCAACTGATGTTTCAGCCCATCAAGCTCAGACAAAGGAACATCTAGCTCAATATCTAAACCTGTTGTCATCGCCTTATCACGATTGAGGTTGTACTCGTCGATAACAGGTTTTGCATAGGCCACGAACTCTTTGAACTTATGGACATAGCTATTGCCAAACTGGGCTTCATTGTTGATTCGGTTCAACGTCAGCTTGCCCGTCACCTTAACATGAAGCGGCTTACCATCTAATAGTCGCTGAAATGCATTGACCAGTAACCCCTCAGCCTTGCTGGTCGCCCTATACTCTACTTTCATGACCACACCGCCTTAATATCATCATTGAAGCTATCAAATGGGATGCTGTGCTTGACCAACGTTGGTTCAATAGACTGAATCTTCTTTTTTCTGGCATCCAGAATCAGTTCATTGACATAATCACCCATATCATTGATTGCCCGAAATGAAGCAATTAAGTTGTCTCGCTCCCTCGACAGGCTTTTGGCCGCCTTATCAGTGATAACCTTATGCTCACAGGGGGCTTCAACAATATCCATTAAAGAGCAAAGGCGCTCACAATTACGGTTGGTGCAATACCCCCCTGTAGGAAGCAACACAATGGATTTGTCACCAGACCTTACCAATGCAAGCAATTCACTTCGGGACATAACTATTTCTTCACCCTGTGCTAGCCGCTCTGCTTTATTCTTTGCTAACAGTTCTGGTCGTTCCTTGGCTATGCGCTCACCCTCTGCGCCGCTGAGCGTATCAGATACATTGTAAATATCATCCCATGCGTCGACCGCAGAACTTTCAATGGCTTCATCAAATTCACTCATTAACTTTGTATCCATCAGCAGTTGGTTGGTACGCGCCAGTTCAGAATAGTTCGCATACCAGTTGGACATATTAATATTGCCGTGCTTAAGCTGGTATTTTACTGTGAGTGCGTTGCCCAGTCGGTTTTTCACCATAAAGACCACAAAACTCCGCCGTAAATCATGAGGGCTAAGCTTTGGTAAACCGCCTCCAACCTTTAAACTCCCTGCTCGCTCTGGGTTTAACAGATCGAACTCGTCAACGTCTTTGGCGGTCGCAGTAATGTTGAACTCTTTCATGTTCAATGCATCATCAGCACCATCAACCTTGTACTTTAACGATGTTTTATTTATGAGCACGTCACTGTCATAAGGGATATCTGAAGAAATAAAGGCACTCTCAAGGTCTTGTTTCTTTGCGTTGTATTGGTCTAGAGTTAGCTGACCATTTTGATAGCCGTCATCCAGTCGTTCTAAACTATATTTCCTCGCGGCTTGCGTGGCGTCAAAAACGAGCTCCAGTGCCAGCTTTGCGATAGGAGCTGTATTCCACGTTGTATAAATCTTTTCGCCTTTATTGCCTTTTGTAGAAAACCCTGAGACCTTGGGTACAGCAGCCAGTGAATCGTCATAGCTCTCTTTATTCATGGAGAGCAGCTCTTCCTTTCGGGCAGCGGAGAATAAACCGACACAAATAAAGCACATCCTGAGCAATGTGCCTAACCAATTTCCACGTCTGTGAAATGAAAAGTTAGGAATGACTTTTCGTTCAGGCCACTTGCTTGTTTTGCGAGACACCCTCACTAGGAGTGCATTCATTTGCCTCTCGTTAAGGGCATTCACATCGAGCGCTTTAAGCTCAGCGTTGAGCATCTCATCCTGATAGATGTAAAACTTTTCCATCGCCGCTGAAATTTGGTGGCGATAGGGGTGATAGGTTTCAACAAACTCAACAACGGTCTTTAATATACTGACATGAATCGCTTCAGGAAACGCAATTGCCTGACCGTCATCAGCATCAGGTTTAACCCACTGGATATGCTCTCGTTTGTGGACATAGCGCGTTACAAGGCCCGCTTTATTCAGTGCATTAATCGTAGACGCAATGTTTTGGCACGACTCTTCGCCGCCAACCCCATATAATGCTTTAGTGCACTTTTTCCACTCTCGCTCGCTCGAAAGTAAGCTGAAGTCACTTTGACCCCAACGTGTGGCGATGGATTTTAATGAAAGCCTAGTCTTTTTCAGCGAATTAACAGCCCCATGGGAGTTAGAGTTTGAGGTTTCCTTTTGCCATTGTATCAACCCATAAAGATAAGACTGAATATCGTGGCGGTACTTCTCACCGATATGCCTAAAAGAGATTGTTTTATCTTTCTGATTCAGGGCATGGAAATCCCACTCTACATCAAAGACACGTGACTGACCTTTCCCGTCAGAGTCAAACGTCACATACGGATTTTCAGCAAGTTCTTGGCGAAACTGTATAAGCTGTTTAGACATAAATTACCCCTTAAAGAATTGGCTTGCGCTGGCTCGGTCTTGGTAAAGCGGGTGGTAGTCGCCATCATCCACCTTTTGTTTTGCTTGAGCGTAGTTTTTGGGTGCTTTTTGTTTCAGCCTAAGAAGGACTTTTTTCAACATCCCCTCCACCACAAAATACTCATCCTTCGGTGCGGAATTGCTGGCCACCATATCTTTGAGGTCTTCGATTTGTTCTAAAAATGACAGCATTAACCAGATATCATTTTCTGACGCCACCAATTTATGGCTGTCACAATCAAAGCAAGCAAGAAAGTCCGTGCAACGCCCGGTATCTTTTGAAAAATCGATCCCCAACTGCTTCATGCGCCTTGCTTCTGCAACAAGTCTCTCTGGTGTTGGTCCTGCGCATTTGATGCCACTGGGCGTGGTCATTAATGGCTGCTCTTGGCTTTCACGGGTACGTAATTTTTTAGCATCATAATCAGACAAAATATCGCTGCGCATTACCTTGGAGTCTTCGATGGCTTTGCCAATCTCCTCACCCTTGGCGATAGCACTTAACGCGCCAAACGTGGCATTTAGGTTATTATCATGGTCGGCCTGAACGCCGCTAGAGTAGCGTTTGGCGACAACGTTCACGGAATTATTCAACCCCTGTGACACAAGGAAAACATCTTCCGTCACTCGCATCAGTACATCGGATTTTGTCGCCCGGAATCGGCTTGTACTAACCCTTAATCCTGTTATTTTCTCAAGCTGTAAATTGATGTAGCCAATATTTGAACCGTTGACATTGAATGTCCAGACCTCACCGCTGGCTCTAAAGTAAGGACAAAGTGGTAGCTCGTTTGACAGCGGGATACCTAATGACTGGTACATCGCTTTAGAGGTTTTTAGCCATCGGGTAATCAACTCTTTAGTTCGCAGGCTAAAACCAGCACTATTATCCAAGTTTTTATAGCCTGCCCTAAACTTATCACCGTCAAAAACAAAACGCCCACTGCCAATACTTTTAAATGAAACGTCCTTGTGACACACATTAGCAAGCACTGATGTATTCATCCCTGTCAGCATTGAGAATACGAAAAACCAATTGCGTGATGCCTGATTATAGAAAACCTGCCGATTAAGTCGTTCAAATGGAAGCTGGCTGACCTTTATTGTCCCATGATGAGGTTTCATGCACCTCTTGAAGCCTTTTTTCTTGTCTGCACTTTGCCTTAATGTCCATCCAAGGCGCTTTGCTTGTTCATCAAACAGGTCTTCATCAAAGAACGGATGAATATCTAGCAACTCATTTTCCTCAATCGCTTCCTGAAAGGCCTTTGCGCCTTTAACCAATACCTTGGATAATGGCTTCAGCTCTGTTTCCACATGAAACGCTTTGTTCGCAGCCGGAGGGAGTCCTGCAACCTTAGGCAGCGTTCTAAAGTCAGACTCTCTACTCCACTGTCTTAATAGGAAAGATAAGCTTGTTTGAATTACCGTAGCTTTTGATACCTGCACACCTTTTTCGCGTAATTTATTGAAGTGCTTTAAGCAATCAATCATGACGGCATTACTGAAAAGGTCACCGTTGTAACCAATGCAATCAAGATATTGGAAATAGCTTACAAGCCCAGTAAAATAAAGCTGCTTTGAGTGGTTTCCAGGTAAGGGGTTTAACTTTTGGTGAATGTCCCTGACGATATCATCCCGATTCGCCAGCACGCCACTTCCTGATTCAACCTGTTTCACTGTCGGGACATTACGGTAGCGCAACCGGTGGGTGTAGGCTTTTTTTTCATTACCACAATCTAAAACCATATCTTCAAAGCGAAGTGGGATAATCGGTGCGCAGGTCTTCTCTATCGTAATTTTGGTACGCTTTCGTCCCTGAATCATAGTGCCACCTCCAAATCATCAAAAGCGCCAATATAGTCCAGTACGTCTTCATAGATCTCATCGGCAGAGGGCATATCCTGTGCAATTTTCAGGTATTCCATGGTCGTCGCCCTGTCTTCATGGCCTAGCAGCGCTGATACCCTATCCAATGCTTCATCAGGTGTGATTGATGGGTTGCCATACTCATCCTTTTTATTTAAAAGGTGACGGAAGATATTTACGGCAAACGTTGAGCGTAAATTATGTAAGGAACCAACAATAGGCTGGTCAAGGCCTTGGGTTAGGTTTGCAGTGTTACGTATTTCCACCCAACGTCCAGTGAAGTCTTGTAGTCGGGTAAACATGGGTTTCCCGGACTGGGTAATAAACAGGTATTTCAATTGAGGGTTGATTGCATCATCACCCTCAAAGAAATGCGTATTACCTGCCTCAGCCTGCTCCTTGCACCATGCTTTGAATTTCTCAAGACGCTTTTGATACCTGTCAGACTGCGAGTAATCGTAAAGCATCTTCATTAATGTGGCGGGGATAATAGTAATGCGGCTTTTATTTTTCTCTGCGAAGCCCTCAGCCGTCTTTGTGAGTGATTGGTACTTATCGCCGACACTCAAATCCATCACAGGCTTTTTTAACACCTCTTTGCCACCCTGAATAATCGTTTCAGGGTTAACAATCTGCCCCAAATGAAGGCTCGCAGCCTCCTCACGGCGCAACCCCGTATTACAGCAAACCATTGGGTGCAAGCAAAACTCAATCGGCAGTGAGTGCAGTTTATTATTGTCACCATGACGAACCACCCTGCGGGATTTCATTAAAATGGTTTGTAGGATTTTTCATTCATTATTGGTGAATGGTTTCAGGTCACGGGGTAGGTTGCTGAGATTTGTGCCACCACTGCGAGACGACTTAGCAAACTTAATCCGCATATCCGTCGTGTGCACCTGCTTACGTTGGTAAGCTTTCATACTAGATGCAGACGCCTCGTAATGGATATTCACTGTCTCGAACTGGAAGGGAGGATTATTAAAGCGTATGCCTTGACGAAGACAGTGTTTATAGAAGCCAACAACACTGCTCATATACTGCCTAGCTGTTGTTTTAGCCAATACACCATCTATAGCAAGCTGCTTTATTCCATCTCGATATTGATAGGTTAACCGCTCTTGTTTGTTGCGGGGAAAAGCATCCCATTCTGGGCGGGGGTCATCATAGAGAGGGTCAAAGTCCTCTTCATCGTATTCAGCGTCCCACGCTGCCTGTTTGTCCAATACGAAGCTGAAATAATGGGCAAGCCCCTGTGCATCAGTACCAAGCTCAAGCTCACCATCATCGATTGCTTTCGACAATAAGAACTCATTGACCATATCTAATGGTTGGTAGCTGATTAGGTTGTCTTTGTCGTCATACCCAACAATATGGAGTAAGGGGAGTTTCTTGATGGGGATCTTATTGCCATTGGCACGGTATGTAACCTGAGGTTCACCATTCTCATCAATGGACACCAATGGTTTCTTGTAGACGAAGTTAGGGATAGTCGAAATTTCTATCTCTTTTCGTATGACCTTTTTCTGATTTGTATCGTTATCTGACATACTAAACCTCATGCTGTACATACAATCAGCATATACAGCATTCTCAACTTTGAAAGTTAATTATGAGGTTTTAGTCTATCAGGTAAGTTTTGGATGTGGTCTTCCCAATCCACAACATCAATTTCGTACACGACTTTGTTGCGAACGCTTTCACCCGCGGCGTGCATTTCAGACTTAGAACCTGTAATTAATGGGTGCCACTCTGGGATCGGCTTAGATTCGGATAGAAGACGGTAAGCACAAGTATCCGGTAGCCAATGAAACTCGTCGATCTTGTCACGAGTTAGCTTCAAACACTCTTCACCTGAAGTGAAACGGTTTGGGTAGTCATTACAAGAACACGTTTTGTCATTCAGCCAGCTACACGCGACATTGGTGTAGTAAACTTCATCGCTATCTTCATCCATAAGCTTATGTAGGCAACACTTACCACAACCATCGCACAGAGATTCCCACTCTTGCTCGGACATCTGCTCTAGTGTTTTTTCTTGCCAAAATGGATTCGTCATAGCATTACTTCTTACTCTTTTACTGGGGTGCGTGTTATACCGCTAGCCCATAAAAAGTTCAAGGATAATAATTGTTCATTCGTTGATCCAATCAATAGCTGTCACTGCCATTATTTTTTGCTACTATCGCGCACCCTGTTATTTAGTGAGTTTAATTTGATGGAATGTCGCCTAGGTTGTGGAGCATGCTGTATCGCTCCGAGTATTACATCTGCTATTCCTGGAATGCCGAATGGAAAGCCTGCGGGTGTACGCTGCATTCAGTTAAACGAACAAAATCTTTGTAAGCTGTTTGGTCAAGACTCACGTCCTAAAGTGTGTCATCAATTCAAAGCTTGCCCTGTTATTTGCGGCAAAACCGATCAAGAAGCACTCGACAACTTAATCGAACTTGAGGCGATCACTTAACCATACCTCTACCCTTTTCTGACATCTATATGCCCAAGATTTCACAATTTTACGAAATCTAAACTATCTTGTTGATACTGGTACAGATTAATAAGGATCGTTATGAATAGGTATATAGCAGAAATGTTTGGTACGTTTTGGTTGGTGTTAGGTGGTTGTGGTAGTGCCGTCTTAGCCGCCGCTTTTCCCGATGTAGGTATTGGACTGCTTGGGGTCTCTCTTGCCTTTGGTTTAACCGTACTCACCATGGCTTTCGCTATTGGGCATATATCCGGTTGTCACCTCAACCCAGCTGTTACTATCGGCCTTTGGACAGGTGGTCGTTTTGATGCCAAAGATGTTGTCCCTTACATCATTGCTCAAGTACTCGGCGGCATTATTGCTGGCGGCGTATTATTTGTGATTGCCTCCGGCCAAGCAGGCTTTGATGCCGTTTCATCAGGCTTCGCGTCTAATGGCTTTGGCGAACACTCTCCCGGTGGTTACTCACTAACCGCAGCACTGGTCTGTGAGGTGGTGATGACCATGGTATTCCTATTCGTGATCATGGGCGCGACCGACTCTAAAGCACCCGCGGGATTTGCACCTATAGCGATTGGTCTCTGTTTAACCCTAATACACCTTATCAGTATTCCTGTAACCAATACCTCTGTGAACCCAGCTCGAAGTACGGGTGTAGCGGTATTTGTTGGTGACTGGGCCGTTTCTCAACTATGGCTATTTTGGGTTGCTCCAATTATTGGTACGGTGATCGGTGCGGTGATATACAAAGCGGTGAGAGGTTCAGATTAAGTCCCATAACTCAATAAAAACCTACATTAAATAAAAACAAGGCCGTTAAATTAGCGGCTTTGTGTTTTATGTCGTTTAGTTACTTATAAAGCTCTACCTGTATCTTCCTATCACATCGGTCACCTCTAGCTTAATAACTTTGAGTTAACAGGGCTATTCCATTGAATCATTAGCCGCAGTTGTCAGTGATGCACATAATGCACCCCATTCCCTATACCGATGGACATAACCATGAAAAAAACACTACTTGTACTAGCTCTTTCTTCTTTAACGGCAACAACAGCTTTCGCCAACGAATCAGCACCAACCCCAGAGTTAATGCCAGAACCAATTAAGACCGATTTTTTTGTGGGTGGTGGTTTGGGTTACCACTCAGCTAAAGCTCAAATCTCTGGACCTGGCTTTAAAGAAAGTAAAACAGCCAAAGGCGCTGCTTTTCATATTCGTGGCGGTGCTTACATTCAAGAAAACCATCGTATTACCGGTACGATTAACTTTACTGGTGACAACGAGCTAATTGACTACGAATTTGCAGAAGGCGATGTTACTACTCTAGATCTACGTCAGACTGAATTCCTGGTCTCGTACGATTACGTTCACGCATTGAACAATGACTTCTCAGTTTTCGGTGGTGCATCAACAGGCTTTATCACAAACAAAGCAACACTCGATAACACTATATATGGCGAAGACAAAGGCAGCGAAACAGACTTCGTTTTCGGCCTTCAAGCTGGTGTTCAATACAAGATCATGAAAAACGTTTCTGCTGATTTCCAATACCGCCATATGTTCGAATCATATTCTGAAGGCAGCTTAATTGAACTCTCTGTGCCAAATAATAGCGAATTTACCGTGTCTGTTGACTACCGATTCTAACTGGAGTAATGATATTCAGATGAAGTGAATATAGGGAAGATATTCAAACTGCCTTTATAAAGAAAAAGCCGCTTAGTGATGATTCACCAAGCGGCTTTTTTAGATCTTATGACGACCGAGTAATGAGTGTGAAAGCGTGGTGCCATCCACCAGCTCTAGCTCACCACCGACGGGAACACCATGAGCGATTCGGCTTGCGTTCACTTCATGGGCATTACAAAGCTCAGCTATGTAATGCGCTGTCGCTTCCCCTTCAACAGTCGGGTTAGTCGCTAGGATTACTTCAGAGATATCACCACGACGTAGGCGGTAGTCCAAAACATCGAGACCGATGTCACTTGGACCAATACCATCAAGTGGTGAAAGGTGACCCATAAGCACAAAGTAACGACCAGAGTATTGGCCAGTTGCTTCAATAGCTGCAATATCTGCTGGGCTCTCTACTACACAGATTTGACCATTTTCCTGACGTTTAGGGTTGGTACAAATGTGGCAGGTATCTTCTTCAGTAAAAGTACGGCACTCATTGCAGTGACCGATTTCAGTCATTGCTTGGCTAAGAGCATCAGCCAACTGAAGGCCGCCTTTTCTATCGCGCTGTAACAAATGAAAGGCCATACGCTGAGCCGACTTGGGGCCAACCCCAGGTAGACAACGTAAGGCCTCCATCAAATGCTCCAGCATATGACTGGTACGCATATTTAACCGTTCTAATTTTCAAATAACGGTCCGCTCAAGTAAGGCAAGAACGAACCCTTAGAAATAAGTCGCTTAGAAAGGCATCTTCATGCCTGGTGGAAGTTGCATTCCACCAGTGATGCTAGCCATTTTTTCTTTTTGAGTCTCTTCAACACGACGAGCCGCATCGTTGAAAGCAGCAGCGATAAGATCTTCAAGCATCTCTTTATCGTCTTCCATTAGGCTTTCATCGATATCAACACGGCGAACGCTGTGGCTACCAGTGATTGTTACTTTTACAAGGCCAGCACCAGATTCACCTGTTACTTCCATATTTGCGATTTCTTCTTGAAGCTTTTGCATGCGCTCTTGCATTTGCTGGGCTTGCTTCATCATGTTGCCCATACCGCCTTTACCAAACATGTTAATACTCTCTGGTCTAATTGGTTTATTAAAATTTACTAAGCTATAAGCGCTTAAATGGGGGTTAAAGCAGTGTGATTCAACCCCTCGGTGTTCAGTTCTTCGATCGGCGTATCTAAGATGATACGTCCATCACTAAATCAAAATTAACGTTAGATAGGACGAACACTATCTCTGTCTAGCTCTGCAGCGAAGCGTCTTTCGATAAACTGTACGTTGGCATCGTTTTCCAAACTGGTAAACGCGTCTTTCAACTTACCTTGGTATAGCCTTTCTCGTAATTCTAGTGGTGTTTCACCACCATCGCCGATTTCAACACTTAGATGACACTCTTCTCCGAGTACCGTATTCAGAGACTGTAACAGTTCGCTCTGCGCTCGGTCCGTATTCAAGTGAGCTTGGCTTGATCTCAAGGTTAGCGTTATCGATGTATCATTCTTGGTAAATACAGAGTTCAACGCTAACTGTTCAACAAGCTTAGCTGTCTCTAGCTTTTGAATCGTGGCAGACCAATCATCTTGAGCAATCGACTCATTCAGCAGTTTTTCAACCATTTCTGGCGTTTTGACGTGCTCTAACGCTCGCTTGATCTGAGTAGGTGTAAGCTCTTTGCTCGCCTCTTTTACAACAGGTTTAGACGGTTTCCAGCGATAAGGTTCATTATCATTGGTAACATTTTCTGTCGGAGAGGTCGGTAAAGAAGCTGGCGACACCCGCTCAGAACCACCGTGTTGCTGAGCAACTCGGTCAAGAACTGAAGTTTTAGCTGGTGCCGCTTTAGCCTTTTTTGGCGCTGAACCTTTGCTGTCCTGTGCTGCGTTACCTCTACGCTGAGAGCGTAATTGATGGCGTAAACCACTGACAGGTGATGCCGGACGTGCAGGCTGCCCTTCTGGAGCAGACGGTGCAACGTTTTGTGGCTGAGCCGGAGCTTGATTCTGATAGCTCGCTTGCTGCTGAGGCTGTGCTTGTTGAGCAATAGGACTCATCGACTGCTCTGAACCGTAGCTAGGACGTTCGTCATAAGCTGGCGGCGCATCATACTGGCTTTGCGGGTAATCCTGCTCTGGATAACCTTGATGACCAGAATGCTCAGGGTAGCCTTGTGAATTCGGATACTGAGCCGGACTTTGCTGCGGAGCTTGTTGTGCAGGTTGCTGCTGCATAGCTTGAGGCGCCTGCTGCGGCTGTCTCGGAGCTACCGTTGGCGCTGGTTGAATAACCGGCTGAGCAACGCTCTGAGCTTGACTCTGAACCGGTGCAGCAACAGGGCTTGTCGACTGAGTTGAGATAGCCGTTGCTACGCTTTGCTCTGCAGGCCTAAATGCCAACATGCGTAAAACCACCATCTCAATACCAACGCGTGCGGTTGGCGATAACGGTAAGTCTTCACGACCTTTTAGCACTATCTGGTAATAAAGCTGAATATCTTGAGGGCTTAACGCTTTACTCAGCAGTTCAAGCTTCTCTGCGTCAGGCTGCGCTTTGTCTAAGGTAGACGGCAACGCTTGATACATGGCGAGACGATGAAGTTGAGCAGCAAGTTGATTCAGCAAACCATCCCACTCTACGCCATTCTCAGCAAGATTTTGGATACACGCCATCGCCTCTTGAGGCTGCTTACTGCTAATAGCCTCAAGTAGATGGATCGCTTGGTCAGTATCCAATGTGCCAAGCATGTGCGCAACCGTATCAGTCACGACATTGCCGTTGCCTAATGCGATAGCTTGGTCTGTCAGGCTCAAAGCATCACGCATACTACCGTCGGCAGCATGAGCAATCATTCCAAGTGCACGAGACTCAGACGTTACCTTCTCTTGTTCAAGAATATGGTCGAGCTGCTCGTGAATATTATCAACGCTGATCGGCTTAAGATGGAACTGCAGACAACGCGACAAGATAGTCACTGGCAGTTTTTGTGGATCGGTCGTTGCGAGCAAGAATTTCACATACTCAGGCGGCTCTTCTAACGTCTTTAGAAGCGCGTTGAAACTGTGCCTAGAAAGCATGTGTACTTCATCGATCAGGTAAACCTTAAAGCGACCACGCGCAGGTTTGTACTGAACATTGTCCAGAAGCTCGCGGGTATCTTCTAACTTGGTACGTGATGCCGCATCGATCTCTAGCAGGTCAACAAAGCGACCTTCATCGATCTCTTTACAAGTTGCACATTCACCACAAGGGGTTGAAGTAATGCCTGTTTCACAGTTAAGTCCCTTAGCAAACAAGCGGCCGATGGTCGTTTTACCGACACCACGTGTTCCGCTAAATAGGTACGCGTGGTGCAACCTATTTTGGCTAAGGGCATTCTCTAATGCTGTTAAAACATGGGCTTGACCAACCACTTCTTTGAATTTGGTTGGTCGCCATTTTCGCGCTAACGCAAGATAGCTCATGAATAATTCCGAAAAGGATTAGTGGCCGTCGAATTCGCAGATGCTAAACACTTCTAGACCTAAGCCTTCTAAGCGCTTGTCACCACCGATTTCTGGAAGATTAATTACAAATGCAGCGTGCTCTACCACACCACCAAGCTGACGAATCAACTTTGTTGTCGCTTCAATCGTACCGCCAGTTGCTAGTAGGTCATCAACCATCAGCACTTTATCGCCTTCAACGATAGCATCAGTATGAATTTCTAGCGTGTCTGTGCCGTATTCAAGCTCATAAGATTGTGCCACAGTTTCACGAGGCAGTTTGCCCGGCTTACGCACAGGAATGAAGCCAACACCTAGCTCTAATGCTAAAGGCGCACCAAATAGGAAACCACGAGCTTCAGTACCAACGATCTTAGTAAAGCCCATGTCCTTGTATGTTTCCGCTAACAACTCGATAGTCGCTTTGTAAGCTGCTGGGTCTTCCATCAAGCTTGTTACGTCACGGAACAAAATACCCGCTTTAGGGTAATCAGGAATGCTTTTGATGCTTGCTTTGATCAGAGAGATTTTTTCTGTGTTCATAATCTTATGCACTTCATTAGGCCGCTTTCCAAACTCTGGTTAACGAATCAAACATCAACGCTTGAGATTAAGGAAAGGTACGATTGGTATTCATTGCAACGAGAGTCATAACTCTAATTGCTGAAATAATAAACGCCCGCTATACAAGCAGGCACACTGGCTTAATGGTAGTGATTTTCTTTGCTGTCAGCAACCAACTCATGGGTTGGAAGTCGCATAAACCATGTGAGAAGAATAACAAGTACACAAATTAGGAAAGCCTTGACCCAAATGAGTGGAGCAAAGTAGATAGATAACGCAAAACTCAACAAGATAAAGAATACGCCACGCGTTTTAACTTGCTTGGTGACAGCGCCGTGTTGGTACCAGTTTTCTAACAGAGGACCGAGCGTTTTATGCTCATGCATCCATTTGTGAACTTTTGGATTGCTTCGCATGAAACATGCACTAGCAAGAAGAAGGAATGGAGTGGTTGGCAGAACGGGTAATACAATCCCTAGGACTGCGAGAAAGATACAAAGGCCACCAGCAATATTCAGGCTTAAAACTCGAACGCTAATTGTGGCCTCCTTGAGTTAGCTATCACCATTTGGCGACGACAGCTTAACTAAAATGTTGCGTAGCCATTAAATACACGGATCAACGTTAGTGTTGCTGGTAGTAATGGAATCATTAAAAATGCGGCTAGAAAGCCTAAAAAGTAGAATACATTAAACGGGTCTTTAAAGTCTTGATTATCTGCCATGATTGCTTCTTGTTTTTGTTAGTAAAGGTAAGTCCAGTGGCGAACCAAACCCGCTTTGCTAAATAGACATTTAACAAAAAAGGCATAGCCACACCATTTGCGCAACTATACCTTAATCAATTATTCACAAAAACCGAGGAAATATAGGGTTAATCGGTTGTCCCTTGATGGATATCCAAGCTGAAACTTGCCGCTCCAAGCAGGCTCAACGACAACTGACAGCCCTGCTCTATTGGTAAGTCTCTGGTGATAAAGTTCTTTTTACAGTTATCGCCTAACCGTTCACCTGCTGCAATATGTTGATTCATTTCACCATTCGACCAACGCCCATCCAAACCCGCAGGCAAAATTGAGATGGTGCCCTCAGCGAGGTTAGCAACTCCAAACAGCGCGTTGACAGGTGTTGAACACGCCGAACAGCGAATCCCTTTCTCCAAAATTTCAGCGATATCTTTGAGGTCAGCACTAAAATCTTTTCTGTTTCTTAAGTAATCGTGGAACAAAGCTCTCACTAACAAGGTAGTCGCAGAGCCACCATTTTCAGAAGACGCTGAATCGACAAGGTAGAAAGCAAACTGCCCATTCATCGTCCATGCATAATCAAATACAAGCGGCATCATTTCCGTTGATTGCAACAAACGGTAGCTGCAACGCCATGAGCCTTGTCTTGTGTCTTTATCTGGTAACAACGCGTGCAACAAATCTCTTGCTGCGCTTGGGTTGTCCTGTAAGTAATTCAGGTGCCAATGTAATTCTTGGTCTTCCGGGATCTCTCCTCCATCATCCACACAAAACCACTGGCTTGAGAAATCTCGTTGATCTGAAAGGTTGTCGAACGAATCTGTTAATGTGTTGGCAATCGCACTGCTTAGATGACCGTGGTCCTCTAATGGCTTAGCTAAAAAGTCTTTAATACCAAATCGTAGTGCTTTTGCTACGTCAGACATGTCATCTGTCGCAGACACCACAATCATAGGCAGTGATGGGTACTCTAAACTGAGCTCTTCTACAAGCTCGATGCCGTCCAGGATCGGCATTGATAAATCACACACAATTAAATCTGGCGCTGTATCTCTGAGCTTCTGCAAAGCGTCCAGTCCGTTTTCAGCCTCAACCACTTTATAACCAACCTTCTCAAGGTAAGCACCGGTTATACGGCGAAAAATAGGATCATCATCAACCAACATTACGCATTTCCGGTTAATCACTTCCTGTGCCGAGGTCATTACTGGCTGACTGTGAGTTTTGTACATAATTTCTAACCTCACAAAACTAAGTCGAATTATTATTGTTATCTGTTCTAAGAACTAATATAAAACTTAGTAATAAAATGCTAAATACACAAATGTTCACTCTTTACTGGTAATTCGTGACAAGGCTTGGAATACTTGTAAATAGTGCAACAAGTTGACATGACGCAAACATTGATCTCAATGTTACGTATAAATTAGATGAGATTGTAAACAAATGTGTCTGGATTTATGAAATTAGATGATTTAAACCTCTTTCGACTCGTCGTTGAAAATGGGAGCTACACCGCAACATCGCGCAAGACTATGATTCCGGTTGCGACCATCACACGACGCATCCAAGCTCTAGAAGACTCGCTAAACCTGAGACTTCTCAATAGACACGCGCGTAAACTCTCTTTAACAGAGGCTGGCGAACGTTTCTTTAATGAATGCTCTCCACTGCTGCAACGTCTCTCTTCAACTGCTGAAGAACTGACGGATGTTTGTAAAGGTGCTTCCGGTAAGATCCGCATTACAGCGCCTTCCAACCTGACTAAGCGCATGATGATGCCAATGTTCAGCGACTTCATGACTCAATACCCAGATATCAATATTGAGTTGATGATGAACAACCAAGCTGATCAACTCGACCCTACAGAGTGGGACGTGATTTTCAGAGTGGGTCCGCAACGTGATTCAAGCCTCATCGCTCGAAAAATCAGTGAAGTGAAAGATATTCTTATCGCGAGCCCTGAGTACTTAGCGAAGAACGCTGCACCGAGCCATGCTGAAGAACTGGCGAACCATTCATTGCTTAAAGGCTACCCACTGATTAAGTGGCAGCTAAGTAACTCGAATGATGAAACAGTAGTTAACAGTGAAAAAGGCCGCTTCAACGCAAACGCACTTAATGTGGTGAGACAAGCTTGTTCTGAAGGTCTAGGTATCACACTGATGCCAGACGTGATGATTCGCGAATACATTGAAGATGGTAGCCTAGTACAAGTATTGGAAGACTGGAGCGCTAACCCGCGTGACATCTACATGCTTTATAACCACAAAGACCATCTACCTGAGAAAGTTAGATTGTTTATTGATTTTGTGATCGCTTACCACATTCACTAGGTTAATCCCCTACTTCAAAAACAAAAAAACCAGAGCCGATGCTCTGGTTTTTTATATTCTTGCCACTAACGAAAACTAAGCGCCTTCGTTGTGTAACTCTAGGTTCGCCAGATCTTGTTGGATCTCACGCTGAATCTTAGAATCGTCATTACGTAGAGAGTCTAGGAAATCTAGGTACGCTTGGTCGATATCACCCGTTACATACTCGCCATTAAACACAGAAGTATCGAAACGCGCGATGTCTTGGTTGCCCATGCCTACCGCAGAAATCAAGTCTGGTAGCGTTTGGAAGATCAGAGCGTCTGCGCCAATCTGCTTGCAGATCGTTTCGTTATCACGGCCGTGAGCAATTAGCTCAGTCGCGCTCGGCATATCGATACCGTAAACGTTAGGGAAGCGAACCTCAGGAGCCGCTGACACCATGAACACCTTGTTTGCGCCAGAGTCACGAGCCATCTCAATGATTTGCTCTGAAGTGGTACCGCGTACAATAGAGTCATCAACCAATAGAACGTTCTTATCCTTAAACTCAGAACGAATTGCGTTGAGTTTGCGGCGAACCGACTTCTTACGCTGCTGCTGTCCAGGCATGATAAACGTACGACCAACGTAACGGTTTTTCACGAAACCTTGACGGTATGGCTTGTCGATAGCTTGAGCGATACGCAGTGCAATGTCGTTAGAGGTTTCTGGAATTGGGATAACCACATCAATGTCTAAGTCTGAATACTCTTCTTTAATACGCTTACCGAGTAATTCACCCATCTCAACACGTGCGCTGTACACAGAGATTTTATCGATAAATGAATCAGGGCGTGCAAAGTATACAAACTCAAAGATACATGGGTTCAGTTGTGGGTTGTCTGCGCATTGCTTAGTGAAAAGCTCACCATCGAATGTTGCATAGATAGCTTCGCCAGGTGCCACATCGCGCATGAAATCGAAACCAACAGCATCCAGTGCTACCGACTCAGACGCTACCATGTACTCTGTTTTACCTTCGACTTCACGCTTACCTAGACACAGTGGACGAATACCGTGTGGGTCGCGGAATGCGATCATACCGTGGCCGATGATCATAGCCGTTACCGCGTAAGCACCACGAATTGTGCGATGTACGTTTGATACAGCGCGGAAAACATCATCAGAAGTCACGTTACCTTTAACCGTATCGATCTCATGAGCCAACACGTTCAAAAGCACTTCTGAATCTGAAGTTGTATTCACATGACGACGGTCTTTTTCGAACAACTTTTCACGAACTTCGTTCGCGTTCGTTAGGTTGCCGTTGTGAGCCAACGTGATGCCAAAAGGCGAGTTTACGTAGAAAGGCTGAGCTTCCGACGCGCTTGAGCTACCTGCAGTCGGGTAACGAACATGGCCAATACCAACGTTACCTTGGAGGCGTTGCATGTGTTTTGCTTCAAAAACATCTTTTACTAAACCGTTCGCCTTACGCAGACGGAAACGATTGCTTTCTATGGTACAAATACCAGCGGCATCTTGGCCACGATGCTGCAATACCGTTAAAGCGTCATAAATAGACTGGTTTACAGGTGTTGAACCCACGATTCCAACAATACCACACATGTCCTAATCCTCGATTTTTCGACATTAACTGGCGCTATAGCGCGCCAGATAAGAAACTAGATGTTGCTTGTAAATGCTCGAAGAACGGCGCAATGATTCGACTAAATTCCGGAACCAACTGCGAATTCTTCCACCACTCAGAACTTGGGAATGCAGTAAACGCATCCATGAAAAACAACACTGCAGAAACAATCAAAACACCACGTAAGCCACCAAAGACGACACCGAGGATTCTGTCTGTACCTGACAGGCCTGTTTTCTGAACTAGCTGCCCGATAACATAGTTAACTAAAGCACCGACAACTAACGTTGCAGCAAACAATGCTGCTATCGCAGTTCCGTTTCGAAACATCTCATCTTCGATATTGGTGAAGTACACCGCTAATTTTGCGTAGTACTGGCTAGCAATAAAAAATGCTCCAAACCAAATAACGAGTGACAACGCTTCTTTAGCGAAACCACGAACTAAACTGATCACGGCAGAGAAGCCGATCACGCCTAAAATGACAAAATCTAACCAATTCATGAATTCTTCATCTTAAGTTGGCGCGCATTTTAACAGAAAAAATGCTGACGCAAACGTTTTCTTATGGATTTAACGGTTTAAATTTGAGCAATTGGCCTTTTGAACCCGTAATTTTTTCTAATTCCTTAATTTGTCGCTCAAGTTTGGATTTAGATACATCTGGGCCAATAATTACTCGCGTAAAAGTTTTTTCTTGCTTGGTGTGAGCCTGATAACCACGCTTTTGCAAATCCTTAACCACGCTTTTCGCGTTGTCAGCATTCTTCAAAGCCATCAATTGAATGATCCAAGCGCTGTCTTGGTACTCATTTTTTTCAGGTACTGGCTTAACCACAACCGCCACTTTATCTGCTTCTTTTTCAGAAGCCGATGCCGTTTGGGTTTCTGATGATCCACCGCTTTCGACCACTCGTTCTACCGGAGAGTCCGGCAGTGCAATCTGATCTTCAACTGGGTCAAGCACCTCAAACACTTCAACATTGCTATCAAGTTCCGGCTTAATAGGAATGCTTGCAAACTCTTCTTTATAGTGAAGCTTTTTACCATCGAGCACATCTGGCAATACAATCACGCCAATGGCCACTAAAATGATGGTGCCGACCAAGCGGCTCTGAAATTTACTTGCCATCTAGTTTCCTTTTTTCTGCCAATGCTCCAACACTTCCCCTACGGTATGGAAAGAACCGACCACCAACACAACGTCGTCTTCACCTTTCGCTGATGCTAACGCTGCTTCAAACGCCGCAACCGGGTTTGTATGCTGCTCAACACCTTGAGGAAGACTTTGACAAAGTTCTGCTGCAGTTGCCGCACGTGGCCCTTGTAGAGAAGCTGGGTACCAGTGTGTAGCAATTGGCGCTAACACTTCTAATGTCGCTGGAATGTCTTTGTCATGAAGCATAGCGACTACAACGTGCAGGTTCTTGCCCGCATATTTTTTAGTAACTTGCTGTGCAAAGTATTCTGCTGAATGTGGGTTATGAGCCACATCGAGCACAATCACAGGCTGGTCGTTAATTTGTTGCATGCGCCCAGGAAGCTGAGCGTTCTTCAAACCATTAACCACGTTCACATCGCTAATATCTAATTCTGATGTGCCCAGTGCCATCAATGCGGTTGCCGCGTTCGGGAGCGGTAATGTTGGGATAGGAAGTGACTCCAATTGGAATGCACCGCTATGCCAGTTCCACGTATCGCCATCAACGGCATAGGTATATTGAATACCGACCTGATAAAACTCAGCTTTGATATCATCGGCGTGCGCAGCAACCGTCGCTGGAGGCTTAGGTTGACCACAGATAGCCGGCTTACCGCTACGATAGATTCCCGCTTTCTCAAAACCAATCACATTGATGTCATCACCAAGCCAATCTACGTGGTCGACCGCCAAGCTCGTGATGACAGACACGTCGTGATCAACAATGTTGGTTGCATCTAAGCGGCCACCTAGACCGACTTCTAACAACACAACGTCGACCGCTTCCGTTTGAAAAGCACGTAACGCGGCCAACGTACCGTATTCGAAGAAGCTCAGGCTGATTTCACCACGTTCTTTCTCAATAAAATCAAAAGACTGAACCATCTTTTCATCAGATAGATCTTGACCATTGATTCGAACACGTTCGTTGTAGCGAATTAAGTGAGGAGAGCTGTAGACACCAACAGAGTATCCCGCATCTAATAGAATGGCTTCCATCAGTGCGCACGTTGAGCCTTTGCCGTTGGTCCCGGCAACAGTAATGACGTGTTTAGCAGGTTTGGTAAGATTTGCCTTAGAGGCGACGGCCTGAACTCGGTCTAGTCCAAGATCAATAGCACTGGTGTGGATGTTTGATAAATAATCAAGCCACATCTCCAAAGAGGATGTGGCTTGAGGAATAGGTTGTTGACTCATCTAACTCATAACCATAATAAAGTTGGTTTGTTAGAAGGTACTTTACCCTTTTTCTGGCGCTTCTGGTACTTCATAAGCAGCTTCATTCGGTGAATCGTTCACAGAAACTACTAATGGTGAAGGCTGATTGGTCATTTTTGCAACTAGGCTAGCTACGCGCTGACGCATTTCACGACGGTCAACGATCATATCGATAGCACCGTGGTCTAGTAGGAACTCACTACGTTGGAAACCTTCAGGTAGGTCTTCACGTACTGTTTGCTCGATTACACGACGACCAGCAAAACCGATAAGTGCTTTTGGCTCACCGATGTTGATATCACCTAGCATTGCCAAACTTGCAGAAACACCGCCCATTGTTGGGTCAGTCATTACTGAAATAAACGGCAGGCCTTTCGCAGATAGACGCTCAAGTGCAGCACTGGTTTTTGCCATTTGCATTAGAGACATTAGTGCCTCTTGCATACGCGCACCGCCACTTGCAGAGAAACAAACTAAACCACAGTTGTTTTCAATAGCAGCATCTACAGCGCGAACAAAACGAGCACCTACTACAGAGCCCATTGAACCGCCCATAAATGAGAATTCAAACGCACACGCTACGATTGGTAGACCTAGTAGTTCACCTTTCATTGCTACAAGTGCGTCTGTTTCACCACTGTTCTTTTGAGCAGCAGAGATACGCTCTTTATAACGCTTAGAGTCTTTGAACTTCAGTTTGTCTTGCGGCTCAAGATCAGTACCAAGTTCAACACGCTCACCTTTGTCTAGGAATGTTTCTAGGCGGCGACGTGCTTTCATGCGCATGTGATGGTCACATTTTGGACATACTTCTAGGTTACGCTCTAGCTCAGCATGGTAAAGCACCTGCTCACAAGAAGTACATTTAGTCCAAACACCCTCAGGGATAGACGCTTTACGAGATGTTACGATGTTGCTTTTTTCTAAAATCTTTTCAAGCCAACTCATGGAAGACCTTTTGTTTCGATTCTTCCGCTTGATTGCGAAAGAAATAAATTTGGGAATTATGCGAGGAGATTAAAGCACATAAAACAGCAAGTGTAGATAAAAAACTGGTTGTACCTATTTTCTTGAGCTATTTTACGCACGATTTCGCAATATTTTTTGAACCTAAGTCCCACATTTAGTTCAAATTATCTGGAAGAAACAGAGGACCAATTGGCTCTCTTGGAAGACCGAATTCTTCTGGATAATCCACATCCACTAAATAGAGACCTTCAGCTTTAGCAGTCGCTCCAGCCAACTTACGGTCTTTCGCTTCAAGTAACCACTTGATCCACTCTGGTTTCTGCTCACCTTTACCAACGGCAATTAGGCTACCCGTAATGTTTCTCACCATATGGTGCACAAACGCATTCGCCTTAATATCAATCACGATGTAATGGCCATGACGAGTCACGTTCAAGTGAATCATATTTCGCCACGGGCTATGAGACTGGCAGTGCGTTGCTCTAAACGACGTAAAATCATTTTCACCCAGCAGGTACTGACCTGCCTCATGCATCTTTTTCTCGTCAAGGTGACCATGATAATGGCTCACGCCTGAATTTAAGATTCCAGGACGCAGTGCATGATTGAAAATGATATAGCGGTAGCGACGTGCCGTTGCAGAGAAGCGAGCATGAAAATCTTCATTCACTTCAGTTGCCCAACGAACAGCGATGTCTTTAGGCATGTTGGCATTTGCGCCCATTGTCCATGCCACCATTTTGCGGTCGACATTGGTTTCAAAGTGAACGACTTGTCCCGTACCGTGAACACCGGCATCCGTTCGTCCTGCACATTGAACTTCTACTGGGTGATTTGCGACAACCGAAAGAGCCTTTTCCAATTCTTCTTGGACACTTTTCACGTCTCGTTGGCGTTGCCAACCAAAGTAGTGGGTACCGTTATATTCAATACCTAAAGCAATTTTCATGTTCTTGTTCTCTTTGAAAATGGGCGAGAAGTATATACGGAAATGAGTGCTATCCCAAATAGGATGGGACTAAATCTATAATATTAAAAGCACGACCCGCCAAAAATAAAGGGTAGCCAATGCTACCTTTTATATCTCGCTCAATTTATCGGCCGTTTAACGTATCGATAAGATTCTTAGCTTCTCGGCGAATATCGTCGCTTCCGTCGACTATCGCTTCTTCTAGAAGCTTAATCGCGCCTTGAGAGTCACTCATCTCAATGTAGATTTTAGCGAGATCAAGCTTACCAGCAGCTTCAGCGTTACTATCAACATCATAGTTTCCAATATCGCCAATCACATCAGGGAATTCGTTAAGACCAACATCCAGCTTCAGCTCTTCTTCGTCTGGATTAATAGCATCTTCACCTTCTTGTTCAACTTGAGCCATCAACTCATCGATGGTCATGTATTGCTTATCACGACTATTCGATGATTCGGTCAGGTTATCTTGCTGCGCCCAGTTCTCTTCTTTGATCTTAGGTTCAGTTTGCTGTTCTGCAGACGCCCAGATCTCTTGTTGATCATCAGGCACACCATCTTGCATGCTCGATTGTTGTTCTGGTGCAAGATTAAAACCTTTCCAATCTTCACCTCCCACTTCAAGCATTGCATCAATATCTAACCCTGCGCTATCAATCGATGTTGCATCTAATGGCTTCTCAAACATGTTGTCGACTGTGTCTTGAACATCTTCTGAAAGCAATTCAGCCAAATTAGTTTCATCAAAGTTATCAAAGCCTTCTAACGGCTCGTCTTCAACTTCATTCACCTCAGTGCTAGGCACTGAAGGTGCGCTTGTTGATTCGTTCGCTTCTGGGAACCCCGCTAAATCCGCTTCATTGACATCCGAGAAGTCATCCGCACCAGCAAAACTTTGTGGGTTCGAGAACAGGTCATGCAGTGCGTCTTGCTCTTCTCCCTGCGGACTAAAGGCAGTTAATGGTGCTGGCTTTTCTGCAAACGCGTCAGAGATCGCTTCATCTTCACCGTATTCAGGTAAATCGAACTCGTCAAACTGTACGCCTTGCTCTTCCGCCACAGGCTCTGTACTGCTCTGCTCAATATCGTCTAAAACAGAGTCCGCTTTTGCACTTTCTTCATCGTATTCTGGAAGGTCAAGATCATCGAACTCAAACTTCTCACTGCCATCCGATAAATCCTGTTCTAACTGAGCTTCATCAGGTTCACTAACAGCCTCTGCAAGTGCGTCTTCCTCACCGAACTCTGGTAGCTCAAAGTCGTCAAATGAGAAATCGTCTTCACTTGGTTGCTTTGTAGCTTCTGGCTGCTGTGCCGTTTCAGGTTGAGGCTCAGCTTGTGCTTCTGTGCTAACTTCTGTTTCAGCCTCAGATTCCGCCAATGCGTCTTCTTCATTAAACTCAGGTAGCTCGAAATCATCAAACGAGAATTCGTCTTCGCTCTGTTGCTCTGCCGCTTCTGGCTGTAGTGCTGTTTCAGGTTGAAACTCACCTTGCGGTGCAATGGCAGTTTCAGCCTCAGCTTCCGCTAATGCGTCTTCTTCACCAAACTCTGGAAGCTCGAAGTCATCAAACGAGAATTCGTCTTCGCTCTGTTGCTCTGCCGCTTCTGGCTGTAGTGCTGTTTCAGGTTGTGGCTCTGACGTTGGTTCTTTAGCAGTGTCAGCAACTGCTTCATTGCGGTCTTCGTCAATCAGCCAATCGTCGTCTTGTGGTACACCGAATTCATTTGGAATGATCTCTGGCATATTCGCAGCACGAACTGGCTCTGGCTCTGGCTCTGGCTCTGGCTCTGGCAAGGATTCAACAACATTATCGAACTCTTCACTACCTTGAATCTTAGGTTCAAAATCAAAATCAGAGTCAATGTTCGATGGTGATTCTACATCGTTGATCGCTTCAGCTAGCCAGTCTTCAACTGTATCTTCATCATCGTCAGAAATGTCACCTAATGACGCAGGAGACGTAGCTTCACTCTCAAAGCTGGTTGCGATTTCTTCTGGGCTACCCAGTTCCGGTGAAGGCTCTAGATCAGGTTGTTCCTGCTCAAATACATCAACACTGGTATTTTCAGAGAGTAACGAGTCGATATCTAACTCATCGCTTTCGATCTCTGGATTTGTATCTTCGACCGCTGGTTCAATCACGTCAGATTCAGCGGGTTGCTCAGAAACTTCTTCGACGTGTGCGTCCAATTCTGGCGTCATCAACTCATCGATAAGCGCTTCATCAGTGGTGTCCAACGGGTCATTGAGGAGCGCATCTGTAGCTGGTGCAACACCAAACATATCATCGATAAAGTCATCACGATTAAATGCGGCAGCTTCATCGTTAAGTTCGATGTCGTCGACTTGTGGTGCTGGCTCTGCAACTACCGGCTCTGCAACTACCGGCTCATCAAGTTCAGCTTCAGTAGGTTCAGATACAGCAGAAGGCTCAGAAAGTAACGACTCGATATCAGCCTCTGCAAGACTACTTACATCATCATTTGGTGTATCGAAGTCGAATGCAGCTTCAAGCTCTTTATCAAAGGCTTGCTCTTCAGACTCAATCTCGTCTTCAATACCACTCGTCAGTAGCTCATCAAATGGATCCAGAGATTCAGTCGCTGACTGATCGTCTTCATCCGCCGACAGCTCGCTTCCTAGCAGCTCATCCAAGGTTTCATCACTGTCTAGAGCAAGCTCGGTATCATTGTTCTCGTCGTCAAGGAACTCATCTAATAGGTCGGTGCTCTCTGCATCGAGTTCGAAGTCATCATCAGAATCACTTAGCAACTCATCCAGCATGTCAGTGCTGTCTTCAGAAATGTTAAGTTCATCGTCGGTCGATAAGCCTGACAGTTCTTCCAACTCAGACAGAGCATCAAAACCTAGAGGTTCACCTTCAGAGTCCTCATCAGAGTCATTTTCCAACATCTCATCAAGTAGGTCTGTCGAGTTACTTAAATCGACATCATCACCGGCTAATTGCTCGTCAAGCAGGTCAACACTCTGCTGCTCCTCTTCGCTTTCTACTGGCTGGTCAAACTGAGCTAAGATGTTTTCGATATCGTCTTCAGACGCCAAACCACTGTTTAGATCTTTGGCACTGTCATCGTCGCTATCTAAGTTGAAAGGGTCGTTCTGTTCATTCTGGGCAGCCACTTGCGCAAAGATGTCATCAATATCATCTTCAACACTTGTTGGCTCTAGTTGAGAGGTTTGTTGCTCAGAAATAAGTGCATCGATATCAAAATCATCGCTTGCAGACGTCTCTGTACTTGGCGTCGAATCACTTTGCTCTTCTGAGATCAGTGCGTCAATGTCGAAACTGTCGTCGTCTTCGTCATCCAACGCGAACAGATCATCAAGCATCGATTGGTCCAGTTCGTTGGAGCCTAAGTCTTCTGTCTGAGACTCTTGAGATAGCAGAGCTTCAATGTCATCAGCAGACATTGAGTTGTCGTCCGACAGGTCAAAGTCACCATCATCAGAATCAAGCGCGCTTTCCGCCGTCTTATCAAGCGCACGTTCCATTTCTTCTAGGCCAAGCGCTTTCTCTTCGCCATTAACACTGATGCCGTTGCTGCTGTCTAAATCTAGATCATCGAAGTTAGTGTCTAAATCGCCGTTCTCACCAATGCTGGCAAACGGATCATCGTCTTCACCATCAAGGTTGAAATCAAGGTCTGACTCATCTAGACCAGCAAACACATCGTCTTCATCAGCCAGTGCTTGATCATCAAACAGCTTATTTGCGTCATCTTCCGTACCAAACAGCTCATCATCGAGAGACAACTCATTGTCTAAGTCATCGATCTCATCACCCAACATCATTGGAGCAGCACTGCTTGGCTCTGGCTGAATAGGCTGATCTTGCGTTGGTTGTTGCTGCTCTTCATTTTTAGAACGGCGCCCTAGCAACATCACAATGATAAGACCAAGTAAAAGGCCTGGAATGATCGCAAGTGCAGCCACTAGCCAACCATTAGACAGCAACTGGTCAATCGCACTTGGCGCCATTTTTTCGATTTCAGCGTTCTTTCTACGCTCTTCAGCAAGTAACTTTTCAACTTCACTGCGAATACGGTCTTCGTCACTTAGTTCTGTCTTAAGAACATCCACCTCAGACTGCACATCCGATAGCATTAACCTAAGTTGGTGATTTTTCTCTTCCAGTGACAACAGCTCTGTTTCAGATAACTCTAACTGCTTCTCGAGTTTGTTCATGTCTTTAACAGGAGAAGTAGCAGCCACTGATTTTTGTACTGTTTCAGCAACAGGGGCTAGTTTAGTAGCAACCGAACTTTTCGAACCTGCATTCGATTGAACGGAGGTTTGAGCTGCTTTTGGTTTAACTGCAGGCTTAGCGGCCGGATCATCCAGCTTGGCCAAGTGCGAGTTCATGATGTTGATGGCTTGCTGCGTAGAGCTTGCGCGAGCTTGCTCTAAAGAAGGGACACGTAAATGACTAGCTGGCAGCAAGCTATGGATATTCTGGTTTTCAAACGCTTGTGGGTTCAGTCGGTAAATTGCCAACAAGGTTTGTTGGACGGAGACAGAGTTATCTGGACGCAATCTTGACGCGATAGACCATAGCGTTTCATTGCCACGAGTCGGACCATAGAAACGAGAAGGCTCTGCGCTATTCGATTGAGCTCTTTGAAGAGGTTCTGAAAACGTAGGCGCTGATTGTATCTGACCATTAGGCCCTACAACTCGAATGGAATCTGCACGAACAACGGAAATCTGAGTCGCAATGATAACGGCAAAAGGTATTAACCACTGCTTGAAAATTTGAAACATAAAAGGCTCAGCTAGGTGCTTAAATTCGGATAAAGTGATGATCTATTAAATATATCGGATAAATGACGTAAAACTATAGAGATGAAAACAAAAAATGTGTTGCAGCGACAATATTCGCAGCAATTTCACACAATTTGACTAACAATATTTTTAATCGATTAAAAAAGCCCCACTAAAGAGTGAGGCTTGTTTATCAAAGCGGTGAGGCTTAGAAGTAATCGCGAATCAGAACTTCAGCGATTTGAACTGCGTTGGTTGCAGCGCCCTTACGAACGTTATCCGCAACTACCCACATGTTGATGCCGCTGTGATGGCTGATGTCGTTACGAATACGACCCACCATTACATGGTCTTTACCGCCAGCGTCACGTACTTGTGTTGGGAATTCCATACCATGGAAAACTTCAACACCTTCTGTGTTTTCTAGTAGTTGAACCACTTGGTCTGCACCGATTGGTGAACGAGTTTCTACGTGTAGAGATTCTGCGTGACCGTAGAACACAGGTACACGAACACACGTTGGATTCACCGTGATTGAAGAGTCGTTAAAGATCTTTTGTGTTTCCCAAACCATCTTCATCTCTTCACGCGTGTAGCCGTTTTCCGTAAACTCATCAATTTGAGGGATACAGTTGAACGCAATCTGCTGTGGGAATGCTGAGTTTTCAGCTGGCATGCCGTTAAGAAGCTTAGCGGTTTGACCAGCAAGCTCATCGATACCCGTTTTACCTGCACCAGAAACCGATTGGTAAGTAGATACGTTGATACGCTCTAGGCCGACTTCATCATGAATTGGCTTAAGCGCAACCAGCATTTGGATCGTTGAACAGTTTGGGTTCGCAATGATATTACGGTTGCGGAACTCAGCAATTGCTTCTGGGTTCACTTCCGGCACAACCAGTGGAACATCGTATTCGTAACGGAACTTAGATGTGTATCGATA
>AAZW01000023.1 GCA_000169995.1 Vibrionales bacterium SWAT-3 | reverse complement strand
AGCAAAAGAACTACGTCGCGTAATTGAGCCGTTGATTACCCTAGCTAAGACAGACAGTGTTGCTAACCGTCGTCTTGCATTCGCTCGCACTCGTGATAACGAAGTGGTAGCAAAACTATTTAATGAACTAGGCCCGCGTTTCGCGGCTCGCCAAGGTGGTTACACTCGCATTCTTAAATGTGGTTTCCGTACTGGTGATAAAGCTCCAATGGCTTACATTGAGCTTGTAGACCGCCCAGCTGCTGAAGAAGCTGCTGAGTAATCTATCTAGATTCTTAATACAAAAAGCCGAGCATTAGCTCGGCTTTTTTGTATCTGGACTTTGTGTCTTTAAAGGTTGAATCTTGCACCACGATGTTTGGCATTTGTTCTTGCTTTCTCTGCTTCACTATTCAAAATATCTCGCATCTCGCATCTCGCATCTCGCATCTCGCATCTCGCATCTCGCATCTCGCATCTCGCATCTCGCATCTCGCATCTCGCATCTCGCATCTCGCATCTCGCATCTCGCATCTCGCATCTCGCATCTCGCATCTCGCATCTCGCATCTCGCATCTCATTTCTTCCACCCACAAAAAAGAGCACCGAAGTGCCCTTATCATTTTCTAAAACTAACCACTCACTATTATTGCCAAATAGCAGCCAAAGAATCCATCAAGCCACTCGTTGCGCCTTGAGATTGCAGTGTTTGCAGAATGATTGGTGCAAACGTTGATACCATCGATGGATCCATACCTAAACTAGAAAACGCACTTTCAACTGCACCTTGTGAGTTTAGTAGTGATGATAGGCCAGTCGACTCCAGACTAGACATACCTGGGATAAGTGACGCAAGCTCTTTGTTATCTGTAGTATCTAATGAGTTCTGTGCCAGTGCTAACATAGAACCGATGCCACCAATTGCTTGATCGCTAGTGACAGACGCTTGGTCTGCAACGGTATCGGCAAGCGGTGTTGTCTCGTTTTGTTGAGACCACATGTTTACAGCTGCCATCAATGCAGTTTGTGATAGTTGAGAGTAGTTGGTATCAGAACCAGAACTGGTTTGTTCAGAGTCGCTAGTGCTAGCGCAAGAGACAACAGCAAGGCTGCTTAAAACTGTGATGAGTACTTTCTTCATTATTCGTCCTTAAGTAATAAAGTAATTTACTCTTTCACTATAAACGAAAAACGGCGATGTAGTGACATCGCCGTTGGATTATTTCAATTTTATTTGCCTATAGTATTTTGTTTTACTAAAGGTTTTTATAAAAATTAAAGAATAGCTAGAAGTTCAACTTCAAATACTAGAGCAGCAAATGGTGGGATTGCAGCACCTGCGCCACGCTCACCGTATGCTAGATCTTGAGGGATGTATAGCTTCCACTTAGAGCCAACAGGCATCATTTGTAGAGCTTGTACCCAACCTTGAATTACGCCAGTTACTGGGAATTCAGCTGGTTGACCGCGAGATACAGAGCTATCGAAAACAGTACCGTCAGTTAGTTCGCCGTGGTAGTGAACACGTACTTGCTTGTCTGCAGTTGGGATTTCGCCAGTGCCTTCAGTTAGTACTTCGTATTGAAGACCAGACTCAAGAACGGTTACTTCTGAACGAAGAGCGTTGTCAGCAAGGAAAGCTTCGCCGTCTGCAGCTGCAGCTTTAGCTAGTTCTTGACGTGCAGCTTCACCGCGAGTGTGTAGCTCTTGTAGTGCGTTGTTGATTTCGTCAACTTCGATAGCTGGCATGTCACCAACTAGAGCTGTAGCGATACCAGCAGCGATTGCGTCAACGTTTAGGCCTTCAAGACCAGAACCAGCAAGTTGTTGGCCCATTTGTAGACCGATACCGTAGCTAGCTTTTTGCTCTACAGTTTCAAATTTTACTTCAGACATGAAAAGTCACTCTTTTTGTCAGTACGAAAAGGGTAAGAATACCAGTATTAGCAGCGTGAAGAAACGGCTAGTCCCTGATCACTTGTGCTTTACCGCGTCCAAATCACAGGGATGTCAATTTTCTTTCATTGAGCACCGTTGTGACGGAAAGATCTATACTGTTGGTACTTTGGTTTTTATACTGTAGTTATTCAATGTATAGGACGCAGTGGTATGAATCGTCGTCAAAAGAAAAAGCAGAAAGTTGACCACTTAGCAGAACTCAAGGATCGACTGAATCAGGTCAAAGAGAAATTGAGCTCGATCGATATTAAAGGAATGAAAACCTCAGCAGTGCAAACTTGGGGCTCATTACCAAAATTACACCAAAGATTATTAATGGTGATTTCGCCGATCGTTCTTATCCTACTTGTTGTGCCGTTGCCTGAACCTAAAGTAGAGGCAACTCCGGTTACATCTCGCGTTGCGCTAGAGATAAATACCGTTGGGCTGAGCGAACAGCAAAACACCAAGAGCAGCTCATCAGAGCCGAGCAACAATAATTGGCAGGAATACCTAGTTAAGCAAGGTGATACCTTGGCTCAGGTTTTTCGAAACAACGATCTACCACTGTCTGATTTAAATGCGCTAGTGCGTATTGAAGGAGCAGACAAGCCACTCAGCCAGATCCGCAAAGGTCAGTTAGTTCGATTCAAATTAGCTGAAACCGGACAACTTGATATCCTACAGTTAGAGAAGGGCGACACATCAGTTATGTTCTTCCGTTTATCTGATGGTGGCTTTGGCCGCAGCAAATAGATATCTTACGTGAGTTACGAACTCAACAGTACGAACGAGACAAAAAAGAGCTAAGCATTAGCTCTTTTTTTTGGTCGCTTGAAAGGCGCGAGCGGTAAGATGATCAACATAATACCAATGAAGGTTAGCGTATCTGGGATCTCATCGAACCATATGGCGCCAATTAACGCGACAAACACCAAGCCTGAATACTCAGCCAAGGCAATCTGGCTAGAGTGTGCTTTTTGGTAGGCGGCAACCGCAAGCCCGTTATAACTCAGTATGAGCGTCGCACTCAATGCTATGTATCCAAGATGTTCTAAAGACACCGGTTGCCAATACAATACGCATAGTATTAACGAGGCTGGGATAGAGAAGAGGGTTGTCCACCACAGCGTGGTCACTACAGATTGTTCACTAGGGAGCTTTCGTACCAATACATTGAACAGGGCAAGCGTTAGTGCAGTCCCCAATGCAAACAGTGCTGCCCAGTGAAATTGCGATGGCCGTAAAACGATTAGTGCGCCAACAAAGCCGACAGTGGTGGCGATGACTTTGCCAAGCGCAGGCTGCTCTTTGAGTAGAAGCACTGACAGAGGCAGCATCAACAATGGGGCTACGTAAAATACCGCGTTAGCTGTCGCTAAGGACATATGGGTGATCGCGACCACCATACACCCACTGCCGATTAGGATCAGCTGTCCGCGGATTAAGGTGACTTTAGCTTGCTGTAAGCGGCGTTGTGCTTTGCTTTGGCTCAGCCACAGAGGGGTAATGAGCATTAGGGATATCAACTGACGGAAAAAAATATACTGAATAGGCGGTACTTCACCATTCAATAATTTTACCGCTACGTCAGAGAGCGAGGCAAACAGGTTGCCCGCAATCAACAATAGGATACCGACAGTGATATTCGACATTACTTCTCTAATCTCATGTCTACGTGCGGAATATCATCTTCCAAGTACATTTCAGATATCGTCTTGAATCCATGGCTTGCGTAGAAGCTTTCTAGGTGTTCTTGTGCACCAATATCGATGGTCGTGTTCGGCCATAATGCCTCACAGCGAGTTAATGCTTCTACCAGTAATTTATGCCCTAAACCGTTGCCTCTTGCTGATAGTTTGGTGGCAACTCGGCCAATACTGGCATTGTCATAAGTCGTGCCTGGTGGTAATAAACGAGCACAAGCGATGAGTTCTCCGTCCGCATAGCCCATTAGGTGCTGAACACCTTCAAGGGTATCTTTTCCATCGAGCTCTGGATAAGGGCAGGTTTGCTCAACCACAAATACATCGACTCGTAGTTGCAGCAGTTGATAGAGCTGTTGTGTTGAAAGTTCAGAAAAGGGAATAGAGTGCCAAGTGATCATGTTTACATCCAGAGATTATCGATGCTTTGAATGTACTATGCACACTGACCGTTGGCATTAACTATTGTTAATTCGACCTTTAATTCTACTCAAGCTTATCGCCGTTATTCCTAGGTAAGCAGCAATTTGATTGTCGTTGAGGCGTTGTTCCAGATCTGGGTAGTGCTCGCAGAAAAGCTGATAACGTTGCTCTGGGGTATAGAGCAACATGAAACGCTCTTTGTTTTCCTTGTGCATCAGCTGGGTTTCTAACAACTTTAAATACAAAGGATTATTAGAGGCACGCCACTCGATCACGGCCTTCATTGGCAGTTCTAATAGCGTGATAGGCGTCAGTGTTTCTAATAGGTAAGGGGAAGCTTGGTTTTTTATCAGGCTCTCAAAGCCGATGATCCAATCTTGTTCCCAGTAGAACTCTTTGCTGTATTGCTTGCCCTCATCAGTGAGGTAGCAAGCATGGCACAGGCCTTCAAGTACGAAGTAGATTGAGCCTGCCATCTCACCTTGGTTAATAAGGATGTGTCTGGTTGGTAGTTCAAGTGGCTTGGCGACGGCGACTAGAGATTCAATCTGACTTTCTGAGAAGTCGAAGCTTTGCAGTTGTTCGATAAAAGAGGTGTGCATGAAAATAACCTAACCCAAATAAGTGCCGAAATCATCGCACTTATTTGAGTGTAGGTACAGAGTGGGCGAGATCAGCGTTGAGCATGTTGCTCTAGATAGTCTTGAGCGAGTTCTCTACCCATGTATTTACCCAAGGTTTTTAAGGGGACCTTCTTAAGGTTCACGACAATTAAGCCATCCAAGGCATCATTAAATGATGGGTCGACGTTAAAGCACACCAGCTTCCCGTTCATCCCTAGATATTGGCGCAATAATACCGGTAATCCTTTTCCTTGTTCCATACGAGCTAGTACTTTAGAAAGTAGGGGAACACTCGCCAATGACGACAATAGGTGATTCTGCCAGAACACATGACTACTGGTATTAAGCGGTGATGAAGGGGATACCAGACTTGCCTTTTCCTCATCATAGTGGTGAATCGATAAGGTAGTCGCGATCAACAGACGCGCATTGTTGCTGTAATCATTACTGATACTGACCGGGCCAAATAGGTGAGTGTATTGAGGATGTCGAGACACAAAGGTCGCAATGCCCTTCCATAGCAGTAACAGTGAATTAAGGCTCTTTTGGTAAGGTTTACTCACTACAGAGCGACCAAGCTCAATGCTGTTGTCTAACGTATCGATGAACTCCTGGTTATAGTTAAACAGACTTCGAGAATAGAGTTGGTCCAACCCGTGCTCTGCGATTAACTTGTCGACCATACCGAGTCGATAAGCACCGACCAATTCTGCCTTAGCTTTGTTCCACACAAACAATTGATGGTAGTAAAGGTCATACTCATCCAAGTCACAGGCAAGCCCACTGCCTTCTCCAACTTCACGGAAACTCTCTTCTCTGACTCGACCAATCTCACGCATTAAGTTGGGAATAGATTGGCTTGGCGTGCAGTAGACCTCGAAGTCGCCTTGTTCTAGCAGCTTCATCTCTTCAGGAAGTGAGTCTATCTCTATTGCCAATACTTCGGGTGATATTGGCGCTATCACTTGGGTATCGAAAGAGGGCGCGTGGATTGGCGTATTCGGACTATCTTGTTGACTCATTAGGTAGGTGTTGAGTCGTAGGTAGTTGACGATATCCATCTCTTTTTCAAATGATTTTATCTCTGAATACGGAATCGATGAGCCAATCGAGATAGAGATAGTTGTTGCTTGTTTATTAAGAAGTTCACGCCCGAGTAGTGCAGTTCTTAACAGTGGATGCACACGGCCTGCTTGATAGAAAAGCTCACTATTTTTGCCATTGATAAAGATAGGAACCGTAGTGGCTTGATGACGTTTAACGAATTTCGCGACTGATTTGCTCCATTCGATATCGGTGAGTGTTTTCGCCCCTTTACGGTAACTTGATACTTCCCCTGCAGGGAACACGATCAACAGCCCGCCATCGGATAGGTGACGATTGGCATCACGAATGGCTTTGGCATTGGTGCGTTTCGATTCTTTACTATTAAAGACATCAACGCCAATGAAAAGATCATCCAGTTCAGGCAGTCGCTTGAGTAATTCATTTGCTAATACCTTCACATCCTTTCTTACCGATCCTACGAGGTCAGCAAGGATCACACCTTCAATAGCGCCAAGTGGGTGGTTTGCCACAATCACGACGGGCCCTTCTTCCGGGATGTTTTCTGTGCTTCCCGATGCAACCGAGTAGTCGATATTGAGCGCCGATAGGGTGTAATTCATGAATTCAAAGCTAGATAACTCGTTTTTTCGATCTTGGTAGAGTCGGTCTAGCTTAGATAGCCCAGTTGCCCACTCGACAACAGACTCACCTAAACCAAAAGGCGTGTAACGTGGTAAACGAAAAGGACTATCAATCATAATGAAGCTACCTTATTGACTAAAGTTGTTTAGGAAACCGTCTTGATTCTTGAAATCTTTCACACTTAAAAACGCACCGCATAACCACACAAAGCATGCCATGCCAAACAATAACCCGCCGTCGTAACCGACAATTTCACCCGCTGCATTGAACTCAGGCATTTGAATACCTAATGGTGTAAACAGGTGGAAGAATATTGCGCCACTCATGATCCCCACACTCATAATGGCACCAAGGCCATGCCAACGAGTGAACAACAAAATGGCCGCAATTAATTCAGCGAATCCTATCAAGTAGCCGCCAAACGAACCGAACCAGCTTAAGCCTGACCAGGTCGCGAGCGTGCCAAAGATATGCTCTGTCTCGTATGAGCCGGTGAACTTAAAAAACAGAGACTGGATAAACACAAAAGCGATAAATGCTGCCGGGAGATGTTTAGCTGGAGTGAATGTCATGGTTATTCCCTTACTTAATCAGCTGCGGCCAAGCTTTATCGGCTTGTTGAATATGCTGTGCACGGTCTTTCTCCCAGGTCTCCTGAATCTCTTGGTCGTAGTTCAGGTAAAGTTTGTCATCCACTATGGTCCAATACTGTGGGTCGCCTGGTGCAAAATCGTTTTTGGCAGATACAGCCCATGCGCAATAACCACCATATTGAGGGGCATATTTTTCAGGATTATTAACAAATAAAGTCAGATTCTTTTCAGAAGAGAAATACCAATCCGCGCCTTTGTATTCAGTGCTGAATTGTTTACTGCCTTCAACAGGCTTACCTGAGGTGAAGTAAGCTACGGTATCGTAGCCATCGAGCGCCTTACTGCTAAAGAAGCCGGTATAGATTTCATCGGCGGCAAATACGTAAGGGCTAACAAGTAGCATGACCATGGTGATTAGTTTTCTCATGATGGACTCCATCTATAGATTGATTGCGGGTGATAAATCGAAGGTAAAGCGCTGTTGATTTATCTGGCACGGTTTGATTGGTTTGCAAGGTGAGCCGGATGCATAAAACATCGAGGCTTGACCGTGCAAATTACGTAAATGGGTAAAGCTGACTGTGTGTGCGTCTTCACGATGCATGCAGGTTGCTAAATGAGGCTGTTCACTGTGATGGTGAGAGTGAAACTTGAGCAAGTTCTGCTGATTCTTCCCCATCGCGACCAGTTGATCGTATTGGGCTTGTCGGTAGGCTTGTACTCGTTCTAAATCAACACCGGATGAGAACAGTGGTGAGTCGGTTTCCACTATTTTCTGTTGAATACCATCCCACATGTAGGCAATTACCACACCGTTGCGCTGCGTTAAATTCGGAGCAAAAGCCAGTAAGGTAAATGGGGCAAACGAGTTTAGGTTGAGCCTATGAAAAGCCTCGGAAAGCTGACTGAGATTACGACTCGAGGATAGGTTTTTCAGTAATAAACCACGGCTGACTAAAGGGCCGACTGGAACCATGCCTTGATAGTTGTTGAGCAGGCATAGTGAAAGCCCGTACTGGTTAATGCTGATCCAGCTACCACCACCAGTAGGATCGAGTGGCATGATGATATCGACACCGTTAACTTGATACTGTTTAGGTGGCATGGCTAATGCTCGTGTCTTTTGTTCATCACGATTAAAAAAGACCTGATAGCCATTTTCTTCAAGTAACCAAGATACTGAACACATGATTATTGCTCCCTCAGATAGCTACTAGTGGTTGGGGCATAACCAAAGGTGTTACAGGTTTCAACATCAAGGAAGGTGGTGATCACTTTGATCATCGCGTAGTGATGATTGGCGTGCAGCGCTGCAAAAGTCACTTCTCTTTCTAGTGTTGAAGGTAGGCTAGCGAACACTTGAGTATCCATCGAAACCTCAGTTTGGATCGTGATGGGTGCTTCTAGATCATGATGGTCTAATCGCTCCAGCCAATTGATCACGTAGTGGATCTCTTTGATTGCCATCGACCTGTCGTATTCGACTGGGTGACCACGACGACGAGTGTTGTAATCAATGGTCGCATTCTCTTTCAAAATCAAAGCGTGAAAAAGATCCAGCGTATGGCGAGTATGCTCACCAATAGAGCTAGTGACATGTGGCTTAGCACTCGTTAGATAATCGCTATCAGAAATCGCTGTCAGAAACTCTAGGCCTTGATTCAGTATCTCTACCGCTCCCTTGATACTCGGAGATACAGCGGCAAAGGTGCTCGGCTGGGCTATCGGGTTCATGCATGTTCCTCGTATAAAGTTAGTCGGTGGTCGGATATTGTTGAACAAGGCGTCGCTCTTCTTGCCACGCGTTAAATAGGCTCTTAAAAGATGGAGGCTGGTGGCCTCGCTGTTTCTGTTGAGCGCCGATGTCAAAAAGAATGCGGTATTGTCGAAGTAGAGTAGAAAATATCTCTCGCAGTGGGGTGTTGCGATCCCATATGTGCCCAGCCTCGCTGCTTGCACCATTGACTTCAAGGATAGTGAAATCCTCACCTCTCATTAGGCTGTGCATGTCCTTAAACTTGATGTCGAGTCGACCAAAGTGGAAGCCATCGAAGTCGTCAAATATTTCATCTAAACGTTCGGTTAGAGCCTGAGTGATGTATTGATTACCATCTCGGAAGATACAGCCACGGCTATGGCTACCTGCAAACGCAAGTTGGAACTCTTCGCCCTCTGCGAATACTTGATCCAACTTATCTTCATGTCTTGGTAGATACAGGTGACTGAGCTGCCCAGCTCGCGGGTTACCTTCTATTAATTGCTTGAGTGTCGAAGTGCCATCGCCAGTCACCATTGGCGAATATTTGAGAGTGATCGAAATGATCTCGCCTTGTTTGCTATTCGGGTAACGAACATAAAAAACACCAGCCTCAGCTTGATAAGGCGCCTTTTCTTGCAGCAAAAAGCGAGCATGATTTGGGAAGGATTCAATATATTGCTCAAGTTGATCTTGGTTATTGATCAGCTTGACGCCCACGCCTCGGCAACCAAGATCCGGTTTCGCCACAATAGGGAAATCAAGATCCGATTGGATGAGTGCACTGCGCGCATCTTCTGCTTGTTTCTTACTGCTGAGATCAGTTTTGGTGAGAGTGATAAACGGCGAGATCCAGTGCTGGCTTGACGATCCGGCAAGGCTCAGTATCTCGTGTTTTGACTCACCGACCATGCCACTGAGTTTGATGCTCGGATTAGCGATCAGCGGCAGCGCCCAATCAAAATGCCGTAACCCTTGCATCAGGCTTTGAATGACCACTGGCGTGTAGAAGAACCACGTCGGAAGAAACTCATAAGGAGAGACACTGCGCACGGTATCTTTTTCAAGCAGGGGCATACCTGCATTAATTTGATGTGCTGGAATGATGTGAATATCTTGCGGTGAACTCATGATAGTCCTCTAGAGTAGGTTTTATTCATTAATCGATTACCGACAAACAACAAAGCGATGGCACACGGGATGACGATCCATTGATATTCAGAGGCTTGCAGCCACGCTGATGTCCCTAAATAGTAGATGGCAGAGAAGACAATGCCAGTCCATAACGCGGTGGCGCTGATTACGGCAAACAAGAAAGTAGGGAGAGGGATGGCGAAAAAACCACTTAAGGTAAAACCAACCGTGCGTAGCCCAGGAATAAAGCGGATAACGAAAAGGCTGCTGAATGCGTTTTGACGTAATTTAGTGCGAAGTGCACGAAAGTATCGATTGGTGAGTGCCTTATAACGAACGCCTCTAAAATAACGCCCTGATTTGCCTAGGTAATAAAGACTAAGATCACCAGTGGCAATGCCAATGAAAATTGCAAGTAACGCATATTGCGGTGGGATGAGTGCTTGAGTCGCTAAACCAGCCGCCGTCACAATCGCCAGATCTTCAAGCAGGTAAGAAAGCGCAATAATGCCAAGCATCAGCCATAGCAGCGACTCCTCCCCTGAATGTAACCATGCTTGAATGCTCTCGACGGTGCCCATCAAATGTCCTTATCTATCCTATAGATGAATGGCTTATCGGCCATTCATTGAGTGTAGTAAATTAAATAGACAGGAGGAGCTCAGAAAAACTTACAGCGAATTGCTGGTTTTTTACGTTGATTGGATTCAATAGGTGATTTGAGCTGTGCGATATTAGGCGAAGAATGAGCAGGAGTTTAAGGTTCGAAAGCTGAGGCCTTACACTAAGAATTTAGATAAGAAAAGAAAAAGGCTGAGTCGTTAAACTCAGCCTTTTAGAAGGTTAACTATTGATTACTTGAGTAATCTATTTAGTTAGATCAATTTGGTAAACGCCGAAACCAACATCGTCAGTCGCCACGCGTTTCATCGGGTATTGACCTTTATCTTTGATGAACTGAGCAGCTTTCTCACTTGGTGACGTTTCAAAGCGGATATCTAGCTTTTTATCCGTTTTGATTGGTGCGAATGACCAGTTGTTGTCAGCTGTTGGGCTCACTTGGCCTTGCTCTTTGCTTACGCGAGAGATGTAGTTCGCCAGTACCGTACGGTTCTCATCTGGTGCATCAAATGCGATGAAGTCTTCACCTGTGCCTGGGAATTTAGCGCTGTATGCTCGGTAGTTGTTGGTTGCGATCAGGAAGTCTTGCTTCATGTCGATTGGCTTACCTTGGTAAGTTAGGCCAACAATACGCTGTGAGTCAGGGTTAACCACTTTACAGTTTGCATCGTATTTCGCAGGTTGAGTTACGTCGATTTGGTAATCCACACCGTCGATAACATCGAAGTTGTAAGTACGGAAGTTATCCCACTCAATCAGCTGTTGTGGTGCTGTTGAGTTCACATCGATTTGGTTGAATTGGCCAGCAGAACACTCAAGCCACTCTTTTACTTCGTGACCCGTTACCTTCATCGCAACTAGCGTGTTCGGGTAAAGATACAAGTCAGCCGCGTTACGGAATGTTAGTTGACCAGATTCCACTTCAGTGAAGTTTGCTGGGTCATTCTTACGACCGCCCGCTTTGAATGGTGCCGCTGCAGAAAGTACTGGTGTACCGTCTAGGTCAGGGTCGCCTTGGATGAATTGCTCAACGTAATCTTTTTGTGCAAGGTTAACGATCTGTACGGTTGGATCGTCTTGTACTAGAGATAGGAAGCTGTACATCACGTCATCTGCTTTACCAATTGGTTGGTTTACAAAATCACGAGTACCTTGGTGGTCTTTTTCTAGTGCAGTTACGATGCCTTCATCCGCTGCAGCCAGTGATTTCTTCTCGATCTTGTCGTAGATAGGGCGAGCTTCAGATTGGCCTTTTACTACTTCCCACTTACCGTCTTTTTGCGCTAGTGTTAGGTCCATAACACCTACGTGGCTACCCCAACGACCTGGCATTACTGCCGCAACACCGTTCATGGTGCCGTTTTCGTTGTCAACGCCTTGGATGTTGTCGAAGCCTTTACCTGGGAATACGGCGTGAGAGTGACCGAATGCAATCGCATCAATACCTTCTACTTCAGATAGGTAAAGCGTCGAGTTCTCTTCGCCTGCTTTGTATGGGTCTTGAGATACGCCAGAGTGAGGGATCGCAACGATAACGTCTGCGCCTTCAGCCTTCATTTGAGGTACTAGCTCGTTCGCTGTCTCAACGATGTCGCGAGCGATCACTTTACCTTCAAGGTTCTTCTTATCCCACGTCATGATTTGTGGTGGAACAAAGCCGATGTAACCCACTTTGATCTCGTGCTCTACGCCAGCTGTATCTGCGAACGTGTGTGTCTTGATGATGTAAGGTGTGAAGTAGTGCTCTTTTGTTTCAGCATCGTAAACGTTAGCACTGATGTATGGGAAATCAGCGTCGTTGATAGATTCTTCTAGGAACTCTAGGCCGTAGTTGAACTCGTGGTTACCGATGTTCGCTGCATCATAGCTTAGCTGGTTCATTGCTTTGTAAGCAGGGTGAACTTCACCGGCAACGATGCCTTTGTCTGCCATGTAGTCACCCATTGGGCTACCTTGCAGTAGGTCACCGTTATCAACTAATACGCTGTTTGTTACTTCGTTTTGAGCTTCTTTTACTAAAGTTGCAGTACGTGCTAAGCCGATTTTCTTCGATGGCTTGTCTTTGTAGTAGTCGTAATCCATTAGGTTAGTATGGATGTCAGTTGTCTCTACGACACGTAGTTTAATCACTTCATCGGTATCTGGTGTTGTTGTGCAGCCTGCGAGTGTCAGACCAAGACCTGCAAGTACAGCCAATGATAAAGGTTTCATTGCAACTTTCATTTTGTAGCTCCAAAGTGGATAGAAGAAAATTCGTTGCGTAATGTAACAAAATTGAATGAAACAATGATTACAACGAATGTTAATTCGTGACTTAGATCGATTACTTTATGGTGTTCTGCAAGATGCCTCCCAAAGCTGCTCAATCCATGCACAAATGATATCGATAAGATTAGTCCATTCATTTCACCTGCTTATCTATTTATTACACGCCTTATCAGCTTTTCGAATAAAAAATGAAATTTTAGAATTTCCAGTAATATGAGCTGCTCGTCATAATGCCTATATCAAGGACGTATCAGGCAGATGAATAGCAAGGACAGCTCAATCGAAGCTTCTGTTTTCTTCTAGTGCCAATACTCCCATTCACTAAGTGGATGAGCTAAATCCCTTGCTTGGTGAGACCAAGTAATGAATTGCTCGTAACGCGAGCCTTAAAGGAAGCACTGAAATGGACCAAGAACGTTTAACCCACCTAAAACAGCTAGAAGCGGAAAGTATTCATATTATCCGTGAAGTGGCGGCTGAGTTTGATAACCCAGTAATGATGTACTCCATCGGTAAAGATTCTTCTGTGATGCTTCATTTAGCTCGCAAAGCGTTTTACCCAGGTAAGATTCCATTCCCGCTGTTACACGTTGATACGGATTGGAAATTCCGCGAGATGATTGAGTTCCGTGACCGCACAGCCAAAAAGTACGGTTTTGACCTTTTGGTACATAAGAACCCTGAAGGTCTAGCAATGGGGTGTAGCCCATTTGTGCACGGCTCTTCTAAGCATACCGACATCATGAAAACTCAGGGCCTTAAGCAGGCGTTAAACAAGTATGGTTTCGATGCTGCTTTTGGTGGTGCTCGTCGTGATGAAGAGAAATCTCGAGCGAAAGAACGTGTTTACTCTTTCCGCGATAAGAACCACACGTGGGATCCAAAGAACCAGCGTCCAGAGCTTTGGCACACTTATAACGGTCAGGTTAACAAGGGCGAAAGCATCCGTGTATTCCCATTATCAAACTGGACTGAGCTGGATATTTGGCAATACATCTATCTAGAGAGCATCGATATTGTTCAACTTTACCTTTCAGATAAACGCCCGGTGGTTGAGCGTGATGGCATGCTGATCATGGTTGATGATGACCGTATGGAGCTGCAAGAAGGTGAAGTGATTGAAGAGAAAAGCGTTCGTTTTCGTACTTTAGGCTGTTACCCACTAACCGGAGCGGTTGAATCTGAGGCGAATACGCTAACAGGCATTATTGAAGAGATGCTGGTGGCGACGTCCAGTGAGCGTCAAGGTCGAGCGATTGACCATGATCAGTCGGGCTCAATGGAGCTGAAAAAGCGCCAAGGTTATTTCTAAGAATCTAAGGAAAGAAAAATGAATAGTGCAGTAGAAGCCGAATTGGCTGAACTAGGGATTGAAGGTTATCTGAGTCAGCATCAGCATAAATCTATGCTTAGATTCTTAACTTGTGGCTCGGTGGATGATGGCAAAAGTACGCTAATCGGTCGCTTACTCCATGATACAAAACAGATTTATGAAGATCAGTTAGCAGCGGTTCACTCGGATAGCCAACGAGTGGGTACCACAGGTGAGAAGCCTGATTTAGCACTGCTTGTTGATGGCTTGCAGGCTGAGCGTGAGCAAGGCATCACCATCGATGTTGCTTACCGCTACTTCTCGACGCAAAAACGTAAATTCATTATTGCTGATACCCCAGGGCATGAGCAGTACACGCGCAACATGGCAACAGGCGCTTCAACGTGTGATCTGGCGGTGATCTTGATTGATGCTCGTAAGGGCGTTCTGGATCAAACGCGTCGTCATTCGTTTATTTCTAACTTGCTTGGTTTGAAGCATTTCATCGTTGCAGTCAACAAGATGGATCTCGTGGATTATTCACAAGATCGTTTTGAAGAGATTCGCGATGAATACCTAGAGTTTGCTGAAAACCTAGAAGGCGAAACTAACATTCAGATCTTGCCGGTTTCGGCGCTTGAAGGCATCAACGTTGCTGCACCAAGTAAAGAGCTAGCATGGTTCGAAGGCCCATCTCTACTGGAAGTGTTAGAGAACGTTGATATTGACCAAAAACGTTCTGCGGGCGAGTTCCGTTTCCCAGTGCAGTATGTGAATCGTCCTAACTTAGACTTCCGCGGCTTTGCCGGTACTGTGGCTTCTGGCCGTGTCAGCGTTGGTGATGAAATCAAGGCGTTGCCATCAGGCAAAACTTCTAAGGTTGCTCGTATCGTAACCTTTGATGGAGATTTGGAGACGGCGCAAGCGGGCTTGGCGGTAACACTGACTCTTGAAGATGAAATCGATATCAGTCGTGGCGATTTGATTGTGCCAGAAAACGCGCAGATTGAATCTACCAACCACGTATTGGCAGATATTGTGTGGATGACAGAACAACCACTGCAACCGGGTAAAGCTTACGACATCAAGATCGCAGGTAAGAAAACGGTAGGTCAGGTGGAAGCGGTTCGCCATCAATACGACATCAACAACCTGTCGACGCATGAGGTTGAAGAGTTACCACTGAATGGTATTGGCTTGTGTGAGTGGTCACTGAACGAGACAGTCGCACTGGATAAATACCGTGAAAGTGCCGATACCGGTGGCTTCATCGTGATCGACCGTCTAACTAACGTGACGGTTGGTGCGGGTTTGATTCGAGACCGTTTGGACTCTGTTGAACAGCAAGTCGGTAACTTCTCTGCATTTGAACTTGAGTTTAATGCATTGGTTCGCAAGCACTTCCCGCATTGGGATGCCAAAGATTTAAGCCAACTACTGAAGTCATAAACGACTGAGTAACAGCTTATTGAATCAGGCGGAAACTGATCGTTTCCGCCATAAAGGACGGGTATATGTGGCAACAAGGATTTGTATTAGCGATTTTGCTCGGCATTATTACTTGCCTGCTCGTTACCCGTATTAAGCCAAGCTTTATCTTTGCTGGCGCGGCGTTTATAGCTTTTATGGGCGGGATGATCGACCTGTCGAGCTTAGCCAATAACTTCACTAACTCTTCGTTACTGACGTTAATTCTTTTGATCCTCGCATCGAGTGCGCTGGAGAAAACTCGCTTGATCAGCTGGGTTAGCCGTAATATCTCTGAAGGTAGGCTAGGCACAGTGGTGGCAAAGTTGGGTATCTCTACAGCGCTGCTTTCTTCCTTTACCAATAACACGGCTGTAGTGGTCTCTTTGATCGGTGCGATCAAACGTAATCAGCAGCACGCGCCTTCTAAGTTACTTATTCCTTTGTCATACGCCGCTATTTTGGGTGGAACACTGACATTGATCGGCACCTCAACCAACTTAATCATCAATAGCTTTGTTGAAGATGCAGGATTGCCGAGCCTAAACTTTTTTACACCAACTTTGATCGGTTTAGCGGTCTTGGCTGGTGGCGTGTTGATCCTTATTCCTCTGAGTTACTTCTTACCTAGCTACGATGATGGATCGCAAGATGATCTACCTTATTTCTTAGAAGCCAGAGTTGAGCCAGGCTCTCCGTTGGTTGGTCGTAGTGTTAGTGAAAACAACTTAAGAGCATTGCGAAAACTCTTCTTAGCGGAAGTGATTCGTGACGGTAAAACCACCGCCTCGATTGACCCTGATTTTGTATTGCAGGCTCGAGATCGCTTGCTGTTTTGTGGTGATGTCGAGAGCGTGGCAACACTGCAAGAAATCCAAGGGCTAACCCTATTTGGTCAGCACCACCTCAACGGACAGAGCTTTGTTGAAGTAGTGGTGAGCTCGTCGGCAAGCTTCTGTAATAAAACATTGAAAACTAGTCAGTTTAGAGACCGCTTTGATGCGGTGGTAGTGGCGATTCGTCGTGGCCATGAACGTCTTGAAGGTGGTTTGGGTAACATCACGCTGACGGCAGGTGATACCTTAATTCTGGTGCCTGGCAAACGTTTTGAAGAGCAGCGCCAGCAACACAACAAAGAGTTTGTGTTGATGAATGATTTGGATTCAAGTGCCAAGCTTGATGCAGATAAATCGGCACTCGTGCTACTCGGTTTCACCAGTGTGATTGGCTTAGCGCTGCTTGATATGGTGCCGATAATTAAAGGCTTAGCTGGGTTCTTATTATTGCTGGTAGCATTTGGTATCGTGCAGCTGAGTGAGCTTCGCCGCCGCTTTCCGGTTGATATTGTTGTGATTGTTGGGTCTGCACTCTCTATTGCTCAACTGATGATTTCATCTGGCTTATCTGAACGTATGGGGCAGATGTTTATGGAGGCCTTTAATGGCTGGGGCGTATTTGGTGCCTTGGTCGCGACTTATCTGATGACTCTGATTCTGACAGAGTTAGTCACCAATAACGCCGCAGCGGCACTCTCTTTCCCGATCGGCTACAGCATGGCGGTAGGCTATGGCGTTGACCCAATGCCATTCATCATGGCGGTATTGTTTGGTGCGAGTGCCAGTTTCATTTCGCCATACGGCTACCAGACTAACTTACTTGTTTATAGCGTAGGTAATTATCACCTTACAGATTATCTGCGCATCGGTATCCCAATCTCGATTGTTTACTCGGGCTTGGTACTGACCCTAATTCCTTACTTTTTCCCATTTTAATGCTGTTTATTTAAAGGACTATTTATGACCGCAGTACTCAAACACAAAGATGAGAATGTTGTGTGGCATCAACACTCGATTGATAAAGGATTCCGCGCGGATCTGAAATCACAAAAGCCTGCTGTGCTTTGGTTCACTGGATTATCTGGTTCTGGTAAATCGACAGTAGCTGGAGCACTTGAGAATCGCTTAGCGCAACTTGGTTACCATACCTATTTACTGGATGGTGATAATGTTCGTCATGGCTTGTGTAGTGACCTTGGCTTTTCTGAGCAAGACCGCCGAGAGAATATTCGTCGTATCGGTGAGTTAGCTAAATTGATGGCTGATGCTGGTTTGATTGTACTGTCTGCGTTTATTTCTCCTCACCAAGCTGAAAGGCAGCTGGTACGCGACTTATTGCCTGAAGGGGAGTTTCTTGAAGTGTTTGTGAATACACCATTAGAGGTGTGCGAACAGCGTGACCCTAAAGGCTTATATAAGAAAGCACGTGCGGGAGAAATTCCTAATTTCACGGGGATTAGTTCGACTTACGAAGCGCCACAGAACCCTGAGATTGATCTACCTGCAGGAGAGAAGACGATCGATGAATTGGTAGAGTTGTGCATTGATGCGTTAGAGAAGCGTAACATTTTAGCCAATTGAGACCGCTGGTATGACTAAGGCTGCCCATCAGCATGTCTGCTTGTTCGCCAAAAGCAGTGCAGCCTTACTCTACCGAGACAAGAAACCTATCCTCTAGATTCTCTTTTTTCTTCTCAATATTTTTCAGTTTTTACACCGTCTATTTCCTAGACTCTATTATCTAGACGGTGTAGTTCACACTGCTTTTCACTTCGGTCTGCACCGTGAATTTTTGGCTCAATAGCGCAATCAATTGGTCGTAATAAGGCATGTTGGGTTTATTGCCAAGCAAGGTACACAGTTCGTTGCCAGTAGGGCTGAATCGGTAGTACACCAACTTCACGCCTTTTGATAGCGGCGCTAATGACATACTTTTCCCTTGGTACGTTAGATGTAATGCTGGGTCGAAGTCGATCTCTCCAGACTCTAACTCCGTGCCTAGAATAATGCCAAGTTCAATCAAGTGGAGAAGACTAGAGTAGGGAAGGTTATGCCCACCAAGGTTAATGGTGTTGGTGGTGTCTCTTTTACCAAAACTGAACAGCCCTGCGTGAGACTTAAAACCAAGCAGCAGTTTTTTACTGTTGTCACTACCAAAGCTACAACCCAGTGAAGCAGCTCTCTGCAAGGTCAGTGCTTCCTTTGGTGTCATATCTTTTAGGATTTGTAGCGCCTTCATCGACGTAGAGCCTGGGTTGGTGACTTCTCGTTTCAGCACCTGAGCCCACAGCCTTTGCATTGATGTGTTGTGGATCTCTTGTGCCATATCGAAAAAGCGGTACAGCCAGTCCTGATCTGGATCTCCAGCCGCTTCATCTTTACATGAAGAGTGGGCCAGTTTCAGGATCTGCTCTAGGTTCTTCTGGCGCAGCTCCTTACGTTTCTTCTCTCGCAATAACGCTCGCTCAATCAGAGTGCTAGCGGCTTTATCGTTCGTTTTTTCGCTATGACTAATTAAGGAATCTAAACCGAAGCTTTGGGCAATGTGCAGCATTCGACTGGCACTGTCGGCAATATGCGGCTTTTTCTCATGCTTGTGCTGTGTGTCGCTAGCATGCTCAATGATCACTGGCTGTTTGGTTTCTGACATAAGAGTACCGTTAGGAGACGAATCAATACCAATCGTAGTCATTGCTCTCAAGGCTTTTCCCTACGCTATTGCTGATCACTGACTTACTGTGATTGGTATAACTGTCTAAAATGTAACTCTTTATCTGATTGGTGGCTAGATTTTGCGTGCAGAGTTGAAGACTTCAACAAAATTTTACTTTTGATAATGATAATAAAATGTTAAATTTGTTGTAATTATCAAGGAGGAGTTATGAATCAAGTCAATGATAACAAGCTGAAAAAGCAGCTTGGCATAGGTTTATTACTCGCGACTTATGTGGGTGTGCTAGCTTATTTATCTAATTACATTGCGTAATTTAGAGGAACAATATCGTTATTAAACTGTTATTGAATAACTTGGTTTATTCAGTGACGGCGGCTCATCGCTGAGCCACCCTCCAAACGACTACATGTCGTCGTATTCTTCAATTGCAGTACCTTCAATCAGATAGCCCGTTTGCGCTAGATCGTGACTGATAGATTCTGTTTTCAGCGTACCTACCAAATAGATAACATCCCACAATTGCTGTATTGGCGCTCCCTTAGGAAACTTAACGTAAATAATTTGGTTCGGTGGCGGTGGTGGCACGTGGATACATGCGCCAAAGTACGGCACCAACAGAAACTCAGTGATCATGTTCTCATCGCCTTCCAATGGAATCACAAAACCGGGGATCTTAACCTTACTGCCGTTTAACTCCGGACGAACTGCACCCAGTGTCGACTGTTGAGGCTTTTCCATACTGTTATGGTCAACCATCGGCATGCCAAACGAATCTAGTTGAGCGCGCTCTGATTCTGGAATCAAATCAATCCATTCGAGTGTTAATACCGATTCCTCATTCTGAGGTGTTTCAGCGTGAGCTGTACTAATAAATGGGAACATCAGTAGCCCAAGTATCAGTAGGAATTTGCGTTGCATCGTAGGTTCCTATTTAGATTCGAATTGTCATGCCATCAGATAAAGACTGACGGTAAGCCCTGAAAGCGGGAATAAAGCCGATAATGATTCCGGCAATTTGCACCAGCATAAGCAGTTTCCACTCATGAGGTGTGATTGCGGATATCGATATGTTGATACCATAACTTTGTTGCACAATAGGAGCAACTACTGCGATCAGAGCAAACAACACTGCAACGCCCAATGTGATACCTAAGAAGGTCAGGGCACTGGCTTCACTAATCAATAGACCAAACACATGGCGAGGCCTTGCACCCATTGCACGCAGGATAGCCATCTCGCGACGTCTTTCTTGCAAGCTCGTTAGTAGGCTACTGAGCATTCCTAGTAAACCGGCAACCACTACAAACCCTGAAACAATGAGCAATGCTTGCTCTGCCACGGCCATCATGCCCCATAATTCATGCAGAGCAATGCCCGGCATAATTGCGCTTAACGGTTCTTGACGGTAGTTATTGATTTCTCTTTGCAGTGCGAAGGTTTGAATCTTCGAGTTCAAACCAAGCATCATCGCGGTGATTTGCTGAGGCTGGAAATCGTAGGTTTTCAAGGTTTCGGCATCTGGGGTATGCCCTAGGTTGGCACCGGACTCCCAACCAACGTGAATCGCTTCGATCGCTTCTAACGATACATGCACGGTTTTGTCTACTGGCGTTCCTGTTGGTGCGAGTATTCCGACAATCTTGAAGGGTAGGTTATCGTGTCGGCTGAACGCCACATCACTGATACCGTGTGCAAGAATGATTTGATCGCCAATCTTGTAATCTAACTTTTTCGCGACATCAGCTCCAATCACCACATCAAATAGCTCATTAAACTCTTTACCTTGCTGGAAAGTAAGTGGTTGCTTACTTCCATAGCGATAGTTTTCAAAGTAGCTATGGTTAGTACCCATCACACGGAAGCCTTTATGAGAATCACCCAGTGAAATTGGGATCGCCCACTTTACGGCTTTGTGTTGGCTAAATTCTTGATAGCTTTTCCAGTCGATATTGTTGGTCGCATTACCGATTCTAAATACAGAGTAGAGCAGAAGGTTTACCTGGCCTGAGCGGCCACCAACGATAAGGTCAGTGCCTGAAATGGTATTGGCAAAGCTGCTCTTGGCTTCGGTTCTCACGCGCTCTACACCGAGCAATAGAATGACAGACACTGCCACGGTAAGAATGGTCAGAATAGCCGTGGCTTTACGGTTGAGTACGCTTTTTAAGGCTAAGTGAGTAATTACTTTCATACGACAACCTTAGCTTGGTTAACGGTTTTTAAATCTATGGTTCGAGTGAACAGTTTTTCTAATGTTGGATCATGGCTGACAAATATCAGAGTTGAACCTGCTTGATTGGCTTGCTCTAGCAATAGCTCGATAAAGGCTTCTCGGTTGTCATGATCTAATGCGGATGTTGGTTCATCTGCAATGATGATTTTAGGTTGACCGATTAGGGCACGCGCTGCGGCGACACGTTGTTGTTGGCCAATACTCAGCTCAGTGACAGGTTTATCCATTAGGGCTTGAGGCAGCTTTAATCTTAACAATAGATCTTGAGCTGTGGCTTGCAGGGTGTTCTTGCTATCAGTGACTTGTTGCTTGCGAATCGCTGAAAACTGGCAAGGAAGCGTGACGTTGTCGATTACTGATAGGTAAGGGAGCAGGTTAAATTGTTGGAAGATATAACCGATATGGTCGGCTCTGAATTTGTCTCTTTGGCGAGGTGTTAGCTGAGTCAGGTCTTGGCCTAATATAGAGACTTCGCCTTGCTCTGCCTGATTGATACCTGTCAGTAGCCCTAATAGTGTTGACTTACCACAACCACTTGGCCCTTTTATGAATAGGTGCTCTTGGGCTTGGATATGCAGAGAAGGGATCTCTAGAGTTGGGGGTAATTCTGGTTTCCAACGAAAGCTGATATTTTCGAGTTTGACCACAAGTGATGAACTGTCAAAAGACATGCTAGCTCCAATAATTAAAGCGGTGTATCTACTGGACAGCAGTTAGCGACATAAATTCCCAGAACACACCGATTTGAACAGCCAAGTAAGTAGCCACTTACTTGGCTGTTTATTTTACGTTTAATCCGATCTAGGAGTGATTAGAATCGAAAACTAATACGCTCTGCGTTAAGAACTTCTTGTACTTGAGCGGTATCTGTTAGTAGGTTCACTGTCATTTTTTCAGTGTTGCTGAACTTAGAGAACCACTGAGTACTAACTGTGTCTAGCTTAGCTACATCTGAACATTGGTAGTGGTACTCAACCGTGAATTCACCGTGGCCACCTTCAGAGTGGTCATGACCTTCATGATCGTGGTGGTCGTGACCTTCGTGGTCATGGTCTTTATGGTCGTCATGATCATGTTCAGCGTGGTCATGGTCTTTGTGGTCATCATGATCGTGCTCAGCGTGGTCATGGTCTTTGTGGTCATCATGATCGTGCTCAGCGTGGTCATGGCTTCGTGCTCATCATGATCGTGTTTAGCGTGGTCATGGCCTCCGTGGTCATCATGACCGTGTTCAGCGTGGTCATGTCCTTCATGCTCATCGTGATCGCCTTTCTAACGTGTTCGACACTGATTTAAACTTCAGCGTACAGTTCGCGTTGTTAAAGCTAAATAGCTCGTCTGGCTTGTTCAGTTGCGCAATAGCTTGCTCAAATATTTTCTTTTGCTCTGCTGTTTCTGGAGCGTGCTCAAAGCCAACTACGTCTGCACCCGGGGCTGTCACTTCAACAAGCAGTTCTTGTCCGTCTTGAGCAATGTTTACTTCAACCTGACCATGCACGTGTGCACCGTGAGAGCGGAATTCTTCGTTAGCTAGAACATTAGTAGAGACAGTCATGCCGATAACAACGGCTAAAATAGAAGGTTTCATGTTTTTTCCCTGAATAAAGGTTAATTAAAAAGTAGTGGTAATTAAATAATTTTGACAGGAGGAGAGCGCGCAAGATAGGCGAAATAGTGGCGCTGCAGTGAGGTTACTGACTCTGTGATAAGAACAGTAAACTCTGAATGAAACTCTGGAACTTGTGGCAACGAGTGTGAGGTAATGAACTGATTTATGGAAAACAGCTCACAGTGGTGTGAGGTGTGATGCTCTGGGTCAATATCCACCATATGTGTTGCTGCCAACACGCTTAGCATGAGCATAAGCCCAAGCAAGAAGCCTGTTTTTCGTTTCACATTGTTGGGTGTGTCTTGCCACATCAGGATGATTAACCACAGAATTAAAAAAGGATACTGTTATAATATAACAATATCCTTTGATAAGGTCTCGAAAAAGAGGTGAATATCTGATTAAAGACTCGCTTTAATCAATTCAATGACTTGCGTGACCTCAGATTCGTCAAGTGCGCCTTCTTTAACAAACAAGATTTTACCTTGTTTGTCTTGCACGATAATCGCTGAGCTCTCTTCTTTAAGAGCCCATGATGAAGCTACGGTGCCACTTTCATCCAAAACCATAGAAGACCATGGGAACTCTTCTTTACTGCTTTCAGCTGATGATTTTACAAAAGAGCCTGTGCCCCAAATTGCATCATCTTGGTTGATAATGGTGGTGGTTTGGTAGCTATCTTCTGAAAATTTGGATGCTGTAATTGCTGCCATCAGTGGTGCATTAAGCTCTTTAGAGCTGCTGCGGCCTGCGATAGCTTGAACGACACGGACTTTACCCAGAAGATCCTTGGTTGCCCAAGCTTGATATCCTGTAGCTCCGTCTTTTAGAACGATTTCACCATAGTTGCTAACATCAACGGCAGGAAGAGTTGAACCTACAGATAAGTTGTGAGCATTGGCGAAGAGTGGAGAGGCTGCGGCTAATAAAGCCAGTAGAGTTTTGTTTTTCATTATATTTTTGTTCCGCTTGTTGGTTTGCATTGGAAGTATAATATGAAATTTGAAAAATGCCTCTTTAACTTTTTTATCGTACGATGTAGAAATAAGTTGCAGGCTTGTTACCAAAGGGTATAATGCAACGATATCAAGATGAACAACAGATTATCTTGCTGTTTGCTAAAGGAATTAGCGATTAAATGTGCTTAGAATACGGTCGTGTTCAGGTGCGTGACAGTAGTACTCAAATGGAATTGAGGTTGTAATATGTTAAGAAAATTTTCTACTTACCGCCCACATCAGGTGGCGCGTTTCGTTAAAGTCCTATTCAAAGGCCAGTTTGCCATCGAAGGTGTCGGAGAGTTTCGCTTCGACCATGGTAAAGTGCTGCTTCCTGAAGTTTCAGATAAACAAAAGCTCACTATTTTTAAAGAAGTTAACGGCACGATTGCTGCTATGCCGATGTAATTAAGCTTTATTGATTGGTCTTGCTTCAAATAGATTAACAGCGAAAAGGGCTTCCGAATGGAAGCCCTTTTTTATGGATAACGTTTAAGGTAGTACAGCCCAACTGCCCTTTATTGTGGTGGGAAGCAAACCCCTGTTCCGCCCAATCCACAGTAGCCGTTAGGGTTTTTGGCTAGATATTGCTGGTGGTAGGTCTCAGCAAAAAAATATTTCCCTGCAGGCAGAACTTCCGTTGTGATTTCGTTGCCTAAAGAATCGGTAATGGCTCTTTGGTAATCTTGGCGAGATTGTTCAGCAATGGCTTGTTGCTCTTCACTGAAGGTGTAGATAGCCGAGCGGTATTGTGTACCTAAATCATTACCTTGGCGCATCCCCTGAGTTGGGTCATGACGCTCCCAGAAGGTCTCAAGTAGTTGTGCTAAAGACGTTTTCTCGCTATCAAAAATGACACGAACGACTTCAGTGTGGCCAGTTTGTCCGGTACACACTTGTTCATAGGTTGGGTTGCTAGTGTAACCACCAGCGTAGCCAACGGACGTAGAGAACACGCCGTCCAATTGCCAGAACAGGCGCTCAGCGCCCCAGAAACATCCCATACCTAATAACACTTGTTGTTGGGAACCAGAAGGAGCGGCGAGTAAGTCCGTTTGGTTAACGAAATGGCGCTCAGTAATTTGAATTGGAGCGGCATTTCCCGGTAATGCGGTTGCTGCGGAAACCAGTTGTTGTTTGTTTAGCATGTTATATTCCTTTTCGCATACGTTTACCGCGTCGGCTTTTGTAACTGTAGGCGTATTTAGCTCTTGGTTCGTATTAAATAAGTCTTTAAATTAGACCGTGTTATTACAGGATTTCTTACAGACTCAATGCCTTTTTAGCGGTATTATTTCTTTTTGATTATTAACGTATTGATAACTTCTTCACCAATTAAGCATGATAAGAAAAACTTTACCAGTTCTGTTTGGCACTCTATTGTCATCGACGCTCGCTTTTGCTGACGTTTCCCTTGAGATTAAAGGGCTTGATGGAGCGCTAGAAGATAATGTTGATGCTTATCTAAGTGCTGTGCCTGAAGAAGAATATGCGATTTCATTAAGGTTCCAGTCTCGCGTGGAATCTATGATTAAAGAAGCACTCAATGCGTTAGGTTACTACCAACCGATTATCACTTTTTCTCACTCCCAAGATGAAACTGAACTGACTGTAACTGTTGATCGGGGAGAGCCCGTTCTTATTTACGAATCAGACATCGTGCTGAGCGGGGAAGCCAAAGATGATCCAGATTTTTTAGCCTTGATTGCTAAGAGTAAGCTATCCAAAGGTTCGATCCTCAATCATGGTAACTACGACTCTTTGAAATCATCGATGCGCAACCTTGGATTAGCCAAAGGTTACTTCGATGGCTCGTATGAGCTCAGTAAGCTAGAAGTGGCTCCTGAGTTGAATCGAGCTTACATTCGCCTTCACTACAACAGTGGTATTCGTTATCACTTTGGCACTACCACGGTAACGGGCAGCCAAATAGAAGATGATAGGGTTCAATCGCTCAAGCCGTTTAAAGATGGTGAACCTTACTCGATTACTAAGGTTGGCGAGTACAACCAAAACCTGTCCAATACCGATTGGTTCTCTTCGGTTTTTGTTGAACCAGATTTAAGTCAACTGGGTGAAGGTCGAGAAATTCCAATGAAGGTTAGCCTTGCTCCTCAAGCGCGTAACCAAATTGAAACGGGTATCGGTGTATCCACCGACCTTGGCGTAAAAGGCACTCTGAAGTGGAAAAAACCTTGGGTTAATGAACAAGGCCATAGCTTCAATAGCAGCCTGTCGATTTCTAAACCTGAACAGACGATTACCGCTACCTATAAAATCCCTCTGGATGACGTGCTGAACGACTACTATCAAGTTAAGTACGGTATGAAAAACTTGGATAACCGTGACACCAAAAGTTTGGAATCGAACCTAGCGTTAGAAAGGTATTGGCGCCTTGATAATGGCTGGCAGCGCACCGTGTTCATTCGATACTTGGTTGAAAACTATGAGCAAGGTTTACAAGACGATTTGGCGCAATTCGTCTTGCCGGGTATTTCGTTTTCACGAACTCGAACTCGTGGTGGCTCGATGCCAATGTGGGGGGATAAACAAACCATCATGGTTGAGGCGGGTGATGACACCTTATTGTCGGAAACCAAGGTGGTACGTTTTCAAGGACAAACGGCTTGGATTCGTAGCATTGGTAATAACCATCGTGGTCTAACCCGCCTTCAATTTGGTGGTAACTTTGCCGATGAATTTGAGAAACTGTCTCCCTCGCTCAGATTCTTTGCTGGTGGTGATAACAGTATTCGAGGTTATGGCTATGAGTCGATCTCTCCTCGAGATGAAAGTGGTGCACTCACCGGTGCAAAGTACATTGCAACCAGTTCATTTGAGTATCAATACCGTTTGGTTGGAAATTGGTGGGGGGCAGCCTTTTACGATATAGGTGATGCATTCAATGATACGCCAGAATGGAAGCACGGTACCGGTGTCGGTGTTCGTTGGGCATCGCCGGTTGGCCCTGTCAGTTTAGATTTTGCTTGGGGCCTAGATGCGAAGAAAGGTGACGAGTTCCAACTGCACTTTAGTTTAGGGCCAGAATTATGATCAAAGTGATGGGCAAATGCATAAAATGGACGTCGATTTCCTTGACGTCTATTTTGCTGTTGTTGATAGCCCTGCTCGGTTTTGTACTGTTTACAAATCCTGGCTTAAATACTGTGTTGTGGGGCGCTGAAAAAGCTCTGCCACAACTTAAAGTGGGGAGCACAAAAGGTGCTCTGTTCCCGAGTTTTACGCTTAATAATGTTCAATTCAAAGATGATAGCCTCCATATCGATACCACAGTGGAAAAGCTGGTATTGGCTATTAATCCTCGCTGTTTACTCGACCCTAAGTTGTGTGTCGACCGCTTAGCGATTCAAGGTTTGGACTTGGCATTTACGGAATTACCTCCAGCTTCTGAAGAAGAAACTGAACCGACTCCGCCAGTGATATCGGTGAAAACGCCGCTACCAATCGTGATCAATCGCATCGCTTTGTCTGATATCAAACTGAATATTCTAGGGCATGAAATCGAGTGGGGTTTGTTTTCAACTGCCTTGAGTATGCAGGGTGAAAAGCTGACGGTATCGCCAACCCTGTTCAACGACCTTAAAGTAAAACTTGCTGAATCGACGGAAGAACCACAGGCAGAACCTGTCGAACCAGAGCCTGCGGTGAAAACAGCAATTGAGCTGCCCGAGGTCTGGATTCCGTTACAGGTTGTGTTAGAGCGCTTTGATTTAAATCACTTCACCTTAGTGCAAGAAACCCCAATAGTTGTCAATCATCTTGGACTCGAAGCTCAAGCGGGCGGGCATAAAGTGGATGTTTCAACATTTGAGCTCGATATGCCGCAGGCGAGCGCGAACCTTTCTACTAAGGTTGAGCTGAAAGATGGCTATCCTTTAGAGCTTTCATTGGATGCTAAGGTGAAGGACACCGACCTTGCTGGTCAGAAGTTATCACTGAAAGTACAGGGGAGTGTGGCTAAGCTGCAGCTCGACTCGCAGTTTTCTGACTTGATAGAAGCCAAGCTCTCTGGAGAACTTCAACCTTTAGAGCCGACGCTGCCATTTGATTTACTGTTAGAAGAGGGACAAGCACAATGGCCCCTAGCTGGTAAAAGTGATTACCAAGCCGAAATTGAGCGCTTTAAGGCTGATGGCTCATTAGATGGCTTTAATGTTCAGCTTAAAGGTGAAGCCGATGGTAATGAAATCCCTGCTCTAGTCATCGACCTACAAGGTAAAGGTACCACTGAACAAATAGAGCTTGAGCGACTGAAACTGAACACCTTGGGCGGTGAGCTCAATGGTACGGTCAAAGCTAACTGGGCAAAGCTCGTTAATTGGCAAGCGGATGTGACCCTTAAAGATATTCAACCCGGTCTGCAGTGGCCTGAAGCTGAGGGCAATATTAGCGGTAGTTTAGTCACATCGGGTGAATTGACTGAGGCTGGGGGCTGGGCCATTGAGCTACCTAAGCTTGATATTGAAGGTATCTTGCGTGATTACCCGTTAGATATCGAAGGTCAGTTGTCGGCATCTGATCGCAGCGCCAGCGGTGAGCCTAAACTGAAAACCAGCGGTTTGAGTTTGGCTCACGGTGTGAACTCAATTAAGGCTCAGGGGCAGCTTGATAAACAGTGGGATATGGGTGTTGATGTTTACTTCCCTGAGCTGGTGAAAAGTGTTCCTGATTTGAAAGGACAAGTGATTGGTAACATCCAACTTAGCGGCCCAACTCAAGAGCCTAAGGTCGACCTGACACTGAATGTAAATAAGGTGGACTGGAATAACGAGGCAACGCTTGAGTCATTATCACTTAATGGTTCTGTGGTCCCACTTCCGTTACCCGAAGCGCAAGCTGACCTTGCTTTAAAGGCTAAAAATTTAACTTATCAAGAACAAAACGTCGAAAGCATTGATTTGACCGTGAGTGGCGGTGAGAAAAAGCACACTGTGACTCTAGATGTGATATCTGACATTGTCTCTACAAGCCTAGCAATTTCTGGCGAGTTGATTCAGAAGCCTTCTCTCATTTGGGATGGCTCGTTAGACCGAGTAAAAATCACCACTCAACAAGGCCCTTGGGTGCTTGATAAACCCGTTTCTATTAAGGCGGATGTCGACAAGCAGTTTGCTGATGTTCAAGCGCACTGTTGGAAGCAAGCTGGTTCGAGTGTGTGTCTGGACGAAGACATCCGTGCTGGGAAGTCGGGTGAGGCTAAGATTGCAATCAATCAGTTCGACTTCGATCAGATTAAAGCTTTTGTTCCAAAAGAGACTGAGCTACAAGGCTTAGTAAATGTTAAAGCTCATGCTAAGTGGTCGGAACAAGGCCAGCCAGAGGTAACAGTAAACCTTGATATGCCAAAAGGTCAGGCTGTACAGCAAGTCGGTGAGCCAATCACAATCGGTTGGGAGAGCATTGCCCTAAATGCTCAATTGAAAGACAACAAGCTAGATGCAGACTTCAAACTGGATGTTTCCGATAACGGTGACCTGTCTGGTACCGTGTCACTGCCTGATGTTCTTGCACACGATAAAATGGTCGATGCTGCGATTAAGTTGACGACCTTCCATTTGGATTTCTTACAGCCAATTTTAGGTGAATACAGCTTGTTGAAAGCCGACCTTGCGAGTGACCTGCAGGTGAAAGGTTCTTTGATGCACCCTCAAGTCTTTGGTCAATTCTCTGTGGATGGAATTCAAGTCAAAGGTGATGTAACTCCGATTGATGTGAAAGATGGTCGCATTGATCTCGACTTTAATGGTTATAGCGCCAAGCTTGACGCTAACGTGGAAACACCAGATGGTCAGTTGGATATCGAAGGCTCTGGTGAGTGGCAAGATCTTCAAGCATGGCATTCGAACGTTAGGGTGTTTGCTGATGAGTTGATGGTGGTTGTTCCACCTATGGTCAAGGTTAAGGTCGTCCCTGATATGACCATAGACGTTACGCCTGAGCTTGCAAAAATTACTGGTGACATTGCATTACCGTGGGGACGCATTGTGGTTGAAGACTTGCCACCGTCTGCAGTTGGTGTTTCTTCTGATCAGGTTATTCTGAATAAAGACCTGCAACCTGAAGGCGAATCGACTATTCCATTTAATGTGATGACCAATATTAATATCTCAATCGGTGATGACTTTAAATTGTCCGCTTTTGGCCTTGAAGGTGAATTGGTCGGTAAGCTGAATGTGGCTCAAAAAGACCAAGGCCCGTTTGTGACGGGCGAGGTCAACATCGTTAACGGTACCTACCAATCGTTTGGACAAGACCTGCTTATCGAAGAGGGAAAAATCTTAATGAATGGGCCACCGGATCAGCCATACGTTGCGATCAATGCGATTCGTAACCCTGACAATACTCAAGATGATGTGACAGCTGGTATTCGAGTGACAGGACCTGCGACAGAGCCAGCCATTGAGATTTATTCTGATCCTGCGATGCCGCAAGCAAATGCTCTTTCATACATCTTGCGCGGTCAAGATATTGATGGCGAGTCGAATGGCTCAATGACAACGACCTTAATTAGCTTGAGCTTAGCGAAGAGCGGTAAGGTCGTTGGTGAGATTGGTGAGGCCTTTGGTGTACAAGATTTGCAACTGGATACCGCAGGCTCTGGCGACGACTCACAAGTCACGGTAAGTGGTTACATCCTGCCTGGTTTACAGGTTAAGTATGGCGTTGGTATCTTCAACTCGCTTGGTGAGTTTACCGTTCGTTATCGATTGATGCAGGATCTCTACGTTGAAGCCGTTTCGGGTCTCGACAGCGCGGTAGACCTTCTTTATCAATTTGAGTTCGAGTAGAGCTGTTTGAGTTCGATCGGCAATGTTTTAGCCATTCATTTAACGCGCTTACGTGAATGGCTTGTGGGGGATTTATGAAGCATCTTGTTTTTGTTTATGGAACCTTGAGACAGGGTCAATCGAATCATCATTATTTGAAGGGTTGTAAATTACTAGGTAGGTTTGATACTCCAGAGGAATACGCGCTTTTTGACCTAGATGCTTATCCCGCGATGATTTTTGGAAAGAAAAGTGTCGCTGGGGAGGTCTATATGATTAACGACGAAGTTTTGGAGTCGCTCGATCGGCTAGAAGATGTGCCTGTCGAGTATCGTCGCGAGCAAATAGAGACTATATTTGGATTAGCATGGGTATATTTGTATCAGCTTGATCTAACAGCTAATAAAGAAATACTTTCGGGTGACTGGTGTAAGCGGAATAATGATTCCTAACTAGTTAATCACCTTATGAGACAACAAAAGCCAGCACTGAGTGAAGTGACCCCGTAAAGTTGGACATTTCTGTTAAGCGGCTTTCAAGGCCTGAGTTCGATATTCTATCGGAGTCAGGCCTTTTAGTTTCACTTTTATACGTTTGGTATTGTAGTACTCGATATACTCTTTGATTTGCGCTATCAGAGCATCTGCATCTTCAAAGCTTTGGTTGTGATACATCTCTGTTTTGAGTAAAGCAAAAAAATTTTCAGCAACAGTATTATCCAAGCAGTTACCTTTTCTCGACATGCTTTGCGTTAACCCACTCTCCGCTACCTTTTTCTGATACTGTCGATGACGATATTGCCAACCTTGGTCGCTATGTATAATTGGCTTTGAGTTGGGTTTAAGCGTTGATATAGCCTCCGTTAGCATATCCGTGACAAGCGGCAAGCAGGCATTCTTGGCCACTCTATAAGCAACCACCTCCTGAGTAAACAAGTCGACAACGGGAGATAAGTATACTTTCTGCTCTTTGACTTTAAACTCCGTGACATCAGTTACCCATTTTTCATCGGGTTGAGTCGCACTAAAATCTCTTTCAAGCACGTTGGGAGCAGCTGTTCCAGACTCTCCTCGGTATGAACGATACTTTTTAATCCTGACCGTCGATTTAAGGTTGAGCTGAGCCATAAGCCTTTGAACCGTTTTGTGATTAAGCACGAACCCCCGATTTTTTAGTTCCAAGTGAATACGGCGGTAGCCATATCGTCCCGGCTCTTCTCCGCTTAGATGAGCTTGATTTCCGGATAAATGGTAGAGTGAGTTTCTAGGATTGAGGTTTGTCTAATCTTCAATTTAAAGTAATCAGTATCCCTTACTCCTCGGGCTCTCCGTCTAAGAAGACCTATCGATACATTCCCTGCTTCCACTCGGGCATTCGTCAGCTTATATTTTGCATAGTTGCAGATCCCAACTCTTCTCTCCCAAAGCGCGTCTGCAAAGTTGATGAGAGATAAGATCCTCGTCTTTTTAGCAAGCTGGCACCACGCATCAAGCGCTGCGATCATCAAGTCAAAATTACGTTCATCCCATAAGGCTTGAAGCTGCTCTTTGAGCATATAAATCGTACAAAGAGTCTTATTGCTTTCCAGTAAATCATCTAGCCTATCTGACTGCTTATCGCTTAATTTCGGCGCATTTTTGAGGAGTAAAAATAGCGTCCCTTTAAGCATTTTCTTCTCGTCATGTGTTCCTTTCCTAAACGCTTTATTACGCTCTTTCCTTATCAGAAGAGAGTAGTTCTGCATAACGTGAAACCGGTCAAAAACGATGTCTGCATTCGGAAGAGCGTTTCTCACTGCTGATTGGTAAGATTGCCCCATATCCATTGATACCGCTTGGATGCCGTCTCTCGTTTGCGGTGATAATTGTTCAAAAAAGTTGATGAGTACGTTTGAAGTCCGCCCATGGTCAACCCAAATAAGTTGTCCTGAAACGAGATCATAAACGACGGTCATATAATCATGGCCTTTAGCCCTGGCGACTTCATCAACGCCAATATGAACAAGGTTGGTCAACTTCTTAGGCTCTAAAGCAGGCAAGGTAGAGAGAAGGAATGCTTTATCGATATTTTTCACGGTTTCCCAGCGTATGTCTAAATGCTTCGACACTGCGTGGATGCTCATATAGCGGCACAGTCCACTAATAAAGTGACAGAACCTCTTTGTATAACGACTCCCCTTATCAACAAAATCAGCCTCTTCAATCAACCTTCGGCCGAGCCTATCCCTTGTCTGAGCCAATTCAATTTCTATAACGCAAGGGCGACCACTGACAGGTAAATCCGACAGGCGACGGTGAACGTAGTGGTCGACGGTGCGCGGAGCTCCAGTCTCAGGATCAACAACTTTACAGCGTCTATCTCGCTTGCACTTGACGAGTACTGAATGAGAGCTTTCTTCAAGCGTTACAGACTGTACGGATTGGCCTTTAAAGTTAAATAGAGCGGAAGATAATAACGACAAACTACAACACTGATATATAAGGTGGGAAGCGATTGTAAATCAATGTGTTAGCGGTTTTATTGTTAGTTTATAGACTCATCTAAGCGGAGAAGAGCCTCGTCCCTTATGTTCATGATAAATTGACTTTATCAACCGCAGCTCACGTTCGTAGCTATTTGGGCGCTTGCTCGTTTGAGCCTGATAATAAAAGACACTTTTTGCCAGCTGTAGAGTGTGCAGTAAGTGCTTTAACGGGTACTTGCCTTTAAGAGTTAGAGCTATGACCGCTTTTTCTTTGTTCGACGGTTTTTTTCCTGCTCCAACTCTTCCAACTTTTTTAGAACGGCATTCTCGGTTCGCAAGTAGAGCAACTCCTCTTTTAGCTCCTCAAGCGTCATTTCATCATCAGGCTTAGTGGTACGTTGAGGGTGCTGTTTCATTGGAGGTCTTCCTTTCTGGCGCATTTTGAGCCCTTTGATACCGAGCTCATTAAATCTTTTGAGCCAGACAGAGAGTATCCCAGGGGATGAGAGGTTTAATATTGCGCTAGTGTGCGTGAGAGACCAATCATTCGTCCACATTAAATTCAATGCTTTTCGTTTTTCCTGAGCAGTAGCAGCATGCTTAGTTGGTAAAAATGAGTTAGCACCATGGATGGCAAAGACTTGAGCCCAATACCGTATCTGTCTTGAAGAAATTGAATATTGTTTTGCTAAGTAGAGAGATGATGTGCCATCTAAGTATTGCTTAGCAATGATACATTTTAGCTCTCGGTTATATTTGGACATAAAAAGACCCCCAATAATTGGTGTCCAACTATTGGGGGTCAGTTCAGAGGTGCTGGCTTTTTTAATAGCGTTAGTTTGAGAATGAAATGAGAGGGTTACTCAGGGTTCAGCTCAAGAAACTCTTCTACTTTACGTACCATTTTTGTTGAACCAACAAAGAAAGGCACACGTTGGTGTAGCTCAGTTGGTTTGATATCCATAATACGTTGTGCACCGTCTGATGCAATACCGCCAGCTTGCTCCATAAGGAAAGCAATAGGGTTGCATTCATAAAGCAAACGCAATTTACCTTGAGGGTGGCTCTCTGTACTTGGGTACAAGTAGATGCCGCCTTTTAGCAAGTTACGGTGGAAATCAGACACAAGAGAACCAATGTAACGTGACGTGTAAGGGCGGTTATCGCTTGGCTCGCTTTCCTGACAGTATTTGATGTACTTCTTAACACCGGTTGGGAAGCGGATGTAGTTACCTTCGTTGATCGAGTAGATCTTGCCTTCGTCTGGAATCATCATGTTTTCATGAGATAGACAGAAAGTACCCAGAGATGGATCGTAGGTGAAACCATTTACGCCAGCACCAGTTGTGTAAACCAGCATGGTTGAAGAACCGTAAATTACGTAACCGGCAGCTACCTGTTTGTGACCTGGTTGCAGGAAGTCTTCTTGAGTCGGTGGTGTTCCGATTGGAGAGACACGGCGGTAGATAGAGAAAATCGTACCAACCGATACATTTACATCGATATTTGATGAACCATCAAGTGGGTCCATCAACACGACGTATTTTGCGTTTTTGTTGAGCTCTTTATTGAAGGCAACCGCTTCGTCTTCTTCTTCACTTGCTACACCACAAACTTGGTCACGAGCTTCTAGAGCCGCTTTAAATTTGTCGTTCGCATAAAGGTCTAGCTTCTGCTGCTCTTCACCTTGAACGTTGTCTGTACCAACAGCGCCAGTAATGTCGACAAGACCTGCTTTGTTGATTTCACGGTTAACAATTTTTGCAGCAAGACGAATTGATGACAAAAGGGATGATAGATCACCACTTGCATGGGGAAAGTCACTCTGTTTCTCAACAATGAACTCACCAAGGGTGCGCATCTCAGACATGTTATTTCCTTAAACTTCTCTGAATATTAGGGGGGATTTGAGCACCATAGAATTTGCCTCTTAAGCGGGCTTTATTCATCTAGACGCTTACCTAAATTCTAAGGCTTAGATCTTTTTAATGGTAATGAACTAAGCGACACAGATCTCACTTACTATGTCGACTCAATTTGTTTTGCATTGCTGCTCGCTTTTAAGCGTCATTTAATGATAATGAGTACAAGCCGTTTTAATTAGGCACTGTTTATTTAGCCAAGCGTTTTGGAAGCAATTTATGCATATTCATATCTTAGGAATTTGTGGCACCTTCATGGGTGGTGCTGCGGTATTGGCTCGTCAATTAGGTCACAAGGTTACGGGTAGTGACGCGAATGTTTACCCACCAATGAGCACCTTGTTGGAGTCGCAAGGGATTGAAATTATTGAAGGGTTCGACCCAAGCCAACTAGAGCCTAGGCCTGACCTGGTGGTTATCGGTAATGCGATGAGCCGTGGTAACCCATGTGTTGAGTATGTCTTGGATAACAACCTTAGATACACATCTGGCCCGCAGTGGTTGCAAGAGTTCTTGCTGCACGACCGTTGGGTACTTGCTGTATCAGGCACGCATGGCAAGACCACAACATCCAGCATGCTGGCTTGGATCTTAGAAGACTGTGGCTATGCGCCGGGCTTCTTAGTGGGTGGTGTATTAGGTAACTTTAGTATCTCAGCTCGTCTGGGCGAAAGCATGTTCTTCGTGGTCGAAGCCGACGAATACGACAGTGCTTTTTTCGATAAACGCTCTAAGTTCGTTCACTACCATCCAAGAACCTTGGTCATGAATAACCTTGAGTTTGATCATGCTGACATCTTCGATGATCTTGAAGCGATCAAGCGCCAATTCCATCACTTAGTGCGTACCGTGCCAGGCAATGGTCGTATTTTCTCACCCAAGCAAGACACCGCGATTCAAGATGTTTTATCACGTGGCTGCTGGAGTGATGCAGAATCGAGTGGCGAAGCTGGCGATTGGGATGCCAAAAAGCTAGTTAAAGATGGCTCTCAATTTGAAGTTTACTTCCAAGGTGAGTGTGTTGGTACAGTAGTTTGGGACTTGGTTGGTGATCATAATGTCAACAATGCTCTTATGGCGATTGCTGCGGCAAGGCATGTGGGTGTGACACCAGATTTAGCGTGTGAATCGTTGGCGAAATTCATCAATACTAAACGTCGTCTAGAGTTTAAAGGCGAGGTCGCTGGTGTGTCTGTTTATGATGATTTTGCTCATCACCCAACGGCGATTGAACTTACGCTCGGCGGCTTACGTAATAAGGTCGACTCGAAAAAAATCATTGCCGTTTTAGAGCCTCGTTCCGCCACCATGAAACGTGGTGTGCATAAAGAAACCTTGGCTGATTCGCTTAAACAAGCGGATTCCACCTACTTATTCCAACCGGACAACATTGATTGGTCGGTGCAGGATGTCGCAGATGCTTGTCATCAGCCTGCACATGTTAGTGACGATATGGATGTATTTGTTGCTAAAATTGTCTCAGAGGCGCAAGCGGGCGACCAAATTCTGGTAATGAGTAATGGTGGCTTTGGTGGTATTCACCAGAAATTGTTGGACGCGTTAGCTCTTAAAGGTTAACCCAGTCCACGACTTTATAATTGAAGTAACTGAGAACATGACAAAACACGATAAAGCGATAACTCTTGCTTTTACTGGCGCATCTGGTGCGCCTTACGGACTGCGCTTGCTTGAATGCTTGTTGGCAGCAGACTATCAGGTCTATCTGTTGATTTCGTCGGCAGCGCGAGTGGTGTTGGCTACTGAGCATGAGCTTAAGTTACCTGCTGGGCCAGATGCGGCAAAGCAAGCCTTGGTTAAGCACTTGGGCTGCGATCCAGAAAAGCTGGTGGTATGCGGCAAAGATGACTGGTTCTCTCCAGTTGCATCAGGTTCTGCAGCGCCGAAGCAGATGGTGGTCTGCCCATGTTCTGCGGGCAGTTTGGCATCCATTGCTCATGGGTTATCGGATAACCTGATTGAGCGCGCAGCAGATGTGGTGATGAAAGAGCGAGGCCAGCTGCTATTGGTGGTTCGTGAAACGCCATTCTCAACGCTACATCTAGAGAACATGCACAAGCTATCGACGATGGGTGTAACCATCATGCCAGCCGCTCCGGGTTTTTATCACCAACCTAAGTCAATCGAAGACCTGGTCGATTTTATGGTGGCGCGCATTCTGGACCATCTAGGTATTGACCAAGGTTTAGTGCCTAGATGGGGCTACGATCAACGTAATTGATCCAAACTTGATAGCTTATTGTTAAAAATCGAATTACAATTCTGAACACTCATCGGGGAGCAAACCATTCAAATAATGAATGCGAGCTGAGATCAAGCAGGTGCTTGGGACCCGTAAACCTGAACCAGATAATGCTGGCGTAGGAATTGAGTTAGGAACAACCTCTATCGTTCTCCTCCCTCAAACCTGTGCCGCTCAGACCATGGAGAGCGTCCAGTGAAATTCACATTAACTACCCTTGCTGTTACTACAGCGATCTCTTTTTCTGCCTTTGCTGCAGACGATACGTTAACCGTCTACACCTATGACTCTTTTGCTGCGGATTGGGGCCCTCGTCCTGCCGTCGAGAAAGCGTTTGAAGAAAAGTGTGGCTGTGATGTGAATTTTGTCGCGCTCGAAGATGGCGTCTCTATCCTGAACCGTTTACGCCTTGAAGGCGGCAGCAGCAAAGCCGACATCGTTTTGGGCTTAGATAACAACCTCATGGCTGAAGCGAAAGCGACTGGCTTACTGGCTGAGCATAATGTTGATACATCATCAGTAACACTGCCAAATGGTTGGGACGACAATACATTTGTACCTTACGACTTTGGCTACTTCGCTTTTGTCTACAACACAGAGAAGCTAGCAAACCCACCGAAAAGTCTGAAAGAGTTGGTTGAGCAACGTGAAGACCTGAAGGTTATCTACCAAGATCCACGTACTTCAACACCGGGTCAAGGCATGATGCTTTGGATGAAATCGGTATACGGTGATGAAGCGACAGCGGCATGGAAGAAGCTAGCTCAGAAAACGGTGACGGTAACTAAAGGCTGGTCTGAAGCTTATTCTATGTTCCTAGAGGGCGAATCTGATTTAGTATTGTCTTACACCACTTCTCCGGCTTACCACATCATTGCGGAGAACGATTCTAAGTACGCAGCTGCGAACTTTGAAGAGGGGCATTACACTCAAGTGGAAGTGGCAGCAAAGGTCAAAGGCAGTAAGAATGAAAAGCTTGCTGATGAGTTTATGGCGTTTATCCTAAGTGATGAATTCCAATCGGCGATGCCGACAGGCAACTGGATGTACCCAGTGACAGATGTTGAGCTACCTAAAGGTTTCGAACAACTGACGGTACCTCAGCAAGCGTTAAGCTTTAGCTCTGAAGAGATCGCCGAGAAGCGTAAGCCTTGGATTCGTGAGTGGCAGAGTGCGCTTACTTTTTAATTTACTTTTAAAAGAATGAATGACCTGTATTTAAAGCCATTCTGTATGTTTGGAATGGACTTTTTACGGTAATAATCAATTTATGATAAAGAAAACGCCTAAGGTCGGTATTTGGGTCGCGATGCTCATTACCGCCTTCGTGGTTTCAGCAGTAGGGGCATTGCTTAGCAATGCCCCTTCTCTTGATATCAGCCAAGTATGGTCCGATCCCTACTATTGGCATGTAACGAAGTTCAGTTTTTATCAAGCGACACTCTCAACGGTGCTGAGTGTTGGCTTTGCTATACCTATTGCACACGCCCTGTGTCGCAGACAGTTCTTTGGGCGAGCGCTACTGTTAAGGCTCTTTGCGTCGACCTTAGTTCTGCCTGTGTTAGTCGGTGTATTCGGTTTGTTAGCGATTTACGGCAACAGTGGGGGGGTAGCTAAATCCTTGGCGAACTTCGACATTGAGCTCCCATTCTCGATTTATGGCCTGAATGGTATTTTGTTGGCACACGTCTTCTTCAACCTGCCTTATGCTAGTCGCTTACTTCTGCAAGCGTTAGATACCGTGCCTGCTGAGCAGCACAAGTTGTGTGCGCATTTAGGCATGAGTCATTGGAGTAAATTCAAATGGGTTGAATGGCCTCGCTTAAGACAACAGTTACCCCATGTATGTGGCTTAGTCTTCATGCTGTGTTTTACCAGCTTTGCAACTGTGATGGCGTTAGGCGGTGGACCTAAATCAACCACTATCGAGCTCGCTATTTATCAGGCGATTAAATTCGACTTTGATCTGCAAGCGGGGGCTTTGCTGGCGATATGGCAAATGCTGTTATGTGGCTTGTTAGCGGTGAGTATTCAGCGCCTATCTAAGCCTATCTCAGTGACGGCGAGTCAGCTGTCGGAAGAGAAGTATTTGGTTAAGGACAGCTGGTGGTCAAAAGCTTGGGATAGCTTTTGGATCATCATGGTATCAATACTCGTATTACCGCCACTTTTGATGGTGCTTGTTAGTGGTATTAACGCTCAAGCCTTGACAGTGCTCAGCAGTGAGCCATTTTGGGCGGCGCTGATGACGTCGGTGAGAGTCGCTTTATTGGCGAGTGTTATTGCTGTTGGCATAGGTATCGCTATATTGCTCACGAGCCGAGCATGGCGCTTGCAAAACAAGACGATCAGAGCCGATAAAATCGAGCTGATCGGCACTATTATCTTGGTGACGCCGGGATTAGTGATCAGCACAGGTATCTTCTTATTGCTACGTTCATTTACTGATGTGTTCAGCTTGGCTTTCTTTATTGTGATTGCCGTAAATAGCCTAATGGCGCTGCCTTATGTGATTAAGACGCTTGCCCAACCTATGTTGCATCTGTCTCAGCAATATCAATATGTGTGTGCCAGTTTAGGTATGACTGGCTTTACTCGCTTTAGGTTAGTGGAGTGGCGTGCATTGCGTAAACCAATGGCGCAGGCTTTCTCAATCAGCTTTATGCTGGCGATGGGCGACTTAAGTGCAATTGCCTTGTTTGGTAGCCAAGACTTTAGAACTCTGCCTTTGTATCTATTCCAATTGTTAGGTAGCTATCAAATGGAAGCGGCTGCTGTGGTGTCAGTGAGTTTGCTGTTACTGAGTGTTGGCAGCTTTAGTCTGATTGAATTTTTGTTTACTCGAAGCTCAAAGCTAAAGAGTTAAGGGACCGATGATGTTAGTGATGAAAGATGTGGATTACCACTATCACCAAGAGTTGTTTAGTTTTGATTTCCAAGCAGAGCAGGGCGATATTGTTGCTCTAATGGGACCAAGTGGGGCAGGTAAATCAACCCTGCTCGCTTTAGTGGCGGGCTTTATTGAGCCGACATCCGGAGAGATCTCTGTAGCTGGGCAATCGCTGATTGGTAAAGAAGCACATCAGCGCCCATTAGCAATGCTGTTTCAAGAGCATAACCTGTTTGCTCATCTCACGGTACGTGAAAATATTGGCTTAGGTCTGCATCCAGGCTTAAAGCTTACTGCAACCCAAAAGCAAGCGGTGGAGCAAGCGGCTGCCCAAGTGGGTGTTGCGGAGTACTTAGATAGGCTGCCTGAACAATTATCTGGTGGGCAACGTCAGCGTGTCGCCTCAGCGCGTTGTTTTGTTCAGCCTCATGATATTTGGCTGCTTGATGAACCTTTCTCTGCGCTTGATCCTTTACTGCGAGAAGAGATGCTTAGCTTAGTGAAGCGATTAGCGGCAGAGCGAAATATTACGGTTTTGATGGTGACGCACCATTTAGGTGATGCGCGTAGCATTGCGAATAAATTTGTGTTCGTTGCTTTGGGGAAGGTATTGGTTGAGGATTCAATTGAGGTTCTCACTGTCGACCACCCTCAGCCAGAGCTCAGCTCGTTTGTTAGAGCTGGCGAGTAGCATAAATGGTTCAATGAATAAAAAAGACCTAGCGTGTGCTAGGTCTTTTAGTTTTTGATAACCCGTAAAGCTAAAGCCAATTAATCGTCTTGCTTTAGCTCTTTCAGAATTTGGAAGATCTCACGGAAAGCCTTTGCTGGCTTGTTTGCTTTCTTCTCTTTGTTAGCTTGACGCGCCAATTGACGAAGACGTTGACGGTCTGCTTCAGGATACATTTCCATGACTTCTGAAATAGCAGCATCACCTTCTTCAACGATACGGTCACGCAGTTGCTCAAGCTTGTGTAGCTCAGCTGTTGCTTGTGAGTGCTTGTTACGTACCTTGTCCAAAGCTGCTTGAATCGGCTCTGGGTCGATGTTACGCATGATCTTACCAATGTATTGAAGCTGGCGACGTTTTGCTTCGTTCTTAAAGCGCTGTGCATCTTTGATCGCGAGTGCCAAATCTTCAGACAGAGGGAATTTCTCTAATACTGATGGCTTTAGGGTAACAAGTTCTTCCCCTAGTTTCTGTAGGGCTTCCATGTCCGTTTTCATTTCGGTTTTACTTACCCAGATGATTTCTTCTTCTGGTTCCCATGGAGCTTTTTGGTTTTTGCGAGCCATCTTTTCTGCCTATGTCACTATCTCAAACGAATATATTGCCTATTTTAGCAAGAATCTTGGGGAGAAAGCGAAATTCTTGTTATCCTACGTAATATTGACCTACAAAATTAGAATAGATATGGATGTAAAACAGCAAGTCGCCCAGCAAAGAGTTGATCTAGAAGCCGCAGTTGCAAAAGCGTTGGACATGGCCTCTGTGAGTGCCGACGCCGCTGAGGTCGCTATTACTAAGTCAACGGGTTTGAGTGTTTCAACACGCATGTGTGAAGTGGAAAACGTTGAATTTAATAGTGATGGTGCGCTAGGCATTACTGTTTATCGCGGCCAGAAAAAAGGCAGTGCATCTACATCTGATCTGAGTGAAAAAGCGATTGCTCAAACAGTCGCAGCTGCACTCGATATCGCTCAGTATACCTCAGAAGACCCGTTCGCAGGCCCTGCAGCAAAAGAATATATGGTGAAAGAGATTCCAGACTTGGACCTTTTCCACCCTGATGAACCAAACCCAGACTACGCGGCTGAGCTTGCGATTGCTGCTGAGAAGCAAGCATTAGCTTATAGCGACAAGATCAAACAAAGTGATGGCGCGAGTTACGACAGCCACTACGGCGTTAAGGTCTATGGTAACAGCCACGGTTTGCTAGCAAGTTATGCATCTAGCCGTCATAGCACGAGCTGTTGCGTGATTGGTCAGGGTGCTAATGGTGAAATGGAGCGTGACTACAGCTATACCGTTGCACGTCACCGTGATGAGCTATGGACGCCTGAGCGCGTAGGTCAAGAAGCAGCAGAAAAGACCATTAGCCGCTTAGATGCTAAAAAGCTAGCAACAGGTCAATACCCGATAATGTTCGCCAATGATGTCGCGACTGGCCTTATTGGCCACCTAGTGATGGCGATCAGCGGTGGTAACCTGTATCGCAAAGCATCCTTCCTATTGGATCATCTAGGTCAGAAAATCTTGCCAGATTGGTTCAACATCTCTGAGCGCCCTCATATCCTGCGTGGTTTGGCTTCAAGCCCATTTGATAGTGAAGGGGTATTTACTCAAGATCGTGAAATCATCACCGATGGTGTGCTCGCAACTTACCTCCTAACGAGTTACGCAGCACGTAAAATGGATATGACACCGACAGGTCATGCTGGTGGTATTCATAACTGGTTCGTTAAGTCGACAGGCCAAAACTTTGAGCAGATGCTTAAAGAGTTGGGTACTGGCTTCCTCGTAACTGAAGTGATGGGCCAAGGCGTGAATACTGTCACTGGCGATTATTCTCGTGGCGCGGCAGGTTTCTGGGTAGAGAATGGAGAAATCCAATACCCAGTATCGGAAGTGACGATCGCGGGTAACCTAAAAGACATGTTCAACCAGATCGTTGCCGTCGGTAACGACGTTGAAACACGCTCTCAAATTCAGACGGGTTCTATCCTGCTTGAGTCTATGAAAGTGGCAGGCGAGTAATTCACTTAACGTTAGATTGATGAACTAAAAAAGGGAGCCGATGGCTCCCTTTTTGTATGCAGTGTTTCGCTGTTAAAGCGGTTTATGACGACAACTTAGATAAGTATGGTCGCTAAGCCTAAGAACACCGATAGGCCAATAACATCAGTTACTGTTGTGAGTGCCATACCACCGGCTAATGCTGGATCGATATTCATCTTCTTCAACATCACTGGAATGGTTACACCGGCGATACCAGCCACTATCAAGTTGGTCATCATTGCAGCTGAGATGATGCCTCCCAGTATCCAGTTGCCTTTCCAAGCCACCACGATACCACCAATGATAACGGCCCATAGAACGCCGTTGAGGAAGCCGATAGCTGCCTCTTTGAATAGTAGTTCGCGCTTGTTACTGTCACCGATGTGACCAAGTGCTAAACCACGAATCACTAGAGCAACGGTTTGGTTACCAGCGACACCACCCATCGACGGTACAATCGTCATCAGAACCGCAATCGCAGCCATTTGGTCGAGCGTTGCTTCAAACATGTTGGAAACGGATGCGGCAGCAAGCGCAGCTAGAACGTTAGCACCAAGCCATACGCTACGACGACGAGCAGATTTTACGACTGGTGCGAAGGTATCTTCGTCATCGTCCATACCCGCCATACTCATCATTGAGTGTTCGGCATCTTCACGGATAACATCAACCACGTCATCGATGGTGATACGACCAACGAGATGTTGGTTGCTATCGACAACCGGTGCTGAAACCCAGTTACGACGCTCAAATAAGCTCGCGATATCCGACGCGCTGGTCTCTACAGAGATGGCTTCATCGGCATCGTCCATCACTTCTGAAACGGCGATATCAGGCTGAGTCGTAATCAGTGTGGTCAGTGACAAGTTACCAATAAGGCGCTCTTCTTCATCAATGACATACAGAGCATCGGTTGCATCAGGGAGTTCGCCACGCATACGCAAATAACGCAATACAACATCGACATCGACATCACCACGAATCGTGATTACGTCGGTATTCATGATCGCACCGGCAGAATCTTCTGGGTACGACAGGGCGGTTTCAACTAGTGCACGATCGGCGGAGTCCATTTGAGAAAGGACTTCGCGAGATACATCGTCGGGCAGGCTTCGAAGTACGTACGCGACGTCATCGGTCTCCATGCCTTCGGTTGCTTCGGCCAAGGTCTCTGGTGCCATTTTTGACACAAGAGCATCTTTGACGTCTTCGTTTAGTTCATCAAGAATTTCACCGTAGTCTTCTGGATCGGTGAGTTGCCAGAGTACGTCACGACTTTTGCGAGGGGAGGCTTCTAAAAGGTGTGCAATATCCTCAGGTTCCATGTCCTGAAGTTGTCGGCGTACGTGAACAAATCGGCCGTTTTCTAGGGCTTCGCTGACTTCTTGGAGGGTTTGGTGAGCTTGGTCGAATTCTAATTGCTCTGCCATATTTTCCTCCTATCTCATTATTCTTACAATGCTTGGAATAGTAACTTAATTCTAGGGCTTATTTAAATCATAAACTTAGGTAGAACTAAGATTTAATATAGGTTGGTTCACCGTTTGAGTTTGCGGCGTTACGAGTTAAGCGTCTTGGCTACTCACCCTCATCAAATTTATCTTCGATAAGGTGGCAAACGGCATCAAGTGCTTGTTGTGAATCAGTACCCGAAGCTTGAATCGTGATGTGTTGGCCTTGGGCTGACTCCAGCATCAATAGTCCCATTACGCTGTCTGCGGTGGCACTTTTATCTTCTTCACTATGAATTGTGATAGTGGCATCAAAGCTTTGTGCAAGCTCAACCAACTTTACGGCCGCTCTAGCGTGAAGACCCAAACGGTTTTGGATCAGTACAGTTCGAGTTAATTCCATGGTTAGCCCTGTTGGTGCTTCTCTAAAGAGGCATGTCTGATTTGAACTTGATGACCAAGTTGTTCGAAGTATTCACCAATTTTCTGCGTGAGATACACCGAGCGGTGCTTACCACCAGTACAACCAATGGCTACCGTTAGGTAACTGCGATTGTTTTTCTCTAACATTGGTAGCCACTGCTCAACAAAGCCTTGAATCTGTTGTTTGAGTTCAATCACTTCTTGATGTTGCTCTAGGAAGGAGTGAATCGGAGCATCAAGGCCTGTCATTGGTCGTAAGTCTGGTTCCCAGTGAGGGTTTGGCAAGAAGCGAACATCAAACACGTAGTCGGCATCGCTTGGCAGACCAAATTTAAAGCCGAAAGATTGAAAGACAATGATTAGTTCTTGCTTCTCTTTGCCTTCGACTTTAAAGCGCACTTTTTCACTCAACTCGTAGAGGTTGCAGTCACTGCTATCAATCACAATGCTGGCTTGCTCTGCTAGAGGACTGAGAAGTGTCTTTTCTAAATCAATAGCCTGCTCCAGAGAAAGTTTCTCTTGGCCAATTGATAAAGGGTGGATTCTGCGGGTTTCGCTGTAGCGCTTAAGGAGTGTCTGCTTGCTGGCATCGAGGAACAATACATCAACATCGATGTTTGTAGCTGACTCGAGTTGCTCGAGCGTGTCGGTGACTAACTGAGGCTCTTTCGGTAGGTTACGTATATCAATACTTACCGCAACGTTTTGGTTGCTTTCGCGTACCGATTCGACAAAGTTGTTGAGTAGGTTTACTGGTAAATTATCGACACAGTAGTACCCCAAGTCTTCTAGGACTCGTAACGCAACACTTTTACCGGCCCCTGATTGGCCACTAACCACGATTAATCGCATGTTATTGCTCGCAAGTTGGCACTTGAATCATGATGTCGTAAAGCTCTTGATCGCTCTGAGCATTACGCAGCTGTTTAAGAGTCTGCTTGTCGTTTAGTCGTTCTGCCATACAAGAAAGGGTTTTTAGATGCTCTTTGCACTGTTCGCTAGGAACAAGCAAGGCAAATAATAGGTCGACAGGACGGTTATCAATCGCATCAAATTCGATCGGATCTTGGCATTGCAGCAATACAGCGATAGCTTTATCACTGACATTCATACGAGCGTGAGGAATGGCGATACCATTACCAATACCGGTACTGCCCATCTTCTCGCGGCTCAACATGCACTCAAATAGCTCTGTTGAATCTTGACCACAGCTCTCTGCTGCGATTTGACTGATGAGCTCAAGGGCTCTTTTTTTGCTTGTGCATTGGACTGCACTTTTGGTGCAGTCCAATGAAAGTACTTCGCTTAATTGCATGTTAGTGACTACTTAGCTTTTCTTTGTGCTTGTTGAGTTGGCGGACGAGTTTATCAACCAATGAATCAATCGCAGCATACATGCTTTCATCTGTTGCTGTTGCATGAATCTCACCTTGATTTACATGAAGGGTCGCTTCTGCAATTTGATTGATTTTCTCAACTTTTAATACAACCTGAACACTATTGATATGATCAAAGAAGCGCTCAAGTTTGTCGAATTTGGTGTGAACATAGTCTTGCATTGAATCGGTAAGATCAACGTGATGGCCTTGAATATTGATTTGCATAGACTTTCCTTTTCAGTTGGTGCCTGATAATAGCTATTAAACAAAAAGCTATTAAATTAGCTTATAGCAGGCGTTTACGCTGACTCGATGGGGCAATGCCCAGAGACTCACGGTATTTCGCTATCGTACGTCTAGCTACCTGAATTCCTTGGTCAGCCAGTAAAGCAGCTATCTTGCTATCACTAAGAGGCTTAGCGGTATTTTCTGCCGCAACAAGCTTCTTAATGAGTGCTCGAATTGCTGTCGATGAACATTCACCGCCATTGTCAGTACTGACATGGCTCGAGAAAAAGTATTTCAGTTCGAAGATGCCACGAGGCGTATGCATGAACTTTTGAGTCGTTACACGAGAGATCGTGGATTCGTGCATATCAACGGCTAAAGCAACATCGTTGAGTACCATTGGCTTCATCGCTTCTTCACCATGTTCGAAGAAATCACGCTGATGTTCAACAATGCATCGCGCAACTTTGAGTAGCGTCTCATTTCGGCTTTCTAAGCTTTTGATTAACCACTTCGCCTCTTGCAAGTTCGAGCGAATGTATTGGTTATCGGCGCTGTTGCCTTTACTGCCTAAGTCAGCGTACTGCTGATTGACTTTCAGCTTTGGCACACTGTCCGGGTTAATGGTCACTAACCATTTACCTAGGTCTTTAAATACCGACACATCAGGAACCACATATTCGGTTTCGTCTGGCGTAATCTTGCTGCCAGGTCGTGGGTCCAGTTGTTGAATGAGCTGCAGAACCTCACGTAGCTCTGCTTCTTTCAACTTGGTTTCCTTGATCACAAGTTTGTAATCACGGTTACCGAGCTGGTCGATATGGCTAGTAAGTACTAACTTAGCCTCTTCAAGCCAAGGCGTGTCTTGTGGGAAAGTCGCCAGTTGTAGCAGTAAGCAATCTTGAAGATTTAGTGAACCAACACCTAATGGATCAAATTGTTGAATTCGTTTGCGCACTGCTTCGATCTCATCAAGCTCAATGTCTTCACTGTCGAAATTTTCAAGAATGTCTTCACAAGATACGGTGAGGTAGCCATAGTCATCAATGGCATCGATTAGCGCGAATGCAATGCTGCGGTCTGTTTCTGTAAATGGTGTGAGATCGAGTTGCCAAAGCAGGTAATCGTGCAGGCTTTGGGTGGTTTCACCTTGATAGACAGGCATGTCGTCATCGATAGCAATACCAGTGTTACCTGTATTTGCGCTGTAGACATCTTCCCAAGTTGTGTCGATCTCGAGCTCGTTACCAATCTCTGATTTTTCGATTAAGTCTGAGCTGTCAGGTAAGTCTTGCTCTGCGGCTTCAACTGTTTCTTTCTCGTCACTGCTAGGCTTTTCTTCCGATGATGGCGTTTCTTCATTGCCTTCTTCGACATCGAGTAGTGGGTTAGATTCAAGTGCTTCTTGGATCTCTTGTTGCAAATCTAAAGTAGACAATTGCAACAAACGAATCGCTTGCTGCAATTGAGGAGTCATTGCTAACTGTTGGCCTAGCTTAAGTTGTAATGAGGGTTTCATTCAGTGTTACTTACCTAGTTATTATTCTTAGAACTCTCGATACTCTCTATATAATCATAGACGGAATTGTTCGCCTAGATAAACTTGTTTAACTTGTTCGTTATTGAGAACATCTTCAGGAGTACCCTCTGCGATCAGGTGTCCTTGACTCACGATGTAGGCCTTTTCACACACGTCTAATGTTTCACGAACGTTGTGATCGGTAATCAAAACACCCAAACCGCGATCGCGCAGGTGTTCGATGATTTTCTTGATATCGATAACCGAGATCGGGTCAACACCAGCAAACGGTTCGTCTAGCAAGATAAACTGAGGGTTTGCTGCAAGAGCGCGAGCGATTTCAACACGACGACGTTCACCACCCGATAGGGCCATACCATTACTGTGACGGATATGTTGAATGTGGAACTCTTCTAGAAGGTCTTCTAGCTTATCCTGACGCTGCTCATTAGTCATCTCATCACGGGTCTGTAACACCGCCATGATGTTGTTCTCTACAGACAGCTTGCGGAAGATAGACGCTTCTTGAGGCAGATAACCGATACCAAGGCGCGAACGGCTATGCATTGGTAAGATACTGATATCTCGGTCATCAATGCTGATGGTACCTTCGTCACGTGCAACTAAGCCTACAATCATGTAGAAAGAAGTCGTTTTACCGGCACCATTAGGACCAAGCAAGCCGACAATCTGGCCTGACTCAACCTGCAGGCTTACGTCAGTCACTACTTTACGTTTGCTGTATGTTTTCGCTAGGTTTTGTGCTTTTAGAACGGCCATGGCTACTTATTCACTTCCGTTGGTTGTAAAACCGTTGATACTCGTTTGTTCTCACCACTGTCAGCGACTAGCTTCTGAGAGCCAATCTGGTAGGTGATTTTAGAGCCTCGGATGATACTGCCATCTTGAGATAGCATCGCATTCTTGGTCATGATCAGTTTGTCAGCAACAAGCTGGTAATGTAGGTCGTCAGCTTCACCGTAGAGCGTCTTTCCATCATCAGTCAGTTGAGAGAAGGTCGCCGGTTTACCGAAGCCTTGAATCTCTTCAATCTCACCATTTACGGCGTTGCGGGTAACAATCACCTTATCGGCATTGATATTGATGCTGCCTTGTTTCAGGTTTACATCACCAATGAAGGTTACTTGGTTACTTTTCATATCCAATTGCTGGCTGTCTGAGTCAATGTAGACAGGTTGCTCGCTATCCGAAGATAGGGCGTAGACATTTGGTGCCGCAAGAGTCAAAGCGAATAAACTAAGGTGTAAGAGTTTCATATCTACCTTGAACAGAATTAAAGAGAGTCGCATTGTTGGTACCGAAGTTACCTTTTATTGCTTGACCCTCATTTTCAAAAAATGTACCGATCATATGGACCGGAGTATCTGAATAAAAATCTCGGCTTTTCAGCTCAATCACCATTTTTTCAGTGGTCATTGTATCGAAGCTTGCCCCTGGCAGTAGATTCTTTGCCACAACGTTGTCATAAAAAGTGACAACCTGATTTTCATCCATAATCGCGCGATCAGCGGTGACTTGCCATTCAATCGTATGCCCTTCACGGAATACCGAGAGAACAGGGTTTTGAAAGTGCGTGTCGCCAACCACTGAGAAGTGTTCTAAATACGTCGATTCAACTTGGTAGCTGCGAATACCTGACTCATCGTAACTGATGTTGTTTAGGCTGTTGCCGCTAAAAGCAGGTAGCTCCAAATTCGGAGCCACTTGTATCGTCGATGTTTGCTCTTTGTCGAACAAGTAGTAGGTCGACCAAGAGGCAATAAATATTAGTATTAAATAGATAATACGAGTAAAACTCATATGCTTAAACCTTTATGCACGTCGAGTTCATTTCTTGCTTGTAAAATAAGGTCGCAGACTTCACGTACTGCACCGTGACCACCGTTGATGGTTGTCACATAGTTTGCTCGCTGTGCAAGTAGCGGGTGACCATCTGCTACACAAACTTTCAAGCCAACTTTTTCCATTACCGGCCAGTCGATCAGGTCATCGCCGATGTAACCAGTGTTCTCAGGATTAACAGAAAGCTTATCGCAAATGTCTTGGTAAGCCTTAACTTTATCGTCTTGGCCTTGATAAATAAGTTTGATACCGAGAGCCGTCATTCGATTCTCAACTATCTGAGATTTACGGCCTGTGATGATTGCGATTTCAATGCCCGCGTTCATCAGTGATTTGATGCCGTAACCGTCACGAGTGTGAAAGGTTTTCAGCTCTTCACCATTGTTACCCATGTAGATGCGGCCATCAGAGAACACGCCATCTACATCGCAAATTAGGAGTTTGATGTCTTTTGCGATTGCAAAAACATCTGCGTCAACAGTGCCGTATAGAGTTTCGACTGTCTGTGTCATTACATTACTCCAGCTTTCAATAAATCATGCATGTTTAGAGCACCAACTAGTTTGCCATCTTGGCATAGCATCAAGCCATTGATGCTTTTAGCTTGCATTAAGTTTAAACCCTCAACTGCAAGCATGTTAGGATCGGCAACGGTAGGATTTAGCGTCATCACATCGCCAATTTGAGTGCTATGAATATCAACGCGTTTATCCAAGATACGGCGTAAATCACCATCGGTAAAAATACCGGCCATTTGACCATCTTGATCCACGATGGCTGTCATGCCCAAGCCTTTCTGAGATATCTCTAGTAAAGCATCTCTTACTAATGCATCAGGTGCAACGACAGGGAGTGCATCGCCCGTGTGCATGATGTCGTCTAGTTTCAATAGTAGCTGACGACCTAAAGCGCCACCTGGATGAGATAGGGCAAAGTCTTGAGCTGTGAAGCCTCGAGCTTGTAAAAGTGCAACGGCTAATGCATCACCCATCACTAAAGTCGCAGTGGTGCTGGTTGTTGGTGCTAAACCTAGCGGGCACGCTTCTTCCGGCACAGAAATTTGTAAATGGATGTCAGACAAGGTCGCCATATTCGACGCAGGTTTACCTGTCATGCTGATGATCTTGATGTTCAAACGCTTCAACACAGGGAACAGGCTAAGGATTTCACCTGATTCACCTGAGTTCGATATGGCAATCACAATATCGCCCGGTTCGATCATGCCTAAGTCGCCATGTGCTGCTTCACCCGGGTGTACAAAGAAAGCTGATGTACCCGTACTTGCTAGCGTTGCTGCGATTTTGTTGCCGATATGGCCGGATTTACCCATGCCCATCACAACCACTTTACCCTTGTTGTTTAGGATTAGATCGCAAGCTTTGCAAAAATCATCATTAAAATATTGGTCCAATTGAGTGAGACCTGCAACTTCAGTTTCCAAAACTTGTTTGGCAACACTGCGATAATCAAATGGCTGAGACATCAAATACTCCAAGTACGGAAAGTTAAGTCAACAATTAAGCCGACATGTTCATTAGTAGGTAGCTTTGGTAAGCCACGAACGTCACGATTAACACGCCACCTTCAATACGATTCACACTGCGTGATTTACCTAGCGCCATCACAACAAGCAGCAGAGATACACCTAGCATTACCCAGAAGTCACGACCCATCGCAAATTCGCTCAAGATCGAAGGGTTTAGGATGCCTGGAATACCCATAACAGCCAGAATGTTGAATACGTTTGAGCCAATGATGTTACCCACGGCCATATCGTCTTCGCCTTTCATTACACCAGCAAGTGATGCAGCAAGCTCAGGTAGGCTAGTACCAACGGCGATAATGGTTAAACCAATCACAAGGTCGCTCATGCCGAAGAACTTAGCGATGATCACGGCATTATCAACCAGCATATCAGCGGCTAAAGGAAGAATGATAAGACCAATTACAACCCACATTGCAGCTTTCGGGTTACTAACGCCCTCTGGAATCTCTGACTCTTGTTCATCAAGAAACGCATCGCCGTTCTTTTTCTCACTACGGCTGATTTGCAGCATGGCAAACAAAAACGCACCGAACAGAACAAATAACAATACGCCTTCGTAGAAGCCTAAGTGGTTATCCCAAAGCAGTGCGCCAGCTAGTAAAGTGACACCAATCATGAGTGGTAGTTCACGGCGAATCACAGCGGAGCTGATTGATAGCGGCTTGATAAGCGCAGTGATACCTAAAATTAGCGCAATGTTGGCAATGTTTGAGCCTAAAACATTTCCGACCGCAGTATCTGTTTTGCCATCAAGTGCAGCGGTTGCAGAAACCATCATTTCTGGAGCTGAAGAGCCCATTGCAAGAATCGTCATACCGATAACTAATGGTGAGATACCGAAGTTGCGAGCAAGAGCTGCGGCGCCGTAAACCAGCTTATCTGCACTCCACACCAAAAAACCTAGACCGATAATAAGAAACGCAATCGCTTCAAGCATGATGATTCCTAAAAAATTAATAAAAAACGGAGAATTAACCGCTAATTTTGACCTGTTGGTAGATAAAAGGGAAGTCACTCAGCAAATTAATTACCACTTAGCGACTGAGAAAGAGATCTGAAAAGATAATTTTCTAATGCTTTCAAATCCCTGCATAGATTCCTGTTTAATATGAATTAATTGAACAGTGCTTTTAATTCTAAAGTAGACTCATTATTATTGCAGCCATAATTGGCGTTTTTTAAAGCAAGGAAACTACAAGAGTATGTCGAATACTGAACTTGTAAAAGTTAAGAACCTTAGCTTCTCACGCGGTGATCGCGTTATTTTTGACGACATCAGTTTAGAGGTCCCTCAAGGCAAGATTACTGCCATAATGGGGCCATCAGGGATCGGTAAAACAACTTTACTGCGTTTGATTGGCGGGCAGTTGCCTCCAGATAACGGTGAAGTTTGGTTTGATGGCGACAATATCCCAACTCTATCTCGTCGAAAGCTTTATCAAGCACGTAAAAAAATGAGCATGCTTTTTCAATCGGGTGCACTTTTTACGGATCTCAATGTCTTTGATAATGTCGCGTTTCCACTGCGAGAGCACACTGAACTTAACGAAAAATTCATCCGTACCATCGTTTTACTTAAACTTGAGGCTGTAGGGTTACGTGGTGCAGCGCAGTTAATGCCAAGTGAGTTGTCTGGCGGAATGGCAAGGCGTGCCGCATTGGCGCGTGCTATCGCGCTGGACCCTGAACTTATCATGTACGATGAGCCCTTTGTCGGCCAAGACCCAATTACAATGGGTGTGTTGGTTGAGCTCATTCGTAACCTCAATCAAGCCTTGGGCTTAACGTCTATCGTCGTTTCTCACGATGTTCCTGAGGTGATGAGTATCGCAGATTGGGTTTACCTACTCGCAGATGGCAAAATCATTGCTGCTGGGTCACCGGAAGAGTTGTACAACAATGACGATCCGAGAGTGCAGCAATTTTTGCAAGGCGAAGCTGATGGCCCTGTGCCATTTAGGTTCCCAGCGCAAAGTCTTGAAAAGGATTTGTTTTAATATGATTGCTAAAACTATTGCAGGTGTCGGTAAGCGAACACTTGCGATCTGTGAGTCATTTGGTCGAGCAAGCCTGATGTTATTCGGGGCTTTGTTTGGCATCCCGCGACTAAAGAACTTCCCTTTATTAGTTAAACAACTTTATAGCGTTGGCGTTCAGTCATTGGCTATTATTTTAGTTTCGGGCTTGTTCATTGGCATGGTATTAAGCCTGCAAGGTTATGTCGTGTTAATTGACTACGGCGCTGAGGGCAACCTTGGCCAAATGGTCGCGCTTTCATTGTTACGTGAACTTGGCCCTGTGGTTACGGCGCTGCTGTTTGCAGGTCGCGCGGGTTCAGCACTGACGGCTGAAATCGGTTTGATGAAAGCAACGGAGCAGATCTCCAGTTTAGAAATGATGGCGGTAGACCCCCTAAAACGCATTATCGCACCACGCTTGTGGGCTGGGCTTATCTCTATGCCTCTACTGGCGATGATCTTTATGGCGGTCGGTATTTGGGGCGGCCAGTTAGTCGGTGTTGATTGGAAAGGCATTGATCACGGCAGCTTTTGGTCAGCGATGCAGTCTTCAGTTGAGCTAGGTCGAGATATCGGTAACAGCATGATCAAATGCATGGTGTTTGCCATCACCGTCACTTGGATCGCTCTTTTCAATGGTTATGATGCGGTACCGACCTCTGAAGGTATTAGTCAAGCAACCACACGTACAGTAGTACACTCTTCTCTAGCGGTATTAGGGCTAGATTTTGTTCTTACCGCATTGATGTTTGGGAATTAATCATGCAACAAACTCGAAAGTTAGAATTATGGGTCGGCACCTTTGTTATAGCCGGAATTTGCGCAATCTTAATCATGATCTTTCAAGTCGCTGACGTAAAAGGGCTGGGTTCAAACCATACTTACAATCTGAAAGCGACCTTTGACAACATTGGTAGCTTAAAAGTTCGTTCTCCAGTGAAGGTTGGTGGCGTAGTTGTTGGTCGTGTGAAAAGCATTGAGCTTGATACCGAAAGCTATCTGCCTGTGGTTGAAATGTCGATTGATGCGAAGTACTCACGGTTTCCTGATACCTCTAGTGCTCAAATCTTAACGTCAGGTTTAATCGGTGAGCAGTACATCAGTTTAGTTCCAGGCTTCATTTTTGATGATGAAGAGATGTTGGTTGATGGTGATTCGATTGAAGACACTAAATCGGCATTGGTACTCGAAGATTTGATTGGCCAAGTGCTGTATAGCGTTGGCGGCTCTGATGACAATAAAGCTGAGGAATAAGATGATGTTGAAAACGATGAAACACTTGAAAATAGGGTTATTCGCTGTAATGGCCTTGTTGGTTTCAACTCAAGCTTTTGCGGATGCAACTATTGATAAAACGCAGCCTTACCAAATGATGACGCAAGTCGCTGAGGTGGCATTTGAGCGTTTGAAGAGCGAACAAGACAATATCCACAAAGATCCAGAATTACTCAAGGTGATCGTGGAAGAAGAGTTGATGCCTTATGTGAATGCTCAATATGCAGCACTTAAGCTGCTTGGGCCAAACTTGAAAGGCGCTGATAGAAAAGATGTGCGTGTATTTATCGACTCATTCCGTAAATACTTGGTTTCTTCTTACGCGCAAGTGCTGACTCAATACACAGATCAGACAATTGAATTTGGCCCTGAGCCAAAAATCAAAGCGGACAGTCGTATTACCAGCATCAAGGTCGATATCATCGATTCACCACGACCTAACATCAAACTTGAATTTAAGCTTCGCAAAGACAAAAAGTCTGGCGAGTGGAAAGCATTTGATATGGTTGCGGAGGGGATCAGCCTGCTGTCGAGTAAGCAATCAGAGTGGAATACTAAGATTCGTCAAGACGGTATCTTAGCGGTTGCTGACGAGTTAGAGAAACTGGCTGCACAACCGATTCGCTTTGAGAGTGATAAATAATGAGCCAATCTCAATGGCAAGCGCTAAGCTCTAAAGAGTATCAGCTTCTCGGAGATATCGACCGAGACACTGTTCCTGCAATCTGGCGTATATTGGAAAAGTGGCAAATAACGGAATCGAGCGTTGAAATTGACCTTAGCCATATAAATCGAGTCGATTCAGCAGGAATGGTGATGCTAATTCACTTATTAGAGCATGCAAAAAATCAAAACTGTCATATAATGCTCAGTTTCGTGCCAGAACAATTACGAACGTTGTTCCAATTGAGCAATATCCAGCCAATGATGGCAGAACACATAAAAAATTAGGCAGGAGCTATTTGTGGACAGCACAAAAGTACAAGAATTATTAGCAGAGGCACTGAACCTTCAAGAGATTATCGTGAAAGGTGAAGGCAGTCATTACGAAGTTGTTGCGGTTGATCCATGTTTTGACGGCATGAATCGAGTTAAGAAGCAGCAACTAATCTACGGCCCACTAATGGAATACATTCAACGCAATGACATCCATGCTCTTTCTATCAAGGCATTCACGCCGGAAGAGTGGGAACGTGATAAGAAACTGATGTCACTTTAAGGTTTATGATGGAAAAGTTTCGAGTTATTGGATCAGACAAGCCGCTAAGCGGTGAAGTGACGATCTCTGGCGCAAAAAACGCAGCGCTACCAATCCTATTTGCTTCAATTCTTGCTGAAGAGCCAGTGGAAGTAAGTAACGTTCCTCATCTACGTGACATCGATACTACGATGGAACTGCTAAAGCGTTTAGGCGCGAAAGTATCACGTAACGGAAGCGTTCATGTTGATGGCAGCGAAATTAATGAATTTTGTGCGCCTTACGATTTAGTAAAAACAATGCGTGCTTCTATCTGGGCTTTAGGTCCTCTCGTTGCTCGTTTTGGTGAAGGCCAAGTGTCACTTCCTGGCGGTTGTGCAATTGGTGCTCGCCCTGTTGATCTGCATATCCATGGCCTAGAGCAACTAGGTGCAACCATTACATTGGAAGATGGTTATGTGAAAGCAAGTGTTGATGGCCGTTTGAAAGGCGCGCACATCGTGATGGATAAAGTAAGCGTAGGCGCTACGATCACTATCATGTGTGCTGCAACGCTCGCAGAAGGTAAAACCGTATTAGATAACTCAGCGCGTGAGCCTGAGATTGTTGATACAGCAGACTTCCTTAACAAACTGGGTGCGAAGATTTCTGGCGCAGGTACAGACACAATTACTATCGAGGGCGTTGAACGCCTTGGTGGTGGTCAACACTCTGTGGTTGCAGACCGTATTGAAACGGGCACTTTCCTTGTTGCAGCAGCGGTTTCTGGCGGTAAAGTCGTTTGTCGTAACACTAACGCTCATCTTCTTGAAGCTGCCTTAGCGAAGCTTGAAGAAGCGGGTGCGAAGGTTGAAACGGGTGAAGACTGGATCAGTCTTGATATGACAGGTCGTGAGCTTAAAGCGGTGAAAATCGTAACGGCACCTCATCCTGGCTTCCCAACTGACATGCAAGCTCAGTTTACTCTGCTAAATATGATGGCGAAGGGCAGTGGTGTGATCACTGAAACTATCTTCGAAAACCGTTTCATGCATATTCCTGAACTTCAGCGAATGGGTGCAAAAGCGGAGATTGAGGGTAATACAGCTATCTGTGGTGAAACCGAACAATTGAGCGGCGCTCAAGTAATGGCAACGGATCTTCGTGCATCTGCGAGCCTTGTTATTGCTGGTTGTATCGCACAAGGCGAAACCATCGTTGATCGTATCTATCACATCGATCGTGGCTACGATAAGATTGAAGATAAGCTTTCAGCGCTAGGCGCAAACATTACCCGATTTCGTGACTCAAACTAACTTAGGTTAGTAAATTCATGAATCAGTAAAATGAAAACAGAAAAGTCGGAACCTTGGTTTCGGCTTTTTTATAGTTGTATTTACCGCAAGTGAATCTGTTTATTTATTTTAAAGTGAATAGGTGGGTGAACTCTGCGGTTGTGAGGAACAAAATGATAGCAATATTACGTATTTTCGCATTGGCGATCTTTGCGATTCTTATGTTTGTATTTGGCTGTGGCTACTGTTTACTTAGCCCACGTAACCCGAAGCACGTATTTACCTTTGGTCGTTACTTCGGTCGTATGTCGAAAGTGTTTGGTATCAAGTTAGAGCTACGTATCCCTGAAGATGCTTACTCTCGTGGCCAACATGTTTATGTTGCGAACCATCAGAATAACTGGGACCTGTTCACGGTATCATCGGCTGTGACACCTAAAGTGGTAACGGTTGGTAAGAAAAGCCTAGCGTGGATGCCTCTGTTTGGTCAGCTTTACTGGTTGACGGGGAATATCCTAATTGACCGTGCAAATCGCAGTAAAGCGTTTGGTACGATCGATCAAGTAGTCGATAACCTGAAAGACAGTGATGTTTCGGTATGGATGTTCCCTGAAGGAACGCGTTCACGAGGTCGTGGTCTGTTACCATTTAAAACTGGTGCTTTCCATGCTGCGATTGGCGCTGGCTTACCAATTATCCCTATCGTGTGTAGCTCTACAGGTGGCGTTAAGCTGAACCGTTGGAACAATGGCCACGTGATTGTGGAAATGCTAGACCCAATTAATACTGAAGGCTACGACAAGTCGAACGTTCGTGAATTAGCAAATCTAACTCGTGAACAGATGGCGGCTAAGTTGGAAGAGCTAGACAAAGAAGTGATTGAGCTTAATAAAAAGTAGCTTAAACGCAGAAAACGAATAATAAAAAAGGTTGCCTAGTTGGCAACCTTTTTTGTATCCACCAGTGCTTAGTTCAGCACTAAGCCTCTGACTAAATAGAGTGAAGCCTATTTGCGAACTGCAATAGCTTCGATCTCGATACCAACATCTTTTGGTAGACGAGCTACTTCAACACATGAACGTGCAGGGTAGTTTGCAACGCCGTGCTCATCAAAGAATTTACCGTAAACTTCGTTTACTGTGCCGAAGTCGTTTAGGTCTTTAACGAATACAGTTAGCTTAACGATGTCTTTTACAGTCAGGCCAGAAGCTTCTACAACCGCTTTAACGTTGTCTAGAGATTGGCGTGCTTGCTCTGCGATATCAGCAGATACTTCACCAGTTGCTGGGTTTACTGGGATTTGACCAGAAGTCAGTACCATGTTGCCAAGGTCAACGCCTTGTACGTATGGGCCGATTGCAGCTGGAGCCGATTCTGTGTGAAGTACTTTTGTCATTGGTTTATTCCATCAGTTATTAGATAAAAATCGTTTTTCAGTGTGCCTACAAACCGTGGCTAGGTAAAGCGCAAAATACCCCGCACAGGCGAGGTATTTCATAGTTTTTACATTAATCACGTGCTACGCGAAGCTTATCTTTCTGTCACGATCTCGCGAGAGAAGACTTTTTCGCAGTACTTACATTTCAGGCGAATATCTTCATTCTTCTCAAAGATCTTAAAGCTGCTCTCAACCGGCTCGTTGTGAGTAATGCAGTTGGTGTTTGGACACTCAAACACATCGTTGATCTGCTCAGGTAGTTCAAGCGCTAGCTTCTTAACCACTTCGTAATCTTCGATTTGGTTTACCGTCGCGTGAGGTGCGTAAAGTGCTAACTTGTTTGCTTGCTCTTCAGTGATAAACACATTCTCAATTTTAAGTAAGTCTTTGCCGCCAAGTGCTGAAGAAGGCAGGTTCAAACCAATAGTGACACGCTGATGAGAGTTGTGCATATCAAACAGTTTTAGCACCTTGATCCCGATGTTTGCTGGGATATGGTCGATAACGGTACCGTTCTTGATTGCTTCAACTTTTAATTGAGTCTCTTTAGACATGGTCTCTCTCCTCTACAGCGTTTCGTTAAGAACAAGGGCTAGTAATGCTTCACGTGCGTAAACACCATTTTCAGCTTGCTGGAAGTAGTAAGCGTAAGGTGTTTTATCGACATCGACAGTGATTTCATCAACGCGAGGAAGTGGGTGCAGTACCTTCAAGTTATCACGTGCATTTTCTAATAGTGCAGCCGTTAGGATGTAGGCTGACTTAATGTGTGCGTATTCCGACTCATCAAAGCGTTCTTTCTGCACGCGAGTCATGTATAGAACATCCAGCTCAGGAATCACATCTTCCATGTCGGTCAGTAGTTGGTACTTGATGCCAGCTTCATCAAGCTCTTCACAGATGTAATCAGGCATAGCCAATGCTTCTGGCGCTACAAAGTAGAAACAGATGTTATCGAATTTAGCCAATGCTTGAGTGAGAGAGTGAACCGTGCGGCCGTATTTAAGGTCACCAACGAACGCCACGTTAAGGTTATCTAGGCGGCCTTGTGTCTCTGCGATAGAGAACAGATCAAGCAGAGTCTGTGTTGGATGTTGGTTAGCACCATCACCAGCGTTGATTACTGGGACACCATTAGAGAACTCTGATGCTAGGCGCGCAGCACCTTCTTGAGGGTGACGCATTACGTAAGCATCAACGTATGAAGAGATAACCTGTACAGAGTCTGCTAGCGTTTCGCCCTTTTTCGCCAGTGAGGTGTTACCGCCGCTGTCGAAACCAATCACATCACCACCGATGCGTTGAATCGCAGTTTCAAAAGAGAGACGAGTTCGTGTTGAAGGTTCGAAGAAGCAGCTAGCCACAACTTTGTTCTTGATAAGTTCTGGGTTTGGTTCTGCTTTAAGCTGACCAGCCGTTTGAACAATTAATTCTAGCTCTTCACGAGAAAGCTCTGGAATTGAGATGATGTGCTTTTGATAGAGCGAATTCGCCATGATCTTCTTCCCCACAATAATGTATTGGCCACAAAAAAGCCCCCCGTAATGGGAGGCTTTAAAAAAGTGCTGAAAAGCAGAATAGACCGCCTGGCAAGCATGCTAGCTTGCGAGCAATATTAGGTGTTTTCACAATCTTATTATGTGTGATCACAATATTGGTTGGCGTCATTTTCACTACTCTCAGACAAATTGCCGAGAATTATACGCTTTCAATTTGTGAGCGCAAGCGATTACATCAAGCTTTTTTTTACTTTCACTATTCTCAATTAACCGAGTGTTGCGACCATAACAGCTTTGATGGTGTGCATGCGATTTTCTGCTTCATCAAACACAATAGAGTAGTCCGATTCAAACACTTCATCCGTCACTTCCAAACCGTTCATCCCATATTTGTCAGCCACTTGCTGACCGATGACGGTCTCATTATTGTGGAAAGCGGGTAAGCAGTGCATGAATTTGACTTGAGGGTTGCCCGTCAGCTTAATCACATCCATGTTCACTTGATATGGCTTCATCACTGCCACACGTTCATCCCAAGCTTCTGGTGCTTCGCCCATCGATACCCAAACATCGGTGTAGAGGAAGTCACAGCCTTTTACGCCTTCAGCCACGTCTTCAGTCAGTGTGATTTTAGCGCCGGTACTTTGCGCGATAGCTTGGCACTCTTCGACAAGCTGGTCTTCTGGCCAGAAGGCTTTTGGAGCGACAAGACGAATATCCATGCCCATCTTGGCAGCTCCTACTAATAGAGAGTTACCCATATTGTTACGAGCATCACCCAGGTAAGCAAAGCTGATTTGATGCAGCTGTTTACCGCGACCATGTTCGATCATGGTCAGGAAGTCAGCCAAGATCTGAGTTGGGTGAAATTCATCAGTAAGGCCATTCCAAACTGGAACACCAGCATAAGCGCCAAGGTCTTCGACGATGCTCTGACCAAAGCCACGGTACTCGATGCCATCGTACATACGGCCTAATACGCGTGCAGTATCTTTCATTGATTCTTTTTGACCGATCTGAGAGCCCGAAGGACCCAAGTAAGACACTTGAGCGCCTTGATCAAAAGCGGCGACTTCAAACGCACATCGAGTTCGTGTTGATGCCTTTTCAAAGATCAAAGCGATGTTTTTACCAGTAAGCTTCTTTTGCTCAGTACCTGCATACTTAGCTTTTTTTAGATCAGCTGACAGGTCGAGTAAAAACTGAATCTCTTTAGGAGTAAAGTCGAGTAGTTTTAGAAAGTTACGATTGCGAAGATTAAAGGCCATCTTTCGCTCCTTGCGTATATAGAATCAATGAAGAACTTAGTTAAACATAAAAATGCTATATTTGTGAATATTTATTTTATTTTATTTATTTCATGAAAAAGGCCAGTACAATGGTACTGGCCTAGTTGAGTGATTGTATTTTTACTCTATAGAGCTATCCGCTTAGATACCGTCTCTTTCGATAGGGCAGCTCATACAACGAGCGCCACCACGGCCACGACCCAGTTCATTACCTGGAATCGTTAGAACTTCGATGCCTGCCTTGTCGTACTTCTCGTTGGTGTAAACATTACGCTCGTAACCGATAACCGTGCCCGGTTTCACTGTCAGTACGTTGTTGGCGTCATTCCACTGCTCACGTTCAGCTTCGTAGTTGTCACCACCTGTTGTGATGATCTTAAGCTGATCAAGACCTAGCGCACCTTCAATCGCTGACAGGTAGTTTTCCGCTTTCTCTACGCGCATCTCACCATTCTCTTTTGGTGTTAGGCGCCATGTGTCTAAATCTTTACGAACGATTTCTGGATACACAGAGAAGGTATCGATATCCATGTGTGTCATTACCGTATCAAGGTGCATACATGAACGGTGCTTTGGTAGATCGATCGCGATCACTTCGGTTGCTTGCCCTGACTTAAATAGGCTTGCCGCTAAGTTCTCAACGCCTTGTGGTTTGGTACGCTCAGAAATACCGATAAGTACCGCGCCTTTACCAATAACCAGTACATCGCCGCCTTCAATGTTGGCGTTGTCGTAATGAAGGTCCTCATCACCAAAGTACTTAATGAAGTCTTGCCCCGCAAACACTGGGTGCCAGCGATAGATAGCGCGTAGATGGTTTGTCTCACGTTGACGTGCCGGCTTCATCATTGGGTTTAGCGACACACCGCCATAAACCCAACACGAAGTATCGCGTGTAAATAGGTGGTTAGGCAGTGGCTCGATAACGAAATCAAGTGGGCGATGCATTTTAGGAAGCATCGATGATGATTTGATAGGAAGCTCTGAATACGCCAAGCCACCTAGTAAGATTGTCGCTAGATGCTCATTATCCATTTGAGCAAGATAGTTTCTTAAGTCACGAGCAAAGGTAGGCCCATAACGGAAATCTGAGATTTGAGTGTTTAGCAGCCATTCGCGTGCTTGAGGTACGGCAAGCGTCTCTACCAATAAATCGTGCAGTAGCAGTACTTCTACGTCTTGATTACGTAGAGTCTCTGCAAAGGCATCGTGTTCTTCACCAGCAGCTTCCACAGCCAACACATCATCAAACAGAAGGTCATGACAGTTAGAAGGGGTGAGGTGGGTGAGTGCTCTTTCAGGTCGATTTAGGAGAACTCGTCTTAATTGACCGACTTCGGAGCCAACGTACAGCTTACTCATTTTGCATCCTTACTTTTAATCCAGCGTCTATTTATGACAAGCTTGATCGTAATATGCAAGTTTTAAAGTTCGTGTAAAAGTGAAGTATTTTTGAAAATATCCAAACTAAAAACCATTTTTGGTTGAAAATAAGGTGTTAAATTCCAATTGAGTGCATTTGGCATGGAACAACATTTTTGCGGATCTATGCTCAATCTGCGCTCTGTCTGAAATCTATTTTGCTTATTATTAGTGATTTTTTATTCACTATTATGCATTTTTTGAAAGCAACTTGAGGTTTTATGCATCTCAAAACCAGTTCAGCGTATGCATTCACCATGACTAAGCACGCAATTTCTATTAAATATGCTCAAAAGTGACATTAGAGACGAAATGCTGAAATAGTCACCGGTTAATAAAATGTTGAAAATTTGTTTCTGTGATTCTGGTTTCACTTTTGAATTGATATTACTTCTGCTATCTAGCGATAAACTTATCTTTCTAGGCCTGATCTGGGTGGCTTTTCTGGACGATCCGTGCCATATTTCGTGGCAATCAAATTTGATCTTTTCATAGTCAACACTCTGGAGCAGACACATGTCTCACGAAGATGAATATCTATCAGTAGCGGAATTAATTGAATTTCAAAAGGAAGAGACTCGCGACATCATTGAAGCACTAATTGAAGATGGTAGCGATCCTGAAGCTCTATACGATATCGAGCATCACCTATTTGCTGAAGATTTCGAAGTGCTTGAGAAAGCCGTTGTTGAAGCATTCAAAATGGGTTTTGAAGTACTTGAAGCTGAAGAGACAGAAGACGAAGATGGCAACAAGCTACTTTGTTGTGATGCGACTATGCAGTCAGCTCTAGATGCAGAAGCGATCGATGCGCAAGTTGAGAAGCTTGTGAACCTTGCAGAGAAATTCGACATTATCTATGACGGTTGGGGCACTTACTGCGAAGGTGAAGATGCTATCTACCCTGAAGAAGATGATGAAGGCGAAGAGTAATTTCTTCCCAGTTTGAAAAGTGCCAGCCTTGAGCTGGCATTTTTTTATCCTCAGAAAAATAAATGTCTTTAAATGCATTCATTCATTATAATGCGGTCAAAATTGATCTGGCTCAAGGAATGATATTGCATATTTCGGAGCATTCCGATCAGTCATTTCGGGATTATCCGATCACCCATTTCGGTTTAAACCGATCACTGATTCCGCGATGATCCGATCACTTTTAACCTAACTCCGAAATCGGTGATCGGAATAGCGAAAACTGCGATCGGAATGCCCGAAATCCTTCCTTTTTCTCTTTTAAATCAATAGCTCGCTATTCTTTACTTCTTAAACAAGAACGTAAGGAAGCGACAATGGCCAAAAAGAGAACTCCAATGAACAAAATCAAAGAGGTATTACGCCTTAAGTACGACTGCGGTCTCTCCAATCGTGGTATCGCTTCTTGCCTGAAACTCGGCCCGTCCACCATATCGGAACTCCTTACTCGTTTTAAACAAAGCCAACTTGGCTGGCCTCTACCCGAAAGTTGCAGCGATGCTGATCTCACGAAAGCGCTGTATCACGGCAAGAAAGCCTGTCGCGATAAAGTCATGCCAGACTTCACTCAATACGCAGTCGAACTCAGACGTAAAGGCATGACGAAGATGCTGCTCTGGCAGGAATATCATGAGCAATATCAAGAGCAAGCTTACGCTTACACTCAGTTCTGCGAGCACTTCACTCGCTGGTTCAAAACCCAAAAGCGCAGCATGCGTCAGCTTCATGTTGCGGGTGATAAGCTGTTTATCGACTACTGTGGGCCGAGGCTTCAGGTGGTCAATCCTGACACAGGAGAAGTGCGTGAAGCGGAAGTGTTCGTCGCGACCTTAGGCGCGTCCAATTACACCTATGTTGAAGCCTTCCCGAGCCAAGGTAAGTCTTACTGGTTAGAGGCGCATGCAAATGCGTTCGAGCACTTCGGCGGCGTACCACAGCTCTTGGTTCCCGATAATCTGCGTAGCGCGGTTACCAAAGCCACTCGTTATGAGCCAAGACTTAACGACAGCTATCAGAAGCTGGCGAATCACTATCAAACTGCCGTAATGCCAGCTCGCCCCTACAAACCAAAAGACAAAGCCAAGGCCGAGAATGCCGTGCTCTTAGTGGAGCGCTGGATCATGATGCGGCTACGACACCAAACCTTCCATACCTTCAAGGAACTAAATCTCGCCATCCGTGAGCTTATGAACGACTTAAATCAACGTGAGATGAAACAGTATGGTGCAAGTCGTAAAGCGCTGTTCGATAAACTCGATAAGCCTGCGTTAAAGCCCCTCCCCAAACAGCGTTACCTGTATACCGAAACCAAACGAGCCAAAGTTGGGCCTGATTATCACATCGAATATCGCCGCCACTACTACTCGGTGCCACATCAACTTGTTGGTCACCATGTCGAACTGGAGGCCTCCAACCGTCTGGTGCAGATCTACCATCAAGGTAACTTGGTTGCCCAGCATCCACGCAGTCAAAGAGAGCGCGGAAACAGCACCCAACCAGAGCACATGCCGAGTAATCATCAACATCAGAAGTGGTCGCCTGGACGCCTGCTCAAATGGGGAGCCAATATCGGCCCAGCTACACGAGAAGTCGTCAATAAGATGCTCAACTCCAAGCCTCATCCAGAACAGTCGTATCGCTCCTGCCTTGGGCTGCTCAATCTGAGTAAAGCGCATGGCGAGTCGCGCTTAGAGCAAGCCTGTAAAGATGCGCTGATGCTGACAAAACCGAACTACACCTTCATCAACAATCTGCTGAAGAACAGTCGTGAAGGACAACTGAGCAAAGACAACACGAGCACTCCGAACCTTGTTCATAGCAATGTCCGTGGCCCGAACTGTTATCACTAGGAGAAATACAAATGAACGCACTGAACGAACAACTCAAAACCCTCCGCTTGAGCCATGCAGTGAAAGCGTTAGAGCAGCAACAAGAACAACTGAGCACCTACGCAGAGCTGGACTTCGAGGAAAGGCTAAGCCTACTTCTGGAAAGTGAAATCTTGAATCGTAATCAAACCAAAATCCAACGCCTGAAACGACAAGCCAAGCTGAGAGTGGATGCGCAGCCAAGCCAGCTCATCTATAAAGAAGGACGAAATCTCAATCGCAAACAGATGAGCGAACTTCTGACGGGCAGTTATCTGCACAAGCACCAGAACATCTTGATCACAGGCCCAACAGGTGCAGGCAAAACCTATCTTGGTTGCGCACTGGCAACCAGTGCCTGCGACCAACAACACACGGTCAGATACTACCGACTAACCCGCTTGCTTGATGATCTGACCGCAGGTCGTCTGGATGGCAGCTATCAAAAGCAGCTTCAATCGCTAGCTAAGAAAGCCTTACTGATCCTCGACGACTGGGGAATGGAAAAACTGACTCAAGAGCATGCTGGTCACTTATTAGAAGTGCTTGAAGACCGTTACCAAAACAGCAGCACAATCGTCATCAGCCAGTTACCTGTAAAAGAGTGGTACAACATGATCGGCAACGCCACCGTCGCAGACGCTTTAATGGATAGGCTGGTACACAATAGTCATCGAATAGAACTGGGAGGTGAGTCAATGAGAAAACTGGCGCAATCCGATCACTTAGAGTAAAAATAAGAAGAGAGAAATAGAGCAGGATCAAGTGATCGGAATAAACCGAAACGAGCGATCGCAATCACCGAAATACGCAATGATATGCGGTTACTTCTCGATGGTCTTTGGCAAATTTCGCCATTGACGGATCTTTCTATTCCACAAGATGACATTACCTTTCCGGCTCCGTTGAGTTCAAAGCTCCCTGATACCTTGAGTGAAGAGCAAATCGCAGAGCAAGAGTGGCATTTAATGCACGACATTGAAGTCGATGATGCGATGCTGGCTTGCCCCTTTGTTGAGCTAGTCGTTGCGGGTGTTGATTACTTTGCTGAAGTGCGACTCAATGGTGTGGCAGTCTTTGATTGTGATGGCAACCAAGAAGAGTACCGTAAAGACATTCGCCCTTACATGCAGCCAGGCCGAAATCGCTTTGAGATCCTGTTTCTTGAAGAAGAGGAAGGGTTGTTGCTCGAAGAAGACATGGATGAGCCATCGTCTTCGCCATACATTGCTAAATCAGACTCTCGAATGGGTATTTGGCAAGCTCCTTATCTGCAGTTTGTTCGTAATGTGAAGCTGGACCAAGTCGTCACTGAGCAGATCTGGCATCACGGCGGTGGTTGTGAGTTTAAAGTGGATGTGATCTACCAGACGCTTAAAGCAGGGCTGGTATCGGCATCAATTAAGTTCGATGGCATGACACTGGTGATGCCGATAGATGTACGTGCAGAACATACTGGCGTTGTATTCCAAGTTGAAGCACCGATTGTCTTTAATGTTGATAAGCCCAACCCTAAGCATTTATACCAATTAGAAGTTGAGCTCGATGGGCAAAAAGAGAGCTCTTTTGTTGCTCTTAATCCTGCGTCTTGTGTGAGTAATTTTTTACGCTAGAAGCTGCACTCATAAGGTTTTGGCCATGACCACTTCACAAGCGTCGTGGCCTGTTTCTCCCCAAGCACTCTCTAGATGCTCAAAGCCTAACGCTTCATAAAGCTTAATCGCAGCTCCCAAACACTCTGTTGTTTCTAAGTACATCTGTTGATAACCCAATTGCTTGGCAAGCTTTAAACTTAAAGCGACGATGCGTTTTGCCAGCCCTTGTCCGCGAGTCTGTTTTAAGAAATACATCTTTTGTAGCTCACATACCTCTGGTCGCCCTGCTAGTGGAGCAAAGCCGCCGCCGCCCACAACCTCACCTTGATACTCAATCACCCAGTACATCGCATTATCTTGGCTATACACGGAGTACATGTCATCAAGTGTTGGGTCAGACACACCATAGCCTTTGTCTGCGGTTAGGCCATGTTCGGCAGAGACTTGTCGAATGACATCGGCAACTTGTTCGTTGTCAGCTTGAGTGAGTGGGCGCAATACAAACTCGTCAGCTTGGCAGACTTTAGTTAGCCCTTTGAGGTAAACCTCTAACCCAAGCTTTAACTGTTGCTGCTCATCTTCACTCAGGGCTTCTAGCATATTGTCGAAGAAAGCGTTTTGTTGCTGATCGAGCTTAGAGAGCACCTGCTGTCCTTGTTTGGTAAGAGTGACTTTTTGACTGCGTTTGTCATTCGGATTCTCGATACTGTCGGTCAACTCTAACTTGTTTAGCCCTGCGACAGTACGACTGGCATTCGACTTGTCGACATTCAATCGTTGTGCGAGTTGGTTGATCGTCAGCGGTTGGAGTTGAATTTCTCCTAATGCATGGGCTTGGACTGGGGTTAGGGCTATTTCGCCACATTGCTTATCGAGCATACCCAGTAAGCGAACGGTTTGGCGGGAGTAGTGTCTTAGTTGTCGAGTATTCATCATCACTTACCTTGTACCTTGAGAAGAAGGTTGCGCACCGCAATTAATTTAATTGCGATGCGCAACTTTGTCAATGGTGAGAACTCGTTAGTTATAAAATAGAGGAGGTGACTCGCTCTATTTTAAGCATGTTGGTGAACGCAAAATTGTGGGGCTTGAGCGTCTGATTTACGTAACCACACTTTCTCATGGAAGTAGTACGCGACTGTATTTAAAGCGGGCTCTAGCATCGCCATCACACCACCAACAAAGGCATCACCAGTCAGTAAGTAGACCACGGTAAAAGCAACACTGAAGTGGATGGTCGCAAAGCTTGCGGTTTTTAATTTGGTCATCCACTGACGAGCTTTAAGCGCTGGAACTTGAGCCCACGCCTTTTCATGAAAATAGAAGGCGACCGTATTTACAGAGGGCTCAATCATGGCAATTAAGCTACCAATTAAGATGTCGCCTGTTAGTACGTAAGCGACACTAAATGCGATAGTAAAATGTAATGCAGCAAAGGTTAGTGTCTTTTTCATGATAGTTACTCAATCGTTGTGTTGTTTCGATAGAGCTATTATTGAGAATTATTATCATTAAATAAAATGGATATTAGAGATTAATTTGATAGGCAAAAACTATCAAAGTGTCGGCAGAGTTTGGGAAGTGCTGATATTCGTGATAAGTCCAATGGCATAAAAAAAGGCTGACCATAAGGCCAACCTTTTTATCTGTAGTAAGAAGTTTAAAGGCTTCTCACTGAGCGAGGATTAAAGAGCTGCGATAGTCGCTTTTTGCTCTTCAAGCTTAGTTAGTGTCTCTTGGTAGCCCACTAGCTTCTCACGCTCTTTCGCGATAACCGCTTCAGGGGCTTTAGCAACGAAACCTTCGTTACCTAGCTTACCTTCGATACGCTTGATTTCGCCGTGTGTTTTCTTCACTTCTTTATCAAGACGAGCAAGCTCTGCATCTTTGTCGATAAGACCTGCCATTGGGATCATCAGCTCAGATTGACCAACTAGCTTAGTCGCACATGCAGGCGTCTCAGCGTCGTCTGCAAGAACCGTTAGGCTATCTAGCTTAGCAAGAGAGTTCAGAACAACCTTATTTGCTTCGATACGTGCCGCGTCTTTCTCGTTGGCAACTTTGATCATCACTTCTAGACCTTTGCTAGGTGCAATGTCGTACTCTGCACGTAGGTTACGGATAGCTGTGATGAAAGTTTTAACCCATTCGATGTCTTCTACGATCTCAGCATCGAAGTTCTCTTCGTTAAACTGAGGAAGTGCTTGAGTCATGATAGTGTCGCCTTCAACACCGTCTACTAGCAGCTTAACGCTTTGCCAGATAGACTCAGTGATGTAAGGAAGCACTGGGTGAGCAAGACGTAGTGTCTTCTCTAGAACAGTGATCAGCATGTAGCGAGTCGCTTGTTGCTGAGCTTCTGTACCTTTCCATAGAACTGGCTTAGTTAGCTCTAGGTACCAGTCACAGAATTGGTTCCAGATGAATTCGTAAAGCGTGTTTGCTGCCATGTCTAGACGGTAGTTGTCTAGGTGAGCGTTAAACTCTTTTGCTGCTAGTTCAAACTGAGATTCAATCCACTTATCTGCTAGAGAGAATTCCATGTTTGCACGGTCTTCAGCTGATAGTGACATGCCACAATCGTGCTCTTCTGTGTTCATCAGTACGTAACGGCTTGCGTTCCATAGCTTGTTACAGAAGTTACGGTAACCTTCAAGACGCTTCATATCCCAGTTGATGTCACGGCCAGTAGAAGCCATAGCAGCAAGAGTGAAACGCAGTGCGTCAGTACCGTATGGTTCGATACCGTTTTCGAAAGTCTTACGCGTGTTCTTCTCGATCTTCTTCGCTAGCTGAGGCTGCATCATGTTGCCACAACGCTTCTCTACTAGAGACTCAAGGTCGATACCATCGATCATGTCGATAGGGTCAAGAACGTTACCTTTAGACTTAGACATCTTGTCGCCGTTTTCGTCACGGATTAGTCCCGTTACGTAAACTGTCTTGAATGGTACTTGCGACTTACCGTTTTCATCTTTGTTGAAGTGCATGGTCATCATGATCATACGCGCAACCCAGAAGAAGATGATGTCGAAGCCAGTCACTAGAACGTCTGAAGGGTGGAATGTCTTCAGGTCTTCAGTTTGCTCAGGCCAGCCTTGAGTGCCGAATGTCCATAGCGCAGAAGAGAACCATGTATCAAGCACGTCGTCGTCTTGGCGAAGAACCACTACAGGTGCAAGGTTGTTGTTTGCACGTACTTCTTCTTCAGTACGGCCTACGTATACGTTGCCATCGTTGTCGTACCATGCCGGGATACGGTGACCCCACCAAAGTTGACGCGAGATACACCAGTCTTGAATGTCACGCATCCAAGAGAAGTACATGTTTTCGTATTGCTTAGGAACGAACTGGATATCACCATCTTCAACCGCTTTAACAGCAGGCTCAGCAAGAGGTGCAGCACGTACGTACCATTGGTCAGTTAGCATTGGTTCGATAACCACGCCACCACGGTCGCCGTAAGGAACGGTTAGGTCGTGATCTTTGATTTCGTCTAGTAGACCAAGTTCTTCGAATTCAGCAACGATCGCTTTACGAGCTGCAAAACGCTCCATGCCGTGGTACTTAGCAGGTAGTTCAGTTGAGTAAACATCGCTAGCTTCACCGTTAGTAGTGAATACTTCAGCCGCATCACGGATGTCTGCGTTGAACGTTAGGATGTTGATCATTGGTAGGTTGTTGCGCTTACCAACTTCGTAATCGTTAAAGTCGTGAGCAGGAGTAATCTTCACACAACCTGTGCCTTTTTCCATGTCTGCGTGCTCATCGCCTACGATAGGGATCAGACGGTTAACAATAGGAAGTAGGATTTCTTTACCGATAAGATCTTTGTAACGTGGATCTTCTGGGTTTACAGCAACACCAGTATCACCAAGCATGGTTTCTGGACGAGTTGTCGCAACAACAATGTAGTCTTTACCTTCAGCGGTTTTCACACCGTTTGCTAGCGGGTAGCGGAAGTGCCACATGTGGCCTTTTTTGTCTTTGTTTTCAACTTCAAGATCAGAAATTGCTGTGTGCAGTTTAGGATCCCAGTTTACTAGACGCTTACCACGGTAGATTAGGTCATCTTCGTATAGGCGAACAAACACTTCTTGAACAGCGTTAGATAGGCCATCATCCATAGTGAAACGCTCACGGTCCCAGTCTACCGATGCGCCTAGACGACGAAGTTGCTTAGTGATTGTGCCACCAGATTCGTTTTTCCATTCCCAGATCTTGTCGATGAAAGCGTCACGGCCGTAATCGTGCTTAGTTTTGCCTTCTTCTGCCGCGATTTTACGCTCAACAACCATTTGAGTTGCGATACCAGCGTGGTCAGTACCCACTTGCCAAAGCGTGTTCTTACCTTTCATACGCTCAGCACGGATTAGAGTATCCATGATAGTGTCTTGGAACGCGTGACCCATGTGTAGTCTACCAGTGACGTTCGGTGGCGGGATCATGATGCTGTAAGCTTCTTTTGATGTGTCACCGTGTGGCTTAAAGTAGCCTTTCTCTTCCCAAGTCTGATACAGAGCTTGTTCGATTGATGTTGGGTTGTATGTCTTTTCCATAGTGCTCTTAAACGGATACTGTGAATGGTTAATCGTGGTCAAACTTCATAAGTGAAGCTTCTTGAATCTAAATTCAAAGATAGCTTTATCTATGAGGTTTGACTATGGATGTTGAATCTCGATAGTCTGCAGCTGATATCCAGCCTGACGGTAAATTTTATACCTTTCTCGAGCGAGTTGCTTAGCTTTTTCTTCGCAAGGGACGAAGTCTATCACCTGAGCAAAGGCGTTCGCAAAGGTTGTATGATTATCGGCCAGATTAATTACTAGCTGACGATTCCAATTGTGCTTTACACCTTGGTAGCCAATCTCAATGTTGGTTGAATACTTCGGGCCTTCGCCAACCAAGTTATGTGCAATAAATTCACTGGGCTCGACTTGCCAGAAAACCTCTGCGATACGCTCGGCATGGGCTTTGTCATTACAGTTGAGATAAAGTTTAGCGCCTTGTTTTGCAAAGTGCTGAGCAAGAAACAGTACATAGTTAGCGAAACCTTCTTCACTCGCTTGTGGGCTGTCTGATGACACTATGTAAAACGTAGCTGTTTGCATACTTGATACTCGAACTGAAAATCGTGGCTATTCATCTTACTTGGTCAACAGACCCGAACAAATAGCGCTTATTAAAAAAGGGCCCGTAGGCCCTTTTTATTATTTTGAAGATTGCTCTTCAGTCTCTTGGCCGCTGCGGTTCAATAAGAATTGGACTAGCATTGAGACAGGACGACCTGTCGAGCCTTTTGCTGCGCCAGATTTCCAAGCTGTACCTGCGATATCTAGGTGAGCCCAGTGGTATTTCTTAGTGAACTTAGACAGGAAGCAACCAGCAGTGATAGTACCGCCTGGGCGGCCGCCGATGTTCGCCATGTCTGCGAATGGGCTGTTTAGCTGCTCATGGTACTCGTCTGCCATTGGTAGACGCCATGCACGGTCACTTGCTTGCTCAGAAGCATTCACAAGTTCGTGAGACAGTGGGTTGTGGTTTGATAGAACGCCACTGATGTGGTGACCTAGAGCGATAACACACGCGCCAGTTAGTGTTGCAACGTCAACCACGCAATCTGGTTCAAAACGCTCAACGTAAGTTAGCGCATCACAAAGAACCAAGCGACCTTCAGCATCAGTGTTTAGGACTTCAACTGTTTGGCCTGACATCGTCGTTAGGATGTCACCTGGGCGGTAAGCGTTGCTACCTGGCATGTTTTCACAACCAGCAAGAATACCGACAACGTTGATAGGCAGGTTCAATTTAGCTAGCGCTTTCATTGTACCGAATACAGACGCCGCACCACACATGTCGTACTTCATCTCATCCATGCCTTCACCAGGCTTAAGTGAGATACCGCCTGAATCAAACGTTAGGCCTTTACCAACAAGTACAATCGGTTTTGCATCAGAATCTGGTGCGCCTTTGTACTCCATGATAGACATCATAGATTCGTTCTTAGAGCCACGACCTACCGCTAGGTATGAAGTCATGCCTAGTTTTTCCATCTCTTCTTCACCGATGATCTTAGTCGTTACGGTTTCGAAGTCGTCAGCTAGGCGACGAGCTTGAGAGGCAAGGTAAGCTGGGTTAGCGATGTTTGGTGGCATGTTGCCAAGGTCTTTAGATGCTTTTACACCTGAAGCAATAGCAAGACCGTGAGCAATCGCTTTTTCACCTAGGCTCAGTTCACGACGTGTTGGTACGTTGAATACCAATTTACGTAGTGGGCGACGAGTCTCTGGCTTGTTGCTCTTGAATTGGTCAAATGTGTAAAGACCATCTTTAGTCGCTTCTACCGCTTGACGAACTTTCCAGTAAGTGTCGCGGCCTTTAACGTGCAGTTCTGTTAGGAAACATACTGCTTCCATAGAACCTGTTTCGTTTAGTGTGCTGATGGTTTTCTGAATAATTTCTTTGTATTGACGTTCGCCTAGCTCACGCTCTTTACCACAGCCTACAAGTAGAACACGTTCTGAAAGTACACCAGGTACTTGATGCAGTAGTAGCATCTGGCCAGGTTTACCCTCTAGATCACCGCGACGAAGCAGTGAACTAATATAGCCATCGCTAATCTTATCTAATTGCTCGGCTACTGGAGAAAGGCGGCGCGGTTCGAATACACCGACAACGATACATGCGCTGCGTTGTTTCTCTGGGCTGCCACTTTTTACACTGAACTCCATGCGTACTCCTACATCCTGAAGACAAATCGAACTAAATGTTAGATAATGGGTTCTTACTTGTTGGATCCTATAATGGAACTAACCTTAAAGAAGAACGCTAACACTTAGCTAAAAATTTAAAAAAATAAAAGGTTCAACGGGAAATTATAGTGATTCAATCAAAAAAACAAGTTTTGTATAGGTAATTTGAGCGTGATTATTGTTAGATATTTGATCCGCGAGACAATCAAGAGCCAATTTGCGATCTTTTTTGTTCTCTTTCTCGTGTTTCTCAGCCAAAAATTCATCAGTGTGTTAGCGGACGCCTCTGATGGTGCTATCCCTGCGAGTCTAATCTTGTCGATCGTTAGTCTAAATATGCCAGCGATGGGCTTATTGATGCTTCCACTCAGTATCTATATTGGTATTTTGCTCACTTTTGGTCGTCTTTACGCTGAAAGTGAAATAGTGGTCATGAACGCGACCGGTATAGGTAACAAATTCCTGATTCAATCGGCACTGTACTTGGCTTTGATTACCGCGTCGGTTGCCGCTTTTAACTCATTCTGGTTATCACCTTGGTCGCAAGACAAAGTTGAACAGATGTATGAGGAAGTGGCAGCAGAGAACAGTGTTGATTTGCTACCAAAGGGTAAGTTTGAAGGAACGCCAGATGGTTCGTCAGTGGTGTTCATCGATGATATCGACGGTAATAAGCTAGAAAACGTGTTCGTTGCTCAAATGCGTCCACGTGATTCTGTACTTCCAAGTGTGATGTATTCGAAGTCGGGCGATGTAAAAGAGCTCAGTGACGGTCGCCAAGTTATCGTGATGTACGATGGTACTCGGCATGAAGGTGTTCCAACTCGTCTTGATTATATGGTGACACACTTCGAAGAGTATGAAGGCTTGATTGGCCAGCGAGAGGTGGAGAAGAAAGGTCGTGATTGGGAAGCGATTCCGACACTTGATCTTGTCGGTAATCCAAACAACAGCGCAAAAGCTGAATTGCAATGGCGAATTTCATTGGTACTCTGTATTCCATTGTTGACCATGCTTGTTGTGCCACTCTCGGCGGTAAACCCAAGGCAAGGGCGTTTCGCTAAGATTGGTCCTGCAATTTTGATTTACCTGACTTACTTCTTGGCAATCAGTGCAACTAAATCAGCAATAGAAGAGGGCAGTATCCCTGCAGTAGTCGGCATGTGGCCAATCAATGCGTTGTTGTTAATTGTCGCGATTGGTGCAAACTTTATGGATAGCGTGCCAGTAAGGCGTTTGAAAGAAAAATTCAAGAATAAGAGGTTGGCTTAAGCCGTGTTTAAGATTCTCGATTTATATATAGGCAGAACCATCATCGCAACCACGTCATTGGTGTTAGTGACGTTTGTTGGCCTCTCAGGGATTATCAAGTATGTGGAGCAACTGAGAAAGGTGGGTCGTGGTACCTACGATCTGCTACAAGCTCTGTACTTTGTTTTATTAAGTATCCCGCGTGATATCGAAATGTTTTTCCCAATGGCAGCCTTGCTTGGTGCATTGATCGGATTGGGTATGCTTGCGGCGAGCTCTGAGTTGGTAGTCATGCAGGCGGCGGGTTTCTCTAAACTTGATATCGGTTTCTCGGTACTTAAGACAGCGATTCCATTAATGATAGTGGTGACGCTATTAGGGCAATGGGGCGCGCCTCAAGCGCAAAAGATGGCTCGTGACTTAAGAACCATATCGATTGCAGGGGGGAATATCATCTCCACGCAAAGCGGTGTTTGGGCTCGTGATGCCAATGATTTCATCTTTATTGTCAAAATCGACGATGACAAGCTATATGGCATGAACATGTGGCGCTTTGATGAAAATAAGGCTCTGAAAACCGCTATCTATTCTAAAGAAGTGGATTACGTTGGAGACAACGTTTGGACGATGAAAGATGTTGTTGTTACTTCTTTTGAAAATGAACTGCAGATAACGAAAGAGAATTTGCCAACATACACTTGGAAAACATCACTTGCACCAGACAAGCTTGCGATCGTGACAGTGAAACCAGAAGAGCTGTCATTGAGTGGTTTGTATGATTACGTATCTTATCTAAAAGCTTCAGAACAAGATGCTGCGCGTTACGAGTTGGCGTTGTGGAGAAAGATAACCCAGCCAATCTCTATCGCGGTGATGATGTTGATGGCGCTGTCATTTATCTTTGGTCCACTGCGTAGTGTGACCATGGGGGCAAGGATCCTATCTGGTGTTATCGCAGGCTTTACCTTCTATATATCAAGTGAGTTCTTTGGCCCTGTGAGTTTGGTGTATCAGATACCGCCGGCCTTTGGTGTGTTAGCCCCAAGTGTCGTATTCCTCGGAATAGCCGTGATGCTCTTGAGGCGGAAACTATAAATAAAAAAGGAAGGCATAACGCCTTCCTTTTTTTATCTTGATTGAAGCTGTTTAGAAGCACTATCGCGCTTGAGGTAACACAACCACTTCGGTCTTCGCCCAGATATCGTGAAAGCCACGCTTTTGAGGATCTAAGGGAACGCATAGGTTGGCTAAACCAAAACCAGAGGTTCCTAAGCGAATAAGAGCTTGAGTGACAGTAATCGCAGAACCATCTTTGTTCTGAACGCGGAGTTTCCACGCTCTCATTCCCAGAGTTTGACCCGCTCGAGTCCAGAAGAACACAAAGAAGTAAACCCAAACCGCTACTAGATAAATGTGTAAACCGGGCTCCAGATAGGGTGGTTGGTTAGGAAGTCACTGACATCGGCATAACCAT
>AAZW01000024.1 GCA_000169995.1 Vibrionales bacterium SWAT-3 | reverse complement strand
CACCCGAGACTCAGTGAAATTGAAATCGCTGTGAAGATGCAGTGTACCCGCGGCTAGACGGAAAGACCCCGTGAACCTTTACTACAGCTTGGCACTGAACATTGAACCTACATGTGTAGGATAGGTGGGAGACTTTGAAACCGCGTCGCTAGATGTGGTGGAGTCGTCCTTGAAATACCACCCTTGTAGTTTTGATGTTCTAACGTTGGTCCCTGAATCGGGATTACGGACAGTGCCTGGTGGGTAGTTTGACTGGGGCGGTCTCCTCCCAAAGAGTAACGGAGGAGCACGAAGGTGGGCTAAACACGGTTGGACATCGTGTGGTTAGTGCAATGGCATAAGCCCGCTTGACTGCGAGAATGACAATTCGAGCAGGTGCGAAAGCAGGTCATAGTGATCCGGTGGTTCTGAATGGAAGGGCCATCGCTCAACGGATAAAAGGTACTCCGGGGATAACAGGCTGATACCGCCCAAGAGTTCATATCGACGGCGGTGTTTGGCACCTCGATGTCGGCTCATCACATCCTGGGGCTGAAGTCGGTCCCAAGGGTATGGCTGTTCGCCATTTAAAGTGGTACGCGAGCTGGGTTTAGAACGTCGTGAGACAGTTCGGTCCCTATCTGCCGTGGGCGTTGGAAAATTGAAGGGGGCTGCTCCTAGTACGAGAGGACCGGAGTGGACGAACCTCTGGTGTTCGGGTTGTCATGCCAATGGCATTGCCCGGTAGCTAAGTTCGGAATCGATAACCGCTGAAAGCATCTAAGCGGGAAGCGAGCCCTGAGATGAGTTTTCCCTGACACTTTAAGTGTCCTAAAGGGTTGTTCAAGACTAGAACGTTGATAGGCAGGGTGTGTAAGCGCTGTGAGGCGTTGAGCTAACCTGTACTAATTGCCCGTGAGGCTTAACCATACAACACCAAAGGGGTTTTGATGGACTCAGATATACAAACGCTTGAATGAGTTTGATGAGACAACACTTTTAATAAGCTTTCCAGATTATTTTGCCTTCAGTTTTTAAAAAAGCTGAAAGTAAAAGCAAAATTTGCTTGGCGACCATAGCATTGTGGACCCACCTGATTCCATGCCGAACTCAGAAGTGAAACACAATAGCGCCGATGGTAGTGTGGGGCTTCCCCATGTGAGAGTAGGACATCGCCAGGCTCCAAATTTATTTTCACTTTTCAAAAGTGAAGACAAAAAGTGTTATGAACGACTTGTCAGCGACGACAAGTAGTCCACTGCGGAGTGGTAGTTCAGTTGGTTAGAATACCGGCCTGTCACGCCGGGGGTCGCGGGTTCGAGTCCCGTCCACTCCGCCACTTATTCGATAACCTCGCCTATTGCGAGGTTTTTTCGAATCTAAAGTACAAAAAGTTTTAGGGGTGTAGCTCCAATTGGCAGAGCAGCGGATTCCAAATCCGCGTGTTGGGAGTTCGAATCTCTCCACCCCTGCCACATTAAAAGGCTCTAGCAGAAATGCTAGAGCCTTTTTGCTTTCTGAATCTAATAATACTCTATTGGCAGAGCAGCGGATTCCCCTACTTACCAAAACAGTGCGAGCTGGGAATCTATGCCTCAACTCTTGCCATATACTAAGCCTCAGCAGAAATGCTGATGTTTTTTTCGCGAAGCAAAGTTGGAATAATACCAATCTGGAAAATTAACTGATCAGCTCAATCCACTCTCTTGTGCACATTCTTTTCACTCTATCTGCACTTTCTAGAAAGCAATTCCATGCACTACATATTTTCTCAACAATGTCGTCGTAGTTCGTAAAACTCTGGTTTGCTAGATAGTGTTGCCGTAGCCAGCTCCATACTTGTTCGATTGGGTTTAGTTCAGGTGAATAGGGAGGGAGTTTAATGATACTCACATTCGAAAATTTCTCAGCAATGTCATTGGTATGCCATCCTGCACCATCCATGATCACAACCGCATGACGACCTTTTTCTGTTGCCTCTGATATTTGTGCAAGGTGGTTAATCATGATGTCCTTGTTTACCCAAGGGACAACCATGGCTTCTCCGATGCCTTTTGATGGACAGACTGAGCCAAATAAATACGCATACTCAAACTGTTGCTGTTTTACTGCTCGAGGTCTTGTGCCTCTCTCTGCCCAGAGGCGAGTTGTCGTATTTTGCTGCCCAAATCGAGCCTCATCTTGAAACCAGACATCCACCGATTCCAAACCCATATGCCCTGGGATCTTAAGGATCGTTTCTATTTTGAATTTTTTTAAAATCGTCTTGAACTTGCTGAGATTGAGAAGGGTGTTTAGAGCGTGAAGTTATCCAAGAAAATCCCATGTGATTAAGCAAGTAGTAGATAGAGTCAGGGTGATAATGTTTATCAAATTCCCTGACGATGTAGGCATGGATATCGCTGCCCGTTAATCGTCCCCCTGAAGAATCAGAAGCTCGCTTTTTGATAAATAGACTTAACTGTTCGCGTTGCTTTGGAGAAAGGAATGCGGGTCTCCCAGTTCTTGGCTTCTCTTGTAATCCTTCAAGCCCTTCTTCAAGGAAAGTTTGTACCCACTTATTCACACTTGTTCTGCTTACTTTTAGGAACTTAGCAATTTGTGTTCGAGAATGACCGTCTTTAAAGTGAGCTAATGCGAGTAATCTCATCTTCATTTGAATAGATTTTTGTTGGCTAGCAAGCTTTTTGAAATCAATGTTATCGAGGCTGTCCATAGCGTCTTTTTCACGAATAAGTCATAGCCTCAATTAGATCATATCTTTACTTAGATTGGTATAACTACGCGTTCCCCTAGTTCGCCAGCTCAGTCTAATCTCTCCATTCCTGCCATATTTAAGTCTTTAGACTGCGCGTCCCAGCAAAATGCTAGAGCCTTTATTATTCCAGTCATTTTTAGAAGTAACGCTAGAGGCACCAAGTTATCTCTATCTACTCAATACTCATTTTGCTCTATAGTTCTGCTAGTTAATAACTAACGCTATTCTAGCGAGACATTGATTCCCGTTCTTTGTGTTTCCAGGTGAAAGGGGAAGCCTTTCGATTGAAGCTAATATAACTTGAGAGTGGGTTACTGGGGAGGCTAGTGAGTGTGCAGAACAATGAGTTCTCTGTATGACTTAACTTCCTGAAAGAGTTCCGGCCAAATTTAGTACTCCCCCCCAAATTAACGCTTTCGATTACTCCAATAATAGTGGTATCAAATATCTATATAAGCTTCTATGTTCTACACATACCTTTCAGCGATAGCTTCAGTGTGGGAATTGGTGAGTTTGACTTTTATTAGGTATAAAAAAGGCCACCTAAAGTAGGCGGCCTTGGTAAATCTATCTAGGTGTTAATCTAGCTCTTTCTCTGCTTGTTTTGCTTTCTCTATCATAGGAGTGATTGTCGAGCCTTGAACCAGAATCGAGAACACCACTACGGCATAGGTCATAACAAGGATTATCTCTTTAACATCTATCGCTTTGTCTTCAATTACCCAGATACCGGAAGGGATTGATAGGGCCATTGCTAGTGCTAAGCCTCCACGTAAGCCGCCCCAAGTTAGAATCTTAATCGACCATGGGTTGTAAGTTCTAAAGCGCTTAAATCCAATGTAGGACAAGAAAACACTTAGGTAGCGTGCACTCAAGACCAGAGGAACTGCGAATGCCATTAAGATCCAGTCTTCTTGGTGGAATTTGAATAGAAGCATCGACATACCAATCAATAAGAACAGCACGCCATTTAAGAATTCATCTATCAGTTCCCAGAAGTGGTCTAAGTGGTCTTCACTCTCTTTTGAGAAGCCGATGAAGCGAGTCCAGTTACCAATCATGATACCTGACACCACCATAGCTAATGGACCTGAGACGTGGAGGACTTCAGCAAAAGCATAGCCCGCTGTAGGAACACCAATAGTTAGTAGTAATTCCATTGAGTGGTCATCAGTGTTACTGATTAGGTAGTGGAATATTAGACCTAAAGTAAAACCATAGACGATACCGCCAATTGCCTCTTGGACAAATAACATGGTCACACTGCCCACTGTCGGTGCCTCGGTACCAAAAGCTATGGTGAACAGAGTGACGAAGATTACCAAGCCAAAGCCATCGTTAAAGAGAGACTCACCTTCAATCTGAGTCGAGATTCGTTTGGGTGCATCGAGTTTCTTTACAATGGCTAAAACAGCGATTGGGTCGGTTGGTGAGATAAGAGAACCGAACAGTAAGCAGTAAATGAGATCGAATTGGATGCCGATGAACTGACAGAATCCATAAAGAACAAAACCAATAAAGAAGGTCGAGAATAGAGTCGCACCGAGTGCGAGTACTGTGATTTCCCATTTTTGGTCTTTAAGGTTTGGGAGTTTGATCCCTAAGCCGCCAGCAAATAGTAGGAAGCCTAATATCCCTTTAAGTAGGAAGTCTTCAAAATTAATACTGGCAACAGTTTCAGAAGCAATGTCGGCTAATTGAAACCAGTTGTTTTGGCCCGCAATGATAATTAAAAGAGACAGCATCATTGAGCCTGCTGTGATGGCGATGGTTGTTTGCATTTTACCAATTTTGCTATTAACAAAGGCAATGAGCATGGCTGCAGCAGACAAGAAGCATAAGGTGTAATAGACCGACATTGGGGTACCAACATGTAACAAAGTATGAATATGAATTTTCGTTGTCTCATGCTCAAATAGCAAACACTTTTTGTCAGGACTCGGTAATCAATTTCCTCTTTTAGACGTCTAGACTCCTTTTTAATGTGTGATAGGATGGAAGGATAATTAAAGGAATGAGGTTGTACCGTGGGAAGTAATGTAAGGCAAAAGATTGATGCTCTGTTGAAGAAACGAATTTTACTGATTGATGGTGGCATGGGCACCATGATTCAGGACTATAAATTGGATGAGCAAGACTATCGTGGTGAACGCTTTGCGGATTGGCATAGTGACTTAAAGGGTAACAATGACCTTTTGGTACTTACACAACCTAAGCTTATCAAAGATATTCATTCGCAATATTTGGAAGCTGGGGCAGACATCCTTGAAACCAATACTTTTAACGCTACAACCATTGCTATGGCCGACTACGATATGGAAAGCCTTAGTGAAGAAATTAACTTTGCAGCAGCCAAGTTAGCACGAGAAGCCGCTGACGAATGGACTGCAAAGACTCCTGAAAAACCTCGTTTCGTTGCCGGCGTCTTAGGCCCAACAAACCGTACTTGTTCTATCTCTCCAGATGTTAATGATCCGGGGTATCGTAATGTGAGTTTTGATGAGTTAGTCGAGGCCTACTCTGAATCGACTCGCGCGCTGATCAAAGGTGGCTCAGACCTTATTCTTATCGAAACCATCTTCGATACACTCAATGCTAAAGCGTGTGCTTTTGCAGTGGAATCTGTTTTCGAAGAAGTAGGCATCACTTTACCGGTCATGATCTCCGGCACCATTACTGATGCATCAGGTCGTACGCTTTCAGGGCAGACGACGGAAGCTTTCTATAACGCCCTTCGTCACGTTAAGCCTATCTCGTTTGGTTTGAACTGCGCATTAGGCCCTGATGAGCTGCGTGAGTATGTTGGCGAGATGTCTCGTATCTCAGAGAGTTATGTTTCTGCTCACCCTAACGCTGGCTTACCTAACGCATTTGGCGAGTATGACCTTTCACCGGAAGACATGGCTGAACACGTTAAAGAGTGGGCTGAAAGTGGTTTCTTGAACCTGATTGGTGGCTGTTGTGGTACTACGCCAGAACATATTCGCCAAATGGCAGAAGCGGTTGAAGGTGTAACTCCTCGCCAATTGCCGGACCTACCTGTCTCTTGTCGTTTATCCGGTTTAGAACCTCTGACCATTGCTAAAGAGTCTCTGTTTGTAAACGTGGGGGAGCGAACGAACGTGACCGGTTCTGCACGCTTCAAACGCTTGATCAAAGAAGAGCTTTACGATGAGGCATTGAGTGTTGCTCGTGAACAAGTCGAAAATGGTGCACAGATCATCGATATCAACATGGATGAAGGAATGCTAGACGCTGAAGCGTGTATGGTTAAATTCCTTAATCTATGTGCCTCTGAGCCAGAGATTTCAAAAGTCCCAGTGATGGTCGATTCATCAAAATGGGAGGTTATTGAAGCCGGCCTGAAATGTATTCAGGGTAAAGGCATCGTTAACTCCATTTCTCTAAAAGAAGGCAAAGATAAGTTCGTCGAGCAAGCGAAGTTGGTTCGCCGCTATGGTGCTGCCGTCATCGTGATGGCGTTCGATGAAGTCGGTCAGGCAGATACACGTGAACGTAAAGTCGAGATCTGTACCAATGCTTACAACATTCTTGTTGATGAGGTTGGCTTCCCACCTGAAGACATTATTTTTGACCCAAACATCTTCGCGGTTGCGACTGGTATTGAAGAGCATAACAACTATGCGGTTGATTTCATTGAAGCGGTAGGCGATATCAAGCGCGACCTACCTCATGCGATGATCTCGGGGGGGGGGGGGGGTATCGAACGTGTCATTCTCATTCCGAGGTAATAACTACGTTCGTGAGGCAATCCACGCTGTATTCTTATACCACTGTTTTAAAAATGGTATGGATATGGGCATCGTAAACGCTGGTCAGCTGGAAATTTACGATAACGTGCCAGAAGATCTGCGTGATGCTGTTGAAGATGTTGTACTAAACCGTCGTGATGATTCGACGGAACGTTTGCTTGATATGGCAACCGAGTATCTAGAACGAGCGGTTGGTAAAGTAGAGGATAAATCAGCACTTGAGTGGCGTACTTGGCCTGTAGAGAAGCGTTTAGAGCACTCTTTAGTCAAAGGTATTACTGACTTCATCGTTGAAGATACTGAAGAAGCGCGTGTCAATTCAACTCGTCCTATTGAGGTAATTGAAGGTCCGTTAATGGACGGCATGAACGTGGTCGGCGATTTGTTTGGTGCAGGTAAGATGTTCCTCCCTCAAGTTGTTAAATCGGCCCGTGTAATGAAGCAAGCTGTAGCCCACTTGGAGCCGTTCATTAATGCATCCAAAGAAGTTGGTGCGAGTAACGGTAAGATCCTTCTCGCGACAGTGAAGGGCGATGTTCATGATATTGGTAAGAACATTGTTGGCGTCGTTCTTCAGTGTAATAACTATGACATCATCGATCTGGGTGTGATGGTTTCATGTGAAAAAATTCTCAAAGTCGCGAAAGAAGAAAACGTCGATATTATTGGTCTTTCTGGCCTGATTACTCCATCCCTTGATGAAATGGTGCATGTTGCCAAAGAAATGGAACGACAAGGCTTTAAGTTACCACTATTGATTGGTGGTGCTACGACATCCAAGGCGCATACTGCTGTTAAAATTGAACAGAATTACTCAGAACCGGTGGTCTACGTTAATAACGCTTCTCGTGCAGTTGGCGTATGTACCTCACTACTTTCTGAAGAGCTAAAACCTGCCTTCGTTGAGAAGTTGGACTTAGATTACGAGCGCGTTCGCGATCAGCATAATCGTAAGAAGCCTCGCACTAAGCCAGTGACACTAGAGCAAGCTCGTGCAAATAAAGTGGCGATTGATTGGGACGCATATACTCCGCCAGCACCAGCTAAACCGGGTGTGCATGTATTCAATGATTTTGATGTGGCAACACTGCGCAACTACATCGACTGGACACCATTCTTCATGACATGGTCATTGGTCGGTAAGTACCCAGCTATTCTTGACCATGAAGAAGTGGGCGAAGAGGCAAAACGTTTGTTCAAAGATGCGAACGAGTTACTGGATCGTGTAGAGAAAGAAAAGCTACTTGAAGCCCGTGGTATGTGTGCGATGTTCCCAGCCAACAGTGTGGGTGATGATATTGAGGTGTATACCGATGAGTCTCGTACTGAGGTTCTCAAAGTTCTACATAACCTTCGCCAACAGACTGAGAAGCCTAAAGGCTTTAACTACTGTTTGTCAGATTACATTGCTCCAAAAGAAAGCGGTAAAGCGGACTGGATTGGTGGCTTTGCAGTGACAGGTGGTATTGGTGAGCGTGAGTTAGCGGATGAATACAAGGCCAATGGTGATGACTACAATGCCATCATGATTCAGGCTGTGGCTGATCGACTAGCTGAAGCGTTTGCTGAATACCTACACCAAGAGGTGCGAAAGGACATTTGGGGTTATGCTCCAGATGAAGACTTATCTAACGATGATCTGATTCGAGAGAAATACCAAGGTATTCGTCCTGCTCCTGGTTATCCTGCTTGCCCTGAGCATACAGAGAAGGGCACGTTGTGGGAGTTGATGGATGTTGAGAAGACCATCGATATGTCACTGACGTCCAGCTACGCGATGTGGCCTGGTGCTTCAGTTTCTGGGATGTACTTCTCTCACCCTGATTCTCGATACTTTGCGATTGCTCAGATTCAACAGGATCAAGTAGACAGCTATGCTGACCGTAAGGGTTGGGATATGTTGGAAGCTGAGAAGTGGCTAGGTCCAAATATTAACTAGTTATTAAATCAGCGAGTGATTCGTAAAACTAGAAATAGAAAGGGTTGCTTAATTGCAACCCTTTTTGTATCTGTACTTTGAGCGTTGAACTCTTATTAATTCACTATCGCCTTATTCGAATAGCTCTTGATGCAGCTTTTGAATCGCCTGTTTAGAGACTGACTCATTGAGCAGGAAGCATAAGTTATGAGGGCTTGCTCCGTAACAAATCATGCGCAAGTTGAAATCTTCAAGGGTGCTGAATACTTGCTTAGCGTAGCCTTTGCTTTCACTCATGTTATTACCAATCAATGCCACTAAACACAGGTCATGTTCCACATCGACTGAACAAAGTTCTTCTAGCTCAAGACGTGCTGCTTCTGGTAACTCAGGTGCTCCACCAGATGTATCAGTTTGATCTAGGGTAAGTGAAACACTGATCTCTGAGGTGGTGATAAGATCGACAGAGATCTTATGTTTAGCGAGGATCTCGAATACTTTCGCAAGGAAACCGTAAGCATGGAACATATTCGCGCTACGAAGCGTAACCATGGTTTGATTGCAGCGAAGGGCGAGGGCTCTGAACAGTGGAGAGCTTTCCACCTGTTGACGGATCCAAGTTCCACCTAGTTCTGGTGCTTTTGAAGAGCCGACAAACACCGGAATTTGGTGACGTAATGCAGGCACTAGCGTCGATGGGTGCAGGATCTTCGCTCCAAAGTTTGCCATCTCAGAGGCTTCACTGAAGCTGATTTCTGGGATTGGAGAAGCCTTAGGTGCAATACGAGGGTCGGTGGTGTAGATGCCAGGAACATCCGTCCAAATTTCTAAGCCAATCGCTTGCACTGACTCTGCAATAAGCGCTGCAGAGTAATCACTACCACCACGACCTAAGGTTGTTGTATTACCGTTACTATCTGCACCAATAAAGCCTTGTGTGACTACAACTTGTTGTTGGCACAGTGGAATCAGTTTCTCGTTCGCTAATACTGAAATATCTTCAAGCTGAGGTTCTGCTTTTCCGAAGTCATCATTGGTGCGCATTACTTCCCTGATATCGAAACGAACCGCCGGTGTACCGCGTTCACGAAGTATTTGAGCAAGAAGGTGTGTCGACATCAACTCACCGCACGCGACTAAGTGATCGGTTAGCTTAGTGCTTGTTTGAAATGATGCAGCCTCAGCAGCGCTCGCAATGTCATCAAGAATGGAGTGAACTTCTTTTTCGATGGCGATTGGATCAGCAAGCTGGTCAAGAATTGCATTGTGGATGTCCGTCAACTGGACCATCACTTCCTGACGGCGAGCTTTGTCTTGAACACCATTTGCCAGTTCTACAAGTAAATTGGTTACACCTGAACACGCAGAACTTACGACTAACTTGGTATTTGAGTTGTTTTCAATAATGGCAGCACAACGGCTCATTGCTTCAAAGTTGGCAACACTTGTACCACCAAACTTAGCGACATTAAAAGAACCAGCTACATTAGATGCACTCACGATATATCTCCCACGACTTCCTAAAATAAAATTACGGTTGGGTAATCCAACGTCCAATGTTTTTCGAAGAGAGTTTTAGAGCAAAAAGAGAGGAATTATGTGAATAGTAACCTCAGAAGCTCTTCACCATATAGAAATGGTGACAGTTGCCGGGATTCAGCCCGCTCAACCGATAATAAAGGTCCTGCATCCTTTTATTATCTCGGCACTGCTCCCCATAAATGCTTTGTATTGGAAATGCGGTTCCACAAAACACCTGCCTGGGCAGTGCTCCTCTTCTGCTAGATAGCCATTTCATTGAACGTGTTTGCGCTCACAATGTCAATTGGTAACTTGAGATAATTTAAAAATAATTTTAACAATTATGTGACAGTGGTTTGACCTCAAGACCTAAGGCTAATTGCTGACATGTTCGATTTGCTTTAGGGTGGAATATCAACACCATTAACGTAAGGGATTTACATGTCTAACTTAACAAATACTTCTACTATCGATAGCTTTTATCAAGGGCGCGAATATACTTTGTTAATCTGATGTAAAAAGAACTTTTTCCCTGTAATCTTTATTCCATGCGGCTTGGTTCATCTTTCTTGGTACAGACAAGTTACCCTCTGATTTTCTAAATAGGTTCTGCACAAAGCGACGACAACAAGCCATATTCAACGCTGAATCCCCAGCGTAAATTCGCTGCTCGTCTTCTTTGAAAATTACGTCCAACGCCCAGTGCTGCTGATTCTCAATATGCCAATGCTTTCTTGTTGCCTTTAAGGCTAACTCTAAAGATAAATGGTCTGTGCAAATATAGTACGAGGTTTCATAACTTCCTTTCCCTTTGACACTCCTATCTCTTACCACTGCAACAATGCTTTTTACGAGACACCACTTCTGTCTGAGTGCTTCGCTGAAGGCTGCAGGAAGCACGTAAACCTCACGAACCTCTTTTCTACCATGCCCTTTCTCTTCCGTGATGTATGATTCCTGTTTATCTTCAGGCAAAGCCCAATAGTCTTGGAATTGCACATCAATTTCTGCTAATAAACTTGGTTGATTCAGTTTAACTTGTACTAGGATATCTCCACCTTTATCAACTACTTTATTCAGTGTTTCAACCTGACAATGCAGGGCATCAGCAGTTAATAAACATCCTTTGATATCTAAAGCGTCTAGCATGTTTCTTATTGCTAGCAGCTCCATACCTTTGCCGTCACAAGGTTGGTGTGTGAGAGTCAAACCCTCGTCTACATCAAATGCCGAAACCATATAGAGGGGGTGCTGTTGTTTGCTTGCTTTTGCCCCTTTTAGAACCTTCCCATCAACACTGATTATAGGCTGAGCATGCTTCTCTCTGTGCAAATTGACCCAGCCCACCATAGCTTCCAATAGCGTCTCTGGCACAACGGATCTCATGATCGCAGCTATATTATGTCGAGTGGGAAGACCATTTTCGTAGGGGAAATACTCACGTAACCACTCGATATTTCCTTCACCGAAATCCTTAATCTCTGTCCATTTATTTTGACCACAAATCATGGCTGTTATGACCACGAAAGCGACTTCCATAACAGGATAAACTTGATTGATGTGCGAACGGGTATCTTTCACTTTTTTAAGTTGCTCAATGATAATCATGTGCGAATTTCTCATGTTTTTTTACTTCATGATCAGATCGTGATTATCTAAAAAAGTTCCCTGTAAAATAAATCCATTATTTTCAATGGTTAAAGTTCGATCCCGCCCTTAGCTTTTATCCACCACATCGAACGTTAATGGGGCCTGGACCCTCTGATATCTCACCTCAAGTACTGCAAGCTTTGAGTCGTCCAACCATAGGTCACCTCGATCCACTTTTTATTGCAATGATGGATGAGGTTAAACAACTTCTTAAGTATGCCTTTCAGACAGAGAATGAGTTTACGATTGCTGTATCAGCACCAGGAAGTGCTGGTATGGAAACTTGTTTTGTTAACTTGATTGAACCCGGAGAAAAGATCATCGTCTGTCGCAATGGCGTGTTTGGTGAACGTATGCGAGAAAACGTGGTGCGCTGCGGTGGCGAGGCAATTCTTGTTGATGACGAATGGGGTAAGCCTGTATCTGTCGAAAAGGTACAGCAAGCATTATCAGAAAATCCAGATGCTGTTGCGGTTGCGTTTGTGCATGCTGAGACCTCTACTGGTGCGCTATCGGATGCTCAAGCTATCTCTGCTGTTGCCCGACAGTTCGATGCATTGACGATTGTTGATGCTGTAACCTCACTGGGTGGTGTTCCACTGTTAGTGGACGAATGGCAGCTCGATGCGGTTTATTCTGGTAGTCAGAAGTGCTTGTCTTGTGCTCCTGGTTTATCACCAGTGACTTTCTCTCTGCGTGCTGTTGATAAAATGAAAGCGCGTCAGTCACCGGTACAAAGCTGGTTCTTGGATCAGAGCCTAGTATTAGGTTACTGGAGCGGAGAAGGCAAGCGTAGTTATCACCATACTGCACCAGTCAATAGTCTTTACGCGCTGCATGAGTCTCTCGTGCTATTGAAAAATGAAGGCTTGGATAATGCTTGGTCTCGCCATCACGCTATGCATCAAGAGTTGAAAGAGGGCGTGGAAGCATTAGGACTGAAATTTGTTGTTGATGAGGAGAGCCGTTTACCACAACTTAATGCTCTTTACTTCCCTGAAGGAATCGATGAAGCGAAAGTCAGATCGCAGCTTATAGAAGAGTATAACCTTGAGATTGGTGCTGGCCTTGGTTCTTTGGCTGGTAAGGCATGGCGTATTGGCTTGATGGGCTACGGTGCTCGCAAAGAGAATGTCGCGTTGTGTCTTAAAGCGCTGCAAGACGTACTTAAATAGTCAAATCAGATTATTTTCAAAGAAAAGCGCACGATCCTCGTGCGCTTTTTTGTGTTTGATCTAAAGGTGAGATGCGAAAGTCATATCTCGCTAGTGCCTAATTACTCTGCCGATGAGACGTTGTTTTCTGCTTGGGATACTTTTTTGTATTGAACCTGTGAAAAGTCTCTGTCAGGAAATAAAAACTTTGCTTCACTACGGATTTGTTCCGCTTTGCTCTCTTCCCCTAACCCCTGGTAAGCAAGGATTAGGTTACTGTAGAGCGCTGGTCTTGGTTTACTCTTTATAATCTTTAGTGACCAATCTACGTAAAGCTGAATAAGGCTAGGATCGCCTCTATATAGACCAATGTTTAGGTAGGTGCTGTATATATCCCAATCGTAGCGATCTTTCCAAACCACAGGGTTGGTGACTTGTTTGAGAATATCTGGGTTTTTAGGTTTAGATAGCTCAAATTTGGTCAGTACATAGTTGGTATGCAGTGCGCTCAACATGTAAACACTCACCACAATTGGTAGCACTAAGCTGGTCACTCTAAATAGTGTTTTACTGATGATGCTGAACGGCTGTTGATAGTGACGCGAAGCGCGCTGGTCGACCCAATAAATCAATATGATAAAGGTTATCCAGTGTATCGCTGAGTGATAGAACGGGTACTCTAGCTGAGAGTGTAAAAGTATCGGTATGAATAGCGCCAGTAAAGCTAAGCGTGTTCCTTTCGCTGAGCTCGAGATACGGGACAATACTAATACTGCGGCAATCAATATTCCTATGATAGGTACAATACCGCCCTCAACTCCCCAGAATAGAAACTCATTGTGGGGGTGATCCATTGCCGGAAGCCCCGGATGATAGTTTGAATTGAGTTGGTGCTGACGAGCGGTATACAGAGTGTACTCTGATTCAAATTTTCCGTAGCCGTAACCAGTAAATGGTTTCTCTACCAGCATGTCTAATGTTTGCGGGAAGGTGTAAGCGCGAGGGCTTTCTAGATTGGTTCTTTTACTTGCTAGGCTATCTGTCGCGCTAAGGCTGATTACCGTAAATGCAACCACAATACCGACAGCAACGGATGCACACCATCCATAGAAGCGTTTCTTGGTCGAGAATCTGTATAAGTAGGGCAGAATACACAAGAACCCAATGAGTGCTGCTAACCAACCTGTGCGTGATGCGATGATGATCAGCAGTGGTACCGTTAACGTTGGTGTTAGGTAGAGTAAAAATGATTCACTAATCTTGTGGTTGTACTTGGCTGGCTGCCTCGCTAATAGGTAAGCAGAAAGGATAAAACCCGTCGCTAAAAAGCTCGCCATCACGTTAGGTTGTTGGAAGATTCCATAAGGACGATTGGCTTTAGTGTTGTAACCAAATAGGTTACCAGGCTCCAGCACAAAATATTGCACATAGCCAAACAATGCCTGTATGACGACAGCAAGTACGATGAACCACAGCATGCGTTGTTTATGTTTATTACTGAATTTGAATTGTTGAAGAACCACGAATAAGGCAAAGCCAGCCCATAACCCAAGTAATCGGCCTGAAGCCCCTTGCGGCGAAGCATTGCTGTATAGAATAGGCAATGTGAGTATCACGCAGCTTATCAGCAAACCTATGGTTAACTTGGAATACTTGAGTACTCGATTGGTCGCTAGTTGATAAAAGCCAATCGCTAAAGTGAAGCTTAGAGCCAGCCAAGTCGTCGGATTAAAGGATAGAGCAAGGCCCGAACCACCTGGGTTAGGCATGAAAAAATGCATGGCGAGTAAGAACACAACAGCTAATGAAGCAAGGAATGCTTTGTTGAGAGGTAGCTGAGTGACCTGATGCTCTAGCTGGGTTCCGCTAGTGTGTATTGTTGCCATAAATCCCTAACCTTATAAAAACGGAGCTTGTTCCTTTTGAAACAAGCTCCGTTACTTTAACATTTTTCTGTCCGCCCGCAGGACGCTATTTTACACCTAGTTCAAATTTAACATAGGCTTAAGGAAGCGTGCTGTATGTGAACCTTCGACTAGTGCCACATCTTCTGGTGTGCCTTCTGCAACAATTTCACCACCACCTTGACCACCCTCAGGGCCGAGATCGAGTATCCAGTCTGCAGTTTTAACGACATCCAAGTTGTGTTCAATTACCACAACGGTATTACCGTGATCACGTAGGCGATGTAATACGGTTAATAGCTGTTGGATATCGTGGAAGTGAAGGCCGGTTGTTGGTTCATCCAGAATGTATAACGTCTTTCCTGTATCTCGCTTCGACAATTCACGTGCCAATTTAACACGTTGAGCCTCACCACCAGATAGGGTCGTCGCGGCTTGCCCTAGGCGGATATAAGAAAGGCCTACATCCATAAGCGTTTGCAGTTTACGTGCAATCACTGGAACCGGATTAAAGAACTCACGTGCGTCTTCTACGGTCATTTCCAGTACTTCATCTATGGTTTTGCCCTTATACCGAACTTCTAGTGTTTCACGGTTGTAGCGTTTGCCCTTACACACATCACAAGGTACATAAACGTCCGGTAAGAAGTGCATTTCGACCTTGATAACACCGTCGCCCTGACAAGCTTCACAACGTCCGCCACGCACGTTAAAGCTGAAGCGCCCCGGTTTGTAACCGCGCGAACGAGACTCCTGTGTACCCGCAAATAACTCACGAATAGGTGTGAAGATCCCTGTATAGGTTGCAGGATTTGATCTTGGCGTTCGACCGATAGGGCTTTGGTCAATATCGATGACCTTATCGAAATGCTCTAATCCTTTAATTTTCTTATGTGGTGCAGGTACTGCTGTCGTTGCACCGTTGAGTTGGGTGTGAGCAATTTTAAAGAAGGTATCATTAATCAACGTTGACTTACCTGACCCCGATACACCTGTAATACAACTGAATAGGCCTACTGGGATAGTCGCGGTGACATTTTTCAGGTTATTACCGGTAGCCCCAATGATCTCGACGACTTTTTTCTTGTCGATTGGTGTTCGTTGTTTTGGTACTTCAATTTCTTTAACGCCGCTTAAGTACTGACCAGTCAACGAATTTGGATTGTCGATGATATCTTGCATAGTGCCTTCTGCGACGACGTGGCCGCCGTGCACACCAGCACCAGGGCCGATATCGATCACATGATCTGCACATCGAATGGCGTCTTCATCATGCTCAACGACAAGCACTGTGTTGCCTAAGTCTCTCAGATGAATCAAGGTTTGCAGTAGGCGTTCATTATCACGCTGGTGGAGGCCAATCGATGGTTCATCCAATACATACATAACACCTACCAGGCCAGCACCGATCTGACTTGCGAGTCGAATTCGCTGAGCCTCACCACCAGATAGGGTTTCAGCACTGCGTGACAGGTTGAGGTAGTTCAAGCCGACATTAACCAAGAAGTGCAGGCGATCATTAATCTCTTTCATCACCTTATCGGCGATTTGCCCACGTTGACCGTCTAACTTCAATTCTTGGAAAAACTGTAGTGCGTCAGCAATGCTCAGTTCAACAATTTCAGGCAAAGTTGTATCGCCAATGAAGACATTGCGAGCCTCTAATCTTAAACGAGTACCATCACAGCTAGAGCAGGATTTCGTTGAGATGTATTTAGCAAGGTCTTCACGGACTGCGCTTGATTCTGTATCACGATAGCGGCGCTCTAGCGTATTCAAAATACCTTCAAATGGGTGACGTTTGACTCGAATATCACCACGATCATTGATGTATTTGAATTCAACTTCAGTACGACCTGAACCTTTAAGAATAATCTCTTGAGTCTTCTTTGGGAGAGAATTAAAGGGTGCAAACAGATCGAAACCATAATGCTCAGAGAGCGATGTTAGCATCTGGAAATAGTAGTAGTTCTTTTGATCCCAGCCCTTAATGGCTCCATCTGCAATACTTAGATTCTCATCTAAGATCACTCGGCTTGGATCAAAGTACTGCTGAACTCCAAGGCCATCACATGTACCACACGCACCAGCTGGGTTGTTGAATGAGAATAGGCGAGGTTCAAGCTCTTGCATGCTGTAACCACACTTAGGGCAAGCGAAGTTAGCAGAGAATACGATCTCTTCTTGGTCTGTTTCATCCATCCAACCAACGACAGCAATACCTCCGGAGAGCTCTAATGTGGTCTCGAAAGATTCGGCTAAGCGTTGTTGAAGATCAGGGCGTACCTTAAATCGGTCAACCACTACTTCTATAGTGTGTTTCTTGTGCAGTTCAAGTGCTGGTGGATCGGATAAATCACAGGTTTCACCATCAATACGTGCTCGAATAAAGCCCTGAGCCGCTAAGTTTTCCAGTGTTTTTACGTGCTCACCTTTACGCTCTTTAACGATTGGTGCTAACAGCATCATCTTTGATCCAACAGGTAGTTCAAGTACCTTATCCACCATTTGGCTGATGGTTTGTGCGGCAAGTGTTGTGTTGTGTTCTGGACAGCGAGGTTCCCCGACTCGTGCGTAAAGAAGCCTCAGGTAATCATAGACTTCAGTGATGGTACCAACCGTTGAACGAGGGTTGTGAGACGTCGATTTCTGTTCTATCGAGATGGCGGGAGATAAGCCTTCGATGTGGTCGACATCAGGCTTTTCCATAAGGGATAGAAATTGACGAGCATAGGCAGACAAAGACTCAACATAACGGCGTTGCCCTTCTGCGTAGAGGGTATCAAACGCAAGTGATGACTTACCTGAACCAGAAAGACCTGTGATAACAATCAGCTTATCACGAGGGATGGTAAGGTTTACGTCTTTGAGGTTATGCGTACGAGCGCCTCTAATTTCTATTTTATCCATCTCAACAGACCATGTAATTTTTAGTGGCTAAAGTATTACATAGAGTGAGATTTGTGCAAAGTTTTACTGGATAAAAAAACAGTAATTAAAAAGGGCGACTCCAAGAGCCGCCCATTACATTGTGTGAATTGTTACTTACCAGTAAGCAGTTATGCTTCTTTCTGTGTTGAGTGTTTGCCTAACTCAACTTGCTGCTGGTCTTTCTTGTATAGGTTTTCAAAGCAGTAGTTTGTTGCTTCGATGTAGCCTTCTACGCTACCGCAGTCAAAACGCTGGCCTTTAAATTTGTATGCCAATACACAACCTGCTTTTGCTTGTTTAAGCAGTGCATCGGTGATTTGGATCTCACCACCTTTACCTGGTTCCGTTTGTTCGATCAATTCGAAGATATCTGGAGTCAGGATGTAACGGCCAATGATCGCTAGGTTGCTTGGTGCTGTGCCTTGCTCTGGCTTTTCCACCATGTCATCAACACGGAACAAATCGTCTTTGATCAATTCACCTGAGATAACACCGTACTTATGCGTCTCTTCTTCAGGTACTTCTTGAACTGCAACGATAGAACAGCGGAACTGTTTGTATAGGGCAACCATTTGTGCCAACACGCCTTGTTGCTCATTCACACATAGGTCATCGGCCAGTACCACTGCGAATGGTTCGTCGCCTACAAGCTCGCGACCAGTCAAAATAGCGTGACCTAGGCCTTTCATTTCGCGTTGACGGATATAAGTGAAGTTCGCAGCTTCAATCGTTTCACGGATATTAATCAGTAGGTCTTCTTTATTCGTACCACTGATCTGATGTTCAAGTTCGTAGTTCTTGTCGAAGTGATCCATGATTGAGTGCTTACCACGGCCCGTTACGATACACATTCCGTCCATACCGGCTTCGATTGCTTCTTCAACGCCGTATTCAATCAGTGGTTTGTTTACTACTGGCATCATTTCTTTCGGCATTGATTTGGTTGCTGGTAAGAAGCGTGTACCGTAGCCTGCTGCCGGGAAAAGGCACTTTTTGATCATCGTAAGACCCTTTATCTATAATAATTATCGATTCAACCAGAGTGGTTGATATTTCTGAGGGCAACTCTAGCACAAATTTTGTCGAAAATTCAGCAACAATCCGTATGGCTAACCAGAGCTTCCCTCAAAATTATCGTCACTTTAAGAAGTGGATCAATTATGCAAGCAAGTTCTGGTTGGCCCATGCGATCGCTTGGACTCTATTTTTTACCGCCAGCTTGCGGAATATCTGATAGAGGTGAGACTTCACGGTGAACTCACTGATAAAGAGGTCATCGGCTATTTGTGTGTTCGATGAGCCTGATTGGAGGCAACGAATGACCTGAATCTCGCGAATGGTGAGATCAACATTGGTAGGCGTTGTGTTGGTATTGACCATATTACGGTAGTAAAACAGCAGTTGGTTGGTGACCTTTCTTGGCAGCCAGTTATCGCCATCGATTACCTCTTGTAAACCATGAGCAATCTTGTCTTTTTTATCGGTGTTATAAAACAGTCCTTTTAATACACCATAAGTCAAAAGCTCTGAGGTCGGCAGTTGCTGTGGGACATTAAACAAAATGATCTCATTATTCTTCCACATTACTGTCAAATTAGGGCAGATAGCCAATAGCTTTGGTACTTCTTTATAGTCGACAAGAAGAATACGATTACTCTGCTTTCTGTCTACCAACATTAAGTCGTCAGGCGTCATCTTATACAAGATGATAGATAGGTGTTTTTCTATCTCTTTTACATGTATGTAAGTATCACTTGGGTCGATGCACATAAAGTGTAAAGTGCGAGCGTATCGAGACTTTCTCATTGAAACGTCCTGTTTAAGAGGGATGGGTATTCACGTTGTCATGCCGACTTTGGCTTCTCTAGCATCATCGTTGTAACTTGCGTTGAATATCAATTCCCAAAGTAAATGAGTGGTTTGTAAGTGGAGAAAAAAGCAACATCGCTCTGAATATCATGATTTGTTACGTTTTTATTCTTTGTCGTGAGGAGAGAATAGGAATGCGATTTATCACAGCAGAAAAGCATGCTATTCTTGTGCGCTAAAATTTTCTGAGACTATGAATTTAGACGGAGCAAATCATGGCTAGCCGTGGAGTTAACAAAGTTATATTAGTGGGTAACCTAGGTAATGACCCAGAAATTCGTTACATGCCAAATGGCGGCGCAGTAGCGAACATTACCATTGCAACGTCAGAGTCATGGCGTGATAAAGCAACTGGCGAACAGCGTGAAAAAACAGAGTGGCACCGCGTTGCTCTGTTTGGCAAGCTAGCTGAAGTTGCTGGTGAGTACCTACGTAAAGGTTCTCAAGTTTATATTGAAGGTCAACTTCAAACTCGTAAATGGCAAGATCAAAGCGGTCAAGATCGCTACACAACGGAAGTTGTAGTTCAAGGCTTTAACGGCGTTATGCAAATGCTTGGCGGTCGTGCTCAAGGTGGCGCACCAGCTCAAGGCGGCATGGGTGGCCAACAACAGCAAGGTGGTTGGGGTCAACCTCAGCAACCACAACAGCAACAATACAGTGCTCCAGCTCAGCAGCAGCCGAAAGCACCTCAACAAGCTCCTCAGCAGGCTCAACCTCAATATAATGAGCCACCGATGGATTTTGATGATGACATCCCATTTTAAGCCCTGTTTTTAATATATTATAAAGACAGTATTAATTTGGAAAGAGCCGCGATTATCGCGGCTTTTTGTTACCTAGAATTCTTAACGCTTTATTTACAACGTCAATTTATAGTATAAGTAGCAATACGGTATAATGTGAGTTGAAAAGGATTTCGTTATTCATGAGATATACCCCCACACTAAAATTGAGCACCCGATTGGTCGCATTTGTCACCGTGATAGTTATCAGTGCGATGTTCATTCTTTTTATCGGTGGCACCCTCTCATTTAAACGTATCGGACAAGAGTATTTAGACCATTATTTGGTGGGTATTGTCGACGTTGTAGATAAGGAAATGGAAGACCCTGATGCTGCATATTCAATGCAACGTTGGATGCCTAAGATGTTGCAAGCAAGCAACATTGTTGAGATGAAACTCTCGAATAAGACTGGCATTGTTTATCGCTTCAAAGATACCTCCCCACAGATTGATCCTAGCCGCCTTTATGAAAAGAGCTTTGTATTGGAGCGAAATACCGGTTATCGAATTGAGTTTAAGGCTCTGCCTCCTTACATTGGATACAGCTACTCATTGGAAGCAATGTGGTCGATTACTTTAGCGGTCGCTTTGATCATTTTCTGTTTAGCTCGTGGCGTTCGATGGCTAAAAGAACAGTTAATGGGCTCTGAAATGCTGGAAGAGCGTGGAAGAATGATTCTAGCTGGTCAGGTTGAAGCTCATGCCAAAGGTGATGAGCGAGAGTGGCCTTTTACCGCGAGTGAAGCTCTTGATGTTCTTATTGAAGAGTTAAAAGACGCTCGGCAAGAGCGTAGTCGCTTCGATACCTTTATTCGTACTCATACCTTCTTAGATAAACTCACAGGCACCGCCAACAGAGTACTATTCGATAACAAGCTTGAATCGGCACTACATGAAAGTGGTGCGCGTGGTGGTGTGCTGTTAATACGTATCGATGAGTGGGAACAGGTACGCGATGATAATGATAAGCAAGTTACAGATAACTTTATTATTGAGGTTGGCGAAGTATTATCGAATATCGTACAGCGTTACCCAGATGTTATTTTCTCTCGTTATTATGAAGCCGACTTTGCTGTATTTATCCCGCACCAAGGTGCCAAAGATATTGCGACGCTGGCGGCTCAGTGTTTAAGACAACTTGATAAGCTAACACCACCAGAGCCTCTAGAGTCGGATAATTGGTGCCATATCGGCGTGACCATGTACACCGAAGGTGAACGTCATAGTCAGATCATGGATGAAACGGAAACCGCATTAAAAAGTGCGCAATTGGAGCGCATTAATAACTGGAGTCGTTTCCCTAAACAAAATAAAAATGAGCTCGATAGAGGCAGTGTTCGCTGGAGAACACTACTTGATACAGCACTGCTTCCTGATAATTTAGTAATATTTGCTCAGCGGTGTTATCTTATGTCTGAATTAGGTCAAGCTAATGAATTGCATAGAGAAATATTCACTAGAATTCAGGATCCTGAGAAAGGTTTATTGAAGTCTTCTCGCTTCATGCCTGCGGTGGAGCAAGTGGGTTACCAAGCTCAAATGGATCAATCGGTGTTGAGGGTGTTGTTGAAGTCACTGAAAGAATCGACTCAACCTATTCATTATTCAGTGAACCTCAATGTTACCCCTTTTGCTAGTAAGCAGCACTTCAAATGGTTCAGAAGTGAGTTGTTGCAACTTTCTGCACAGCATCGTTCACAACTGGCTTTTGAGTTTCCAGAGGGGCACCTTATCGCTCATCTTGATTATATGAGACCGGTGGCAAAGATGCTGCGAGGACTTGGGTGTAAAGTGATTGTTGGCCAAGCTGGGCGAACTATTGTCAGCACTCACTACATTAAGGATTTGAAGGTTAACTATATAAAGCTTCATCGAAGCTTAATTAAGAAAATCGACCAAAGACATGAAAACCAGCTGTTCGTCCGCAGTTTAATCGGGGCGTGTGGTGACTCTCCAACTCAAGTTATTGCGGTGGGGGTCGAGACAAAACAAGAAAAGAACACCTTGATAGAGTTAGGTATTAACGGCTATCAGGGAAGGTATTTCGACGAAGAACAACAAATTATCCCTTTACCTAATAAAGGCTCAAAGCCCGTGAAAGCTGAGTCTGTAGTAAAAGTTGGTCGAAGAAATCGGTGGCGTAAGAGTAGTAGCTAAGTATGAATTTTAAAGCGATTGTAGACAAATTAAAGCCAAGCAAAAGTAATGGCAACACTCAAGTTGTCATGCTGGGTAACGATGCTGCCTATATTTCATCGACAGAGCCAGAATCCCAAGTAACCAGTATTCCTTTCGTTAATGGAGATTGGGAAAGCGCGCTGAAAAAGTCGCTGAATAGTGAGGCGTTTACCAGTAATAGCCTTCAACTGATTGTTTGTGCCAACTATTACCAGACCTATCAGCTTGATAAGCCCGACATTCCAGAAAGCGAATGGTCGGTTGCCTTACCATTTCTGCTCAAAGACCTTGTTGCTGAGAGAGTTACGGAGATTACTGCGAGTGCGGTGGCCTTACCTACCTCGAATAAGCTGCAAGTGTATGTATTACCGAAAAAGCTGTTAAATAAGCTGGTTAGTATTACAAGCGCGGCGCAAGTTGAGCTTAAAGGTGTGGTGCCGGAAGATGAAATTTGGGGTTACAGTGCTGGTGAACTGTCGAACTTTATTCTTTTACAACGCAGCCCTAACTCGCACTTTAAACTGGGTGCGTTTGTTGAGCACACTGTTTGTTTCCAAAGAACGATTCGTAGTGTGGTACCCCCTTTAACTGGAGTAGCATCCAGTGCTCTGCAATTAGATGGCCTTGCCTTGGAGCTTCAACGCTCTATTGATTATCTGTCTTCTCAAATTAAAGGCACTCAACTTCATCAACTAAAGATCTGTTGTGATGAAGAGGATGAAGCTGAATTACAAAGTGCATTAAATAATACACTGAGCTCAACGGTCTCTTTGCTTGTTGAAGGTGAGCGCGAAAACTCTGAAAGTTTGTTAGTGCAATTAGCCGCTGAAAAAGAGACGTTTACGGTCAACCTTTACCCTGAGCATTTAAAGCCTAAAAAAGAGTATTTTACTTTAGCAAATGTCGCTGCGAGTTGGGGAGTGGTTAGTGCGTTGTTGCTTGGCAGCTACTTTGTCATGAACTATCAAGCTTCCAATTTAGATACTGAATTAACAGTGTTACAACAAGACTCTAACCAGCTTAACAAACAAGTTAACCAACTGAATAGTAAGTTAACTCAACATAAACCCTCCCCTGAGAAAGTGGCGGCAGTTGAGCGTCTCAAACGTGAGACTCAAGCAAAAAAAGAGGCGCTAAAGGCGGTTGGACAATACGACGAATCTCAGCAAGTCGGGTATTCTGGCGTCATGAATTCCTTAGCTCAATGGCTCTTCTCCGCTTAGATGAGTCTATAAACTAACAATAAAACCGCTAACACATTGATTTACAATCGCTTCCCACCTTATATATCAGTGTTGTAGTTTGTCGTTATTATCTTCCGCTCTATTTAACTTTAAAGGCCAATCCGTACAGTCTGTAACGCTTGAAGAAAGCTCTCATTCAGTACTCGTCAAGTGCAAGCGAGATAGACGCTGTAAAGTTGTTGATCCTGAGACTGGAGCTCCGCGCACCGTCGACCACTACGTTCACCGTCGCCTGTCGGATTTACCTGTCAGTGGTCGCCCTTGCGTTATAGAAATTGAATTGGCTCAGACAAGGGATAGGCTCGGCCGAAGGTTGATTGAAGAGGCTGATTTTGTTGATAAGGGGAGTCGTTATACAAAGAGGTTCTGTCACTTTATTAGTGGACTGTGCCGCTATATGAGCATCCACGCAGTGTCGAAGCATTTAGACATACGCTGGGAAACCGTGAAAAATATCGATAAAGCATTCCTTCTCTCTACCTTGCCTGCTTTAGAGCCTAAGAAGTTGACCAACCTTGTTCATATTGGCGTTGATGAAGTCGCCAGGGCTAAAGGCCATGATTATATGACCGTCGTTTATGATCTCGTTTCAGGACAACTTATTTGGGTTGACCATGGGCGGACTTCAAACGTACTCATCAACTTTTTTGAACAATTATCACCGCAAACGAGAGACGGCATCCAAGCGGTATCAATGGATATGGGGCAATCTTACCAATCAGCAGTGAGAAACGCTCTTCCGAATGCAGACATCGTTTTTGACCGGTTTCACGTTATGCAGAACTACTCTCTTCTGATAAGGAAAGAGCGTAATAAAGCGTTTAGGAAAGGAACACATGACGAGAAGAAAATGCTTAAAGGGACGCTATTTTTACTCCTCAAAAATGCGCCGAAATTAAGCGATAAGCAGTCAGATAGGCTAGATGATTTACTGGAAAGCAATAAGACTCTTTGTACGATTTATATGCTCAAAGAGCAGCTTCAAGCCTTATGGGATGAACGTAATTTTGACTTGATGATCGCAGCGCTTGATGCGTGGTGCCAGCTTGCTAAAAAGACGAGGATCTTATCTCTCATCAACTTTGCAGACGCGCTTTGGGAGAGAAGAGTTGGGACCTGCAACTATGCAAAATATAAGCTGACGAATGCCCGAGTGGAAGCAGGGAATGTATCGATAGGTCTTCTTAGACGGAGAGCCCGAGGAGTAAGGGATACTGATTACTTTAAATTGAAGATTAGACAAACCTCAATCCTAGAAACTCACTCTACCATTTATCCGGAAATCAAGCTCATCTAAGCGGAGAAGAGCCGCTCAATTAGGCCGAAATGACATCTCTCTTTCGCACATCTATATGACCCATGACACGTTAGATATGAGTGGCTTAGCTCGTAATGCGAATGTCGTCCCTAACTGGATTGGCCAATTCAAAAATGAGCTTAATCTTGTTGGTCGTTCTTTTGAAAAACTGAAAATAGGTCGTAATGATCAAGATGTGGTGACCTTTGAGTTAAGTACTCGTAGGGAGAGCAAGTAATGCAGCAGTGGAATCAACTTAGCGATAAGTTTCTTGCATTAAGCCCAAGAGAAAAGTGGCTGCTTTTCGTGTGCGGTTTCGTTGGTCTCTCTATGCTACTTTTTACCTTACTGGTAGAGCCGGTATACCTCGACCTGCAAGCAAAAAATGCCAAGATGACGAGTTTGACTCAATCAAATCAGAGGCAGCAAGGTGAGTTACTTGTTCTGCAAGCTAAGTTGAACAAAGACCCTGATAAAGAGATCAACCTCGAATACAAAAAGTTGATGCGAGAGAGCCAAGAGCTGTCTCTTGAACTTGCCGAAATGGTTGATGGGTTGATCTCGCCATCCCAAATGTCGCAACTGCTAGAAAGTGTACTTAATGCAGGTAACGGTTTGAAGTTGAAGTCGTTGGAGTCACTTAAACCAGAAGCGATTTCAAACAACAAAGAGACCAGTGAATATTCCGGTTATTTTCTTCACCCGGTGAGAATGGAGTTAACTGGTAGTTACTTTGATATTGCAGCTTACCTTCAGGCTCTTGAATCTCTTCCTGTGAGCTATTACTGGCGTACATTTGAATACACAGTAGAAGAATACCCGAAAGCTCGACTTGTATTTGAGGTTTACACACTAGGTACCAGACAGGAGTTTATCGGTGGTTAGAACTCTATTGTTGTCATTACTGTTTGCCAGTTCACTGGCGTCGGCTGGGCAAGATCCTACGGCACCTCTGGGGTGGATGACGCCTCAACAAAAAACAGCGCCGGCGAAGAAAGCGCCAACTCATTATCGTTTACCGTCTTTAGAAAGTATCGTGTGTAAAGCGGATACGCCCTGCTACGCCATTCTCAATGGTGAAATTGTTGCTCAAGGGGAGACGATAAGAGGGTATCGAGTTAAGAAAATAGATTCAGAATACGTCACTCTGCAGAGAAGCTCTAAGCAGTGGAAATTAGAGATGTTCTCTTTAGATATTAAGAATAATTAAGGTTTGAGTGAAGACATGCGTAAACTTGTAGTAGCAATCCTAGTGTCATCTTTGGTCGGCTGTTCGATGGGGCATCGTGATCCTGTTGAGATAAAAGAGTCTTTAAACGAATCTATTAATGAAGCGAACAGCAAGGCGCTTCATGAGCTGCCTTCGTCTGTACAAGATGATCTTATGCCTCAGCTTAATTCCGATGCGATGTCTCCGGGAATGGAGACCGTGAAGCGTTTTCGTATTCAAGCAAAAGGTGTCGAAGCGAGGACCTTCTTTGCTAGTTTAGTGAAAGGCACAGAATACAGCGCAGCGATTCATCCAAGCGTATCTGGAAAGCTTACGCTGAACTTAACGGATGTGACGCTAGATGAAGTGCTGGCTGTGGCTCAGGATATGTATGGCTACGATATTGAAAAGCATGGCAAAGTGATTCAAGTTTACCCTGCGGGCCTTCGTACGGTTACGATCCCTGTTGACTACTTACAGGTTAAACGTGCTGGTCGCTCATTGACTACGATAACGACGGGTACTATCTCTAACTCAGACAACAGTTCATCGAGCTCTTCAAGTTCTGACTCAAATTCGTCGAATTCATCGAACTCTTCAAATAATTCAAACTCTACCTCGAACGGTGGTACTGAGATTGAGACCACTTCTGAAAGTGATTTCTGGCCACAACTTGAGGCTGCGGTTGCGCATCTAATTGGTTCTGGTAATGGGCAAAGTGTTGTCGTGACGCCACAAGCGAGTGTGATTACCGTTCGTGCATTCCCTGATGAAATTCGAGAGGTTCGTGAGTTCCTGGGTGTTTCTCAACAACGTTTGCAGCGCCAAGTTATCCTTGAAGCCAAAATCATGGAAGTGACTCTGAGTGATGGCTACCAACAGGGGTTCAGTTGGTCGAATTTATCTAAATCAATCGGTAGCGGCGGTGTGGTGATTGATCGTCCTGCAAGTACTCTGCCTCCACTTGATGCCATCAGCTCTCTGCTCGGTGGACAAACTAACGTAACAATCTCAGATGGTAGCTTTGAAGCGGTATTGAGCTTTATGGACACTCAGGGTGATTTGAATGTTCTATCGAGCCCACGAGTTACAGCGTCTAATAACCAAAAAGCGGTGATCAAAGTTGGTACTGATGAATACTACGTGACTGACTTATCAAGTGCTGTGGGTAGTGGCGATAATGCCAATGTGGCCCCTGAAGTGGAGTTGACACCATTCTTCTCGGGAATCTCTTTAGATGTAACACCTCAGATTGACGATAAAGGCAACGTATTCCTGCATGTTCACCCTGCAGTTATCGAAGTAGAAAAAGAAGTTAAAAAGCTCAACCTCGGTTCAACAACGGGTGTTGTAGAACTACCTTTAGCGAAAAGTTCTATTCGTGAATCGGATTCGGTGATTCGAGCGCGAGATGGTGATGTGGTTGTTATTGGTGGTCTGATGAAATCAAACACTAGTGATGTGACTTCTAAAGTTCCATTCTTAGGTGATATCCCAGCTTTGGGGCATTTATTCCGCAATACAAATCAGCTGACGCAAAAGACTGAGCTCGTGATCTTGCTTAAACCGACCGTTGTGGGTGTGAATACTTGGCAATCTGAGTTAGAGCGTTCTCGTGATTTGCTTCAGCAATGGTTCCCTGATGAAGAGTAAATGCTTATTTTCTGAATTGACAGCGCTTCACTAAGCTGGGTGAATCTATGTATCAAGCTCATTTTGGTTTTGAACAGCTGCCATTTACCTTAACGCCGAATACCGATTTTTTTTACGGATTAGCCCCGCATTTTGAGGCGATTCAAACGGTCATTTCGGCGTTAGAGATGGGAGAGGGCGTCATCAAGGTGACTGGAGAAGTAGGCACCGGTAAGACTATGGTTTGCCGGATGTTGGTCAATCACCTAAAAGACTGTACCGCATTAATTTACTTGCCAAACCCTGTGTTGTCCGGAACTGACTTACGCCATGCTGTCGCCAAAGAGCTTGAGCTTGAGCTTACGATAGAGAACGAAGCCACGCTGGTGGATAACATTCAACATAAGTTGATTGAACTGCATAACTCAGGCTTAAGAGTGGTCGCGATTATTGATGAGGCGCAAGCTCTCTCTGACGAAGCGCTAGAGACATTAAGATTGTTCGGAAATCTGGAAACTGAAGATAAGAAGTTACTTCAGATAGTGTTGCTTGGGCAGCCTGAATTAGATGCTCGCTTACATTGATAACCGAATTGTGAAATCAGGCGGTAGCCCAGAACTGTTTAGTTTGAATCAAAAAAAGGCGATTTGTCGTTCTTCATTAGGCATCCCAAGGTTGATAAATCAGCTATGCCACAAGGCTTTACTGTTGTCGTTTAGTGAAGACAAAAAAAATATCGATAACCAACATCTGTTCTCTGCGATGCATGAAACTTACGATGTGTGTAAGCCAAAATTTAAAACGCCAATACTGTGGGGTTGGAATTAATTATGAGCGTCATTAATAACGCCTTGTCTGAATTGGCAAAGAAAAAATCAGCGACAACAATAGAAGCAGCGGTCGTGCCTAAAGTAAAAACGCGCTCACCATTGGTGTGGGTAGCAGCAGGTTTTACTCTGAGCTTAGCCATGGGCGGTTGGGCGATATCACAGGGCCCAACGGTTGATAACTCAATTTCTACTCGAGATAGGCAGGTTCAGGTCTCTGTTGTAGATAGCTCGGCAGAAGTGCCTGCAATTGTTACTCAAGCTCCGTCATCGCCAACTAAGAAGCTAGTGACGGTCGACTCTTCCTATCTAACTCAAGTAAGCCCAGAAACAAGCTCTCGAAATCAGGCGCCAGTTGTGGATTCAGCGGTTAAAACTCCACAAATAACAAAACTTCAGGTACAAGCGAAACCCTTAGCAACAACAAAAGCAAATACGCCACAAGCTCCTGAGCCGACCTTGATTGCAAGTGTTGCGAAGAGCAGTCCAGCATCTATTTCTGATGACCCCAAAGATTCAGATAACAGTGGAATACTGATTGAACAAGTAGAACTGACCCCAGAGCAGCTGTCTGTAAATGCTCAAGGGCGAGCTCAGAAAGCTCTGGATGCAAATGATCTTACTGGTGCATTGAAGGGGTACAACGAAGCACTTCGTTATACGCCAAGAAATGAGGATGTTCGTCAAAAGCTCGCTATTCTCTATTTCGGCAAGGGCGATACTCGTAAAGCTTACGAACTTTTTCAGTCGGGCATTAAGCTCAACATCAATAGTGAAAAGCTACGTTTGGGACTATCAAAACTGTTGGTTAAAGCGGACCAAGCAGAAGCAGCGTTAAGCCCTCTAATACATATGCCTCCGCAACCAACCCAAGAATACCTAGCAATGCGTGCTGCGCTGAGCCAAAAGTCACAGCAAGAAGAAATAGCACTAGAGAGTTACCAAAAGCTGGTCGAGGTTGATTCTGAGAACGCTCGCTGGTGGCTAGGTTTAGCGATACAGCAAGAGCGACAGTTAGATTTCGCTGCAGCAAAACAATCATATCAAGGTGCGTTAACTCGAGTCGGTATCTCATCTCAATCACAAAGCTTTGTGCGTGAACGATTGAAAATAATCAGTGCTTTAGAGGAGAGCAGCAATGCAAATTAGATTAAGAAAAAGGCTTGGTGATTTGCTTGTTGAAGAAGGCATCATCACTGAGGCTCAAGTTGAACAAGCGCTTGCCTCTCAAAAGAGTACTGGTCGTAAGCTTGGTGATGCTCTGATTGAACTTGGCTTCTTGTCTGAGCAGCAAATGCTGAGCTTTTTGTCGCAACAGCTTGCTATTCCTCTTATCGACCTGAGTCGAGCGAACGTTGATGTTGAAGCGGTTCAGCTTTTACCTGAAGTACATGCCCGCCGTCTTCGCGCATTGGTTATTGGTCGACAAGGTGACACGCTGCGTGTGGCGATGAGTGATCCTGCGGATCTGTTTGCTCAGGAATCGCTGCTTGGTCAACTGGGTGATTACGCACTTGAGTTTGTTGTTGCGCCAGAAAGACAACTGGTCGATGGTTTTGATCGCTACTACCGTAGAACCAAAGAGATCGCTTCATTCGCTGAGCAGCTTCATGCTGAGCACCAAGTTAATGAAGCCTTTGACTTTGATATTGCTGAAGAAGACAGTGATGAAGTGACAGTAGTTAAGCTGATCAACTCGCTGTTTGAAGATGCGATTCAAGTAGGCGCTTCCGATATCCATATTGAACCTGATTCTAATGTGCTACGTCTTCGTCAGCGTATCGATGGTGTGTTACATGAAACTCTCCTTAACGAAGTAAATATAGCATCGGCGCTAGTATTACGTTTAAAACTGATGGCAAACCTCGATATCTCAGAGAAGCGTCTTCCTCAAGATGGTCGCTTCAATATTCGAGCGAAAGGTCAGTCTGTCGATATTCGTATGTCGACGATGCCAGTGCAGCACGGTGAATCTGTGGTTATGCGTCTACTTAACCAGTCTGCTGGTTTACGTAAATTGGAAGCGTCGGGCATACCGAGTGATTTACTGGTTCGTCTTCGTAAACAATTGCGCCGCCCGCACGGGATGATTCTAGTCACCGGTCCTACGGGCTCAGGTAAAACAACCACGCTTTATGGCGCGCTAAGTGAGCTGAATGAACCGGGAAAAAAGATCATTACCGCGGAAGACCCAGTGGAATACCGTCTTCCTCGAGTGAATCAAGTTCAGGTAAACCCTAAGATCAATCTCGACTTCTCTACGATCTTGAGAACCTTTTTACGTCAGGATCCCGATATCATTCTTATTGGTGAGATGCGTGACCATGAGACGGTTGAGATTGGTTTGAGAGCTGCACTTACCGGTCACTTAGTGCTAAGTACCCTTCACACCAACGATGCGGTAGACAGTGCATTGCGTATGATGGATATGGGAGCGCCAGGTTACTTAGTCGCGAGTGCGGTTCGAGCAGTAGTGGCACAGCGATTGGTTCGTAAAGTTTGTTACCGACTGTAAGGTTGATGACGAACTGGATGAAGCACGCAAACAATGGCTGAGCGTTCGTTTCCCAAATCAAGTCGGCGTCCCTTTCATGAAAGGTCGAGGTTGTCAGAACTGTAACTTAACCGGGTACCGCGGGCGTATCGGTGTATTCGAGATGTTGGAGCTTGAGCACAACATGATGGATGCTTTAAGAGCTAACGATGCCGTTGGTTTTGCTCAAACCGCAAGGCAGTCTGAAAACTACAAACCACTATTAGCCTCTGCGATGGAGTTGGCTTTACAAGGTGTAGTGAGCCTCGACGAGATAATGAACCTCGGCGAAGGCGACGCATCAGGCTCAACTGACCCAATTTATCTGTAGGGGTAGAGTGATATGCCAACGTATCGTTATGTAGGTCGCAGCTCTGATGGTAGCCAAGTAAGTGGTCAATTAGACGCGAATAACGAAGATCTTGCCGCTGAAAGCTTGATGAGTAAGGGGATTATCCCAACCTCGATTAAGCTTGGGAAAAGTGGTGGTTCCGTATTGGATATGGATGTATCTGCTCTATTCTCACCGAGTGTGCCACTTGAGGTCTTGGTGCTGTTCTGCCGCCAGTTATACAGCTTAACTAAAGCGGGCGTTCCATTGTTAAGATCGATGAAAGGCCTGACTCAAAACTGCGAAAATAAGCAGTTGAAGGCTGCGCTTGAAGAGGTGGTTGCTGAGTTAACCAATGGTCGTGGTTTAGCGGCGTCGATGCAGATGCACCCTAAAGTGTTTAGCCCACTGTTTGTTTCTATGATCGGTGTTGGTGAAAATACAGGTCGTCTTGATCAGGCCTTGCTGCAATTAGCGGGTTACTACGAACAAGAAGTCGAGACTCGAAAGCGAATCAAGACCGCGATGCGCTACCCAACCTTCGTGATCAGCTTTATTTTGATCGCGATGTTCATACTTAACATTAAGGTTATTCCACAGTTCTCCAGTATGTTCGCTCGGTTTGGTGTCGATTTGCCACTGCCGACCCGTATCTTAATTGGCATGTCTGAGTTTTTTGTTAATTACTGGGGAATCATGCTCGGTGTGATCTTTGGTCTTATCTTTGCCTTTAAAGCCTGGGTTAAGACGGATAAAGGCCTAGAGAAGTGGGATAGGGTTCGCTTAAAGATACCTGTCATCGGTGGGGTCGTGAACCGAGCATTGTTGTCACGTTTTTCGCGCACCTTTGCTTTGATGCTGAAAGCCGGTGTACCGCTAAACCAATCTTTAGCACTATCGGCTGAAGCCCTGGATAATCGCTTTTTAGAGCTGCGGGTACAAGCGATGAAATCGGCTATCGAGGCGGGTAGTACGGTTTCGTCGACGGCGATTAATAGCGAAATTTTCACACCGCTGGTGATACAAATGATCTCAGTAGGTGAAGAGACGGGTCGTATCGATGAGCTACTGCTTGAAGTGGCTGACTATTATGATCGAGAAGTCGATTATGACCTGAAAACCTTAACCGCCAGAATTGAACCGATCTTGCTAACCATAGTGGCAGGTATGGTGTTGATTCTCGCTCTCGGTATTTTCTTACCGATGTGGGGAATGCTGGATGCAATCAAAGGTTAAGGAATGCTAAATAACCTACAACGCTCACGTTTTGTTATTTGGACTGTGGTTATTCTTTTTCTAATTATAGGTCTGCTTTCTGCATGGAAGTCAGTAGAAGAAGATGCGACCAATACGGCATTAATTGTGGCAAGTAAGCGCATACTTGAGCAAGCAAATCTGTTCAAACAACAATATTTGTTAAAAGGTGTAGAGCAAGAAAGCGACTCGGCCCCCCCAAAAAACTACAGCAGAACAGGGTGGGTAAGACCGATTCAAAGCTCAAAGGTGGACTGTAATTATTGGCTGGATCAATTATATCCACCGAAGAGCATTCTGGGGTTAAACTCGCCAAGAGTTGAAGACCAAAGTGATAACATACAGTTTCATTGCACTTATTATTATGGCGATAAATATCAGATAGATATATTTCTTAAGAGCGAAAGGTTTAGCGTGAGAGCCAATATTTTGGCTTTGTGAAAATATTGACAGTTTTAGTATGGTTTTACACGTGCGCGAATGTATAATGCGCGTTAATAATTAGATGAGTAGGTAGAAAATGCTTAAGAATCAAAAGGGTTTCTCCCTTGTCGAATTAGTGATAGTGATCGTAGTTGTTGGTTTATTGGCGGTCGCTGCGTTGCCTCGTTTTCTCGATGTGACGGATGAAGCCAAAAAATCCAGTATTGAAGGTGTCGCTGGTGGCTTTGCAACGGCTGTTTTGTCAGCAAGAGCACAATGGGAAGCAGAAGCAAGGCCGTCAGAGAAGATAGGTGTTGAAACATACAATACTGTAAATTATGATGGTGTTGATTTTTGGTTAACAAGATCAAAGAACAGTAGCAATGTGGATACTGACTTTCGAGACGGTTATCCATGGACCCTGAACAACAATTCTGGCACTGCGCCACAAGATATTTCAGACCAAACATGTTCTGAGTTGATGGAAAACTTGCTGCAAAATCCACCCAAAGTGGGCCCTGTTTCAGATGTAGCGAACGACTCAAACTACAAGTATTCAGCGCAAGCAAATTCAGGTGATGCAACCTGTACTTACGTTCAATTAGAAGGTAGTACCGAGCATGAATTTGTTTACGAAATTAAAACTGGTCGTGTGACCGTAACTTTGCAGTAAGTCTGCGTAAAATTAAACATAGAGAGAGCTTAACTATGAAAAGACAAGGCGGTTTCACCCTAATTGAACTAGTGGTTGTAATTGTTATTCTAGGTATTCTTGCTGTAACGGCGGCACCACGTTTCCTAAACCTGCAAGATGATGCTAAAGATGCAACGCTTGAAGGTCTAGCTGGTGCAATCCAAGGTTCAGCGAGCATTATTTACGGTAAGGCTGCAATTGAAGGCTTCGAGAGTACTTCTGGCGCTTTAAGCGCTGGTGGTTCAACTATCAATACTACTTTTGGTTACCCGAATGCAACTGAAGATGATATTACAAATATCGTTCAGGGAATCGGTGATGATTTCGAATTTATTGAAGTAGTAGCTGGTTCAAACCCTGCTCAAGTAACTTTTGGTATTCCAAATTACACAACTAACTGTGTTGTATATACTCAAGCTGAGGATGCTAATACACCAGCTACTGCAAACGTTGTATCTACAGGTACTGGTACAATCTGTTCTGCTAACTAAGTCAAATATTTTTGATTAGGCCAGCACCTGCTGGCCTTTTTTCTATCTATAACACATAAATATTAAAACTATTCATATACATAATATCGTAAACTTCGTTATCTTATATAATTGGTATTCGCTAGGCAGTTAGAGGCTAATGATGGATAGCACTCCCTTCTCTAAAGGCTTTACTCTGGTAGAGTTGATCATCGTTATTATTATTCTCGGTATTGTTTCCACTTTTGCCGCAAGTCGCTTCGTTGGTACTTCTAGCTTCTCTACTTTTTCTGCGCAAGAGCAAGCCATCTCCGTTATTCGTCAAATTCAAGTTAATCGAATGCAATCAAACGTTTCTTCTGCTAATGATAGTTTCCGTCTTGCGATCAACAGTGACTGCTTAGGTTCGGTTTCGGCATGTAGTTTAAATTTATCGAATAGTGCTCAAAAATCACAAGCCGATGCTCGTAGTGATTATGTGCGTGAGTCAGATATTACATTTGCTCCTGCCAATACGATTATCGATTTTGATCTATTAGGGAATCCTTCAGTCAGCGCTGGCGTTAATATTACGATTAACTCAATCACTTCCAGCAATAGCGCCCAAGTCTGCATTAATTCTCAGGGCTATGTGCGCGAAGGAGCCTGTCTATGATTCGCTCACGTGGATTTACTCTGATTGAAAGCATTGTTGTGATTATCGTCCTAGGTATTGCCATAGTCACAATTACCAGTTTTTTAACACCACAAGTGGCAAGCTCAGCCGACCCACAATATCAAAACCGCTCAGTCGCGTTAGGGCAAAGTTTGATGAATCAAATATTGGCTCGTGGCTTTGATGAACATAGTGATTTTGATGGCGGAATCATACGTTGTGGTGATGCGGGTGCAGTCGATTGCTCTGCTCCGGGGGAGCTCGGCGTTGATGGTGCTGAAGCAACGCCTGCTGCTTTTAATGACGTCGATGACTATATTGGATGTTGGTATACAGATACCACAGAGTCGTCTTGTATTTCCTCTGTAAAGTATTCACTTGCTAATATCCTAGATGAGAATATTGAGGGCAGCTATGCCAATTTTCGAGTCGAAGTGTCTGTTTTTTATGATGCCAATATGGATGGAATTGACGACAATACGATTGGCACGATGAAGCGTGTTGAGATACAGATATTTGGTGGTAACAATCGCTACAGCGTTATCGCGTACAAGGGGAACTACTAATGAAGCAACGTGGTTTCACTTTAATAGAGATGATAGTAACGATCGTTGTAGTTTCTGTTATTGGTCTAGCGATTGCTGGTTTTGTTGAATACGGAATGAAAGGGTATGTTGACACTATCGATAGACAAAAGGTGCAAGTAAAAGGGCAGTTTGTTGTCGAGAAAATGTCGCGCGAGATCAGCCATGCGGTTCCTAACAGTTTTGATTCGAGCATTATGCCTGCTTCGGCTTTTGCTCAGAAATGCCTCACTTTTTACGCTATTAAGTATTCAGGTTTTTATCATCTGGATGAAGCGACCAATGAGCTCAATTTTATCATCGGCCAAGACTCCCCCATACTCGATGCTAACGATTTCCTAATTATCAACCCAACTAACTTCTCTGAACTAGGAGCGGGTTCAACCAAGCGGATTGCAGTGTCAGGGCTAATTTCAACCAATAATGTTTTTACTGCCCCTTCTGTGACTTTAGATAGTCGTTCGAAGGCTGAGCGCCATTATATTTACGATGAGAGCGCCTCTGTGAGTTATTGCTTAGTGAACGATACCATTCAGAACCAAGGGTTAATTCAACGTAATGGAGTCACTGTTGCAGACAGTATTAATTATGCTCAAAGTAATTTTCGTTATGAAGAGCCAAGTTTGCAAAGAGGCGGTGTGATTCACATCGATCTTGTACTTGAGCAGAATAGTGAAGTAAGCGTTTACCAACAAGATGTGCAGGTACTCAATGCGCCATAGAAAATCATCTCAACAAGGTAGTGTTTTGGTCGTCGCAGTATTTGTTATTGTAGTGATGGGCTTTCTTGCGACTTCTTTAGTACAAGTTCAGTGGTCAAATCACGATACATTGACGCGTAAACAGCTTGGAACACAAGCCTGGTTGCTCGCACATTCTGCTAATGAATGGGCATTGACTCAAGTTTACCCTTTGACTGTTTCGCCTGCCGTTTCAACCAGTGTGAGTACCGTGTGTAGTAACTTGAACTCAAATCAAGTGAGTAGTGGTATGTCGACTATCTGTATTGTAGACCAATTAACCTGTCGGCAAATTGGTGTATTAGATGGTGTTGGCTTCTTCAAAATTGAATCGACAGCAATCTGTGGTTCAGGTATTAACCAAGTACAGCGTATTCAAGAAGTTTGGGTGAGGGAGTGAGTATGATAAAGCAATTTTTAATATTTTTAGTTGTGCTTTTCTTGTCTCCGTTAGTTCAAGGTAGCATTAATACTAATCCTCAATTTGAATTTGGTACTATTTCTGCCGATCAGTGCACTATTACAGGACCGTCCGTTAGTTGTAATCTTGATTTTAGTAATACTTATACAGCCCCTCCACTTGTCTTTGTTATGGCAACTGTCAATTCTAGTCGTTCAAACTTTAATTTAAACACAACTGAATACCCCTCAGATTTGCGTGTTATGTCAGTATCGACGTCAGGAGCATCGATTAAGCAGCTTCTTCCTCCAACAACTAAGGCATGTGTCAGGATGAAGCCTGGGGGTAAATGTGGCAACCCTAATAATCCACTTCATAAAGCCGTCACTTATGTTGATGCACCTATGGAAAATATCGACTATTTGGTTATTGAACCGGGAGTGCTTGAATTCGATAACGGTGCAAAAATCGTTGCGGGTGAAGTTAACTACGACAAAACATACTCTAATGCCGGAGGTTGGGGGAATAATAACAAGACAGTGCGTTTTAGTAATTTTGGATTAAACCAGAGCTTTAGTAGCTCTCCTGGTGTGTTGGTTCAAATACAAACTGTTCAGAATAGCACTAATGGCTCTCCATTATGGTTGACTCCTATAGCGTTAAACCCCTCTCGTTCTTCGTTTTCTTTGGTTCTTGACCGGTCTGAGGTTAGTCGTAATAGCTATTCGATAACTCCGGAAAAGGTTGGTTTTGTCGCAGGTTTAGGACAAGGCTTTGTAAATGGTCGTAAGTTCTGGCTTGGTCAAGGCTCAACGAAACAAACAACAACCTTGAATGACAATATAATTAAACCGATTACTGAGGGGTGTAAACTTGTCAGCCCTTTTTCAGTGTCAGGCTTTACTTCCACACCGACTTTGCTTGCATCTAAAAGAACTCGGAACGGTAACAATGGTGGTTGGTTGCGTAGATGTTCGGTAAGCAAAACAGGGGTTTCTCTTATCAACGAAGAAGATATGACCAAAGACCCTGAAAGAGGACATGTTGTTGAACCTTTCTCTTATTTCTTATTTGATAAACCGCCATTATCTGAAATTTGTGAGTTATTTCCTTCACCAGCTCAAACCTGGACAAGTAATAACCAAGCATCACTAACCATTGAAAATAATGCAAATATTTCAGGAGCTCCTATATCGGGAGGAAAAAGGTATATTGGTTTTGCTCAATCAGATGTAACAGATCGCAAGAGTCAGGGGTGTGACGGAACAGAGTGTTTTGGTGATACTGGGTTGCGAGTGACCAAACAGCAATTAGAAAGCTTTCAAGCTCCAGATCCTGGCTTGGATACAGTAACAGTACAGAACAATCAAACGAGAGTTTTTCAAAATAACGAGTCTATTGGGACACTAACTATAAACAATAATGCGACGCTGATATTTAAAACAGGGACGTACTGGGTTGATAGTATCAACGCGATTGGTGATATTGAAATCCCCCCAGGGAATGTTGTGGAAATACATACGAAAGGCTTTGCTTTAAGTAATGGTTCCAACTTTTCTGCACTAGATAATGGTGAGTTGACTCTTTATGTCCACGACCTGAGTTATAACGGTGGTGTTATTCATTCTTGGGTTGATTTAGCAAACAACTCCAAATTTGTCGGTTTATTGTATAGTGAAAAAAGCGTTATTTTGAGTAATAACGCCGTTGTTGAAGGGGCCGTGACTGCGAAAACCATAACCTTAAATAATGGTTCTGAGATTATTGCAACTAATAAGTGTTTTGAACCCGCAGATGACTATGAAATAGATATTTCTCCTGCGACCGATTTAGCTTTGATGTGTGGTGATGACTCTCCTCAATTTACCATTAATACCTCTAATAACGGTGTGGCGGAAAGTCTAGGCGTAACCGTAGGTATTACGCCAGACGCTGATGAATTCGACGTTTCGGTGCTAAAAGGTTCTGGCACTTATCCTAATTATGTTTCAAATGACGATGGCCAATTAACCTTAAAAGTTGTCGCTAACAATTCTGCTAATATTGATTTTGATACCGGATATAAGCTAACGGCGACATTGGTCGACGATTCAGGAAAAGAAGTTGAAAGCCAATTTAAATTCGTGCCGTTTAAGTTCTCTTTAATGGATGGCGATAATCCGACAAATCGTTTGGATGCGATTGCAGGGCAGGCTACGCCAACAGTAACCAAAGTTCTCGCATGTGATTCTGGCGACTCAATTGTTGTGGCTGAAAACTATATAGGTGAAGCTGGGGATGAAGTTACCATTGCTCACGAACTTGATAGTTCTTGGAGTGGTTACGATGGCTCGCTGACTTACTTACCTGAGTTCAAAAAAGGCAGCGCAACTACTGATTTAACGATCTCTGAATCAGGGCTCTTCAACGTCACTTTAAAAGACAGTAGTTTTGATTGTACAGGCTTTGCTGGTTGTCCTGAAGATGGGAGCTACGATGTGAAGGGAAGCTTTGCTATCTATTCTCGCCCGTGGAAATTTGCGATTTGCACGAATAAGGGATCGGATGGAAACAGCAAAGATAAAGACTCAGACAGTTTCACTGGCGCTAGAGAAGCATTCGATGTTTATGCTCGCCCGATAAAGTATACCGATTCATCTGATGTTTGTTCTGATGATGGGTTGTTAACGAATAATTACTTTGAATCGATGGCAAGCGTGAAAGTTACAACAACTTTAGATACTCCTTCAGCTACGGATTATCCTGATGCAGAGCTGGGTGATTTAACCCCTGAAGAGCGATTAACTAAACAGATTTCACCGAATGACCACGGCAAAAAAGGCTATAAATTTGATGGTCTAAGATATTCAGAAGCGGGTAGTTTTAACTTTATTGCAACTGAAACCGGGAGCTTTTACAGCTCCATTTTAGGTGGCTTTAATGGAAGTAAACCCATTGGCCGCTTCTATCCGAAGTACTTCCAGCAAGAGAACCCTGAATGGAATGTTGCTAATCAAAACGACATTGCTTATTTGAGTCAACCTTACGACTCGACTGTTCATCAAGTGTATCCAATGGCATCAGGTGAGAGCGGTGTCGGCAACGCGCTTAACAATTATCGTTTCTTCCATTCAGACTTACAGGCGAAATTTGGTGTTTTAGATGACACAGCTATCGATAACGAGTTCTTACTGGATACAGGGGCTGGTACTTGGTCTACTGATCGCAAGCATTGGTTGTTGAACGATGGTGCTGCTGTTCTTAAGCGAGTTACGGATTCTGATAGCGTTAGCCGCAAGGATAATCCTTTTAATACATCGGATGCCAATTCTACAGTTACCCATTTCGGCTTAACGGTAGACGGCGTTGATCCTGTGTCATTTACTGATTCTGATACTTTGACAGATTCTGTAGAGTTTCTGGTTCAACCTCCAGCTCGTTTTGGTCGAATGGTCCTAGATGATATCGGTGGAAATTCTGGTACTACTCTAACTATTCCATTACGAGCCGAGCTTTGGGATGGCAGCGAATTTGTCGTTAATGAAGATGATAATCGCAGCGCCTTTGATGGTTCAAAAGTTTGTAAACAAGTGATTTGGCACAGTGAAGGGGCGATAACTACGTTAGCTTCGCTTAATGGCAGCGGCAGCGTCGATAACGGTGGAGAAGAGGTCACTGCGAATCAAAATACGCCTGCAGGTACAGATACGCCGCGCGAGCAAGTCCGTCTATGGTTAAGAATGGGTGATTCGAAACCAAGCAAGAAGACGGGCGAAAATGACATATCATGTTCGACAGATTACGAAGATCAACCTTGGTTGCAATACAATTGGCGCCAACTAGGCGATGAAGATCCGTCCACCGTCGTCACATTTGGCATCTACCGTGGTAACGATCGCGTTATTTACCGAGGTGAAAGCGGCTTAACAGGTCAGTAATAATATAATTTTTGATGGTTAAGTTAGGAATCTGTAAGAAATTGCGGATTTCAGTCCATGTTTATACTTCAATGCCTTGCCGTGACAGCAAGGCATTGGTACATTTAGTGCAATTTTTGTCTTCTAATTCTTGCAGGATGAGCGAAGAATATGTTTAAAAAACTTCGTGGCATGTTTTCAAACGACCTATCGATTGACTTAGGTACTGCCAATACCCTTATATATGTAAAAGGCCAAGGCATTGTTCTTGATGAGCCTTCAGTTGTAGCTATTCGCCAAGATCGTGTGGGTTCTGCAAAAAGTGTCGCTGCTGTGGGCCACGCTGCTAAGCAAATGCTTGGTCGTACGCCTGGTAACATTTCAGCGATCCGTCCATTGAAAGACGGCGTAATTGCTGATTTCTACGTAACGGAAAAAATGCTTCAGCACTTCATTAAACAAGTGCATGACAACAGTGTGCTTAAACCAAGCCCTCGCGTTTTGGTTTGTGTACCTTGTGGTTCAACGCAAGTTGAGCGTCGTGCTATTCGTGAATCTGCGCTAGGTGCTGGTGCTCGTGAAGTTTATCTAATCGATGAGCCAATGGCTGCAGCGATTGGTGCTGGTCTACGCGTATCAGAACCAACGGGTTCAATGGTTGTTGATATCGGTGGTGGTACTACTGAAGTTGCGGTTATCTCTCTAAACGGTGTGGTTTACTCATCTTCTGTGCGTATCGGTGGTGACCGTTTTGATGAAGCTATCATCAACTACGTTCGTCGTAATTACGGCAGCTTGATCGGTGAAGCGACGGCAGAGAAGATCAAACACGAAATCGGTTCAGCTTACCCTGGCGATGAAGTAGAAGAGATCGAAGTACGCGGTCGTAACCTCGCTGAAGGTGTGCCTCGTAGCTTTAGCCTGAACTCAAATGAGATCCTTGAAGCACTTCAAGAGCCTCTATCTGGTATCGTATCTGCAGTGATGGTTGCACTTGAACAGTGTCCGCCAGAGCTTGCTTCTGATATCTCAGAAAACGGTATGGTACTAACAGGTGGTGGTGCACTGCTTAAAGACCTTGATCGTCTGCTAACAGAAGAAACAGGTATTCCTGTTGTTGTAGCAGAGGAGCCACTAACGTGTGTTGCTCTAGGTGGCGGTAAAGCCCTAGAGATGATCGACATGCACGGCGGCGATCTGTTCAGCGAAGAATAATATCTAGTGTTAGGCTCTTTTATTACCTAGTTTTATGTAAAGAGCCTAGGACCTTGTCTATAGGATCAAATGTAGCTCTAGGATCAAATATAGAATGAAGCCAATTTTTGGTAGAGGTCCCTCTCTACAATTGCGCCTGTTTTTTGCTGTAATTTTATCAGCCAGCCTTATGCTGGCTGATAGTCGTTTAGATGCTTTCTCAAATGTCCGCTATCTATTGAACAGCATGGTTGCCCCAATTCAATATGCAGCTAACCTACCTCGTACGATGTTTGATGGTGTATACGACCGTTTTAGCACTCGTAAAGGACTGATCGAATCAAACCATAATATGAAGCGAGAGGTCTTGCGACTGAAGAGCGAGCTGATTCTGCTTGAGCAATATCAAGAAGAAAATAAGCGCCTTCGTAAGCTATTAGGCTCTCCGTTTATCCGTGATGAAAAGAAAGTCGTTACTGAAGTTATGGCCGTTGATACCTCTCCATACCGTCATCAAGTTGTGATCGATAAAGGTCAGATTGATGGGGTGTATGAAGGTCAGCCGGTGATCAACGAGAAAGGCATTGTTGGTCAAGTGACGTTTGTTGCGGCTCACAATAGCCGAGTCTTGCTGCTGACGGATGCAAACAATGCGATTCCCGTCCAAGTTATCCGTAACGATATCCGTGTGATTGCTTCTGGTAATGGCATGATTGATGAAATTCAGCTAGAGCACATTCCGACCAGTACTGACATTCAGGAAGAAGATCTCTTGGTAACGTCAGGCCTTGGTGGTGTTTATCCAGAAGGTTACCCAGTCGCTTATGTTTCTAAGGTTGATTACGATCCGAAACGTGAGTTTGCGGTAATCAAAGCGGAACCTGTGGTTGAGTTTGATAAGCTTAGATATCTGCTGCTTGTGTGGCCTGACGAAAACAAACAGAAACAGACCGATCAATCCAACATAGAGCAAGCAATGTTAGAGGATGAAAATGGCCAATAGCGTTTTAAGAAGCAAGACAGTAATTGGCTGTTCATTATTGATCGCGCTTATTCTGCAAACCATTCCATGGCCGGGTAGTTTAGACCTGTTCAGACCGTCTTGGTTACTGCTGGTTACTTGTTACTGGGTTCTGGCTTTACCTCATCGTGTTAACGTAGGCAGCGCTTTGATTCTTGGCCTATTGTGGGACCTTTTGATTGGTTCGACATTAGGTATTCGAGGCATGATGATGGCAATCGTGATGTACATTGTTGCGTTAAACTTCCTCGTAATTCGTAATATGGCGCTGTGGCAGCAAGCCATGATCATTGCGGCGTTAACGGTATTGTTTGAGGTGCTGATATTCTTCGGCGAATATTTGATTCAAGATGTTGTCTTCAATCCACTATCCTTATGGAGTGCATTGATAAACTGTATACTTTGGCCTTGGATGTTCTTGTTGATGAGACGCGTACGTCGCCATTGGCATGTGAGGTAGCGTGGCGATGGAAAAGAAACATTTAGTTTTGGCATCCGGTTCGCCGCGCCGCAAAGAATTACTATCCCAACTTGGTTATGAGTTTTCTGTCTTAGTCACCGATGTTGAAGAGTGTAACACGCTCAAGAAACCGCCGAAGAGTACGTTAAGCGACTATCTTTAGATAAAGCTCTAGCTGCGTTGTCTTTATTAACAACGAATCCTTCTGAAAAGCAGCATGTAGCTTCTGGTTCTGATACTGTAGTGCTTGGCTCTGACACTGTAGTGGTAAGCCAAGGGCAAGTGCTCGAGAAACCCGCTGATTTTTCTGACTCTAAGCGTATGCTGACTCAATTAGCGAATGGACGTCACCAAGTAATGACGGCTGTTTCAGTGGTTTCACAAGAAAAACAAAAAACAGAAATCGTTATTACCGACGTATGGTTTAAACCCCTCAGTGAAAAAGAAATAGAACAATACTGGCAAACAGGGGAGCCATGCGATAAAGCCGGTAGCTATGGGATCCAAGGTTTGGGTGGGCGCTTTGTCACCCGAATCGAAGGTAGTTATTACGCCGTTGTCGGCTTACCTTTATTTGAAACGGACCAGCTACTGCAAGAATTCTTATAATTACTAATCTGAGGTGCACCATGAGTGCTGAATTGTTGCTGAACGTGACCCCGAGTGAAACTCGCGTGGCCATGATTGAAGGGGGAACTCTTCAAGAGATCCATATCGAACGAGACGCTCGACGCGGAATCGTAGGAAATATCTATAAAGGTCGCGTTAGTCGTGTTCTTCCGGGAATGCAGGCTGCGTTTGTGGATATCGGTCTTGAGAAAGCAGCTTTTCTACACGCCTCTGATATTGTCCCACACACTGAATGTGTCGCTGAAAATGAAAAGAAGCAGTTTCAGGTTCGCGACATTTCAGAGCTTGTTCGTCAAGGGCAAGACATTGTGGTTCAAGTCGTTAAAGACCCGCTGGGTACCAAAGGTGCCCGTCTAACCACTGATATCACTCTGCCATCTCGTTACCTCGTGTTTATGCCGGGAGCGAGTCACGTTGGTGTTTCTCAACGTATCGATAGCGAATCCGAGCGTAATCGTCTCAAGAAAGTCGTCTCTCATTACTGTGATGAACATGGTGGCTTTATCATCCGTACGGCTGCAGAAGGCGCTGATTCAAACGAACTTGCACAAGACGCGGCATTCTTGAAGCGTTTATGGCTCAAGGTATTGGAACGCCGTGGCAAGCATAAAGCGCGTACTCGTTTGTACGGTGAATTGTGTTTAAGTCAGCGTATTTTACGTGACTTCGTGGGAACGGAACTGAGCAAAATTCAGGTCGATTCTCGCCTTGAGTATGAAAACCTTAAAGAGTTTACTTCTGAATACGTGCCAGAGCTGACTGATAAACTTGAGCTATATGAAGGTGATAAGCCTATCTTTGATATGTACGATACTGAGAATGAAATTCAACGTTCTCTGGATCGTAAAGTCGAGCTCAAGTCTGGTGGTTATCTGATCATCGACCAAACGGAAGCCATGACTACGGTTGATATCAACACCGGCGCGTTTGTTGGTCGTCGTAACCTAGAAGAGACGATTTTCAATACCAATGTAGAGGCGACACAAGCGATTGCTCGTCAGCTACGTTTGCGTAATCTAGGTGGCATCATCATTATCGACTTTATCGATATGCTCTCTGAAGACCATCGTAAGCGAGTACTAACTTCCCTAGAAAGTGCGCTAGACAAAGATCGTGTAAAGACCAATATTAATGGCTTCACACAGCTTGGCTTAGTCGAGATGACGCGAAAGCGCACTCGTGAAAGCATTGAGCATATTCTGTGTTCGAGTTGTCCTGCTTGTGAAGGTCGTGGCAGCGTGAAGACAGTTGAAACCGTTTGTTATGAGATACTTCGAGAAATCACTCGTGTCAACCGTGCCTACGACGCTGACAAGTTTGTTGTTTATGCTGCTGCAGCGGTTGCTGAAGCGCTAGAAGGCGATGAGTCTCATGCGCTTGCTGAGCTTGAAGTGTTTATTGGTAAACAAGTTAAAATCCAGGCTGAGCCTCTGTACATACAAGAGCAGTTTGATGTTGTTATGATGTAATGGAAATTTTGTGAGCTCAAGCGTTACTCTGATTCTACGTGCATGCTTATGGTTAGTGGTTACTCTCTTAGTAACGCTAGCCATTGCTGTTACTACACTGCGTGTAGCCTTACCCAATTTAAATAAGTATCAATCTGAAATTGAGCTTTGGGTAAATCAACATTCTGGTTTTGAGTTTTCGATTCAAGACGTGGGTGGTTTTTGGCGTAACACTCACCCCTCCATCGCGTTGCAAGGTGTAAAAGCTAGCCTTCCTAATGCAGAAGATGTGACCTTCTCTGTTGAGCGTGTTGAAGTCGAGTTCGACTTGATTCAATCGCTCGTTCAAATGCGTCCTGTTGTCGCCGATCTGGTTATGAACCAGATGTATCTTGATATCCGTTCTATTGACCTGTTTGCTGGGCAAAACGAGACAGACAAACCCAAAGATTCCGGCTCTTCTAAGCGAGTGATGAATGAGCTCGATAACCTGCTGCTGAAAACATTGGTCGATGTCACCGCGAAAGATTCCACCATTTTGTATCGTGCAGTCTCTGATGAAGAGCGCCAGCTTGATATCGAAACCTTAAAGTGGCAGAACTCAGGTAAGCACCACCTTGCAGAAGGCGTGGTGAGTATCAAAGACGCCAACCTCAACTCTTTGTCAGTAAGTGCTAACTTTATTGATGGCGGCTCACTCACCGATGTGACCGGTGAGTTTTATGTCAGTGCAGATAACATCTCGATAAAACCTTGGTTAACCCGTTACATGCAGGCGGAGTCTGGTATTGAAACGGGGACTGTGAGCCTAAATAGCTGGCTCACGCTACGTAATAGCAAGCCAGTAAGTGCCTACGTTGAAGTGCTGCCTTCAGAGTTGACCTGGAACGAAGATGGTAAGCATGACTTGATGCTTGAATCGGGCGTGTTTAAGTTGTCTCCAATCGATGATGGCTGGCAAGTAAATGGTCACTCACTTAACTTGAGAACCGATGATATGCCGTGGCCCGAACTGGATGTCGCATTTAAATGGCAACAAGGCCCTTGGCAGCTTAATGTGTCTGAGCTCGATATCTCGACTATCACGCCGCTTATCAAGCTGCTGCCAGACTCAGAAGAGTCAACCAAGATGATAAATGTGCTGTCTCCGGGTGGTACGGTCTCTGATATTCGTCTATCGATGGAATCTGGTATCGAGAGCCTACGTTACTCCGCCAGTTTTTCTGATCTTGCGATTGAGCAATGGGATTTAGTGCCGGGCTTTAGCCAGGTTTCTGGTAGCGTGTTCGGCTCTATGACCGAAGCAAAAGCCAGCCTGCATGTTATTGACGACGTGTTCCCGTATGGCGACGTTTTCCAAGCGCCTTTAAACATCAAGCAAGGTCAGGTTGACATAGTCTGGCAGCAAGACGAGAACGGCTGGAAGCTTTGGTCTGATAAAGTCACAGCAGCCACGCCAGATTTGCAGGTGCTGGGTGCATTTCGCTTAGATTTCCCTAAAGATGCGAGCCCTTACTTATCATTTTATGGTGAAGCAGACGCTTACAACGTTGGTGAAACATGGCGTTACCTGCCGACCTTAGCTCTTGGGCAAGACCTGACCGATTATCTGTCGACAGCGATTCAAGCGGGTAAGGCTGATACTGTAAAACTGTTGTGGCATGGTGAGTTGGCTCAGTACCCATACGCGAATCACGATGGTATTTTCCAAATTTGGGTTGGATTAGAAGACGCCAAGTTTAGCTTTGATACTGCGTGGCCGTTGATTACAGACCTGCAACTTGATCTATTGTTTGAGAATGATGCGATGCATCTCGATTCTCGCTCTGCACAATTAATGGATGTGACTGCCGATCGAATCACAGGTCGTATTCCTTATTTGGGTGAAGGCGGCCATATCGAGATAGAAGCAAAGGCCACCGCGTCAGGTAATGCGGTACGTGATTACATGACGGCTTCGCCACTGGTTGACTCCGTGGGTGCTGCGTTAACCACACTTCAAGTGAGCGGTGATGTCTCTTCCGAATTCCAGCTTAATATCCCATTCGACTCTGATAAAGAAGCCAGAGCGTGGGGTTACGCTGACCTAAGCGGCAACCATGTTGAAATTGAAGCGCCACCAATGGTGTTAGAAAACACCACGGGTCGTATCGAGTTTGATAATGATGTGGTGACAGCAAATGGTTTAGCGGCAGACTTGCTTAAACAAGGCATCTCTATTGATTTCAAAGGGCAGAATGATGGTCCAGGCTATGCTGTTGATATTGATGTGCTTGGTGATTGGGATGTGAAGCCTTTAGAACCTTACATTGGTGAGCAATGGTTGAGTCGTCTATCTGGTCATGCACAATGGCAAAGTCAGATAGATATCCAATTGAATGATATCGGTTTTACTTACCAATTGGACTTGCAGTCTGACCTAAAATATCTCGCGAGTGATTACCCATACCCACTGGCGAAAAAGTCATTAGAGAGCGGCTCAGCGAGGCTACAAGCATCAGGTAACCAAGAAGCGATTACTGCGCGTTTGCAGTTGCCGAATACCAAGTACCAAGCTGAAATTGATATCACGGGTGATGTGCCTGAATTAACCGCGACCAACCTAGTATTAGGTCGAGGCGGCTATAAGATTAGCCCTGTGGTTGGGCACCATGCATTGATTCGTACGGATAAGTTTAATGCTGATGATTGGCTTTCGGTGATCATGGAACCGGTACAGCCATCAACTGCTGTTCTAAGCCAAATGAACACACCAACTATTCCTGCTCCAAGTCGTGTGACTTTTGAAAGTAAAGAGCTGATTCTTGGTGGTATTTCTTGGAATGATGTTGATTTTAGTGCACGCAAGAATAAACAAGCTTGGCAAATGGAAGTATCGAGCCAAGAGTTAGAAGGGGATATTAATTATCTGCCTCCTTATGATTTAACCGTGTCATTGGATCGCCTACACCTGTTTGTTCCAGAATGGAGCGACAAATCAAAACAAGAGCCATTGCTGCAACGCAAAGAGCAAGAAGCACCGTTGATCTCTGAATTGGATAGAAAGATTCATGATGTGATGCCGAACCTCAAGCTAACCCTGAACGATTTCTGGTTACAAGGCTATAAAGTTGGCAAGGTGGATGTTGAGTTGGCGAGAGAAGAAAACCGCCTTGCGTGGAAGAAAATTCAGGTACGTAGCGGCGGCAACAAAGCGGATGTCAGTGGTTGGTGGGAATTGAATGGCGACAAGAGTCATTCATCGCTGAAAGTTGACGTTGAAGGTGAAAACAACAGTGAGTTGATGGAGCGCTTTGGTATCACCTCGGGAATTCAAAAAGCACCGTTTGAGCTAGAAGCTCAACTTGACTGGGACGGTTCACCTTGGGGTATCAAGATGGATACTCTAGATGGCGACGTAAAAACCAAGTTCGGTAAAGGTATTATCTCAGATGTGAGCGGGGCGGCTCGCTTACTTGGCTTGTTTAGCTTAGATTCGATCATCCGTAAGATGCAGCTCGATTTCTCTGATGTGTTTGATAAAGGCATGGCATTTAACAGCATTACAGGCTCGGGCAAGATTCAAAACGGTATCTTCTTGACCAATGACCTGAACATGGATGCCGTGGCGGGTGAGATGAAGATCAAAGGCATCGCTAACCTAAATACTCGTCAGGTAGATGCAGAAGTAAACTTTACGCCAGATATTACATCGGGTATTCCAGTGCTAACAGCGTTTGCGGTAACGCCTCAAACAGCGTTGTATGTGTTGGCGGTAACTACGGTTATTTCACCGGTTGCTGAGGTCTTTACACAGGTTAATTACTCGGTGAAAGGCCCTCTGGATTCACCAACGGTAAGCGAGCTTTCACGTAGCTCTGGTGAGTTCCAACTTCCAGAAAACCTAAGAAAGTTGGCTGAGTAAAAGTAAGGCCTAATATACAGATAAATAGTGATTTCTGAATCATAATGAATGGAGAAGCATTACACATGGATTGTGTTGGTTTGATTCAAATGACTTCGGGCCCTGACCCTGACAGTAACCTTGATTATCTCGCCAAAGAGGTAGCTAAGTGTAAGGCGTTAGGGGCTAAATGGGTAGTTTGCCCAGAGAATGCATTGGTATTCGGTAGCAAAGCGGATTATCACCAGTATGCCGAGCCATTGAATGGTGGTCCATTACAGAAGAAACTGGCTGAGTTAGCCAAGCTTCATCGCATTTGGATCATTGTGGGCAGTATGCCGATAAGCACAGCGAAGGGGATCACCACCACGACTTTGGTGATAGACGACTTTGGCAGCTTAGTGGCTCATTACGATAAGCTACACATGTTTGATGTGGATGTCGCTGATGCTCACAAGTGCTATCGAGAGTCTGATATTTTCACTCCAGGTGACCGAGTTGTGACAACGGAAACGCCTTTTGGTCACTTAGGTTTAAGTATTTGTTATGATGTGCGCTTTCCTCACTTGTATTCAGAGTTACGTAAGCAAGGCGCTCAGATCATAGTGGTACCAGCCGCATTTACTGCGGTAACTGGTCAGGCGCACTGGGAAGCACTGTTAAGATGCCGGGCAATAGAAACACAATCGTGGATTGTTGCGGTAGGGCAAGGTGGTAAGCACCCTTGCCAAAGAGAAACATGGGGACACTCTATGGTGGTTGATCCCTGGGGAAGAGTGGTCGCACAGTTAGACCAAGATCCTAAAAGTATGGTGGTCGAGATAGACACATCCAGTTGTGAATCCATTAGGCAAAATATGCCAATCACACAACACACTCGATTTACCAATCAATTTTAATTACAAACAAGAGCCATCTATGAGCATTAATCAAATTGAAGAAGCGCTACTGAACCCAACAGGGCTTACGGAGCAAAATATCGCAGATACATTGGCGAGTATTGCTACCCGCCAAATTGATTATGCTGATATCTACTTTCAGTCAAGCTGGCACGAATCTTTAGTGCTAGAAGACAGCATCATCAAAGACGGCTCTTTCAATATCGATTGCGGTGTGGGTGTTCGTGCAGTATCTGGCGAAAAGACTGGCTTTGCTTATTCTGACCAAATCCAACTCGATGGTCTAAAGCAAAGTGCGATTGCAGCTCGTGGTATCGCGAAGCAAGGTCAAAACGGCAAGGTGCAAGCCTTCAAGCGTAACTCCAACCAAACTTACTATGATGCAGTTAACCCGCTAGCAAGCTGGGAAAAACAGCAAAAAACAGAACTTCTTAAGTCATTGGATGCTTACATTCGTACTAAAGAACCTATGGTGACTGAAGTATCAGTTAGCCTAAGCGGCGTACATGAGCAGATGCTGGTTGCCGCGACGGATGGCACCTACGCAGGCGATATTCGTCCGCTGGTTCGCCTATCAATCAGTGTACTTGCGCAGAAAGGCGATCGCCGTGAGCGTGGTAGTGCTGGTGGCGGTGGTCGTTTTGGTTACGACTTTTTCCTAAGCGATGATAAAGGTACTCAGGTTGCTTATCAGTTTGCGGACGAAGCGATTCGCCAAGCGCTTGTTAACCTTGAAGCCGTTGCTGCACCTGCTGGTGCAATGCCTGTCGTTCTGGGTTCTGGTTGGCCGGGCGTTCTACTGCATGAAGCGGTAGGTCACGGTTTAGAGGGCGACTTCAACCGTAAAGAGTCTTCAGTCTTCTCTGGTAAAGTTGGCGAGCAAGTTACTTCAAGCCTATGTACGATTGTCGATGACGGTACATTGACTGATCTTCGTGGTTCATTGAACGTCGATGATGAAGGTGTCAACGGTCAGTACAACACCCTAATCGAAAACGGCATCCTAAAAGGTTACATGCAAGACAAGCTGAATGCTCGTTTAATGGGTGTTGCTCCTACAGGTAACGGTCGTCGTGAGTCTTACGCGCATCTTCCTATGCCACGTATGACGAACACCTACATGCTGCCGGGTGAGCACACACCTGAAGAGATCATTGCAACGGTTGAGAAAGGTATCTACGCACCAAACTTCGGCGGCGGTCAGGTTGATATTACTTCTGGTAAGTTTGTGTTCTCAGCTTCTGAAGCGTACATGATTGAAAACGGTAAGATCACTCACCCAGTGAAGGGCGCTACGTTGATCGGTTCTGGTATTGAAGCGATGCAGCAAGTGTCTATGGTGGGTAATGACCTAAGCATCGACCGTGGTGTGGGTGTGTGTGGTAAGGCTGGTCAAAGTGTGCCAGTAGGTGTTGGTCAGCCAACATTGAAACTAGACTCGCTAACCGTTGGTGGTACTGAGTAATTCAGACGAATTTCTGCCAACTTACTTGAAAAAATTAAATTGAAAAGCGCCTCCATTGTGAGGCGCTTTTTTGTTTTTGAAGGAGGGTTAGTAGTAAAAAACGATTACATGTTCTCTTCGGCAAACTCTGCCAGTCGGCTACGTACCACGCCATTGAGGTGGATATTGGCACTGCCTTCGAAGTTTTTAAAACGCTCAACCATATAGGTTAAACCTGAAGTCACAGGGGTTAGGTAAGAGGAATCGATTTGCGCTAGGTTGCCTGAGCAGACAATCTTGGTCCCTTCGCCACAGCGGGTGATGATGGTTTTGATTTGCGAAGCTGTCAGGTTCTGACACTCATCGAGAAGCACAAACGCATTTTGGATGGAACGGCCACGCATAAAGTTGATCGACTTGAACTGGATATTGGCTTTGTCACAGATGTATTTCATCGACCCTTCGGTGCAGTGGTCGTTTTTGTGCAGCGCTTCCAGTGTATCGGTCACAGCAGCCAACCAAGGCAGCATCTTCTCTTCTTCGGTACCAGGAAGGAAACCAATCGACTCACCAATGTCGGGCGTGTTTCGGGTTACGATGATCTTATCGAACTGTTTACGCTCTATGGTTTGCTCAAGTGCAGCAGCCATGGCGAGCAGCGTTTTACCACTACCTGCAGCACCAGTTAGAATCACCAGGTCAATATCTGGGTCGAGTAGCGCATCAATCGCCATTCCCTGATAAATATTTTTTGGTGTGATATCCCAAGCCCTGCGGTTCATTAAGCGTTCACGGCTTAAGTCCCTGAGTGTGATGGTTTCGGTATCAATCTCTTCAACTCTTGCTGCAAAGTCGCTCTCTTCATCAATCACATATTGGTTGAGGAAGGTCGGCTCGAAAGGCTCTCTTGCTAACGTGTGTAAGGTTTTTCCGCCAAGGTTTTTGCTTTCGACGTTGTCAATACCATCCCAAAATGCGCCTTCGAGTTGTTGGAAGCCTTTGGTTAGGTATTGAATGTCATCAATGAGTTGGTCAGTTTGATAATCCTCAACGAAACGAACCCCCGCGCCTTTTGCACGTAAGCGCATGTTGATATCTTTGGTGATGAGAACCACTTCGCGTGGCGCGCGTTTGTTTTGAAGGTAGAGTACAGCGTTGAGGATTCGGTTATCGCCTGCCTTATCGTCGGCAAAGGCTTTGATGCTTTCTTGAAGTTCGTAATCGGCGAGTATTGAGATACTGCCTGAGGCCTTAATGTCTTTGGTGAAAGGGATGCCTTCTGATATTTGGTCTGGTGTGGCTTCCCTGAATAAATCTTCAAGAGTTCGAATCGCAATTCTCGCATCTCGCGCAACGTCCCTCTTACTGTCTTTGATTCTGTCTAGTTCTTCTAGCACTGTCATGGGGATAACGACATCGTGCTCTTGGAAAGAAAATATAGCGAAGGGTTCGTGAAGTAGGATATTGGTGTCTAAAACAAATAGCTTCCGGTTGGTCTCGCCCATAGCATCTCCTTGCCGCGTACGGCTTGCCTTGCATTCATTGAACGTAGATAAACCTCACTTAAAGATTAGTATCTCATTCTGGTGATAGTCAACTACTCACCTAAACTTCATCGAGAGGAATATCGTCATATTGTGATGAGTGAATATGGCGCATCCATTAACAGCAGCAATCTGCTACCAATAGATTAGCCATGACTTTTTGACAGTTTGATTGCATTGGCGAAAACAGAAAAAAAGCATGAAATCATCTCCTTTAGACGTGACCTAAATCACAGCATCGAGTAAGATTAGCGACCTTTTTCTGCACCATTTTCTCGAGATATTTATTATCTAGAGCGCACTTAAAAAGTGGCTGCAAACTAGGCAGTTTTGGCTATATTTTTAGTTCAAGAGCAGGAATGTTCTTGTTTGAAATATCAGCTAAAAAGACCAAATTCCAACTATAAGATTGAGGTAGTCGATTCATGACATTTGCTTTGGGGCAACGCTGGATAAGCGATACGGAGAGCGATTTAGGTTTAGGTACCGTTGTAGCAATGGATGCTCGCACTGTGACACTAATGTTTGCAGCATCAGAAGAAAACCGTGTGTATGCACGTACGGATGCTCCCGTAACCCGAGTAACGTTTAATGTAGGCGATGTCATCGAGTGCCAAGAAGGCTGGTCTCTATCTGTTGAAGAAGTTATCGAAGATAAAGGGCTACTAACCTATCTAGGTACACGCGAAGATACCCAAGAATCAGAAGTGGCTCTGCGTGAAATCTTCTTAAGCAATCAGATTCGTTTTAACAAGCCGCAAGACAAACTGTACGCAGGTCAAATCGACCGTATGGATAATTTTGTGTTGCGTTACCGTGCACTAAGCAATCAATACCAACAGCACAAGAGCCCAATGCGTGGCTTGTGTGGTATGCGTGCTGGTCTAATTCCTCACCAGTTGTACATCGCTCATGAAGTGGGTCGTCGTCATGCGCCACGTGTTTTATTAGCCGATGAAGTTGGCCTAGGTAAAACCATCGAAGCGGGTATGATCATCCACCAACAAGTGTTGTCTGGCCGTGCGGAGCGTATCCTGATTGTGGTTCCTGAAACTCTACAACACCAATGGCTAGTAGAGATGATGCGCCGTTTCAATCTTCATTTTTCTATCTTTGATGAAGAGCGTTGTATTGAAGCCTTTGCAGAATCAGACAACCCATTTGATACCCAGCAATACGTTCTTTGTTCGTTAGATTTCCTACGTAAGAGCCGCAAGCGCTACGAGCAAGCACTTGAAGGCGAATGGGATCTTTTGGTTGTCGATGAAGCGCACCACCTTGAGTGGAGCCAAGACAAGCCAAGCCGTGAATACCAAGTGGTAGAAGGCTTAGCAGAGAATACTCCTGGTGTGCTTTTGCTGACTGCGACTCCAGAGCAACTGGGCCGTGAGAGTCACTTTGCACGTCTGCGTCTATTGGATCCTGACCGCTTCTATGATTACGAAGCCTTCGTTGAGGAAGAAGATCAATATGCGCCGGTTGCTGATGCTGTTACCGCGCTATTCTCAGGCGTGAAACTTGAAGACAGCGCGAAGAATCAGATTACGGAACTGCTTTCTGAGCAAGACGTTGAGCCTCTGTTCCGCGTTATCGAAGGTGATAGTAGCGAAGAAGAGCAAGCATTAGCGCGCCAAGAACTGATTGATAACCTTATGGATCGCCATGGTACTGGCCGTGTTCTATTTAGAAACACACGTGCCGCTATCAAAGGCTTCCCTAAGCGTAACGTAAACCTACTGCCGATGGACATTCCAACGCAGTACACCACATCGATGCGTGTATCAGGCATGATCGGTGGCAAGATGGCACCAGAAGCTCGTGCGATGAAGATGCTTTATCCAGAAGAGATCTTCCAAGAGTTTGAAGGTGAAGACTCAAGCTGGTGGCAGTTCGACTCGCGTGTTAACTGGTTGATTGAAAAGATCCAAGACAAGCGAAGCGAAAAAATCTTAGTGATCGCATCACGTGCAAGTACGGCGCTGCAATTAGAGCAAGCACTACGTGAGCGTGAAGGTGTACGTGCAACCGTATTCCACGAAGGCATGTCGATTCTAGAGCGTGATAAAGCAGCGGCTTATTTTGCTCAAGAAGAGGGCGGTGCTCAGGTTCTTATCTGTAGTGAAATCGGCTCTGAAGGCCGTAACTTCCAGTTCGCTAACCAGTTAGTGATGTTTGATCTTCCGTTCAACCCAGACTTGCTTGAGCAACGTATTGGTCGTTTGGATCGTATTGGTCAACAGCGTGATATCGATATTCATGTTCCTTACTTGAAAGGCACATCACAAGCGATCCTAGCGCGTTGGTTTGATGAAGGTTTGAATGCATTTGCGGAAACGTGCCCAACTGGTCGCACGGTTTATGACAAGTACTCAGACGTGCTTATCGAGATGCTAGCTTCTGGTAACACAGAACAGCTTGATGAAGTAATCGAAGAGTCAGCTAAGCTAAACCAAAGCCTAAAAGCGGATCTAGAAAGAGGCCGAGATCGCCTACTAGAGATGCACTCAAACGGCGGTGATAAAGCGCACGAGATCGCAGATAAGATCGCATCAACCGATGGCGATACTAACCTAGTTACTTTTGCGCTGAGCTTGTTCGACACTATTGGTTTGAACCAAGACGACAAAGGTGAAAATGCGCTAGTCGTAACGCCATCTGAGCACATGATGGTACCAAGCTACCCAGGCTTACCTTATGAAGGTGCAACTATCACATTCGACCGTGACACCGCGCTTTCTCGTGAAGACATGAACTTCATTAGCTGGGAACACCCAATGATTCAGGGTGGTATTGATCTACTACTTAGCGAAGGTGTGGGTACTTCTGCGGTATCACTACTGAAAAACAAAGCGCTGCCGGTTGGTACTATCCTGCTTGAACTGGTTTACCTAGTGGATGCACAAGCACCAAAACGCAGTGGTATTAGCCAGTTCTTACCTAAAACTCCGATTCGCTTGATGATGGATGGTCGCGGTAACGACCTATCTTCTCAGGTTGAATTTGACAGCTTTAACCGCCAGTTAAGCCCAGTGAACCGTCACCTAGCAAGTAAGCTAGTTAACTCGGTACAAGGTGAAATTCACAAGCTAATCGAAGCGGGTGAGGCACAAGTTCTTCCTAAAGTTGAAGAAGTGCGTCAGCAAGCGCAAAGAGATATGCAGACAAACCTGAATGGTGAGCTAGAGCGTTTACAAGCACTGAAAGCGGTGAACCCAAACATTCGTGATGAAGAGTTAGAAGTGATCGAAGCTCAGATTAACGAACTGACAGGCTACATCAGCAAAGCTCAGGTTCAACTAGACTCGCTACGCCTGATTGTGGTTTCTCACAATTAATATTGGCTAGTCCGTGAACAACAAATAAGGCCTTCATCATGAAGGCCTTATTTTTATCTCTGTACCGTCCTAAATATGGTTGACACATTTCCAACATGAAATTGGAGAGTGTCATGAAAACAACAAGTAGACGTACTCAACGAGATTATTCTCTTGCCTTTAAATTGGCAGTCGTAAGCCAAGTTGAAAAAGGCGAAATGACTTATAAGCAAGCTCAAGAACGTTATGGGATCCAAGGTCGCTCTACCGTTTTAGTTTGGCTTCGCAAACATGGTCAACTAGATTGGTCTAAAGGAATAGAACAATCGAGAGCGTTAGGAGCGACTATGTCAAACTCTTCCTCAACTCAAACCCCAGAGCAACGAATCAAAGAACTCGAGCAGCAATTAGAAGAAACTCAGCTCAAAGCTGAGTTCTTTGAAGCGGTTGTAAAAGTCATGGATCGAGATTTCGTAGTCCGAATTTCAAAGAAGCGCAAGGCCGAGTTATTAAGGAAAAAGCGGTCAGAAAGTTGACCGTCACTAAAGCTTGTCACTTCATAGGTATTACACGACAAGCATTCTACAAACGCTGTGTTGCAGAAATTCATCAGACAAAGAAAGATGAATCTGTGCTCGGTTTTGTGAAAGAGCAAAGGATGACGCACCCTCGTATAGGAGCCGGTAAGATCAAGCATTTACTTGCTCAGAACGATATTGAAATCGGGCGAGACCGCTTATTCTCTCTGCTGAGAATGAATCGATTATTAGTACAGAATCGAAGGGCTTATCATCGAACTACAAACAGTAATCATCGCTTTTACTGCCATCCAAATCGAATCAAAGAAGGCTTAATACCGAAAGGGCCAGAGCAATTATGGGTTGCCGATATTACTTATCTAGCTACGCGGTGTGGTAGTGCTTATCTCAGTTTAGTGCGGACGCTTACTCAAGAAAAATCGTGGGCTATCACATAAGTGATGATATGAAAGCTCGCACGGTCAAGCAGGCCTTTTTAAACGCGTTGAAAGGGCGGAAGAATACAGGTGAGCTTGTCCATCACTCAGATCGAGGGGTTCAGTACTGCTCTGTTGAATACCAAGAGTTGCATCGACAGTATGGTGTATCTTGCTCAATGACTGATGGCTATGACTGTTATCAGAATGCGTTGGCAGAGAGGATCAACGGAATACTGAAGATGGAGTATCTGTTGAATAAGCCTAATGATTTAGATGAAGCAAAGAAAATGGTCGCAGAATCAGTAAAAATCTATAATGAATATAGGCCTCACACAGCTCTAAAATACAAAACGCCCGATGAAGTACATCGAGCGTTTTAGTCAATCAAGTGTCAACCCATATCAGGACGGGTCACTCGAGTTTGTAGATAGTAGTGATTGGTGGGTTACATCAACCATTTCCACCAAACAAATACGGCTAAGAAACCGAATAAGTAAACTAGACCTGCGACAGACAGCCATTTTAGTTTGCTGCCAATGGCTAGCGCTTCTGGAAGCTTAGCTTTGTTCACCAAGATGAAGTTAAGCAGCGCGAAGAATGGCGTCGTTGCGAAAGCAAGTACCATTGCGAAATCCAGCATTGGCATTAACGCAGCGCTGAAGAACATCACAATCGCGAGTGCGGCGATAGAAACAATGATGATCCAACCTTGCAGCATGCGCGGGCTCGACTCTTTGTTGAGTAACAGACGTTGTGATTCCGCAAGTACACGAGAGTAGCCGTCGATAACGGTAATCGTGCTACCAAAGATGCAGAAGAAAGCGATAATGGCGATGAGTGGTCGTGACCATTCGCCAATCGTTGACGCGTAAATACCAACTAACTGGTGAGTAAAGCCCACACCAGAGCGAGACAGTTCTACACCTGAACCGTGAAGTACGAGAGCACCCAAAGCGACAAATACTAAAGCAAGCAGTGCCGTACCAATGTAGCCGACGTTAAAGTCGAATAAAGCAGATTGAGCAGTGACTTCTTGTTTCTCTTTTTGGCTTTTTAGCCACATAGAGGTGATGCTTGAAATCTCGATAGGCGCCGGCATCCAACCCATGGTCACCACGATAAAGCCAATAGCTGCTAATGACCAAGGTGATGGCGGAACAAAAGCAGCATCCGGTTCGACAGGTGAACCGATAGCAATGGCGACAGCGGCTAGAGTGGTGATCGTAAGGATCGCCATGATCGCTTTGGAAAGAGTGTCCAGAGCGCGATAGTGTCCTGCAAATAAGGTGATCAAGCAGGTCGCGAGTACGATCATACAAAGCGTGCTGGTTGCTAGCTCAAAAGGAATGAAGTAGCTAAGCAAACTCGCACTAAACAGCAGTAGTGCGGCTGTGTTTACGACGGCTGAAATAGCACTTAGTATCGAAAAGATCACTAGGTAAGGACGACCTAGGTTTGAGTAACCCTCAACCAAGCTTTGTCCTGTACCAAGCGTATATTGGATGCCGGCACGAAAGAATGGGTATTTGAATAGGTTTACTAGGATGATTAGAGCAGCCAGTTGCCAACCATAGATGGCTCCGGCTTTGGTTGAGGCGACTAAGTGTGAACCGCCGACAGCAGCGGCGGCCATCATAATTCCCGGGCCAAGAGACTTAATTAAACTGGATAGGGGAGCTGAGGTTTTTGTTGTGGTTGTTTTAACCGTACTGTCCATCATTGTTCCTTTGATGTTGGCTTGTTATTTTCCGTTACCCTATCAATACCATGTTTTGTAAACTCGTCAACTTTTATGTACGAAAACATTAAAAATTGTATTTATTAATAAACGAATTAACTGTGAATTATTTATTCACTAGTAAATAAGAGGCTTCAATGGCGCTAGAGCAGTACACACCACCACGCGAACCTTGGATTGATATTGTTTATCAAGATGATGATATTTTGGTGGTCAACAAGCCTGCGGGGTTACTTTCAGTACCGGGCAGGTTGCCAGAGCATCACGACAGCATGTGGAGTCGTTTGGTGGAGGAGTTTGCGGATATTCAAGTGGTGCACCGCTTGGATATGTCGACCTCAGGGTTGATGCTGCTCGCTAAACATAAACAAGCTGAGCGTCACTTGAAGAAGCAGTTCCAATATCGCCTGACGCACAAACTGTATTATGCACGCGTATGGGGAGCGGTTGAGCACAAAGAAGGTTTGATCGATCTACCACTCATCTGTGATTGGCCAAATCGCCCGAAGCAGAAAGTCTGTTTTGAAGACGGCAAATCATCACAGACTCGTTATGTGGTAGAACAGCAAGAACCCCAAACGACTTTACTGAAGTTACTGCCAATTACCGGGCGTTCTCACCAATTGAGAGTGCACTGCATGGAAATAGGCGCACCGATTGTGGGCGATGAGTTTTACGCAACACCAGAAGCATTTGAATACAGTGATAGGCTGGCTTTGCATGCGTGTGAGTTGAGCTTTTATCATCCAGCGAATAATCAGCTGTTCAAAGCCTTTGTTCCCTGTGACTTTTATCCTCAGGCATCCCCACAAATCGAACAGCACTTTGAAATTGCGCCTGAGCTTCCAGACTACAGTAAGCTAAAAGCTTAGAATGGACTGATTCATAGATCTAACCAAGGAAGAAGAATGCCAACGCTGAAAGTTGTATTTCTCGATAGAGCGACCATCCCGTCTCAAATTCATCTAAAGCCTCTGAGCTTTGAGCATGAATGGGTGGAGTATGATTTCACGGCTCCTGAGCAAGTATCGGAGCGAGTTGAAGAAGCTGATGTGGTGATCACTAACAAGGTCGTGCTCAATGAGTCGAATCTCGCTGGTGTGAAAAAACTCAAGTTGATCGCGGTTTCAGCGACCGGTGTCAACAATGTCGATGTTGAATACTGCAAATCTAAAAACATTGCAGTGACAAACGTGCAAGGCTACGCAACTCAATCGGTTCCTGAACATGTCATCGCAATGCTGTTTGCACTGAAACGAAACCTTGTTGGCTATCATAAAGACATTGAGGCGGGCGAGTGGCAAAAGGACAAGCAGTTCTGCTTCTTTACTCATCCGATTCAAGACGTGGCTGGTAGTACATTGGGTTTAATGGGCAGTGGCAGTTTAGGCCAAGCCACCGCAATGTTAGCCAAAGCAATTGGTATGAAGGTGATGTTTGCCGAGCGAAAAGGAGCAGACTCTTGTCGAGAAGGGTATCTGCCTTTTGATACGGTATTGCAGCAAGCGGATGCGATCAGCCTGCATTGCCCTTTGACTGATGCGACCCAAAATCTGATTTCAGAGCGAGAGCTGACTATGATGAAATCGAGCGCAGTCTTAATCAATGCCGGGCGCGGTGGATTAGTTGATGAGCAAGCCCTAGTTGAGGCTTTGAAAAAACATGAGATTGCAGGCGCAGGTATGGATGTGTTTACACAAGAGCCAGCCGACAACTCAAATCCCCTGTTGGCTAACAGTCATTTACCGAACTTATTGCTAACACCTCATGTGGCGTGGGGCAGCGACAGCTCGATTCAAAAACTGTCTGATATCTTAATGGACAATATTGATGGCTTTATCGCGGGTCGCCCACAAAACATAGTGAATTCACTCTAAAGCTATGTAGCATGAGTTAAAACAAAAAAGGTTGGCTTGTTGGCCAACCTTTTTAGATTGTGTGTCGATTAAATGACTTAACCTTGCGGTTTAACCACCAATACATTGATTGGTGAGTTCTGTACTACTTTGCTTGCAACCGAGCCTAGTACCACTTTGTCGATTTTCGAACGCTTATGGCTAGGCATTACGATAAGGTCAGCGCCAAGCTTTTCTGCGTAATCAAGAATCGTCGCGTAGGTTTTACCCTCAGCAACATGAACTTTGTAAACCACTTCATCGTCGATGTGTTTGTCAGCGAACTCTTTTAGCTGATTTTTAACATCTAGCTTCATTTGGTTCGCTGCATCTTTCGGGAAGTAAGACGCCACCATCGACATGTGAATGCCAGGTAGTACGTTCAGAATGTGGATTTCAGCATTGCTGTATTTTGCGTGCCATACCGCCAGTTCGACTGCTTTATCAGAAAAGCCTTTGTCATTAAGATCAACAGGAACAAGGATTTGTTTATACATGTATTCGTCTCTTTTTAATCAGCGCTAAGTACTCACTTAGCGCTGTAATTATCCTTTCCATGTAATAAAGCCAAATAGCGCTAAGCACTACTCAGCCTTATCCATTACGCGCTAATCTCATCCTTACGAGCACGTCTTCTTTGGTTCATCGCTAAACCAATCAAAATGATCAGAGCTGGTAAGAATACCCACTCTTTCATTGGTCGATCTGCATCTTGGATAACGGATTTAATTTCCCAATCGAAATCAATACCAGCCGCTTCTGCTGGGCTACCAAACTCAACCATATCAACAATCATCTTGCCTTCTGATTCAGTCAGCATTAGACCCATAGAGGCAATACGATCTTCACTTGAGGTCGCAGAGTCTTCAAACGGTAGGCGAACTGTCTTTTCAGAATAGTCACCTTCTAAGTTTTCGCCACCCACTCTAAGTTCAAGTGATTGTCCCACATCCAGCTTTTCCGTGATTTGAGCAATCTCAACTCCAGGTGAAAGAACTTTCTCTGGGTAAATCATGTCCCACCAGAAGCCAGAGCGGAAGAAAGTGAAGGTTAATGCAATAAGCAGCACCGTTTCCCACCACTTGTTCTTCGTGAACCACCAACCTTGTGTTGCAGCTGCGAAGATAAGTACCGCAGTCACAGATGAGAAGATAGTCAGTGCTAAGTGCCACCAAGAATCAATGCCCATCAGTAGTAGTTGAGTATTGAAGATGAACATGAAAGGTAGAATTGCGGTACGGATATCGTAGGTGAAGCCTTGGATACCAGTACGAATCGGATCTGATTTCGCAATTGCCGCTGCTGCAAACGCCGCGAGACCCACCGGAGGTGTATCATCCGCAAGAATACCGAAGTAGAACACGAATAAGTGCACCGCAATCAGTGGGATAATAAGACCGTGCGCAGCGCCCAGAGTAACGATTACCGGCGCCATCAGCGTTGATACAACGATGTAGTTTGCTGTGGTTGGTAAGCCCATACCTAGAATCAAGCTGATTACCGCAGTAAATAGCAGCATAAGGATGATGCTACCGCCTGAGATAAACTCAACGAAGTCAGTCATTACAAGACCGATACCCGTCAGCGTCACCACACCTACAACAGTACCAGCCGCCGCTGTCGCCACACCGATACCGATCATGTTACGTGCACCTGACACCAAGCTTTCAGCCAGATCAACGAAACCAGCTTTGGTTTGTTCTGCAAGATCGTCTGATTTGTTCATCAGAGTCATTAAAGGACGCTGGGTGATCAAGATGAAGATCATGAACACTGTTGCCCAGAAGGCAGATAAACCTGGTGAGAAACGTTCAACTGTCAGACACCAAACTAGTACGACGATAGGCAGTAGGAAGTGTAAACCTGATTTAATCGTTGGGCCTGGATCTGGAACTTCCTTTAGATCCGCATCGATCTCCATGCCGCCTTCAGCTGCGTATTTTGCTGATACGCGAACCAGAGCAACATAAGCGATTAATAGCGCCACAGTAACGATTGGTGTTGCTGCTTCGCCAAAGACATCTTTGGTCCAACCCACACCGTAGTAAACCGCGGCACTGACAACACATAGACCTAAAATGGTCCCAGTGAAAGACAGTAGGCTTTGTACAATAGTTGGTGTGTGACGACGAGGTAGGCCAGTCATGCCTGCTTTACATGCTTCTAGGTGAACAATGTAAATCAGAGCGACGTAAGAGATCAGAGCTGGCAGTAGCGCCGCCTTGATAACTTCCACATACGAAATACCCACATATTCCACCATCAGGAATGCGGCAGCACCCATGATAGGCGGTGTAAGCTGACCATTGGTTGAAGCCGCAACTTCTACCGCGCCTGCTTTTGTACCAGGGAAACCAACACGCTTCATCAGTGGAATGGTGAAGGTACCAGTGGTTACTACGTTAGCAATCGAAGAGCCAGAAACCAGGCCAGATAAGCCAGAAGCCACAACGGCTGCTTTTGCAGGGCCGCCTTTCATGTGACCAAGCAATGAGAATGCGACCTTGATGAAGTAAGCACCTGCGCCCGCACGTTCAAGCATTGCACCAAACAGTACAAACAAGAATACGAATGACGTTGATACGCCAAGAGCTACACCGAATACACCCTCAGTTGTTAGCCACAGGTGCGACATTGCCTTGTTCAGGCTCGCACCTTTATGGGCAATAACGTCTGGCATGTGAGGGCCACCAAAGGTGTAAAGTAGGAATACTGCCGCCACAACCATAAGAGGTGGACCTAAAGCGCGTCGTGTTGCTTCAAGCAGTAAAACCATACCGAATACCGCTGCAACAATATCAAACGTTGTTGGAGCACCAGAACGGCCAGCAAGTTCGGTGTAGAAAATGTAGATATAAGAAGCTGAAAAACTACCAACAAGCGCTAATACCCAGTCGACTGCCGGGATATGGTCCCGCGGCGAGTTCTTCATAGCTGGATAAGCTGTAAATGCTAGGAAAATAGCAAAGGTAAGGTGAATTGCTCGAGCTTCGGTATCGTTTAAAATTCCGAAGTTAAAAATGAACGGCAGCGGAGATGCATACCAAAGTTGGAACAGTGACCAACATAGAGGCACAAACCATAAAATACGGCCTTGGATACCGCGAGGGCTACGCGCACCTGTGTCTGATTGTGCCACCATTTCTTGCACATCTGGAGACGGTGATGTTGTCTGCGTCATGTACTTTATCCTTATTATTGATGGTCTGCCTTTCTTACGAACAACGAGACGTTATTTCTTTCCTATCTAGTGTAGTGAATGGATAGGGAAATGCGTTTTTTGTTCGTCTTTGTCTTAGGCTTGATACGAAGGTAAGTTCGCCAAATTGGAGAAACTTAAAGGTTTGCTCTTTTCACTTAAGTTATTTTTATAAAACGTGAAAAGCCAATAAGGAGGGCCAGCCTCCTTATTGGTGTAGTAGGCTTAAAGTAGAATTACTTTAGAAGGCCCACTTCTTTGTAGTATTTTTCTGCACCTGGGTGTAGAGGGATAGAGATACCCGCTTTCACCATGTCTTCTTTCTTCAGGTTAGCAAATGCTGGGTGTAGGCGTTTGAAAGTGTCAAAGTTTTCAAATACTGCCTTAGCAACGTTGTATGCTACTTCGTCAGAAACGTCTGAAGTGGTTACCATAGTTGCTGCAACACCGAAGCTGTTTACGTCAGCATCTGTACCACGGTACATACCTGCAGGAACTGTGCTGTATGCGTAGTATGGGTTTTCAGCTACGATCTTGTCGATCTGTGGACCTGTTGCTGAAACCAATTTTGCGTCACAAGACGTTGTTGCTTCTTTGATTGATCCGTTCGGGTGACCAACCATGTAAATGAATGCGTCAATCTTGTTGTCACAAAGCGCTTGTGAACGTTCAGAACCTTTAAGTTCAGAAGCAAGCTTGAAGCTGTCGTTAGTCCAACCCATCGCGTCCATTACAACACCCATAGTTGCACGGTCACCTGAACCTGGGTTACCAATGTTTACACGCTTACCAGCTAGGTCTGCAACATTGTTAATACCAGCATCGGTACGAGCGATGATGTTGAACGGTTCTGTGTGTAGAGAGAACATAGCGCGTAGTTTTTTGTACTCGCCCTGATCTTTGAACTTACTTGTACCGTTGTAGCCATGGTACTGCCAGTCAGACTGAACAACACCGAAATCTAGTTCACCAGCACGGATGGTGTTAACATTGTAGATTGAACCACCAGTAGACTCTACAGAACAACGAATGTTGTGGTCTTTGCGGCCCTTGTTCACTAGCTTACAAATCGCACCACCAGTTGGGTAGTAAACACCTGTTACTGAACCAGTACCAATTGTGATGAACTCTTGAGCGTTAACAGCGCCAGCGCCCATTACAGCAGCTGCAATAGCACCAACTTTGATAAGTTTGGTAAATGCCATGAATTTCCCTTCCTTTATTCATTATTAACCCAAAAACAAGTGTAGTTGTTTCTGGAGTTTCCTATTTGGAAACGGCACCTTTTTCAATCCATGTGATGAAAAAGTGTCTGAATAATATCAAAAATTGGCAGAAAATTACTCGAATGTTAAAAGATATAGCTAAAAAATCTAACAAATGATGCCTAGATCTTGTGTTTAATTTGCTACTGACTTTTTTAAAATCAACGGTTTAGTGTTGCTGGGTAGAGAGGAGGGGAGATATTCTAGGATGTGATTTGGATCACGAAGTCAATAGATGTTCGCGATCCATTTATATGGCTGATAATTATGAAACTATGAGCAATTATCCAGCGTATTCAAACAGTTCACAGACTGAGTCAAATAGCTGTTTAGTCGTAACTGAAAGGGTTGGGGTGATAAAGATAGTGTCATCACCTGCGACTACGCCCAGTATGCCTTCTGACTTACCTAGTGAGTCTAGCAAGCGAGCAATCAGTTGAGCAGCGCCAGGGCCTGTGTGTATCACAACTAACGCATTGTTGTGGTCAATATCTAGGACAAGCTCTCTTAAAGAGCTCGAAACCGTAGGAACCCCCAGTTCTGCAGGAAGACAGTAAACCATCTCCATTTTAGCGTTACGAGTTCGAACCGCGCCAAACTTGGTTAACATACGCGAGACTTTAGACTGGTTGATGCTTTCAAAGCCTTCATGCTTAAGGGCATCAACAATTTCGCCTTGTGAACCAAAACGTTCTTCTTTTAGCAGCGCTTTAAAAGCACGAACCAAGTTGTCTTGTTTTTCTGTATTGCGCATATGTCATTCTTATTCATTAACAAAGATGTTTGCATATTCTCGCATACATATTCAATTTTAGCCAAAACAACCCGGTAATTTGTTAGTCATATCACTGTAAATATTTAATAGAATAATGTGTTATTTGCGACGACTTATTTTGTTATTTCAGTCGATTATCGCCATAATGCGAACTTGCTGTGTAGCACGGTTTTACTGACTTGCGCGAAGTCGCAAAGCTGGCGTTAATTGATTGTAATCACTTTGTGATTAATATAGTTTTTTAACTTTAATTTAGCTCAAGAATTACCCTACCAAGAATTTATAAGAGAAAGCTCTCAAGGAGAATAACAATGAAAGTAGCTGTTATTGGTGCCGCTGGTGGCATCGGTCAAGCCCTAGCCCTACTACTTAAGAATCGCCTACCTGCTGGTTCAGATCTTGCACTTTACGACATCGCACCGGTAACTCCGGGTGTTGCTGCCGATCTTAGCCACATCCCAACACCTGTTTCGATCAAAGGTTACGCGGGTGAAGATCCAACACCTGCCCTAGAAGGTGCGGATGTTGTACTTATCTCTGCGGGCGTTGCTCGTAAGCCTGGTATGGATCGTGCGGATCTTTTCAATGTGAACGCTGGCATTGTTAAGTCTCTTGCAGAGAAGATTGCGGTTGTATGTCCAAAAGCTTGTGTTGGTATCATTACTAACCCTGTAAACACGACTGTGCCAATTGCTGCTGAAGTTCTTAAGAAAGCGGGCGTTTACGACAAGCGTCGTCTATTCGGTGTTACTACTCTGGATGTGATTCGTTCTGAAACTTTTGTTGCTGAGCTAAAAGACAAAGATCCAGGCGACATTCGCGTTCCTGTTATCGGTGGTCACTCTGGTGTGACTATTCTTCCTCTTCTTTCTCAAGTTGAAGGCGTAGAGTTCACTGACGAAGAAATCGCAGCACTAACGACTCGTATCCAAAATGCAGGTACTGAAGTTGTAGAAGCTAAAGCGGGCGGCGGTAGTGCAACACTATCTATGGGCCAAGCAGCTTGTCGTTTCGGTCTTGCTCTAGTGAAAGCTCTACAAGGTGAAGAGAACGTAATCGAGTGTGCATACGTTGAAGGTGAAGGCGAGCACGCACCATTCTTCGCTCAACCAGTTAAGCTAGGTAAAGAGGGCGCAGAAGCTATCCTTAGCTACGGTGAATTGAGCGATTTCGAACGTAATGCTTTAGACAGCATGCTTGAAACGCTAAATGGCGATATCGAGATTGGTGTTGAATTCGCTAAGTAAGCGAGACACGACTCATTTAGCCAAACAGATATAATAAAAGCCGACCTTATAGGTCGGTTTTTTTGATCTTTTCATCTCAATGTGCGTATTACCGTTGGTGTCAATTCACTTTGTGAAGGAAAAGATGATGGAAGCAAATCGAATCCGTAAAGGTTTAGTAGTAGAGTGTCAACAAGGGGTGGGAACTATCTTGGTAGTTGACCAGGAAGCAGAAACGGTGTTGTTGGCTAAGCAGGGCTCGGAAGAGCAATTAGCGGTAAGCTTTGATGAGATCGAAGATAACCCTCAACTACATGGAAATTGCGACCAGTACTATTAGTTTGAACATTCATCCACTCAGCCAGAGACAAATAACAAAAAAAGGAAGAGCCCAGCTCTTCCTTTTTACTCTAGGGTCTCTCTGTTCAGCCTTAGCTAGTTCGCTTCACGGCAAGATGCGCAAGAGTAGTCAGAGCTTGCTTATATTCCGAGTCTGGCAGCACTGAAAGCTCGGCAATCGCTTTATCGGCTTCTTCGTAAGCTTTGTTGGTGGTGTACTCTAAAGAGCCTGTCTCTTTCATCACAGCCATAATGTCGTCGAGACGTTCCATTCCGTTGGCTTTTTCAATCGCTTCACGAATCATGCTTGCTTGCTCAGGAGAGCCATTGTGCATTGCATATAGAAGAGGCAAGGTCGGTTTACCTTCTGCTAGGTCATCACCAACGTTCTTACCCATCTCTTTACCATCTGCGGTGTAATCCATCACATCATCAATAAGCTGGAATGCAGTGCCTAGGTATTTGCCATAGTTTTGCATTGCCGTTTCGATCTCTGGTGATGATTCCGTCAGAATCGCGCCAATTTGAGTCGCAGCTTCAAACAGGCGAGCAGTCTTCGAGTAGATAACCTGCATGTAGCTTTCTTCAGTGGTGTCTGGGTTGTTGCAGTTCATTAATTGTTGAACTTCACCCTCAGCAATCACGTTTACCGCTTCACTCATTAGCTCGAGGATCCTTAAAGATCCTAGCGTCGTCATCATTTGGAATGAGCGCGTGTAAATAAAGTCACCCACCAAAACACTTGCAGCATTACCAAAGGCTGCGTTGGCGGTTGCCTTACCACGTCTCATGTCTGATTCGTCGACAACATCGTCATGAAGCAGAGTCGCGGTATGAATAAACTCAATAAAGGCTGCAGAGGTAATATGTGCTTCGCCTTGGTAACCAAGAGCACGAGCAGATAAAAGAGCAAGCAAAGGGCGTAGGCGTTTGCCGCCGCCGCTAACGATATAAAAACCAAGCTGGTTGATTAAACTTACGTCAGAATTAAGTTGGGCTTGAATTGTTTCATTCACTTTTGCCATATCATTGGCAGTAAGCGTTTGGATAGCTTTAAAATCCATTGTTCATCCGGCTGAAGTTAGACCCTGTAAGGTTTATACGCTGTATTAATTGTTGAATAATACACTAAAAAACGTTGATTAATACATCGCTTAAGGGCATGATTGCCGCACTTTTCTTTGGCGAACAGGTTTTCGCCAATTTTTTAAAAATATGGCTTGTCATAGCGC
>AAZW01000025.1 GCA_000169995.1 Vibrionales bacterium SWAT-3 | reverse complement strand
TACTCCGGACCGTTAAGCGAGATAGCAGAACCAATCGTATTTGCAGTTCCGTTATATCAGGGCCTATGCGAAAGATACGAAGTAAATTATGACCAGGAGTTGCTTGACCAAGTTTTTTCTGATGTAGAAACTTTAGTTTCAGATGCGTGGAATGAGCAGAATAAAGTACATCCGAGTATCATTGATTGCTATCTATCTTTGGGTGCGCCGAAAAGCATTGTTTTGGCGCTAGGAGAGCCTGCGGATGACGTACCTTTACCCATATCATTTATTGCTGATGACAATGTTACTATTGATTATTCTGAATTAGAAAATGGTATGGCAGTATGGAAGCATAAAGCGTTTATTGAGCCTGAATTCACCTGCCCCAAGTTAATCCCCCTATCTTCAAGTTCATGGTTAAATGGACTTAGTTCAATATGTAGTGCCATTGCTTGGTGTGATGGTACCGCAAGGCGGTTCAAAGAAAATGAGGACACAATAGGGTTAGAAGTTGTCTGGAAAACTCTAAATCAAGATATTTTAAACCACTTAAGGTTCAGTCTCGCGCAGCGTGTTCAATGGGAAGACGCCTATGGCTTGCCAGAGGGCATTCTTCCTAATATATATCAATCAATTACAGAGTTAATTACTGACATATATCCTAGTGGAATTTGTGACTTACTCAATTTTATCGAGGAGCAATTTGACTGCCAATGTGGTATCTACTCAGAAGGCTTTAGAAGTATTCTAAACCAAGTTCTAACAACTGTTGTTAGTAAGCCATTAGACGTAGAAGTAGAGGATCAAGCATTTCTATTGCTGGATCGTTGGAAAGAATACGTAACATCTAACCTAGAGAACAGATATGAGCTCATTCCGGAGCTGTTAAGTATAATTCCACTTTACACAAGGTTAGATGCTTCGGACCAAGCGAAAAAAACTTATCAACTTGTCTTATCATTCTCCATGGGACCTAGTTGGTACAAGGAAGATCAGCTAGGTTTAAGTATTACTGCACTAGAGTCTGTTGATCAAGAACACATCGTTGAACCAGAAGTCATATGTCAAATAGCAGGACTACTAGATGCCGCGGATGGTGAGATGACTTTCCAGCGCTTTGTTAGATACGCTAAACGAGACTTCATTGGAGCTTTGTGTCAAAGAGGCTCCGTTCAAAGCGCTGTAAATTACTTTATTCGCCAAACCTACGGAACACTTGAACAAATGTATCAAGAAGTTACTCGTGGAGATATAGACAGAGTTTCAACGCTAAAAGGCACTCGTTTCCCTGGATCAGCTCTGGATGAACAAGACTCAATTTTATCTCTCATTACCCCTCTGATTCCTAGGGCAGATTGGCAGCTATGTTGGGTTCTGTTGGAGTGCTTCCAATTTGGCGATTCACGCTACAGAGACAAGTTTGCGCATGCCTATAGCCTTTTAATCAACAAGTTAGCAAATGACAATGCTTTGCTAGACTTAGCTCTTGATAGGGTGGAGATTATTTGTGAGTCTGAATTTGATAGTTTAAATGACCGTTTAGAGTTCATTTCATCGCTAGCCTCCAACCTAAATGAGCATGTCAAAAGAATTTTTGCAGCAAGATTTCCGGAGAGCATCGCCCAGCCAGGCCCAGACTTGACTAAAATTCCATCAAGAGAAGGCTCAAAATCTGATAATAGAGAAGCAGAAACAAAAGATTCCGATACAATTCACTTTCCAGGGACTTTTGGCAGCTCTAACTCTATTGAAGAGGCTAACGTAGCCTTATCTAATGCGTCTAGACACCTACGCCGTCGGAATAATTCAGAAGCAAAAAACGAAGTCATCTCAGCAATGAGTGCTATGCAGAGTGGTGGGTGGTCATTATGGAATGGAACTACATCGGTTGTTGAACAAGGAAAATCACTACTTCTGCAAACTGATAGTTCTGTTTCTGATTTAGTTAACCTACTTTCGCCTTTAATTGTGGATAAGCGTTATGCTGAGAGCTGGCGAATAGCAGAAAGTTTAATTACATGGTTAGCGAGTCATTGCCCTTATGACGAACAAGCCCAGGTCCTAAAACTAACAAATGAACATACTAGCTTACTGGTTGGAAGCCTAGAAGAGGCTGATAGATATACGTTTCTAGAGAATGACGATAGTTTATCTGATTGCTTAGCCAAACTAATTCTTCATGTTATCGATCACCCTACATGGCTAAGGCGCGAAAAAGCATCAGAGATGCTGATTTGGTTATCAAAGAGCTACCCAGATTTTGTTCAATTATTTGGAGCTAAAGCTTTTTCCATGAACAGTGGCTCTCATCCCGACTTAATTTGTGGTGCTCTTGAGCAAACATCTACATCACAACAAGCCTGGGAAGCTCTAGCTCAAGAGCTTGACTTTAATTCGATACAACAAAACTGCAAACATGTCGGTAGATATTCAGTTTTAGTGCGCATTACTAGACGAGCTGCAGTGCAAGGGGCAAAGTCTGCTGAGGAGGCTTTGGATACATTGGCGACTCGCTTCAATGATGAAACTAATAAAAGCACATCCGATGATGTTGAATTACCTACATGGGCGGAATGTGTTCGGCCCAACTGGCCCAAGTTAATGAAGCTAGGCGTGCTGAGTTCTTCTGTACTGGCTCAAGCAGAATCAATACTTCAAGAAACATGCTCACCACTATCTTTAGAGGCTAGCTTAGAATTAGAGCAGTTGTTGGCTGAAGGGTATTATGGAAACACAAAGCGCCCTAACCGCTGGTCCGATAAAGTTCGCTACGCGTTTAATGTAGCCTTGCATAATGTTGCAAAGGAACCGGAGTACAAACATATCGAAGCCATTTTCAGAAAGTATAATCCAACTCGCTTAGATAACTTAAGAATCACAAATTTTGAATCCCAAGCTATAAATTGGATACGCTCTAAACAACCAACACCGCTACATGGGGATAGTATTTACTTAGACTACTGTGAAAAAGTTTGGCACAAAGACAAACTGAGACTAGTTAGACTGACGGCGTATCTTACTGACAGTCCAGAAAATCTTCCTCTGCCTTCTGGGCGGTTCCCATCAACAGATAAGCCTTCACTAGATAAAACTTGCTTGATTGACACTTGTGCTAATGTTGAAGCTTTTCCTGCCTATTTTGGTAGTTTTACTCCAGCAATACCTACCACACACTTCATGAAGGCGACTGAGGCAAGCAGTTCCAATTTGAAGCGAGGTTGGTGGAAGTCAGGGCGGCTCAAAGAAACATATGAAGGAGCTCCGACCAATGAGGGGTGCTTCTTATCGATTGATTCTAACGCTCTCAGACTACCACATGGATTAAGTTTGATTTGGGTATTTGAGTTAGATCTAGAACCTGTTGGGCTAATTTCTTTCGGATAATATTGGAGGATTCATGAATTTTGAAACATATGATACACCAGATACTAGGTCGGAATTCGAACTACGATTTCACTATCTGCATAATATTATTAAACGAGGCAAGTTTTATGTGAATGCTGATATATCTATGGAAGGAATACTCAAAGTAAGAAAGCTCCCGAATGGACGGATTGATTTTCTAAGTGTTAATGAACAAGCTCGCCTTAACGCAAACATGATGTATCATATGCGAAATTTCAAGCTACCCGATAATATTGATCTTGATGAAAAATAGGTTAGCACTGAATATCATCGATAAATTGTGGTGGTCAGTTATAACGGACCACCACATAATGGTTACGTGTACCGGTAGACCATCAAGCTGAGCAATTAAATATAATATCTAGATGTTGTGCATAGTTCGGATAACTTCTGTTAGGGTAAGCATCCATAAACTTTACAAGTATGAGCACTTACTCTAACTAGTAAAGGGGCACTTTCGAGCTAGAAAATGCCACGGGTTAATTTCAAGTCTAAGGACGCTTCTGGGCAAAAATGCGCTAGATGAGATCAAGCTAGTATTGTGATCACCAAGCGCTTAATTACCGAAGAGGCTTGTCAAAATTCGATAGCTAAGAGCTTTCTTTACTTTCCTGTACTCCACCATCATCGTCGGCTACGGTTAAACATATCTTCTCAAACTGGTTTAACGTTGCTTGATCTACAGCACCACATTCGTGTAAATCGTTTACTGTCTCATACACCATATTCAAAACATCACTCATCTCATACTACTCACTCTACTACTCAGAAAAATTTTGTCTTAACAGTTTAATATCAACAAACCCAACAAAAAACCATCAAGCCTAAACATGATGGTTTTGATTATTAACTGCTTGTTCAGCAGGAAGGTTGCTTTCTTCCTGGCCTATTCTTAGCTACCTATGCGGCAGGACACATAGATTCATTGGAATTGAAATTAAATTTAATTTTCTTAGCTGCCTATGCGGCAGGACACTGTTAACTATAGTCACTAAACCGTTAATGCCACTGGTTTTACATCACAAAACCCTAAAATACCCTTTTTCTTCTTACTTCTGTAAGTCCTTGTTTTTACTTCTCTAAAAAGGAGCTTTAGAAAAAGGGTTTAAAAACGTAACTCAGGTACCGTGCCTTTTCTTTCTTGATTGGTGGCTAAACCATAGCTATTAAAGTTTGCTGCACCGCGATCACCGACAAACTCCTTTTGTACAAACAACATATAATCTTCCCCAGATGAACCGCTGGAGATTGGTATTCGATGAAAACTATCGATGACACGCTCTTCATTAGTGGCTGGTAACGATGGTTCAACACCAGATAGTTCGGCTCTCGCCATGCTACGTTTGATTCGACGTTTCTTGGAGCCCATAAAACTTTTCCCAATCGTTTGATTACGGGTAAACCTCACCTCAACCGCAATGTCAGGCACCTCACAAACACTGGAGATCTCAAACAAACCTTCATTTACCATCAAAGAAAAATAGGGCTGAAAAGAGAGTCCAACCATCATCTCCTTATCTTCGGCAACAAAGGCAATAGTTTGGCCGACTGTCGATTCATTCCAATCAGGAAAGCTCACACCAATCCTATTCATCGCTTGTCGGTTATTGACCATAAACAAGTGCATTTGGGATATACACCGTCCTGCCAATAATTCATGGTCGGCTTGTGCAGGCATGTAACGTATTAAGAAATAGTAACGCTTAGTCATATCTATCCCTTACTTCGCTTTAGAACAATTGAATAGGCCGCCTTTGATCAAGACAGACATGATGAAGTGCACATCATTTGGGATGACTTGAGAAGCTGTCATACTTTCAATCCAGTTCTCTGTATTTCTGAGCAGTTGATAGAAGTCATTTCCATGGGACACGTGTCGCCTTGCTATAACGTATTCTCGATCTGCCCCATATTCGTTCACTCTTAATGGTTTATCTGCGTTTTCATGCCACCAATCGTCAATCGATTGCAACGCTGCACCAATTTTTTGACCATGAAATGCAACAGTTTCCTTTCCGTTCAATAGTTCGACAGTAGCTAACTGCTTAGTAGGAACACCATCTTCTCGGCTATCTAAAAACTCTTGGCTTGGGTAAACCTCATCTCCCCAACCAACTCCAATTTTAGCTTTGACATCCATATAGAAATATTCGGTTGGGTCAGATAGCGCTCGCATCAAATAGGCTGTGAGCTTTTCTAGGCATTCTGCTGAAGCCTTATCCCAATGACCATACCAAGAAAGCTTTGTTGCGTTTTCTACAATCAAGGTTTGTGAATCACTGGTGGTCACTTCTATCGACAGCCTTCGACACTCTCTGTTACGCCAAAGCCAACTGCCAAGCAGGATATTCTTCGCGTATCGATGAGCGAGCTCTTGATACCCATTTAGCTCTTTATAAGTATTAGCCAGTAAAGAGAGTTTAGAGCGCACTTCATCATCACTGCAGATGTCTGGGGTTAGAGAATTGGCTCGAATTCGAAGGGGGAATGCACAGTAGATATCATCAACACCTGGCTTTACGTAACACTCTTCGATGAACTGAGGATTGGAGTGAGCTAAATCTTGTGGAGCAACATTCTTTTTTACAAACTTGCCCCCTTTATAGGCTTCTGCATAACCACCCTTTGGTGCGCGCAACCTAGTTCTGTCAATTTCAAGGGGACACATCTCACCACTTTTCGAAAGGTGGTAGAAATATGCTTTGCCAGCAGAAAGAGAGCGTACGTAGTTCAGCTGAGTGCAAAGTTCCATAAACGATTAATCCCTATAGGTTTTTATAAGAATAGCTTCGCTACTGCATTCTATCGACCAAAAGGCATGATTTAAAAAGTGATCTCTTCCACTAAAACGTACTTCTATGGGGCTAACTCGCTGAGCAAGTCCTATCGCATTCTCTGCATAAGCGTGACAACCGGTGATTGAGTTGCCCCGTTTAGTTGGTCGTTCTAACAAATGGTAGCCAATAGAAACTGGCAAATTATCAGCGTCTTTAGTAATAAAACGCTCTAGCTCATCAAAATCACTCGGCTGGTTTTCACTTGGATATAACCATCGCCCGTATGCTGGTAACCCTTTTATGACATGGAAAAGCTCACTCCTGCTGGTAAACGTCCTTAGCCACTCAATCTGCGTCGATAGCTGTGGTTGGTATAATGCCCCTCCGGAAAAAACTACGGGAAGAGCTGTTTTAAGCGCGGACTTAAAATCTGAAATTCGGCTGTCACTATGGACTCTAATAACTAAGTCTATTTCTAGGTCTGCCAATCGTTCACTACGAATAGTTGGTCGCTTCGCGTTAGAAACCGTTCGCGCTTTGGCGACTGAGTTGGGTTCGGTAAGCTTGGCCGTCGGTTGAATGTTCTCACTTCGAACATAAAAAGAGAAACTCGAAAACTCAAACAGGGAATCACAATTAGCTAGCTTATTAAACTCTCTTTGATAGCGATGCATAAAACCCCAAATAGCCGTCAAAGAAGGAGCACCACACAGATATGGGCAACTCATTGCGACCGCATCTTGCACTCTCATTGATGACAAGTAGATATACTGCTCACCCGTTACCTTATCTTCATTGCCATTTGGTTTACTAAGTTGTTCAAGTACCCATACGATTTGGGCTTTGGCGACCTGCATAAGCTTGGGGTGATAGGCAAACTTTGCGGCAAACTTATTATTTTGAAACGCGAGATGTAAGCGACGGTTAAACTCACTAGCTAAGGAGCCTAGGTCTGATTCTGGTAGCGCCAAAAAGGCTTGAGCCAAAGTGTCATCATGTTCCAATTGCTGTTGATTAGGGTCAGCATCAACAATATCTCTTAACTCAATTAATGGAAGCATCCACAAGGCTATCTGCTTTCGCAATATCTTACTTCTAACCTTACGAGCGCTCTCCCTTTGCTTCTGTGTTTTTGATGGCTCTGAACCAATTAGATGATTTAACACCTGACAGATTTTAGCGTTAGTTACCTGATAGTCATCAAAGTAGTGGCCACTCTTTTCGCGACTTTCAGTTAACGTCCCACCCTGCGCTGGTTTGACGTCTAGCGGGTAGTTTAGGACTTTCATATGCCCACCTAAACTGCCACACAGATTCCCGATACTTGCCGAGTTTGGCAGTGACGAAGACACAAAGCGGAGCTTACTTTCTCGACTTCTCGATCTCACTTCTAACTCTCTTTGGATGGCATGACTGACCACTGGGGTCACCGAAACATAATCATCCCCCCATGGAAACCGTAGTTGCTTGCTGTAAGTACTGACGCTGTCAGGAGAACTATTTTCAGGGAGCTGCTCTTCAATTGTGTGTTTTAAGCGCGCAAGTGACTTAGTGCCTAAACCAAACTCTTTAAGTAATTCGAGCCAAATAGGATTTTCTTGCTTGATGAGTGAAAGAATACATACCGGCTGTGATTGCCAACGAAAAGGATTCAATAACCACAATGTATGGCGATACACTGCAGAGTTATGCGCCCACCCCAAGCGTTGCTCTAATACTGCGCTTGAAATAAATGCCTCGGTTGTCACAAGAGGCTGTGCAATTATTCGCTGGTCTTTAACTCGGCAGTCTGGAAACTTGAGATTATGAGTGTGGAACCATTTGATCTCATCAAGGGATGCCTCTAGGCTCTCTGCGGCTTTTAAATGCCTTTTAGCACGGGCAACATCCAACCAATCCGAGCATCTATCTGATTGATGGCTTGAGCTGAGATTGAGCAAGATCGTTAACGCTTCTTTTTCACACCCTTGAACACAGACGTCTTCCGTATAGGGCATGAACATCTTCTTTAAAGCAGACTGCTTTACTGCTTCGTCTTCAATTGCCAATAAGTCACTTAATTTCTTCATAATTATCACTCAGGCAGATACACGCTTAAACCATCACTTTCAGAGCTCATTCGAGTCAACTTTGTCTCGATGACACTTCGTAAAGTAAACGCCGACTCGTGACTCGCTATCTTTGTATGCATTCGCGGCCTGATAGCGGCTTTGATCTCACCAAACTCATACAACCGATATACCTCATCTGTTGTACAAGAAAGCAATGTAGAGGCTTCTAGAGGGCTGAGCAGTACATCACCGATATTTCCTTTGGCGCTTGAGGGCACTGTTGCCATTAGCTTTGTAAAGTAAGCTAACGCCTGTGCAAGCACGATATTGTGACTCAACTGCCGACTAGGTAACTGACGGCAATCTTTAAGCAGAGCACCAAAGGCTTCATTGAAAAACACCTTCTTCCAATCTTTTACTCGAACGAGCTCTGCCTTCTCTTTCAAAGCATCGAGGTCTTGCCACAATGACGTTGGCCAAGCGCCACAATATTCAACGAATGACTCCAAACTGAGGTCATCGATATCACCATAGCGATCTACATACCAAAGTAAAAAACCATAGCGCTCAGATAACGTCATTTCATCCCTCAGCAATCCCAAGGGTTTTGAATCATTTCCTGACAACCATCGAGCGACCAAGATCTCAGCCTCTAGCGCATCCTCTACTGGCGAGTTTCGGAGTTCAAAACCACATTCACATTGGTTAATACTCTCAGTACTTTGATATTCAAGTCTCGACTTACACTCAGGGCAGTGATGAACCAGTATACAGCCATGGTGTTCACAAGCTTGGTGAGAGATAAATTGCCACTGCTGGCGAATATAGGGGGCTTCGTCAATACACAGAGGGCAAATAGGCGTGAAGCGTTTGCGAAGAAAAGCATAAGGGTAATCAACCCCGAATCTATGTACAGCTTTGTATTGAGAAGAGAATTGAGCTTTTGAATGTGATAAGGCTAGGCGCAGTAAACCAAAGTTGTTGAGCTTTAATTGGTTCTCAAGGTGTATAAGCACTCGAACCCGCATTTGGCTTGTGGTTTGAGCGTGGTAGATATTGACTCGGTTGAGCTCTAGCGGGAAAGCACCAGCAATCGCCTCATGCTGATCCATGGTGTCGAACCAGATATCTTCGGCGAAGTGAGAAAATCGCTCGTAACCTTGTTCTTGCGATAAGCGCAACAAGAAGCTTTCGAGCGATTCGTCAGGGTAAAGTTGAATGTCCGTTTTCACATGTCACCACCAAAACTTAGAGTATCTAAGTTTTAGTATTGCCGTTAATCCTAATAATTCAAATTCTATGGAGACAAATTGTGATTAGAAATCAATTCCAGGCTTACCACCTTGGCATTTAGGGCACTTTCTCTGAAATACATCTGTCCCATTAGCTCCATAAACAACACCGCACCCAGGTTCAAGACATTCGAGTTTATAAGATACTTGGCAATGATCATTACCATCTATCCCTCTAGTACCGTGATTCTTCTGGTTATTGCGATTGATATAACCAATCTGAGTTGTAGTAGTACTGCCACTTTTAAACATTTTCACTCCCTATACCTACATCCACCCCGAACCTACGCATTTCCAACAGCCGCCATTAATTCCACCATCCCCATTACACGTAGTACATAAAGAGTATCCACTTTTATAAGAGCTTTGCGGTTCTGCTTTTTTAACTGTTCCAAATCTTACGGCAGCTACGGACAAAGATGATCTAGCCTTTAATTTAGGTTGCTTAGTTTTCTTTGATTTAGGTGTTGGCACTTTTTCAGTTATCTTGGATATAACTCCCCGATGCTCATCAAAACCAGCAAGCCATTGCTTAGCTTCTGATTTTTCTTTAAAAGTGGCTAAAACATTGTGCTTTTTAGAAGTCAGTAACCACTCACCTTGATCTTCATAAAGATACACGTGTTTAACACCGAACAAACCTTTACCGACGTTCTCGTAAACTGAAGAATTACTTTTGATTGTTTCAATTGCAGGTAGCAAGTGATTTGCATGCTCTTCAGTAATAAAAAGCTTTAACGAAGTGTTTGCAAGCTTGATAGACAGTTCTTTTCTCTCTCCAAGATGTAAGGCATCAACGACTTGTAGTTTCGATTTATTAGCATGCTGATACATTGCTCGATGATTTGGACACAACACTAAATCAGAAAAAGTGCTCGGAACTAAATGCTCTGTGATTGCAGTTTCTTCCCAAAAATATTTTCCATTCTCGAGTTTGAATGGCAATGCAGACTGACAAACTTGGCAGCACAATTCGCCAGCTTTGTTGGTGTATTGTTCCTCCAAAAACTCGCGAGATGATACGTAGGTTTTTGGAAGCGGGGCAACAACTTTCTTCTTAGAGTTATCAGAGACTTGTTCATTCTTGTTCTTAGTTACAGGCCAGACCCAAGTATATTTGTGCTTTAGGTAATACTCATCTTTCAGCCAAGCAAGATCTTGTTCCCACTCACTAATTGCAATGCTTTTATCAATTTTTTGTCGCTTGGCATTACGCGCAAAAGCTGCAAGCGTTTCAGCCATTTTTTTCAAGCGTGAGCCAGATTTTGGATCTCCCCACTCGGCAACATAAGACTTAGATTCGATATAAGGCAACACCTGCATATAAACATGCTTTAGCAACCTTTGACGTGATGCTGTCATAAGGCCGTTGGCACCAACAGAATACCCTACCGCTTTGAGCATACCCATTTGCGGCCACTGACTTTCAGGCAGGTCACCGTCTGCCATATTTGCTACTGTAGAAGGCCAACTAAATACTCGTTCAACTTGTGTCACTGCGACTGGCTCTGGCTCTGGCTCTGGCTCTGGCTCTGGCTCTGGCTCTGGCTCTGGCTCTGGCTCTGGCTCTGGCTCTGGCTCTGGCTCTGGCTCTGGCTCTGGCTCTGGCTCTGGCTCTGGCTCTGGCTCTGGCTCTGGCTCTGGCTCTGGCTCTGGCTCTGGCTCTGGCTCTGGCTCTGGCTCTGGCAAGGATGATTTTTCAATGGTGTTGGGGATGTCAAGCTTATGTACTAACTCTTTATCAACGATTAAGAAGTCTTTTGTTATCTCTGCAGTATCAGAAAAGTCTTTCTCTTCAACTAATAAGTTTGGTTGCTCCAGGCAAAGCTGTTCTAAAATAAATGGTTGCGATAAGGCTGCAATTAGACTTTCTTTCTTCGCCGAGAAGCCTAACCGAAACCTTAGCTCTCTAATCAAATTAGCTTTCGATATTGCAGATAGGCCACTCCAACGCATTTGTTCATGCAACAGTATCTTCGTAGGTTGAAACTCAAAGCGTAGGCTCTTTTCAACCTTCGATACTTTAATATCATTCGAAATTGAATACCTTTCCTCTTGAATGTGCCACATGAAGTTTACTGTAGGAGCCAATAACAAGCGTTGTTCTCTTGTTCCAGTGTAATTTCCTTTGAATGTGAATAGACGCAGTGCACGCTCAAGATCTTTGACAACTTGAGATTCACTACTACTTTCGATTGTAATATATTCCGATTCTCGCCCAATTGCCGACAAGACAATTCTCTTAGTACGTGGCGTTGCCGCCCAACGCGATTCAATACCATATTTGATTAGTTCGAGTTGAAGTTGCGCGAACAGCGTCTTTATTTCAGCTGGACCTAAGGCAGGGATTGATAACGGCTTTCTGCTAGTATTTCCCATTCCAACCGTTTTACTCGACTGACCGACTGGGGATAAAGTGCGTCGAGACTTCAAGCTTTTTGGCGTAGCTTTGCGAGAGGCTGTTCGGTTTTGATGTTGCACGTCTTTGACGTTACGACTTTTTCTGGTAGGTGTAGATTGCGACTTTAGCTTTGTTTTTTTATCTCGAGATGCATTTTTCTTTTTATCAGCTTTAATTCTTTTAAGCTCTTTCCACAGCATTTCAAGTTGGATCTCTTTGATCCCATCATCTGAACTCGGGTTTTGAGTTATCTCTTTAACCTTGGTGATCGTTTTGGATTCGGCCGCTGAGTCTTGATATTCGTATCTAGAAAAATCATAGACAAATTGATTGATATTACGGCTTGGGTTACTCAACTTACTCATGAAAACGCCCGCAGTGATGACTTTAATTTAGATTAAGTGGTTCGTTAAAAAGTGCTTACCATTACGCGCCAAAGAGTACTGAATGACATAGCCTTAACTTTATCGTCTTCTCAGTATCCATTCCAAAACTTAGTATTGATATGTCCTAGGTCACCTTCAACATATGAGCGGCTATAATCTTTCAGCTGAACATTTCTTTGAGTCGATTCGGACTCAGCTTTCGGGCTACTGAACCAATCATTAGCTTTACTATTTAAAGCTTTCGCTTCGGCTCGTATACCCGAGCCCCCACAATTCGAACAGGTTTGCTTTCGGTTTCCCCCACAAAACAAATAGAAACCTTTTCCTTCGCAACTCAAACAGTAATCATTACGATGACTCTTTTGGGGTTCAGTCGTTTTTTCTGAACTAATTCTTAGCTCACTAAACCACTCACTAGTGCTCCACTGAGCTGTATTTTGGCTAGTTCTAACAACCACTTGAGACCCTAGCATGGCTTCAGCTTTCTTTTTAACCAGTAAGCCTTGCTGCTTATATTTACGCAGGCTCATTTTTAGAGTAGTACCACAGCTACTAGTGATATAGAGAGTGGAATCTGTAGCATTAACACTTTTTAAAATACCAAATTCGCACCAAATATAATTATTCATATCAACTCAAAGAAATTCAAGAATGAAGGCTGAACCTACAAAGGTACCCCATCGAAATGAATAAATTATACCTCCGAGACACTCCTCTATGGGTTTCAAAAGATGACAGAGTCGGAATAATGAATATTCCTAACAAAAGCTTTACTTTAGAAGTTCAAAAAAGGCCTCTAAAGAGGCCCTATATATTAGTTCATACCGTACAGTCATTGACCACGCAAAACACTCAACATCGTTTGTTCATGATTCTGAATGTTTTCACGTGCCACACCATCGGGTCCCCAATCGTCATAACTCATCATGATGGCTTGCTTTAAACTCTCTGCACGATTGTTCTCTTGATAGAACTTCTTCTTATCTTGCGGAGAATAATTACTAAGCCTTGAGTTACTACTTGGCGAAATAAGGCATAAGTTTCCAAAACGATCTACGTCCTGCATCTTACTTGCACCAGATGGGTCGGTTTGTGGGAAGTAGTGCTCAACTGAAGTCCTGAACGCAAACTGAAAGCTTGTGAAGTGGGCTCCTAAAGTCTCTTTAGTAATGTCGCCAACTGGCTTCCCGTCTGATAGGTTGCGCCAAAGTAGGTAATCCAAACGGTTAAATACGAAGTTCTGAACACCTGTACCTTGATGTAATACACCGACATTGTTCTCTGTAAACTCAAGTTGAGAGCCACCACAGATCTCATCAAAATACTTGTCACTCTGCTTTTCAAGTGCGGCTAAGTACGAACTACCATCAACTTCCAATCGGTCTTCTGTAGCGAGATCGTTCAATCCCCGTAAAGCGTCATTCAACCAACGCTTATATACCAAAGCAGGGTTCGAAACATGGAACATTGCCAAGATCATACGAATCTTTTCGTTGTTATCGCTACTGAAGGCATTTGGGTACTCTGGACTCAAACTATTTTTGTTTATGTAAGAGTTAAGTCTTAACAAGCTCCACTTACGCTTTTCATCGTGCTGGTCAGGCTTAATTACGTAACTATCAAACAGAATTCGGCATTTAAGCAGTTCATAGACAAAAGCTTTAGCGCCAACCTTCAGACCATCATCTTTAGAGATAAATGCGTCGATCAACTTCTTATCATCAAGCGAAACGTTCTCTTCCATCTTCATCAGTTTTAAGACATGAAGTAAGAAGTTTGAGAAGTCGATAACCGAACCAAAGCGTTCTTCTTTCTCTCGCTCGTCATCGTCAGTATTTGAGCGAGATGCCTTGTTACTGATGATTTCTCGCAGCGTCATTACATCTTCTTTTTGCTGCTTGCTCGTGTGCTTTTCTTGAATCGCTTCAAAGCTTGTTGGCATTGTCTGCCAATCTGAGCCAAATACGTCTTTTCGTAAGTCCGATTGGAAACCCATTTGGGTATAGCGCGTCATATTCGCACAAGCATCCCAAACAGTGGAAAAGCAGCCTCTTTCCTCATCATCACCAAGCGTTGCCATGAATTTTGCTTTCAATACTTCATGCTTTTCTAGCTGCTCACCACGGTTATTCATGATCTCAAAGTAGTGGTTAAGATCGGTTTGTGGTGGCACGACGACTCTAAGGATAGTGACGCTTTCTAATAGATAATCAAAGAACTGTTGAGTCTTCGCTTGTGCATCTAAGCCTTTGGTTTTGAAATAACGTTTAATGATGTTGAAAGCAGCATGGATGTTAGGCTCTTCTGACTCACCATTGGTTCTGCCTGTATATATGTCATCTAATGCTCTGGAGGATTTTGGACGACTATCAAAGGTGAGATTAATGTCTAGCCCTTCTAGCTCATTCTCTGCGAGCACATTACGATTTTTGAGGTACGCCAACAAGATAGAGAGCGTTGTATGTCTTTGCTGTCCATCAATGGTTTCGTATACCACATTAGATTGGTGTGAATGCGTTGTGCGCTGATAAACCACAAGGCTACCAAGATAGTACTTTGCCTGTTTGGCAGTGACGGTTTCGTCAGATTGAGTAATAAGCCCTGCAGCATCACTGATATCTTGGATAAGCTGCTCAATCTCTGTCGCACCCCAAGCGTAATTGCGTTGATAAATAGGGATTACATATTGGGTTTTGCTGTCGAAAAGTGCTCTAACGGATAACTGCTCTACTTGGTTCGAATCATTCATTTACACATCCCCCGATTTCATTGCTTCAATAGATGCCTGCACGTCCTTCGCGTTCTTGAACTTAGGCTCTTGAATGTAAGGAGGCTGAAAGTTCAACACCTGTTGAGGGTGAACAGCTTTGCTGATTGCTCTAAACAGCCCACTACGATCCTTGGCGTGGTTATCTACCGACTCCATACCGATACGTTGTAGCTCAAGGCGAAGGAAATAACTCCAGCGATAACAAACCTGTGCCGCTTTCTCTAACTCCACATCACCGAACTTGTCGTAGTAATACATCACTGCACACAAAAATAGGTTTCGTACATAGCTATCCCCTTTACGGCTACTGCCTTTGTACTTAGCGTGCTTATCGACGAATGAAGATAGCCTTGCATCATCACCAACGAACAAGGTCGAGTGAATCGCCATGTAGTGCTGAATGTACTCAAAGAAGCGTTTACCGTTGATCATCACCTGATCCAATTGGAACGGATAGCCTTTGGTTTGCTTATCCCATTTACGAGCAGGATCAGCATTAAAGGTCTCAATCGCATAATCGAGCGCAAGCATGGAATCCACATAGGCGTACTGAGTGCTTTCTAGGTTGATGCCTTTGAATACATCGATGTTATGGCGACTGAATTGTATGCCGTAGTCACCATCAACCCAACGGCGCATACGGAACAAGAACTCACCCATGATGGTATGCAAATTCGCAGAGTCATCATCGGGATTAACGCCTTGCTCCCACAAGCTTACATGGTGCAACCTCTCTGTTTGCTCTGTCGAGCCCATCATTTCACGTAGATGGTAAGCCTTGAGCAGATCATGAGGGGCAAGTGCTTTACCACGAGCATTTTGAGAGTCGAAGAACTGGAAAGCTTCACTTAAATCATCAAGCGTAACTTGGATAAGCTCGCACTTGTTAAGAACGAAATCGAGTAGCTCTTGCTTTTCTGTATCTGGCAGACTGGCTACTCGTTCAGAGATTATTTGCGCATTATTCTTGAGGTTTTGGATACTGACCGAGGCTTCAAATCTGTGCTCAAGAAGAGTTGATGAGATGGTTTTCTCTTCTCCATCTAGGATAGTACAAAGCAACGTTAAGGTGAGAAGGCGCTGCTGCCCATCAACGATGTTAAGCGCATCCTTTTCTTCCCCACTTTCCACATCTTTTCCTTGATGCAGTACCACCGTACCAAGCCGATAGCATGGCTTAGTGCGGTGATTAAAGATGTCATCAATCAGTTGATTGACGTGCTTCTGTTGCCATTTGTATGGACGCTGATACTCAGGTATCAAGAGTTTTTGTTCCAACAACTGCGCAATGGTTTGAGGCTGATTGAAGACAATAGCCATGGTTATACCGCCTGTTCAACAATAGCGTCAGTGAGATGTAATTGAGTAACCGTCGAATCTTCTATATGAGATTTAAGCTGATCACAGACAACCAATAACTCGGAAACTTTAGAAACAATTCTTTCCTGCTCACTTAATGGGGGAATAATACCAACCAAGTTACTAATTGCACCCAAGAACAAATTTGCTTGCGCTGATTGCTTCGAACGATTTTTCATCTGAAATTGCAAATAAGTGCTACGTAGCATTAGAGCCAAATATTCTTTTATTAAGTTAGTATTGCAAGGACGAATCATTGCAGCACTTCTAACCATAGAATAAGAATTATCCCGATCAACTAGAGCAACACGCCCAACACTACCTGAACACGAAATTAGAATATCTCCAATGTTGGGATCACACCTGTTTCTTATCCTTGCAAATTCAAAATCAGGAACATAATCAACATCACCTAAAATAATGCCGTCATTAGTCACATTTCTTGCAGACAACAAGTAATGTCCAGTTTCAGTCCTCTTTGGAGTTGAATGCTCTCCATCGGTGATTTTAAAGCAAAGATCTTGAAGCTTGCTCCACTCCCATCCATTCGGCAGTTCAAACGGCTTTTCGTCATCAGCAATCGGCGGCAGGGCTTTCTGCTTTTTAATTTTCTTATCTTTGATTAACTGTGCTTTTTCTTCTGCAATACGCTCAAGCAACTTTTCAGCAGGTTCATCATTTGGGTCTTGTGGGACAAGTTTACCCATTACTGCCAATTGCAGGATGGTTTGTTTTAGCTGGTCGATGCTCGCTTCTGTGGTGAATAAGGTATCGAACTGCTCGCTGATTCGAGCCCAGTTTTGCATTAGCTCTTCGGCATCAGCAGAGTTGGTTAGCGTGTCTAACAGCGTTCTCACCAATAACTGATGCGCTTCAATGCTGGCTTCGGTTTGTTGCTCTAGTTGGTCGCAGAGTGTCATGAGTTCATCGACTTTGGCGACGATGCGATGCTGCTCGGAAAGAGGGGCTATTGGCACCAACAATTCCTCCCATTTACCTCTATTGATAATTGGTGTTGCTGAACCCGTAGCTTTATCTAAAAGACCTTCATAAAAAGAATTTGTTGATACTGCCACATAAAGGTAATCAGATTCCATTATCAAAGGTCTTAAAGCATTGATTTGTTGGTTAAACCCAACAGTCTGAGTTGCTAGCGCAGCCTTACCAATCGAGCCTCCAATACAAACCATCAAAATATCACCTTGAACAGCTTCAGTACTGTGTAGCAGACCTTCGGAACTCAAAAATTTTTCAGCTTCTAATAGTTGACCGTTCTGCGTAATCTGTCCAGGTCCAACAAAAGGCAACTTTCCTTCAAAAAACTCAGTCTGTTTAGTACTAGGAGTTTTACCTGTTGCACCAATACCTGCATTACCTAACCTTGACCAAGCCCACCCTTGAGGCAAAACAAAAGGTTCATCTTCATTGGCAATCTTCGATAGCGACTTCGATTTCTTAATCTTCTTCTCTTTCACCAATTGCGCTTTTTCTTCAGCAATTCGCTCTAGCAAAACAGACGCGAGCTCATCCGTTGGGTCTTGAGGTACTAACTTACCGCGCACTGCCAATTCCAAGATCAGCTCACGCAGTTTCTTTACACCATAAAGCTCGCGCTTTTTGCTGCTGCCACGACCAGAGGATGACTTAGCTTTAACGGTTGAAGTCCAAACGTCGATATTGTTGGTGAGCAACTGATTCATAGAGGTCTGTTCTACACTCATTATTTACTCTCACCTACAATCGGGCCCACAGACGAATTCAGGGCTTCACCTAGAATGCCTTTAAGTTGATTACGAAGCTGAGAGATCTCTTGCTGCTGCTGTTGGTAGCTCTCTAACAACTCGTTTGGATCGTGACTTACCACTTCACCTTGATACGGGTTTTTAATATCTAGGTTGAAGTTGCGCTCAATGATATCGGCGATTGGCACTTTCCAAGCGTGGTTGTTCTCTACACGGCTTGCAAAACCGTCTTCTTCATTGCCCCACCAATCAATCTCTTGTTGGAACTCTTCAAACTTCATTGGTTTGGTTTTGCTGTAGTTTTTCACGCCTTCTGGGTATGGGTGCTCGTAGAACCATACGTCTTTAGTTGGCTTGCCTTTGGTGAAGAACAGAATGTTGGTTTTGATGCCTGTGTATGGGTTAAATACCCCATTAGGTAAACGCACGATGGTGTGCAGGTTACATTCTTCGGTAAGCATCTTTTTGATTTTGGTTTTAACGCCTTCACCAAACAATGTGCCATCTGGCAGCACTACGCCTGCTCGACCGTTGTTTTCATCAAGCACTTCAATAATAAGCTGTAAGAATAGATCGGCAGTTTCACGCGTCTGCATTTCTGCAGGGAAGTTCTTCTCAATGCCGTCTTCTTCGGTACCACCAAACGGCGGGTTGGTCGCAATCACATTGATGTTGCTGTCCCAGCTTGAAAGCGGCTTGTTAAGCGTATTACCGTGTTTAATTTGTACTGGTACTTCAATACCGTGCAGCATCATGTTGGTGATACACAATAGATGCGGAAGCTGTTTCTTCTCTACACCGTGAATTTGCTTTTGCAGTGTTTGGTGATCCGCTGCTGTTTTCACGTAGTTGTCTTTTACGTGGTCAAAAGAACACGCAAGGAAGCCGCCGGTACCCGTCGCTGGGTCCATTATGGATTCGCCAAGCTTAGGGTCTAAGCGGTCAACAATAAAACGGGTTACCGCACGAGGCGTGTAGAACTCACCCGCGTTACCTGCACTTTGTAGATCTTTTAAGATCTGCTCGTAGATATCACCAAATAGGTGGCGCTCTGAAGAGTCAGTAAAATCAATTTCATTCAGCTTGTTGATCACTTGGCGCAGCAACGTACCGTTTTTCATGTAGTTAAACGCATCGCTAAATGCTTCTTTCACCACAAAGCCTCGCGGGTTGAGGTCAACCGGAGCGGTTAGGTTTTTCAGTTTGTAGAACAAGTCATCGTTCACGAACTCAAGCAGTGCTTCACCGGTAATGCCTTCGGCATCTTGCGCCCAATTACGCCATAGATATTGTTCTGGGATCGGTGATTTGTAGTCGTCCAGTTCTAGCTCTAACTCTTCTTCTTGAGCGTCAAATACTTTAAGAAAAAGTAACCAAGACATTTGACCAAGGCGCTGTGCATCACCGTCGACACCCGCATCTTTACGCATGATGTCTTGAATGGATTTGATAACTGAACTGATAGACATGTTTTTCTACTTTTAAACAACTGAAATTTGTGGCGAATTATAGCAGAACTAGGTCAAAAAAAATGAAGTTAGTTCTATGAAACCATAGATATAAGATGCATTAATCTATAGCCTGAACTTATAAAATCAGAATCATAAATACAGTTGGCTAAATAATGAAAATAGAATGCCCTCGTTGCCAGAAGGACAATGAGATTGAATTTGCAGAAAACATATCGTGTTCAGAGTGTGAGAAGAGTTTTAAAGGGTTTAAGTTCAGCAAGCGAAAGCTCGTTTCTGCTAGCTCCGCTTTACTGGTTGGAGCCCTAGGGGGTTACGCTGTTGAAAGTGGGTTAGACAAAGAAAGGTATCCTCTCGAAGTGGAATACGCGATTGTCGATACTTGCGTGAATTCTAGCAAAAACATGGTGTCCGTAAGTTGGTATGAAAGTAAACGGGAAACTTGTTTATGCGCATTAGAAAAAACAGAAAATGATGTGGCATATTCAGACTACAAATCAGATCAAGCTATATTTCTTCGCACATTCAAGCAACACGCTAACAGATGCTCATAAAAGGAGAGGCAGCATTATGCTACCCCTCCTTTAATTATTAGCGCTTAGGTGTGTTTCCGCGACCACTGCCCGATGGTTTGCCCGTCGTGCTTGGGTAATTTGGATTCGGCTTAGCGCCACCTTTAGGTGTACTTGAAGCTGGTTTATTCATGATGAACTCCTATTTCCCTTGTTTTTGGTTGTGAGCAGCTGCGCGTTGAGCTCGGCCAGCAAAGTCGCCTTTAGGAACTTGCCCACCGTTTTGTTTTGCGGCATTACCTTGAATGCGAGCAGCGGCTTCTGGTGTCATTGGTGCTTTTGACTTAGTCATGATTTTATCCTTAAAAATATCGTTATTAATGTGTCTTCGCTAAGACCAGGTAATAATAACTAAGGGGTTGGGGAACTATGGGGACAACTACAAAACAAAAGCAAAAACAGATTCAAAATACTTTAGACGCATTAGGTTGGAGTCATCATCGGTTTGCTGATGTACTCTATGAAGAGCTCAATGATAACGACGATTTTAAAGAAACAGACAAAGAGAATATCCGTAAGCTTGGTCAAAACATCAAAAAGCAGCTAAAGCGTGATTCGACGCCCGAAGAGCGCCTCAATAAGTATTTACAAGTACTGTTTGAACACCCTGACTACCAAGCCCTTAACTTAGGCAATATTTTACCTAGATATATTGATCACAACTGCATAAGCGGAATATTAGCCGATCAGCTTGCACTACTCTCATCTGAACTGGATCTCTTCGATGAAGACAAAAAAGGCCGCTAAATTAGCGGCCTTAAAGGTTTTCGTATCTACACGGTGTGAATATTGTTAAGCAGATTGGTAGATAGCAGCTTCGAGTTCATTAACCGCTTCTAAATATTGCAGTTTGCCACCAAAGCCTTTCTTAATGATTTCTAACGGTCTGCCCATTTCATCGAAAGGTTTCACTTTAAGAACGTGGATGTTTTCGATCTCTTGCACACCTTCATCGGCATACTTATCAAGGAGGTTGTTCAGCACCTGCTGCGCGGTATCGCCATATTTAGTGAAGTAGTTGCGCTTCTTCACGTTATCGGCACGTTCTTTACGAGTTAAAGCGGGTTGGTCGTAAACGACATGGCAAATCATATCGAATGGGTCCATGTCTTTACCCACCTCGTCTTCTAATGCTTCCCATAGAATACCGGCTTCGGCTAGCTCATCGATAATAGCTTGCTTGCGGTCAGATTCGTTCCAACGCTTGGTAAACTCATCTAAAGAAGAGAACTGTTTCACCATGGTTTTGCGGGTGTAGTCTTTAAAGGACTCGGTCACAAGCTTACCGTCTGAATCGTAATATTGAACACGTTCAGCAAGCGCTTTGACTGGAACTCCATTTACATGGAACTTGCGAACTCGATTCTCATCATCCCAATCGTCTGCACCGCCTGTATTCTCAGGGGAATTTCCAAAATCTTCTCCATAGGTAGCCTCTGGCTCTTGAATTGAATCAGGGTCAATGTCTTCGTCACCGAATGGGTTATCAGCATCGACATCATCAACACCGTCGATGATGTCATCTAAATCGTCTTCATCTTCAAACTGCTCTGGAGTCGTGACCTTCACGCGTTCTGGAGTTCCGTCGAAGCGTTCATCAGCAAACAGTTCTGTCGCTTTTTTGAAATCCAAGATAGTGAACCAAAGCTTGCCATAGCGATCATCAATACGAGTACCACGACCAATGATTTGCTTAAACTTGGTCATCGATTGAATACCTTGATCAAGCACCACTAGCTTGCAGGTTTTTGCATCAACTCCCGTCGTCATTAGCTCTGAAGTCGTGGCAATAACAGGGTACTTTTTCTTAGGATTGATAAAATTGTCTAGCTGATCTTTGCCAATGTCATCATCGCCCGTAATTTTCATTACGTATTTATCGTTCTTCTTAACCTGTTCTGGATTCAGGTTTACTAACGCACGGCGCATGCGATCAGCATGATCGATGTCGTTACAGAACACGATGGTTTTGGCCATTGGGTCGGTACGTTTCAGATAGTTGGTAATGGTTTGTGCGACAAGCTCTGTACGCTCATCAATAACCATAGTGCGATCAAAATCTTTTTGGTTGTAGATTCGGTCTTCTATCACTTCGCCATTTTTATCGGTTTGCCCTTTGGTTGGTCGCCAACCTTGGACATCCACATCAATGTCAACACGAACGACCTTATAAGGGGCTAAGAAGCCATCCTCAATACCTTCTTTAAGAGAGTAGGTATAAATTGGGTCGCCAAAGTACTCGATGTTAGAAACTTCATCGGTCTCTTTTGGTGTTGCCGTTAAGCCAACTTGAGTCGCACTGCTAAAGTATTCAAGAATTTCACGCCAAGCGCTGTCCTCTGAAGCACTACCACGGTGGCACTCGTCAATGATGATTAAGTCAAAGAAGTTAGGGTCTACTTGCTTATAAGCTTTTTGTTCTTCTTCTGGTCCCGTAAGCGCTTGATAAAGGGCTAGATGAACCTCAAAGGCAGGGTCGACTTTGCGACCTGTAATTTTGGTCATCGCCGTACCAAACGGTTGAAAATCATTCGTTTTAGTTTGATCGACAAGGATATTTCGGTCAGCTAAGAACAAAATTCGCTTCTTGGCTTTGGCTTTCCAAAGTCGCCAGATAATCTGAAATGCGGTGTAGGTTTTGCCTGTACCCGTCGCCATGACTAGTAAAGCTCTGTCTTGGCCAGCAGCAACGACCTCTACTGTCTTGTTGATAGCTTGAAGCTGGTAGTAACGCGGTGATTTACCGCTGCCATCATCATGGTAATCTTGGGTGATAATTGGCAGGTGTTCTTCTTTATACCCTTTCCAAGCACAATACTTTTCCCACAATTGCTGAGGGGTTGGGAAATCCTCTAAACGAATTTCCGTTTCAAGTTGAGTTGGGTTGGTTAAGTCTCGGAAAATAAAACCATCACCATTCGAGGCAAAAACGAATGGCACCTCTAGCAGGCCTGCGTATACCATGCCTTGTTGCATGCCTTTGCCAACTTCATGCTTATTGGCTTTTGCCTCAATCACTGCAAGCGGCATACTAGGCTTATGATAAAGAACGATGTCAGCTGATTTTACTTTCTTACGAGCAGCCGCTTGGCCCCGAACAATCACTTTACCATCGCGTAGTTTCACCTCTTGGCGAATTTGGGTCATATCATCCCACCCTGCCTCTTTAATCGCAGGAAGTATGAATTTGGTAATGATGTCGGTTTCAGATAACTTAGCTTTATTAATGCTGCTGACCATTTGGATTACTCGTAGAGAGACTCAATAGCTAATCAGTATATCGTAAAGCCTATATAAATCCGAGTGCGCATTATTCACGATGTGATTAAGCGAATGTTGCGATAACTCTTTGTTTAAAATCACCTAAACGTAACTCATCATAACCTTCAAAATCAGTGTAAAAAGCGTTTTGAACCCCATCGATTTTTGACCAATTTAGTTGAGTTGAGGACTCCCCAGATACCATAATCTTATCGTACGAAAAATCTGTAGGAGTAAAACTCTGCGCCTTATCTGATTCATCAGTCTGTTCATTCGATTTAATAAATAGACACGACTCTGGAATATCCTGCTCAATTCTTTCAGCAAACCCAATCAAACTTTCTTCGGCAAAGGTATACAACCACGCCTCTTGATTGGGTGAGTCATTGACTCTCAAAATTCGCCCGAGCACTTGCCTAAAGTAAAGTTCCGTTTTTACCGAACTCATATGGCAGCAAACCTGCAGCCTTGGAATATCCGTTCCTTCACTTATCATCCCAACACTGACTATCCACTGAACCTTTGAGTGACGAAAAGACTCAATTTCATTTAACGGGTCATCATGGTGATAAGTCACTATGCATGCTGATTGATTAAAGTGCTCAACAAGTCGCTTTTGAATGTCTTTAGCGTGCTTAATAGAAGATGCAACCACTAAGCCTCCAGCATTTGGGGACTCTTGCCTTATCTGCGCTAGCTTTTGGCAACCACTATTTAATATGTAATTCATAGCGTCTTCATTGTGAATGACGCTTTGGTAAGACACATCAGATTGTTTAAGACAGTCAAGAATAGAGGCGAAGTGTTGATTGTCACTGCCAGCCTTAACACTCAGGTGTTCATTATCGATTAAAACGATTTTAGGGCGGCGGCATACCTTATTTTCGACGGCCTGTTGCAATCCGTATTGGTAATCGCAAACAACCTTGCCATCAGGATCAGAATACTCGGCCATGACAATCGGTAGTCGATCAGAACGCCAAGGAGTACCCGATAGCGCCAGAGTATAACGAGCAAAGCCTTGGATCTTCGAGACAATTTCTAGCCCCCATGAGTTTGACCGCCCCTCATCATCAAACGAACAATGATGGATCTCATCAAATACGACTAAAACTCGATATTTGCTGACGGTGCTCCAAAAGTTTTCATCCAAAAAACGGATGGATTGGTAGGTGTAAGAGCCCCCAAGAGAACCCAAACCTCCATTAAAGGAACATTCGAGCTTCCATGAAAAGGTCTTTTGCATCCCTTCTGCAACAGTCAGAGAAGGCGAGAAGCACAGCACTAAGTCAATCATGCCTTGTTCAAATAACCGACTCGCAACCTCGGCGGCCATAACGGTTTTACCCGCTCCAGGAGTCGCTTGGCAGAAGAAGTGTGAATACTTGTTTGAAGTGAATTTCTCGATAGCTTGAGCTGCACACTCGGCTTGCCATGCTCTTAACATTGAGGAGCCTTGCTTTGGGCGACTTGCATCCAGTTGGTTAGTGCATTAATTCTGCCTAATAGCTTGGCTGAGCGTTCTCTTGCTGCATTAAATAGCGGTTGCAGATCTTGCTTGTTATTTGGGAAACGCGTCAATAATGATTGGTACTCCTCAATCTCGCCTAGAGTAATCGCCATCTCGCCTTCATGTTGCATCTTCTCTTGCGCTAATGCATTTAGAGAGCACTTTGGAGTCTGAACAGTTATTGAATCGACTTTAGCTTTCCTATTTCTAGCCACTCTAGGCTCAATTGTGAGTGCCTTGAATTCGTTAGTTTGATGGTATCGCTTGTCTCTACGAGTCCCAATAACAGAAAGCCAGCCTTTCTCCTCAAATGATAGAATTTGCTTATAAACATACTTTCGAACGTCGTCCTTACTCGAGAAGGCTGAAGCACTGTTTAGCAAAGCATCCCTAGCTTCTGTGACGGAGAAATCATCCATCCCTTTTTCAATCAATAGGTTAAACATGTGAGGGTTAATTCTGGTTACTTTCTTCATGTTACTCTTACAGGCAATAAAAACTTAGGATTGCTAAGTATACAAAAATCAGTAAAAATTAGACAATCTAAGTTATCTAAAGGTTGAAAAGAAATGTGTAAGTGCAAAAAGACAACCCCATCCCAGCGAGGCTCAAAGCTGCGCGTAAAAAAGCCAAGATCACCCAAAAAGATTTAGGGGTGAAAATTGGTATGGAACAAAGTTCTGCTAGCGGTCGTATGAATCATTACGAGAAAGGCAGGCATGTACCTGATATTGGTACGCTTGAGCGCATGGCTGAAGAGTTAGATGTGCCGCTAAACTACTTTTTCTGTAGGAGCGAATTGAGTGCAGAACTGGCGTGTGCCATTGATAAGATGAGTGATGAAGAGAAGGCGGTGTTGCTGGAGAATCTGAATAAATAACAATGTGCGTATCACTGAGCTTTTAAAGGTGTCTTACTCAGCAACATATGAACTGGTAATAAATCAGTAAATGACCGACCTATTAATCGGTCTTCTTTAAATTGAGCACCTTTGTTGTACGAAGTTTCTGTTTTCAGTTCTACTAGCTTGAGTTCTGTTAACTTACACTCGAAAGGATTCTGTTTCGCATAAGGGTATTTAGTATCAAAACAAGCCGATAATAATGGCTTATCAATCGTATCCTTTGAAGATTGCAATGCATTAAGTAACGCATCTGCAAGAAAGTGCTTCAGCACACGGCACTCTCCACGACAGACTGAAAATAAAGGCAATAGAATTTCATCCCCAGTTAAGTTAGGGCGTTTTTCAAACCCCATCCTGCCTGCAAGTCCGGCAACAAAGCTTGCAAAATGCCGTTTCCCTTCTGCATCAGGTATATAACCTTTTTTATCAGCTTCGCTCAGCTTAGAAAGATGAAAATAACTTAAGTGTCGCTTCCAGCCTAAACGAGAGTTCCATTGGTCTTCTTCAGCGAGCATAGTCGCATAGGGCATACCCACCAATACAAATGAAACTTGCGCTTCCTCACTTATCATCTTAAAAGTATTCGCTATTGTTTGTCGTTCATTAGCATCTTTGAACTCCATCAGCTCCTGAACCTCATTAACGATCACAAGCTTCACTTTTTTTTCAATTAAACTTTTGATGACTCTTTGTTCTAACGCTCCTTCTTTGTAAGGTCTCCTGCGGCGGCTAGAGGCTCGACTATCTAAGTCAATTAATAATCTTTCTAACGTATTTTGCTCACGAACTTTACTTGGGATGCGAGTTTTTAATACTGGCATTTCAGCCCAGCGGTTCCCCTTAATTGCAAACCTTGCAACATAATTATCAATCATCGCCGTCTTGCCAACACCTGTATCTCCCGTTAGCAATAATGACTCTTGTTCCCCTCCAAGAGAGCTGTTCAATACCATTCGATCAAAGACGTTATAAATTTCCGTCAACCCCTATCTGGCAGGGTAGTTGTCACTGTTAAAATTTAACCAGTCTGGGCGATAAAGAGTAATTGTGTCTCGTATCTCAATAGAAAGAAAAGAAGCTATATTGAAGAAGCTATTACCTCCCTATTCGATGTCAGTTAAAGAAGTGTCGGAAGAGGAAGGAATCAGTACTGCGACCCTGTATCATTGGCGCCAGCAACTCAGACGTTCAGGAGCCGCCGTGCCAAATAGTAACACTTCATCAGAGCAGTGGTCTGCTCAAACTAAACTAGCCATTGTCGCTGAAACCTACTCAATGACAGAAAGTGAACTCAGCCAATATTGTCGTGAAAAAGGTCTTTTTCCAGAGCAAATCCAAAGCTGGCGCAGCGAATGTATGCAAGGGTTTAAGTCGAGTAAAGAGCACGAAGCTGAAGCAAAGAAGCAGGCTAAAGCTGACAAACTTGAAATCAAAGAGTTGAAGAAAGATTTACGACTCAAAGAAAAAGCACTCGCTGAAACGGCCGCCCTCTTGGTACTAAGAAAAAAGCTGAGAGCCTTTTACGGGGAAGAGCCAGAGGACGACTAACCTCAACCGATGAAAGGCAGACCATAGTGACTCTTATCCTTGAAGCGAAGCAATGTGGATGTCGTTTAGAGCCAGCTTGCCATGAAGTTCAAATCGACTTGAGAACATATCGTCGCTGGTATCAGCAAGGAGAAGTACAAGCTGACAAAAGGCCAATATGCCTCAGGCCTGAGCCTGCTAATAAGCTGTCGCAGGAAGAGCGTGATGCGATAATCGAGGTGTGTAACCGCTCAGAGTTCGCAAGCTTGCCTCCAACTCAAATCGTCCCGACATTGCTTGATAGAGGTGAGTACATCGCCTCTGAGTCGAGCTACTACCGAGTGTTGAGTACGCAGGGGCAACTTCACAAGCGAGGTCGTCAGCGGAGCAGACAGAAGCAAGCGAAGCCAACCAGTTACACAGCGACGGACTCGAACCAAGTCTATACTTGGGATATCACTTACTTACCCTCAAAGGTTCGAGGTCAACATTATTACCTGTATGTCATTGAGGACATCTACAGTCGAAAAATTGTTGGTTATGAAGTGTATGAGCATGAATGCGGTGAGCTGGCGTCACAACTTCTGCAAAGGACGTTGATGCGAGAGCAGTGCTTTAATCAAGCGCTGGTTCTTCACTCGGATAATGGTGCGCCAATGAAGTCGTTGACGTTCAAAGCTAAAATGGAAGAGTTAGGTATTACCTCGTCATATAGTCGCCCAAGAGTCAGTGATGATAACCCTTATGTCGAGTCATTGTTCCGTACAGTTAAGTACATGCCAAACTGGCCAACAAAGGGCTTTGAAAGTCTCGATAGTAGCCGAAGTTGGGTTGAAGCCTTCGTACTCTGGTACAACACCGAGCACAAGCACAGTAAGCTAAATTACGTCACGCCTTCAGAGCGTCACAATGGAAAAGATAAAGAGATCTTGAAGCGTCGTGTAGAGGTATTGTTCGCTGCAAAACAGCGAAAGCCTGAGCGGTGGTCTGGTGATATCAGGAACTGTGCGCCTGTTGGTGACGTTCATCTGAATCCAGAAAGAGAAGCTGCTTAATAAGCAAGCAAATGATGACAACTACCTTGAAAAACACCGCAACTGAGGGTATTCTAAGAAACACTCTCTAAAAGATGTATATTGCTCTGTTTGACGATCACTGAGTATGTTCACTAATACCCCTCTATATCGCTGAGGTCATCACTAGCTGTACCAATATCTATTACTTCTTTTGGTACTTCACTGATAGGTTTAGGTGACGTAGTGACAATGGTACTAGGTCCTTCACTACCAACACCTCTTTGCTTTGCTATTTTTGAAGCATGAGTTGTTTTAGGAAGTGCCGATTTTTTGGACTTAGAACGACTCATACGTTCTATTGCTTCATCCATAGCCCTGTCCAAATATAATGACGCATCGGCTAATGATTCGTCTTGCTCTCCCAAACGGACTTTCAACCTTCTTAAACTGTTAATTCGTTGATGTTCATATAAAGATCGGCCTTTTGTATAACCCGTATGATCGACTGCTGGGACTTTGATGTATCTCTTCTCTTCCTCAAGGTAAACGTAAATCGAGCTGATATCATTTGGGTCTGTCTTGATTTTCACATAAGCGCTTTTTCTTGCACGACTAGAGTACTGCTTACCGTATTCTTCCAACTCATCAGATTGGTATTTGAGAGAATACAATTCAATAGCACCTCTTCTTATAGTCCGATGGTTTACAGCTCCAAGCTCAATCTTTAATTGCTCTGCTTCAGGGCCTTCACAAAAGATTATCGTTCCTTGCGACTCTGTCCATTTCTGGTAGGGAACTCTCTTGTACCTCGTGTCAGCTTTTTTATGATAAACGTCAATAAGCCACTTATGTAACAGCTCGAGAAAATCAGACACATTAATGACAGCGTCTTGCTTCGGGTTGTAGTCTTTTAACTGAGTAGGGTTGGTGAAGGTTTTTCCTGGGAAACGACTAAATAGTTTCTTGTAGAAGGTATCAAAAGACTTTTCAACACCCGCTTTTCGCCATGGTTTACCACGTTGATTATATTGAATATCTGTTACTAATGGCTTTAATGCTGACTCTAGGCTATCACTCCAAAACTCCGCACCGTTATCCACTATCAAATTTGTGATTTTTCCGTAACAAGGCCAATCAGATTCAATACTTGGGTACTTTTCTTTAATCCAATCCTTCTTAAGAACTGAATTAAGAAAAGCTGCTCGTACTGTCTCGTAGCTAGGATCTCTATAATTGACAGAAAGACCAACGATGCAAGTGGAGTATCTATCATAAAGTATTGTTAAGTGTGGTCTGCCAAGAGGAAGCTCCAAATCATCATCAAGTAAAATCACAGGAGCTGTAGTGTGGTCTATTTCTACATATTCCATTGGCCGCGTTGCCGGAATGATTGACCCAACAGTCTTAAACTTATTATCAGCATATCGTTTTCCATAACGAGCTAAAGCAACTTCATAGGGAGGCAGTGCATTTACACGATTGTAAAATGTCCGTTGGGAAATTGGCGCTATTTTAACTTGGTCTAATTGTCGGTTTTCTTCAATAACTCGATATTTGTAGTACTCATAGGCGGTGTTGACCGATACTCGCTCTTTGGTCAGAAACTTGGTTTGAATCGCTTCTGTAACTAAATCAGATGAATCGTTCTTTAGTTTTCTGTTTCCTTTTTTGCTAGGCCCAGGAATAAGAGACGCTAGATCTTTACCTGACTCGTAATAGAGCTTTTTCCAATCAGCTATCGTTCTGGATGACGGGACCGAAGTTTTCTTCAATAGGGCATACTCTTCCAAGAGCTTGTCTAGGTTTTTGGGCGTCCAACCTCCTTTTACGCGCCTTTCCAAATAACGAATTAGATCCAAACGAAACAATGCCGTCTCTTTGTTTGGCAAGTCACCAAATGCCAATTCAAGATTTTCGTATTCTGCTAAAAATTCTGTCGAAAGCGTTTTATCATCAGCTACATCATTGTCGAAGCTATTAAATTCATCAATAAAACCAAAGAGATCATCACTCATTGGCTAGCACCAAACAGAATTTTCTAAATCAAATTTTTTCTGATTAAAGTCTGTTTGTATTTCACCTGAAGATAGCCAGCACAAAGCTGCTGTTAGTGTTTCATCTGGGGAGATTTTAAGTTGGTGTGAAAGATGATGAAGGGTCACGCTTCTATTAGCTTGAACAAACTGAAGCACATGTTTTTGAATATCAGTGATTGTACGAATCCCTGAATAGCCATGGAGTAATTTAAGGTTACTAAGTAGAAAACCAGTTCGAATCTGCTTCTCGGTCACTAAGATGAGCTTTTTTCCATACTCAGCTTGAGCGACAAGCTGCTTTTCTTTAAACCTTGCTCGAAAATCTGGTTTAAGGATCTGACTTGAATGCTTTACTTCAATCAGAGAAGGCGTATCTATGCTATCGAAAAGCTGAAAGTCTGGTGTGTAGCGGCAGTAGCGCCCATTGAAGTAGTACTCAAACCCATGTGGCTGAGATTCATATCTGACTATTTGAGGATTGTATTCAGCATGAAAACAAAAATCATACTCAAGCATGGACATTGTTCGAACAACTGAGTCATTTTTCAAACTCATGAATTTACAAATGTTGTGAACAGCTGATGATTTTTTGGTTTGGTCGTACATAGCAAAAGCACTTTTGTTGTAAACCTACAACAAAAAATAGACCATGAAGACTTAGGGTGCAAATAAGAAAAGAAGCCTGCAATTTATGCGAACATATATTGCAGGCTTCATAAAGGGTGGGAACCCAGCCACATCCCGGCACACAAGTCACACGCTGCGGCTGCTTCCTTCCGGACCTGACCGAGTTCACGAGCTATTGTTGCGGGAGGACCAGGCCCCCATAGATTCGTTTTCTAAGAGGCTTACCTCAAAGATTGATTGGATTATTAAGCATCCCGGCAACCATTGCAAGCCCTTCCCCTTTCTTTTTGAGCAATTGTGGTCTAAGTGCTTATCCTTTATTCAAACCACCAGTAAATCGCAGGTAAATTCACCATTTACCTGCGATTTGAAGTTCTCATACAACATCATCTAGATTGAGTAGACACTAGATATCGATGTCTTCGTTATCTTCAGTGCGAATGATGTAGTCCGTCATCCATGCCGTTCCTAACAAGCATAGCCAGACCACAAATACAGGACTTGGTACTTCAATGCTCGGGGTGATCACCAGTGCTGCAAAGCCAGCAGTTGGTAGCGTCCAACACAGTAACTTATTCCAGCGGAAGGTTTTCAACTTCGTCATCGCTTCCATTGACGCCATGATGCCCGTCACACACAAGGCCACAAGCGCTGCATAAGGTAAGTCGGCTATCCAAAGAGGCAAGATTAACCCTAATGACCACCAGCTGTGTCGACTCGCAGGTTTTAGATGATTAGCAGCCCACCAAATAACCATGATGGACAAGACTTGTAATAGAGTCACCCATGGCGTGCCATCAAGCTTGCCAGCTGATTGCGTGACCATAATCCCGACCTGCAAAGTAGTCACGATCAAACCCGAAATAATCACCACCGACAAACTACTGCGTCTTGAGAAAACCACCATTAACAGTGGGAACAACACCCACGCGCTAACAGAGAGCGTGATTGGCTGTAGAGGAAGGGTTAAGCCATAAGTTGTCATGGCAGCAAGTAGAGCTAAACCTGCGATACCACCCTGCGGTAAGATCCATAACGCAGGAATCACCATCGCCAGTACTGGGATGTCTCCCTCACTTAAACTGATTGCTCTCGCACAAACAACGGCTAATAATGTTGTAATTAGAAATTGAAACGTTGAAAAGACCATAGCTCTCTCCTTCTACCGATCCGTGGTATTCATGAACTAGGAACATTTAGTATGGACCAATTTTTAGCCCAAATCTTTGCTGTGATTCACCAAATTCCATATGGAAAAGTAACAACTTATGGAGACATAGCACGTTTCTCGGGTTTTCCGGGCTATGCGCGCCATGTGGGAAAAGCATTGGGTAATTTACCTGAAGATAGCAAACTCCCTTGGTATAGAGTGATCAACAGTAAAGGCGAGATTTCCTTGAAAGACGACTCGTTTGAACGCCAAAAGAAGCATTTGGTGGAAGAAGGGATTGAAGTGAGTGACGCAGGAAAAGTTAAACTCAGAATATACAAATGGCAGCCCTAGAGCTGCCATCTTTCGCCTATTCAACTGGCCAGATTAAGCCAATCAAGATGCCTTAATAGCGGCATCCATTTCTACTTAGCGAACACCAACCAAGCGTAGGTCAGCGTGCTGTGTGTTTTCTACATCTGTAATCACAGACTTGATGGTATCTGTTGTGAAACGTAGTTTGCCGTCAACATGGATCGTTGCGCGCATGTTGTAACGGTGGTTAGGCTGAATCTTGTTGTTGTCGTAGCTTAATTCAAACGCAAACGGTACTTGCTTACCGTCGGTTGTGAACTCTTGAGTCGCGATAACCGTTGATGGAGCATCTGCTAGTGAAATGTCTTCTAGCGTTACAGTAACCAATGCATTCTCTGGTAATGCAATTCTTTCGCGGTAGCTAACTGTCCCTGAAATCACTTGAGTATTCTCTGCAACCACTTCCTGAGAAGCGTTCGTTTCTGATGTTGTTTGGCAACCGACTAACAGGCCAAACGATACTAAAGACGTTAGAAGAATTAGAGCCTTTTTCATATTCAATTTCTCTCCACATGTTTACCGGACTCGGCAAATCTACGGACTAATTATAAGAGAGCTTTCATATTCTGTCTTGAAACCCTATGATTTATTGACAGATATCTGACTAAGCTAAATGATTAACACCATAATCTGACACTCATTTTACTAAGAGGAATGCTGGCGATGAGTCAACCTTTAAAAGAATTACTAAGTTTACTTCAGCTAGAGAAGCTGGAAGAAGGTTTATTCCGTGGGCAAAGTGAAAATCTCGGTCTTCCACAGGTTTATGGCGGTCAGGTCTTAGGACAAGCGCTTTCTGCTGCTCGTTATACCGTTGAAGACGACCGTAGTGTTCACTCGTTCCACAGTTATTTTCTATTCCCTGGCGACCCTGAAAAGCCGATTATTTACGATGTGGAAAATCTCAGGGATGGACGCAGCTTCAGTACCCGCCGTGTGAAAGCGATTCAAAATGGCCGCCCTATTTTCTACCTGACGGCTTCTTATCATGGTGACGCACCGGGCTTTGAACACCAAAACCCGATGCCTGATATTCCAGGCCCGGAAAACTTTGCCTCTGAAACGGAGCTTGCGAGCCATATTGCGGAGTTCCTCCCAGAAAAGCTGCGCAAGACCTTCTGCGGCGAAAAGCCCATTGAGATGCGCCCCGTAACGGTGGTTAACCCACTAAAACCAAAGAAAGCGGATGCGAAACAGTACCTTTGGGTAAGAGCAAATGGCGCGATGCCAGACAACCACTTAATTCACCAATACCTGCTTGCTTACGCATCAGATTGGGGGTTCTTAGTCACGGCACTTCATCCTCATGAAGTTTCTATCATGACGCCAAACTTCCAAGTGGCGACGATTGACCACTCGATCTGGTTCCACCGCCCATTCAAAATGGATGAATGGCTGCTTTATGCAATTGAAAGCCCGACAGCGGCCAACACTCGCGGCCTAGTGCGCGGTGAGATTTATAACCAGAAAGGTGATTTAGTCGCGACAGCCGTTCAAGAAGGTGTGATGCGCTTTACTAAATAAGCAGCAAGCATTTCTGAGCATCTGCAAGCACAAGCTTATAAACGAAAAGAGGCTAGGTATGATGATACCTAGCCTCTCCTCTTTCTAACCACGATAACAGGTCAACGAAACCGTATTTAGTTGCCCTGTTCAACCGGCTTCGACTCACCTTGTACTCGCGTTTTGATACCATCACCCGCATCGCGCAATAAGTTAAATGGCGATAACACCACACCTTTCACCGCGCCCTCTGCCGCGCCTTGAGCAAGTTCCTTACTCTTGTCAGCCAACAAGTTAGCTTGCACTAGAATCGCAGGGACTTCGGCTCTCAGCATCTCAGACTCGGCAATCACCACAGGAATCGTTTGTTCTCGGTAAGATTTACTTTCAGCAAGCATTGGTGGCATCACATCAACACGGTAGCGCTTGAGCTCGGTCAGCGTTGGCGGGATCACATCGGTCCTCACCTGCTCGACTTCAACTCGAACATTTTTCACTTCGTCTAAGATAGCTGGGATTTTACTGTCGACCGATGCGACCGTTTTGTTTACTTTCTCTACCGTCTTTCTTACATCTTCGACGGTATTCAGCATCTGTGGCGCCAACTCGTCGACATGCTCTGCCAATATCAGAAACTCTTCGACTTTTAGCTCTTTAGTGAGCACAGAGAGATCCTCAATAACCTGAGGATAGGTATCGACAATTTCACCGACTTTATTGGTGAACGAATAGATGGTGTAGCCAAGGTAAAAAATGGCGATAGCTAACACGAGTTGAATAGCAGTAGAAACTTTTGCAAACATGAATAATCCTTTTCTTCATCGCAGAGGCGATAACTAAACCCGAAACACAATCTCTAAATGGTTATAGCGGTAGCGCGGTGGTGTACTTTAATGGTTCCATCGCAAACGTAGAAGTAACGTTTGATATACCATCCACACTATTAACCAAGCGCTTATAGAACTCATCAAAGCACTTCATGTCTTTAACCTGCACCTTCATCATGTAATCGTACTCGCCCGCCATGCGGTAGAACTCCATCACTTCTGGGAATTCCGACACAGTATTCACAAAACGACCATACCACTCATGAGAATGATCACTGGTTTTCACCAATACGAACGCGGTAAAAGAAAGATCTAACTTTTCAGGGTTCAGCAATGCCACTCTTTTTTCAATGATGCCATTCTCTTCCAAACGCTTTAAACGCTTCCAGCAAGGCGTTGTGGTGAGATTGACGGCTTCAGAAATGTCGTTCAATGACAGGGTGCTGTCTTCTTGTAATAACGCTAATATTTTTTTATCTACGGCATCTATCACACTTTCACCAAATCGCTTTTAAATAGAATAATTTTCTACATTTTAGTCAAAATAAAGCAAATATGGCAAAGTTTTTCTCTCCAGATCTAGCTAAATTAAAACCATACCAATTACAAAAATTCCTACACTCGATCAGGAGAACGCTTATGTGCACTGACCATCAATGGATTAACAACGCGATTCGTAAAATTGAAGCGGACTACCAACGCTCTGCGGATACGCACCTTATCAAACTAGACCTTCCAAGCATTGAAGGCATTGATATCTACCTTAAAGATGAAAGTACACACCCAACAGGTTCTTTGAAGCACCGTTTGGCGCGTTCTCTGTTCTTATATGCTATCTGTAACGGTTGGGTTGGCCCAGAAACTACGATCATTGAATCTTCATCTGGTAGCACGGCGGTATCTGAAGCTTACTTCGCTCGCCTACTTGGCCTTCCGTTTATCGCGGTAATGCCAAAATGCACGGCGAAGAAAAAGATCGAGCAGATTGAATTCTACGGCGGCCAAGCACACCTAGTTGACCGCTCTGACCAAATCTATGATGAGTCTCGTCGTTTAGCAGCGGAACTTAATGGTCATTACATGGACCAATTTACTTACGCTGAACGCGCAACTGACTGGCGTGGTAACAACAACATCGCGAACTCGATTTTCAATCAAATGCAGATGGAAGATCACCCGGTTCCAACTTGGGTAGTAATGAGCCCGGGTACTGGTGGTACTTCAGCAACGATCGGCCGTTTTATTCGTTATCAACAGCATGAGACTAAGCTTTGTGTTGTCGACCCTGAGAACTCAGTATTCCATGAGTACTTCAAAACGGGCAATACAGAAGTAAAAGGCAGCACATTCAGCAAAATTGAAGGCATTGGTCGTCCCCGAGCAGAGCCAAGCTTCATTCCAGGTGTAGTTGACGAAATGCGTAAGATCCCAGACGCGGCAAGTATTGCAACGACACATTGGTTGTCTGACATTCTAGGCCGTAAGGTTGGCGCATCTACGGGTACCAACATGTACGGTGTGCTTCAACTGGCAAGTGAGATGAAAGCGCGTGGAGAGAAAGGCTCTATCGTGACTCTGCTTTGTGATAGCGGCGAACGTTACCTAGACACTTACTTCAATGACGAGTGGGTGAGCAACAACATTGGTGACCTACAACCTTACGCTGCAAAATTAGAAGCTTTCTCTCAAACGGGTGAGCTAGCTTAAGCGCCAAGCAAAGCACAAGCTTTCAAAATAAAAAAAGAGCCCTTAGTGGGCTCTTTTTGTGTGTTATCGGTTACCAATGACACGAGATTATTCTGGTTTTTGCTTCGCTTCAAAAGCAGCCAGTTGTTCTGGTGTCGCTTTTGGTTGGTGGTTTTGTTTCCACTCATCGTAAGTCATGCCGTATACGCGCTCACGAGCATCATCGATATCAAGATCTAAGCCTTGTTGTTCCGCTTCTGCTTTGTACCACTTGCTGAAGCAGTTACGACAAAAGCCCGCAAGAATCATTAGGTCAATGTTCTGAACATCTTTGTTGTTGTCTAAGTGTGCTAATAGGCGACGAAAGGTTGCTGCATCCAGCTTGTCTTGTTCTTCTTGAGAAAGATCTTTGTATTTAAATTCAGCCACTTTAGTGTCCCTTAATAATTTTCATTTTTTAATGTATTGAGCAGATATTGTTATACAAAAAAAGCCTGCATTTCGCTAGGAGCAAACGCAGGCTTTTCAAAACATTCATAGATAAACCGGAACTCTCATGAAACGATTACAAAACGTATTTATCCTTTTAGCTTCTCTTATCCTAAGCGCTACTGCTTATGCATCTCCATCAGAGGGAAAACAATACACGCTTTTGGAAAAACCTTATTCGACCGAGTATCAAGTAGATAAGTTCTTTTCATTGACCTGCATGCCCTGTTGGCAAATGACAGAGTTACTCAAAGATAAAGAGGGCTCTGGTGAACTAGAATTGCATCGTACTCACGTGATTTTTAACGACTCCACCTTACAAGCTGCGGGTATTTACTACACCGTATTGGCTCAAAAACCGGATCTGTCTCATGAACTTTTAAGTGAGTTATTCTCACTGCTTCAAACTAAAAACCCGCTGCAAGAAACGGATATCGATGCTTTTTTCAAAGAACACAACCTTGTGAAACAAGAAGACATGACTCAAGACCAACAACAGCAATGGGCTAAGTTTATGGAAGATGCTGTTTCTAAAACCGAGCAAGCGTCGATTACCAGCATTCCGAGCTTTATTATTAATGGGCGCTACATGGTGAAACTAAGAGGCCACCGCTCTATGGAAGAACTGATCAAAACCATTCAATACCTGAAAGAGCAATAGAGCCTCACTCTTTTCTGGCACCATTCGCAGTACCAAATAAAAAGCCCGACAACGAGTAAGTTGTCGGGCTTTCATCTATTACTTGTCTATACCACTGAATTAACCGTGGCTAGTTCGACCTATGTTGTCATGGCTTAGCTCTTTGTTGAGCACCGCTTCAACGTGACCAGGTGAACGAGTGGTACCAGAAATCAATCGATACATCGCTGGGATTACGAATAGAGTTACCAAGGTCGCAAAGCCCATACCAAAGAAGATAACCGTACCTACTGCCACTCGGCTTTCATAACCCGCACCTGTTGAGGTAATCAATGGGATAGCACCTGCTAGCGTGGTAAATGCCGTCATCATGATTGGTCGTAAGCGTCGAGCAGAAGCATCAATGATGGCTTTTTCAAATTCAATACCGCGGTCACGCAGTTGGTTAGCAAACTCAACGATCAAGATACCGTTTTTGGTTACCATACCGATCAACATGATCATACCAATCTGGCTGTAGACGTTGAGCCCCTGACTCATCACTACCAAGCCTAAGAAGCCACCAAAGATCCCCATAGGTACAGTGAACATTACCACTAGCGGGTTAATGAAGCTCTCGAACTGCGCCGCCAGTACCAAGTACGCCACCAACATCGCTAATGCAAACACCACTAAGATGCTCGATTGGTTCTCTTTGAAGTCTTTAGACTCGCCCGAATAGCTTACCGAAATATCACCCGGTAGTTGCTCAATCGCTTGTTCATCAAGAAAATCCAGAGCTTCACCTAACGTGTAACCTTCCATCAGGTTAGCTTTAATCGTTATCGACTTCTGCTTGTTGTAGTGAGACAAACGAATCGATGATGCGACTTCTTCAATGTGAGTCAAAGTATCTAGCGTCACCAACTCACCAGACTGAGTTCGCATGTAGATTTGGCTCAAGTCATTGGCATTGTTGAAGCTGTTTTCGTCACCACGTAGGTACACATCATACTCTTCACCACGTTCGACGAAGGTCGTCTCACTACGGCCGCCCAGCATGATTTCTAATGTATCGGAGATGTCAGAAACACTTACACCTAGCTCTGCTGCACGCTGCTTATCTACAGTAACCAGTAGCTCAGGCGTTTTCTCAGAGTAATCGATATCTGCGCCTTCCATCATCGGCGAATCTTCAGCTGCTTGCTTTAAGATCTCCGCCCACTTTTGCAGTTCAGTGTAATCTGAGCCACCAAGCACGAATTGCACTGGCTCACTAGACCCGCCTCGAAAACCAGGCATGAACGGGAACACTCGTACATCAGGGATACCGGCTAGTGACTTACGAACTTCATTCAGCGCTTCTTGCGCGGTTACATCACGCTCGTCCCAATCTTCTAGGATCATGATAACGAAGCCCGTTTGGTCACCGGCATTACCACCGAATGCTGGCGATTGAATGCTGAATGATTTCAAGAAGCCTTGACCAAGCAATGGCATTAGACGTTCTTCAACAATGTCCATGTTGGCAGACATGCGGTTATAACTGGTTGCATCAGCACCACGAACAAACGCAAAAATAACACCACGGTCTTCTTGCGGAGTCAGCTGTGCTGGCACTTGTTGCATCAAACCATAGCTACCACCCAAACATGCGATAATGATGATAGGAGCAGCCCAACGCCAATTTAACGCGCGGCGTAATACCGAGCGGTATCCAGATTCTAATTTGCCAAATACACGTTCAACAAATAGGTTAAAGCGGTTTGGTTTCACGTTCGCTTTTAGGATCTTACTGCCTAGCACTGGCGTTAACGTCAATGCGACTAACGACGAGAAGATCACCGACATAGCAAGCAATACGGAGAACTCGGTAAACAGAAGACCAACCATGCCGTCCATGAACGAGATTGGTAAGAATACCATCACCAATACAAGCGTCGTTGCGATTACCGCAAAGCCTACTTCACGCGTACCTTTATAAGCCGCAAGCAATGGCGATTCGCCGCGCTCAATATGGTGGAAAATGTTCTCTACTACCACGATCGCGTCATCTACTACCAGACCAATAGACAGGATAAGTGCCATCAAGGTAATTAGGTTGATAGAGAAACCGAAGTAGTACGCCGCGATAAAAGACGAGATCAGAGATACAGGAACCGTTACCGCTGGGATCAGTGTTGCACGTGCTTGACCAATAAAGACGTAAAGCACAAGGATAACCAAGCCACCCGTAATAAAGAGCGTGCTGTAAACCTCTGAAATAGAACGATCGATGAACACGGTCGAGTCATAATCGACAGCTAAACGCGTACCATCTGGCAAGAACTTCTGAATCGCTTCCACTTCTTTGTGTACTAGGTCAGCAACCTCAAGTGGGTTGGCATCTGACTGAGGCACGATACCCATACTGACGTTAACAACGCCATCACTCTTAAAGGTCGAGTTTTCGTTCTCTGCGCCAATGTAAACATCAGCGACATCTTTAAGATAAATCGGCGTGTTGTCAGAAGCGCGCTTGACCACTAGGTATTCAAAATCTTCCGCTTCTGTGTATGAGCGAGCAGTACGAACGGACATCACGATCGCGTCATTACGAACTTCACCGCCCGGGCTCTCGATATTCTCATTGTTCAATGCAGACGTAATATCAGATGTGGTAACCCCACGCCCTGCCATTTCCGCAGGTTTTAGCTTCACGTACATGACTTTGTACAAGCCACCCGAAATATCCACCGAACTTACGCCAGAGATCAAACTAAAGCGGTCAATCAACACACGCTCTGTGTAATCGGTCAACTGCGTTCGGTCCATCTCAGTAGAGCTTAGGTTGATGTAAACCGAAGCCTCACCGCTACCGTTGTTCTTGTAAACAATTGGGTCGTCAGCTTCGTCAGGCAAAGATCTCTGTGCACGAGCAACGGCGTCACGAACGTCACTAACACCAGTATTTAGGTCATAACCCAATTCAAAGGTAATCGTAATACGCGACATACCGTTACGAGTGGTGGACTCGATCTCATCTATACCACTGATACCGGATAATTGGTCTTCAAGATTGGAGGTTATTTGGCTTTCGATGATAGTCGCTGATGCGCCTTCGTAACGTGTGCTGATCGATACCACAGGGCTTTCAATATCAGGCATCTCACGAACGGCAAGCTTATTAAACGAGACAATACCAAACACAACCAATAGCAAACTCAATACGACAGCCGCTACTGGTCTCTTTACTGAAACGTCAGATAACAACATTAGTTAGCGCCTTCTTGTGCTGTTTTCTCGGTTGCTGAGTCAGCTGGTCGGTTTATAGCAAGTTCCTGAACCTGAACACCGTCACGCATGTTCACGATGCCCTGAACGACAATTTTCTGGCCAATTTCGATACCCTTTTCAATCACAACTTCGTTGTCGATACGAGCACCTAGGAAGACTTCCGTTCGCGTTGCCTTGTTATCTTCACCAACCACATAAACAAAGCGTTTAGTACCTGAGTACTCTAGGGCTTGAACTGGAATGATTGGTGCTTCAATTGGTGGGAAGTCCATCGCTGCCGACACCAACATGCCCGGCTTTAGGTAGTCATTGTTGTTATCGAAATTGATTCGAACTCGAAGGTTTAATGTCTCTGCGTTGATACGAGAATCAATGCCAACCACTGAACCTGTAAATTCTGTGTCTCCCCATGCACTGGTGCGAGCCGTCACTTTCATGCCTTTAGATAGCTTAGAAAGGTAACGTTCAGGAATCTGAAGGTCTAACTGCATGACTGAAAGGTCATCTAGGGTTACCAGTTCAGTACCCGCTGTCACCATTTTACCGCGGCTAAAGTCGATAAACCCGACAGTGCCTGAGAATGGTGCACTAATGTGAAGATCTTTTAGGTTGGCATTTGCTGCCGCTAAACGAGCGTTGGCGATCTCTACATTGGTTTTCTGTGCGTCAATTTCAGTCTGAGTGATCGCGTTACGTTTCACCAAGCGTTCAAATTCCGCTAGTTTACGTTTCTCGTCTTTTAGATACGCTTGCGCTTCTGCAACTGCAGCTTTTGCCTTATCGTCATCTAACTGAACCAACATCTGACCTTTAGTCACATCTTGATTCGCTTTAATGTTGATAGAGTCAACGCGTCCAGCCACCTCAGAAGTGATCATCACTGATTGCTCAGCTTCTAGCTTTCCAACTAAAGAAAGGGATTGGCTAACTTGGTGAATATCAACCTGCTCAGTAACAACAGTGACAGTGCTCGGGCCCATACGCTTTGCAAGTACGGCTGGAGACGCCATAAGAATAGACAAGCTCAGCAGGGTTAAAACAGATTTATTTTTCATAATTATGGTCTGCAAGTAAGTTTTGTAGCAATCACAGTGAGTAAGTGGTCAGCAATAGCGTAGGAAAAAGGCTTGAAAACAAGGCTGCTCTTTTCAATAGGGTAGCTTTGAAAAGTAGTTATCCTACAATCAAAAATCCTAACGCAGCTGTCGAACATTTTAATAAGCTAGAACGACAAGTTACTTACTACGATTGGTATTATTCTCTATAAATGAAATTAACCGTATTCTATCAACTGATGAATGCTGTAACGTCAAGAAGTGTAAATCTAGATTAAATTTCGTTTACGTTTCGTGGTGGTTTAGCCAAAACAACAGCAAGACAGAAAGCCAATAACCTCAAGGCGTTACCCACCAGTACGTAAACCTTAGTACAGATGTTCACTTCACGAGCAATATGCGTGCTTTTCGCCATCTTTGCCCAAAAAGGCAGCATTTAACACAAAACCATAAGAAAAACCCTTTACAGGTTTAACGTGTTTGCTATGATGCGCTCCGCACTTGAGAGATGCGTTGGGAAAAACATCTCTTTAGCCTATCCATTATGAGTTAGGAAAAACACCCTGGAGGGGTTCCCGAGTGGCCAAAGGGAGCAGACTGTAAATCTGCCGGCACTGCCTTCGATGGTTCGAATCCGTCTCCCTCCACCATATTCTTCTTACCTCTTACTAAGAGTTAAGAGAACAACCTAGTTGATGGGCTTATGGGAAAACATCAATTTAGGCTTACTTTGTGAAAAGTAAGACACACCCTGGAGGGGTTCCCGAGTGGCCAAAGGGAGCAGACTGTAAATCTGCCGGCACTGCCTTCGATGGTTCGAATCCGTCTCCCTCCACCATATTCTTCTTACCTCTACCTAAGAGTTAAGAGAACAACCTGATTGATGGGCTTTATGGGAAAACATCAATTTAGGCTTACTTTGTGAAAAGTAAGACACACCCTGGAGGGGTTCCCGAGTGGCCAAAGGGAGCAGACTGTAAATCTGCCGGCACTGCCTTCGATGGTTCGAATCCGTCTCCCTCCACCATATTCTCCTTAATTGGAAAATCGAAAAGCCAACTCATCGAGTTGGCTTTTTTCGTTTCTGCTGTTCCATATCCTTTAGCGAAGCTTCTCTTCTAAACATTAGAACACTCCAATACCGGTTCCCTTTCACCCACCGATGAATCAATCACTCTAAACTTCCATATGACGCTTACAAACCAAATAAGCTGCGCAACCTAAGCAGTTTGTCGAAACAGGGTCTTCGCAATCATCCCCTATTTTCTGTATCTGCTGCGATGAAAGTTCAGGCTCTAATATAGGCTCAAAAAACCTCGTCATATCAACTAACTCCTCGGTTTCATTTAGTTACGTAACTAATTAGAAATATTAAAATGAGTAACTTGCATTGAGGTTAGCCCACCTTATTCCCAATCCTTCCCTAACTAGAACTCTTCTAGACACTTGCAGACTCAAACGACCAGACACAAAAAAGCCCCTACAGATTTCTCTGCAGGGGCTTTCAATAATCAAAGTACTGGTTTGCTAACGTCTTCTGTTAGCCATGCCAGAGGTTAACCTTGAATACCAACAATCAACCAAGGTGCGTTGTCAGTTGTTAGATCACGCTCTAAGTGCCAGATATCAGTGATGTCTTCTTCGATACCTTCAGCAGAATCACGGTAACGACCGCTAAACTGTAGGCTTAGCTGTGCTTTGCTGCCGTCATGGTCTGCACGAACGATTTCAGCATCAACGTACATTACGTCTGTGTGCTGGTCACCGTCTAGCTTGCTACGCTCAGCTTTTAGGTCTTCGAAAAGGCTTGGAGACACGTACTCTTCAATCGTGCTTAGCTCGTTGTGGTTCCATGCACCTTGCAGTGTACGGTAGTGCTCACGAGAGCCGTTGATGAATGCCGCTTGATCAAAACCCGGTGGGTAGTTATGTGGAACATCGCTTTGCGCACCAAAACCAAAGCCACCAGCAGTGCCTTGTGATTGAGGTTGTGCTTGCTCGAAGTTATGAACATTTGGCTGTTGCGTTGGTTGTTCAAACTTATTTTGTCCCATACCGCCGAATGCTGGCTGTTGGCCTCGTGCATTCTGCTGATTCATCGAACCCTGCTTCGCGCCAAGCATGCCACGTAGGAACTTAAACGCTAGGAAAGCAATCAGACCCATAATCAGAATATCCATGAACTGGATACCTTCAAATGCGCCACCGAAGAATGCTGCTAGTAGACCACCTGCAAGTAAACCGCCTAGCAGACCGCCCATAAGGCCTTTCTTGCTAGAGTTAGCCGCTGTGTTCTTACCGGCTTGATCTTGTCGGATTGAATTCGTGTTCTGTTGTTGCTGTTTGGGTGCAGGAGCCGTTTTGAAACTCTTACCAAAAGACTTACCACCACCAAACTTTTTCGCTTCCGCGATTGGTGTCACCGCGACTGATACCATCAGAATCGCGACTAGTGAGAAAAATCGTTTCATTATTATCCTTTATAGGTTTCTTTATCTTTCGACACCTTAATCATACTCGTTAACAAAGCACAATGAAATATTCACTGTGTTTACACATGTTTCATAATATTGCGGCGATTAGTTGATTACTAAACTAGCGAAAGGATTGACGACACTCAGGGCAGCATTAAAATATTGAACGATGTTCATTTACTAGAAACTACTCATGGCACGCAGAAACGACCACACTCGAGAACAATTGATCCAGCTGACTTTAAATACAGTGACAGACTTTTTAGAGCAGCACTCCTATCACGAGTTGAGCCTACGAAAAATCGCGAACATGATTGGTTATGTACCAAGTACACTGGTAAATGTATTCGGTAACTACAATCTTTTGCTTCTTCATGTCGTAGCCAAAACGCTAGATGAACTCGCCGCTGAATCTGCAGCTGCCGTTGAACAATCAAGCAATGCGCAACAAGCATTATTTAATCTGGCGTACTGCTACCACGACTTTGCGCAAAAGCACCCTCACCGTTGGCAGCTTATCTTTGAGCACAACATGAACGGTGAAAACCTACCTGAATGGCAATCCAACCGTATCGATAAGATGACTGGCATGCTAGAGCAATTGTTAATCGCAATTGCACCTGAACATACGGAAAGCGAAGTCGTTAAAGCGAGCCGTGTATTATGGTCTGGCGTGCACGGAATTACACTTCTCAGTGTTGACGATAAGTTTTTCGCATCTGAGCCTATCGATGGTAAAGAGTTGATTAATAACCTAGTCTCAAACTACTTAACCAACTGGTAAGCATTCAAGGAAAGACAATGAACAACAGCAGCCAATCTTCGCTGTTAACGCAAAAAAGGTTCCTACCCTACTTTATTACCCAGTTTCTGGGAGCCTTTAACGACAACATCTTCAAAAATGTCCTGTTGCTGTTTGTTGCTTTCGCAAACGTAGACACACTACCTATCTCCAGCAACCTATTCATAAATTTGGCGGCTGGCCTATTTATTCTGCCCTTCTTCCTGTTCTCTGCTTTGGCTGGTGTACTGGCAGACAAATACGAAAAATCTTGGTTTATCCGCAAAGTTAAGCTGCTTGAAGTGGTGATCATGTCGCTGGGTGCGATTGGTTTTATCTACGAAAGCTATGGAATATTACTTCTACTTCTATTTCTAATGGGAACGCAGAGTGCCTTCTTTGGACCGGTAAAATACGCGCTACTCCCTCAGCAACTAGAAACAAAAGAACTCGTTTCAGGTAACGCATTAGTTGAGACAGGTACATTTCTAGCTATTCTGATTGGTACTTTGGGGGCAGGTATTATTGCATCGGAAGAGAGCGCTAAGCTGGTTGCAGCAATTTGTATTGTGTCATTTGCTGTGCTTGGCTACGTATCAAGCTGCTTTATTCCTGAAGCACCAAGCAATGCGCCGGATCTTAAAGTGAAATGGCAGCCAATCAAGCTGACCAAAGCAACACTCGCGATTGCAAAAAAAGACCGACCAACCTTCCAGGCTTTAATGTCTATCAGCTGGTTTTGGTTCCTTGGCGCGACCTACTTAACCCAATTCCCAAACTTCACTAAGCTGCATTTGAATGGCACAGAGAGTTCGGTTGCCTTTTTGCTGGCCCTTTTCTCTGTTGGTATTGCCATTGGCTCTCTAGCCTGTGACAAGCTTTCAAATCACCGAATTGAGATCGGCATTGTGCCAATGGGCAGTTTAGGGATTTCAATTTTTGGCTTGCTGATGGCGACATCCATCCCTGAGTCTTTGCCCGAGTTTGGCTCTTTCCAGCAATTTGTGACTTATTCAGAGCTATGGCCGCTGTTTGCTTATCTACTGCTGCTTGGCATCTCTGGTGGTATCTTCATTGTTCCGCTTTATTCACTGATGCAGCTACGTGCGAAGCCAGACGAGCGTGCTCAAGTTATAGCAGGACTGAATATCTACAACTCGCTGTTCATGGTAGGTAGCGCTGTGATGGGCATCGTATGCTTAAGCGTACTTGAACTATCCATCCCACAGCTGTTTATACTGCTGGCGCTATTGAACACTTTCGTGATGCTTTACCTGTTCTATCAGGTACCCATTTACGCCTTCCGCTTCTTCACTTGGGTCGTCACTCACACCATGTACCGCGTTAAGCACAAGAATCTGCACAACCTGCCTGAGAATGGTGGAGCGTTGATTGTTTGTAACCACGTCAGCTATATGGATGCACTCCTGCTCAGCGCGGTATGTCCTCGCCTGATTCGTTTTGTGATGGAGGAAGACTATGCCAAGCTTCCACCATTAAGACGCTTCTTGAAAAGAGCTGGAGTGATTCCTATCTCATCCACCAACCGCCGCTCGATTCGCAACGCTTTCAACGAGGTTGAACAAGCACTGCATGAAGGTCATATCGTGTGCATCTTCCCGGAAGGTAAACTCACCTCAGATGGCGAGGTTGCAGAATTCATGCGTGGTATGGAGCTGATTATCCGACGCTCTCCGGTACCAGTCATTCCAATGGCTCTCAAAGGATTATGGGGCAGCTACTTTAGCCGCTATAAAGGCCGAGCATGCAAAGGATTACCGACTCGTTTCTGGACTAAGATAGAGATCGAAGCGGGTGAGCCAATTTCGCCGACCGATGCATCTTGTGAAACACTACGTCAGGCCGTTGCCGATCTGCGTGGCTCTCAAAGATAATTAGCTTAAAATAAGTCCAAATGCCCCTCCTGAACAGACGTTTAGTTTTTCTTAACGTTTGTTCAATTCATTTAGACTTACTTATCATCAAGTTAAGCTTATAGTCTTCGCTACGCTGCCATAACCAGAAACGATAAAAACAATATAATGAAAATGAATAAATCCATTCCATTTTATCTCGCTGCTCTATTTTGCTTAACCCCATGGGTAAGCTCACCTACCGCGCTGGTTGTCGGTTTTCTGCTTGCAAGCTTAGGCTTAGTGCCTGAAAACGTAGAGGTTGGCAAAATTACTAAAAAGCTACTGGCCTACTCAATTGTCGGCTTGGGCTTTGGCATTCAGTTTGAGAAAGCACTAGCGGTGACTGGTGACGGTATTGGTTTGATCATTACCACTATCATCGGCACATTGGTTATTGGCTGGTTCTTAGCAAAACGTATGGGACTGGACCGTACTACGGGTTACCTGATTTCTTCTGGTACCGCCATTTGTGGTGGTAGTGCGATTGCTGCGGTAGCTCCAGCAATCAAAGCAGAAGATGAACAGATTGGTTTAGCATTGGCTACCGTCTTTGTATTGAACTCTGTAGCACTGTTCTTATTCCCGATGATTGGTCATGCGCTTGAATTGAGCCAACAAACGTTCGGTACCTGGGCAGCCATCGCGATTCACGATACTTCTTCAGTTGTTGGTGCTGCCTCTGCATATGGTGAAGAAGCACTGACAACCGCGACCACACTTAAGCTCGCTCGTGCACTGTGGATCATCCCAATCGCGTTGGTCAGCGCTATGATCTTCAAGAGTGATCAAAAGAAGATTACCGTGCCTTACTTCATTTTCTGCTACTGCGCGGCTATCGCAGTCAGCGACTTATTGCCACAGTTTGAAGTGGTATACCAAGGCATCTTTGACGTGTCTAAGCGTGCATTAGTTGTGTGTCTATTCTTAATTGGCTGCGGTATCTCTGTAGAGAAGCTGAAAGCGGCGGGACCAAAGCCATTGATGTTTGGTATTACGATGTGGGTGATGATCTCTACAGGTTCGTTAGCTTGGTTGACCCTCGCATAAACACTACGGAGTTAAATCTCTAACAAAATCACGAAGCTCGAAGATCGAAACAGGAAATAAAAAGGCAAAGCTCATATGGGCTTTGCCTTTATCGTTTTTGATACATTTCGACTAATTCGCTATTCAAACAGGGGCTTATCACTCTTCTTGCTCTCTCTTTTCATCAAAACCAATACCACAACCAACACAAATGCAGTAAGTTCAGCTAACGAACGCGTCAGCCCCGACGATGTGATGGCTTGACCTATCTGCAGTAGCACTGCAATGATGAGGGCAATTTTCATAATAAGACCTTATTCTATAATCCGTTATTTATATGGCTTATTATGATGGATGGTTATAAAGATAATAAATTCTGTTTTGAACTATCTAATTGCTAAATTAACTAACTGCAGTTCAAGTGAACAAAAATCTCCAATTCAATCAGTTAGATCGCTGGTGTTGCAACAACCACTGCGCTAGCCCCGCTCTAGATACCTTAATACCTAACTGTTCTTGCTCTGGCATAGAGTAGTACTCAATAGGAAACTTAAATCGCTCCAAACTTCCTTGTAACTGTTCGGCAAACCACACTTTGGTTGGCATTTCATCACAGTCAATAATCGCAACGGGTCTAAAGCCAAATTCACTGTCTTCAACGGGTATGATAAAAGCTTGCTTAACCTCAGGCAGCTGACTAAGTGCTCTCTCAATTTCTTCACAGTGAATATTCTCACCGCCAGAAATAAACTGATTATCGGCTCTGCCAATAATCGACACTTGCTCGCCATGCCATTGCCCAAGATCTTTACTATCAAACCAGCCATTCTCATCTACTAATGGGGTTAAAGTACCTTGATAGTAGTAACCAGAAGCGAGGGTATTACCTCTAATATAGATACGTTGGTTTTCTATTTTCAATTGGCGATGATTAAGCACAAAACCTGCAGTGCTGCTTGCATCAACGGGTTTTGCAGTCACCGTTGAGGCTGCTTCTGTCATGCCATAGCCAAGCCAAGTCTCAATACCCATTTGCTGAGCTTCAAGGCCAGGCGCTTCTGGAATATGGCTGCCACCTAACAGCACATGAGTTAAAGTAAGTGCTTGCTTACTCTTTAATAACCTATGTAGCTGAGTAGCGACCAACGAAGCATGACTACAGCCCTTGATATCGGATTCAAGCGGGCCAATACCCATTTTTATACAGCCACCAGCAACGAGCCAACGATGAACAATCGCCAGCCCCGATACATGGTACATTGGTAAACTCAGCAGCCAAGTATCACTGCCTTTAAATTGGAAAGCATCCAGTAACCCGGCAGCTGAATACAGGTGCTGCTCAAGTGTGTGAGCCACCGCTTTCGGGTTTCCAGTAGAGCCCGAGGTAAATACGATGCTTGCGAGGTTTTGAGGATTGAAACTAGAAGAATCTGAAGGAGCGATTAGTTGTTCATCGACATCCAGTTCATTCAAAAAAGGTAAGGTGAGCAACTGGGTATTGAGGTCTGTAACATCAGACAGGTCTATGCCGCCACTTTCTAGCAACCATAAATAACGTCTAGCCGACGGCTTATAAAGCGATTCAAGCTTTTGCATTAAGCGAGCTGCAGGTTGAGGCATGGTGAACGCGCAAAGCACGCCTAAATTAAGTGCCGCAAGATAAACGGGAATCACTTCGGCTTGGTTCTTACCAACAATGGTCAACACATCGCCTTCCGAGAGGCCCTGTTCAGATAACTGTTGTTGGTAATCACTCACTAACGCCACAACTTGCAGCCAAGTATAAGCGCAGTTGGGAGTAACGAATGCTGTTTGATGTGGGTTCTGCTGCGCCCACTGTACCCAGAGCGGGTGATGATTAGATTGTGGGCGCATCATAAGATAACCAAATTAAAGATTGAAAACTGATTGAGCCAACCGAACAATCGGCCTATGAAGACCAAATCAGCTGCTGCTGTTCAAGAGTCGCAACAGGAAGTTGGCAACCTGGCCATGGCACTTCAAGCTGTTGTTGATACAAACCAATCGTATCAAGTCCCGGCACTTCATTAGGTAAGTACTGCTGTGCCAATCGCGCAATCTGAGTTAAGCCAAGGCTCGACTCAATACTTGAGCTTAGAACAGGCTTAATACCAAGTTGCTGTGCACGCTCAATGATTGCCACACAACGCTCTACCGAGCCGATTAAGGTTGGTTTAATTACCACAGCCTTAACGCCAGTTAAGTCACTTAAATCAAACTCAGGGTTACGCACCGCTTCTTGCAGTGTTTCGTCCCAAGCAATTGCTACACCGTGGTCGATGGCAAAAGCCAAGCTATCTTCTGGCTTTTGGCAAGGCTCTTCAATAAAGCTAATGCGCTGACGAAGTGATGGCGAAATGTATTTAATGAACTGCTTCGCTTTTTCAGGCTTCCACGCTCGGTTAGCATCAAGTCGTAGCGTTAAATCAGGAATCGATTCAAGGAATAAGCTCACCAGCATGCCATCACGGATCGCTTCATAAAGGCCAACTTTTACTTTAGCGACCTTCTCACCTTCCATCTCATTAAGTACAGGAATAAGTTCATCTGGGTCACCGGTACATAAAGGCGCAGCTCGATAGTTACCTTCTGCGTTAAGTTCACCTCGCAGCTCCATCAATGCCATTGAAAAGCCAAACGCAACGGAAGGATATAGCTCATCGAAAGAGGTGTGAGGTTTATTGTGACTCCAAAGCTCTAGCTCGTTTTGCAACTGAATACCGGCTTGCTCAGCATCTTCTTGGCTAAATCCCGGTAGAGGCGCAACTTCACCAAAACCAGTCTTACCATCACACTCAAGCTGGATGATGTAACCAACGCGCTCGTTCAGCTTATTGTCACGCAGCACCACACCGCTATCCATAGGTAATTGATAACGGTAGAGTTTAGCGTGACGCTGGGAATTCATTGAATTCATAAGATTTCCTAAAAACGGGAACATCAAAACAAAACGAGCCGCTATTTAGCGACTCATTCTGAAGAGGATAAAACTATGGGTTACGCGGGAATTTGTCGAAATCAGGTCGACGTTTCTCGTTAAACGCATTGCGGCCTTCTTGGCCTTCCTCTGTCATGTAGAACATCATGGTTGCATTACCTGCAAGTTCTTGCAGACCTGCTTGGCCATCACAGTCAGCATTCAGCGCTGCTTTTAGACAACGTAGAGCCATTGGGCTGTGTTGCAGAACTTCACGACACCAACGAACGGTTTCTTTTTCTAGGTCAGCGACAGGCACAACCGTGTTCACTAAGCCCATATCCAATGCTTCTTTAGCATCGTAGAAACGGCACAGGAACCAGATCTCGCGCGCTTTCTTCTGACCAACGATACGAGCCATGTAAGAAGCGCCCCAACCGCCGTCGAACGAACCCACTTTAGGGCCAGTCTGACCAAATTGAGCGTTATCTGCTGCAATAGTAAGGTCAGCCATCATATGAAGAACATGACCGCCACCTACAGCCCAGCCAGATACCGCTGCGATTACTGGTTTAGGACAAGTACGGATTTGGCGTTGGAAATCAAGCACGTTTAGGTGGTGTGTACCTGAATCATCTTGATAGCCGCCGTAGTCACCACGGATACTTTGGTCACCACCAGAACAGAACGCCTTCTCACCAAGACCCGTCAAAATGATTACGCCAACTTTCTCGTCATAACGAGCATCAGCCAATGCATTGATCATCTCTTTTACGGTTTGTGGACGGAACGCATTGTGTACTTGAGGACGAGCAATCGTGATTTTCGCAATACCGTCGTCAGACTTATGGTACTGAATATCTTCAAATTGACTGCTTTCATCGCGCCAGTTAACGGCTGCGTAAAGTTCTTCTTCTGTGATGCCTACTGTTTTAGCCATGGTGATTCCCATTGTTCTATTAGAGAGCGCGACTAGCGTAGAGTCGCGACGGTGTTGCTCTGCTTTCTATAGCGCTTGATACGAGAGACTCGCTCAGTCAGTTCATCAACGACTAGCGATACATTGGATAATCAAGTTTGAAAACATTTCTGGTTGTTCAAAATGAACATTATGACCAGCGTAATCAACCTGACTATATTCAAAGCCACTATTCTCAGCTAGCTCCATGAATTTACGATCTTTTTCACCACATACATAGTGCAAAAGATGCTCATGAGATTTCAATGTAGCACGTAAATCCGGTTGCTTAGCTAACGAAGTAGATAACAACATATTTGCTACGGATACTCCAAGGTTACCACTACGCTTTATGACCAAAGTTTGTCTTTGCTCATGATTTAGTGAAGAAAAGACGCTTTGTTGATACCAATCGTCTAAAACATCTTCAATCGACTGCTGCGCGAAGCGAACGGCCCATTGCGTATCATGTACTAACCTTTGTGCTCTTTCTTCATCACACTCCAAGCCAAAGTTGCCACCTTCGATGATGACTTTCTCTAGGTTAAGAGTTTCAAAGCAAGGGCTTGTCACCCCATACATGGCAAGTCTTCCCCCCATAGAATACCCAATCACCACGATAGGATAATCGGCAGGAAGATCGTTCGCTGCCAATTGATAAGTGATGCACTGAACTATCTTGGTGCAGCAGTGTTCAAAGCCTACAGGGTCGATAAAGCGGCTTTGTCCGTGCCCGGGCAAATCTATGCAAAGACGAGGAAAATCCTCGAGGAAGGGGTGGCATGCACTCCAATCATCCCCGCTTCCGAGTAAACCATGTAAAAAAACAAGCAAAGGTTTGTCAGAAGATTCTTGTACTGCTGGGTAATAATTGGAGTAAAGCATGTAAAGTCCTTAGGCTAATGCCTCGGTGAGCATTGAGCTGAATTGCTTCAGCAAAGTAGACGCTTGTTCGGGAGGCGTCTTAACTTCTACGAGCAAGGTACCCTGACCTTGTTCGAAATGTTGTTCGATGAGCGTTTGATAGCAATTCAAGGTTTCTGGTGCCGCATAACCAAGCTGGAATTGCGCAGCGGCATGTTCAAAACTGAAACCATGAGGCATCTGATATAGAGACTGTTTTTGTTGCTCAGGCACCGGCAACAAATCAAAGATTGCCCCACCGTCATTATTGGTGACCACAATAACCATTGGCGTTGTGTTATGAGTGAGTAGCGCCAGCGAATTTAGGTCATACAACAAAGAGGTGTCACCAATCAGCATCATCAAAGGATTCTGGTTGGCTTTTATCACGCCTGTAGCCGTCGCCACCAGGCCATCAATGCCCGACGCACCACGGTTGCTGTACACTTGAGTCGCAGATATTGATGACAACATATCCACCAGCCTTACCATCAAGCTGTTTCCCACAAACAGCTCTCTGCCCTTAAGTCTAGACGACAAGTCAACGGCAACGCTCAACTCTGTCAGTTGGTCGTTATTAGAGATTTGCGCCAACGCTAACTGCTGAACCGTATTCGCCACTTCTACTAAAGGCGTCGCCCATCCAGCATGTTCACCCAGTAAGCTCGGTAAATGCTGCTCTGATAGCCATTGTTCGATGTTTGCGACGATATGAGTTTGAGGCAGATGATCTTGATTAATACGGTGCGAATCAGGTGAAACCACAACGTATTGCAATGAATTAAACTGAGCGGCTTGCGCCTTTATCCATTGATTAAGACGCTTAGAAACGATGCGCTCACCAAACTGGAGAATAAAGTCACATTGGCTAAGCTGCGCTTTGGCTACATCACTTTGCATCCATAAATCATAGTGTTGCCAATCACTGTTAACACCCGATTGAGGGTCACAGAAGATAGGCCAGCCCAGAGCAGAAGCAAACTGCTTGGCTTTGGTTGCGGCTTCGTTGTCGATAGAGCCAATAATCACCGCACCTTTTCGTGCGACATAATCACTCGGCGCAATAGGCTGCACATTCAAATGATTGGCTAGATATGTATTGGAATAAAGGCTTGTTGAGGCTCTCCACCCTGCCACACTCTTGGTGTAATCCGCATACATTTCAGCGTTGTTGGCCGAATAAAGTGGCTCAGGGAACGGGCAATTGATGTGAATAGCTCCGCCAACACTGCGTTGTTTCGCCAGCGCACTATCAACCGATGTCAAAAGCCAATTCAAAGAAACTTGTGTCGTAGGGCTTGGCAGGTTAAGCGCCGTTTCAACGTGAGACGAAAAGATACCCTGCTGTTGAATCGCTTGGTTTGCACCACAATCGACTAAATCAATCGGTCGATCAGAGGTCAGCAAGATTAACTTTTCTCGCGTTAATCCAGACTCAGCGGCTGCTGGTAGAAGGTTAGCGACGGCAGTACCGGAAGTAACAATCACCGCAACTGGCTTGTTGCTCGCTTTAGCTAAGCCTAGAGCAAGAAAGCCAAGCCCGCGCTCATCAAAGTGCGTATGTAAGGTTAGCTTAGAGTTAGCTTCGGCTTCGAGTGTTAATGGTGTTGAACGAGAGCCCGGTGCGATGCAAACATGTTCAACACCGCTGCGTGTAAGCTCTTCAAGTAACGTGTGACACCAAACTCTATTTAATACGGCTTGGTCGTGATTCATGATGCGACACCCAGTGGTGGGTGATCTGAAATTAGGCTCAACAAGGTCGACATCTTCTTGTTCAACTCTTGCCACTCATGTTCGGCCACCGATCCTGGTACGATCCCCGCGCCCGCAAACAGTTGTACTTGATCGTTTACAACCAATGCACTTCGAATCGCCACACAGAATTCCGCTCGTTGATGACTGATATAACCGACTGAACCTGCATACCAGCCTCTAGCAAACGGTTCGTGTTCTAGAATGAAGTCCATCGCTTCTTTGCGCGGTAAACCGGCTACGGCTGCGGTTGGTTGTAAAGCCGCAAGTAACTGAACGCCATTAATGCCATTCTTAAGCTGCGCGTGAATATTGCGTTTTAGATGCTGCACCTTACGCAAACGAACAAGGCGCGCTTCTTTCTCTACGTGCACGGATTGTGAATGAGGCGTGAGACGCTCAATGATGTCGTCGACGACATATTGGTTCTCATTGAGGTTTTTAGTGTCTTGAGAAAGCCAATTGGCTAGCTCCATATCCTCAGTCGCGTTCTCGCCACGACCAATGGTGCCAGCGAGCGCTTCGGTATCAAGCTCGGTGCCATGTCGGCTGTATAAGCGCTCTGGCGTCGAACCAATGAAACTGTGTTTCGAGTCCAGTACCAACATAAAGTGAAAACTATGGTGGTTTTGCAGGTAACTAGCCTTGAGGAGTTGAGCCGCACAAATAGGTGCATCAAGTTGTAGCGTGGTTTTACGCGCTAAAACAACTTTCTTGTACTCTTCGTCGCTAATGCCTTTCAGTACTTTCTCAACCAACCCGCCCCACTGTTCTCTTTCTGGCACGTGGTTTATCTGTTCAATATGCGCGGACAAGGGAGCCAGTATCGCAGCATCAACAGACAGTTTGTTCAAAGCATTAATCGACGCAACGCGATCAGGCGATAAGTTAACGGCCAGCGACCAAGTGTCGTCAAAGCGGATCAATTCAATCTGAGGTAGAAAGAAGAAAGATTCCATGCAGCGGCGATTTTTTTCAGTGTGGCCGTCAAATGAACGTCCACCCCAGATTCGTTGGTCTTCACCTAGAATCGCATACGCGGGTGCTGGATCTGAAAATGTGTGTAACTGACCAATCGCAACCACCTCTTCACGAGTGTCGCGTGACTGCCAGTAGAACTTAGGAAAAAGCGGTTGAGCATGAAGCCATTCGATAAATGCAAACGATGGTTTTTGCGTGAGAACTTCAACACAACGAACTTCGCTTGCTTGGGCATTTTGTACTCGCTCAATCAAAGCGGAGATAGTTTGCTGGAAATGTGACAAATCGACCTCGTTCACATCTAAATTCTTATTATATTAGTTTGATACTTTATGGGTAGCACCCACTTAGATCAAGAATGTCCGATATCTTTTCAACATTCCTGTGACTTTAAGCGAGCCCCTCTATCATTTTAGACAATAACCATAAAAGTGATGAATTAAAACTTAGAGAAGGGTGACAACAAAAAGACCAAACGTGACACTGAAATGCGACATTCATCAGATTTTTATTCTATCAAACGCCATTTTGCGGTACTTTAATAAAGTATTTAAATTAATTTCAGGAAATCGGCAATGCAAAATATCGGGATGTCGTCAAAACTCAACAGCGTATGCTACGAAATCAGGGGGCCTGTACTCAAACATGCTAAGCGCATGGAAGAAGAAGGGCATAAAATACTAAAGCTTAATATTGGTAACCCCGCCCCATTTGGTTTTGACGCCCCTGATGAAATCCTTGTTGACGTAATCCGTAACCTGCCGACATCTCAAGGTTACTGCGACTCAAAAGGTATCTATTCAGCCCGTAAAGCGGTTGTTCAACACTACCAGAAAAAAGGCCTACGCAATCTAGACGTAGAAGACGTTTACATTGGTAACGGTGCTTCAGAGCTTATCGTTATGTCTATGCAAGCGCTACTGGATAATGGTGATGAAATCTTAGTTCCCGCTCCAGACTACCCACTATGGACAGCGTCAGTGGCACTTTCTGGTGGTACTCCGGTTCACTACATGTGTGATGAAGATGCAGACTGGTACCCTGATCTGGATGACATGCGTGCAAAGATCTCACCGAAGACTCGCGGCATCGTTCTTATCAACCCGAACAACCCCACAGGTGCGGTTTACAGCCGTGATTTCCTACTGCAAGTTGTCGAAATTGCACGTGAACACGGCCTAATCATCTTCGCTGATGAGATTTACGACAAAGTGCTTTACGACGGTGCTGTACATACCTCTGTTGCAACGCTGGCTGAAGACGTACTGATGGTAACGTTCAACGGCCTATCTAAAGCTTACCGTGTTTGTGGTTTCCGTGGTGGTTGGATGTTCTTGACCGGCCCTAAACACTTAGCCAAAGGTTATGTTGAAGGTTTAGAGATGCTTGCCTCTATGCGTTTGTGTGCCAACGTACCAATGCAGCACGCTATCCAAACGGCACTGGGTGGCTATCAGAGTATCAATGAACTGATTCTGCCAGGCGGCCGCCTGCTTGAGCAACGTGACCGAGCATGGGAACTGATTAACAAGATCCCTGGCGTGTCTTGTGTGAAGCCAAAGGGCGCGATGTACCTGTTCCCGAAGATCGATACCGAGATGTACAACATCAAAGACGATCAGAAGTTCGTACTCGACTTCCTAAAGCAAGAAAAAGTACTGTTAGTACAAGGTACAGGCTTCAACTGGCCTAAGCCTGACCACTTCCGTATTGTGACTTTGCCACATATTGAAGACCTTGAAGTGGCAATTGGTCGCCTAGAGCGCTTCTTGCAGACTTACAATCAAGACGACCTCATCGAAGGTTAATGAGCACAAGAAAGATGGCTACAATTTGCTGTTTTAAAAGACTTTAACTTGTATTCATTCACTTCTATGCTTAAAAGGCTCCAGTTTAGGAGCCTTTTTTGTATCCGCTGTCTCGTACTGTTTGAGTTAACATAAGATACGAGTGGAGCTCTCTTTAGAAAGGACACTTATGAAACAGAGCCATTTCTTCGCCCATCTCGCACGCATGAAATTTATCCAGCGCTGGCCTCTGATGCGCTCCGTCTCAAGCGAGAATATTTCAGAACATAGCCTACAGGTCGCATTCGTTGCCCATGCCTTGGCGCTTATCAAAAACAAAAAGTTTGATGGCAAACTCAACCCAGAACACATTGCCCTAATCGGGATGTATCATGACACCAGTGAAGTACTGACTGGTGATCTGCCTACGCCCGTCAAATACTACAACCCAGATATCGCTCAAGAGTATAAGAAGATAGAAGCAGCTGCAGAGCAAAGGCTACTTTCGATGCTGCCAGAAGAGTTTCAAGATGATTTCGCCCCCTTCTTAATCTCCGGCACTGCCAGTAAAGAAGAACAAAACATCGTAAAACAAGCCGACACTATCTGTGCGTATTTAAAATGTTTGGAAGAGCTCAGTGCAGGCAACCACGAGTATGAACAAGCTAAACGTCGGCTAGAAGAGACTCTCGAACAGCGTAAAAGCCCAGAAATGGACTATTTTCTCACCACATTTGCGCCGAGCTTTGAATTATCACTAGACGAGATAAGCTAGCTGGGTATAAGTTGCTTGTAATTAGTTAAATAAAATCAATTTGATAGGTGATATTTTGAATTCTCAACTCGAACCTTCTTTTGTACTTGAACAAGAGTGGCAACATCGAAATGACGATGAACACAAAATAAGACGTGATGATCACCGCAGTCCTTATCAACGTGACCGAGCACGCGTGCTTCACTCTGCCGCTTTTCGTCGCCTACAAGCTAAAACTCAAGTGCACGGCACCACGGTTAATGACTTTCACCGCACGCGCTTAACTCATTCGCTAGAAGCGGCGCAGCTTGGCACAGGTATCGTTGCTCAACTGAAGAAAAAGCAACCTGAGTTTCGAGACCTTCTGCCTTCAGATAGCCTAATTGATTCTTTATGTTTGGCTCACGATATCGGCCACCCGCCATACGGGCATGGCGGTGAAGTTGCACTCAACTATATGATGCGCGAACACGGCGGCTTTGAAGGCAATGCGCAAACCTTTCGCATTGTCACCCAGCTAGAACCTTACACAGAGCACCACGGGATGAACCTGTCTCGACGTACCTTGTTAGGGCTAATCAAGTACCCTTCACTACTCAGTGAAGTGAAGGCAAAAGAACAACCAGAACCCGTTAAGCACCAGCGACAACTTCGTGCCAAAGACTGGATGCCAGCGAAAGGTATCTACGATCATGACGAAGAGTTATTCAACTGGGTACTTGAACCACTCTCAGCGAACGACCAACAGCTTCTCAAACAGAAAAGAAAGTCGCACACAGAGCCGCTAGAACATAACAAGACTAAGTATAAGTCACTCGACTGTTCCATCATGGAGCTTGCGGACGACATCGCCTATGGCGTGCATGATCTGGAAGATGCGATTGTGCTTGGTTCAGTGACTAAAGCGCAGTGGGTTGAATCGGCTTATCCGCAGTTAAAAGAGATGGCGGACCCGTGGATCTGTGAACACCTAGATTCCATCACAGAAATGTTGTTCTCTGGCGAGCAGTACCGCAGAAAAGATGCCATTGGTGGGATTGTAAACGCGCTGCTGACGAGTATATCGATTAAGCCTGTTGATGAAAGTTTTGAGAACGCACTGCTTGCCTACAATGCCGTATTGGAGCCAAGCATGGATGCTACCCTCGACAAGCTGAAACACTTCGTCAGCGAATTCGTGATTCAGGTACCGCAGGTTCAAGTTATTGAGTACAAAGGTCAGCAGATCATCATGGATATGTTTGAAGCCTTCAGCGCCGATCCTGAACGCCTGTTGCCACTGCCCATCAAGAAGCAATGGCTACAACATCAAGATGCATCCAGAAAGATGCGCGTGATCGCCGATTACATATCATCAATGACCGACGACCTGGCTCAGAAGATGCACCAACAGTTGTTTTCAGCACATACAGAGTTCTAAACTTACTCGCGGTACTTAGACTCATCGCATTTAGACAAATATTGGTGAGATTAAGCTAAGTAGTTTTTCTCAAATACACCCGGCGGCATTTGATTGATTTGAAACTGAATCATTTGGTCAAATGCCGTTAGCAGTGGACTGAAATCTCGGCCATCTTCTAACAAGCTCAGTAAATGGTACCCAGCTTCTACAGTCGACAAGCTATTTTCACTTGGCGCTTTACGGATTCGGTAATTACCTTTGAGATCTTTTGGTAAGTGGACCGTGTTCAACGCATGCAAGTTACTCGACACTTGCCACATCTTGAATGCTTTCTTCCACGTCCCATCCAATAAAATCACACGTAGCTTTTTATTAGGGCGTATTACAGATTCAACTGGCGCAGAGTGTTCACTCGGGTACAAAATCACGTGCTGATATTGCGTATCAGCCAGCATGGCATTCAGTTGTTCATTGTCTGAAAAATCTTCACCGACGATCGTCACACTGTTTTTTAAAGATAACGAGAGGATACGCGCGGTTCCCATCGGACGATGCTCTTCTGATGGGTGCTGAAGAATGATAAGCTCAACGCTCGATTCTAGTGGTGTAACCCACTGACAAATACAAGCTTTCAACGCCTTGCTGCATTGGGGGCAATAACGAGACATGGATGTAATGTGTACCCTGTTTAATTTCACTTCACTTTTATGCGTCATATTCCAACTAGAGCAGTGCAGCTTGGTCGTTTGGGATAAGTGCGATGTCGATGACATGTGCGATCTACAGAACTTTCACATACACTACTCCACTGATATGATCTAGCAGCTGTGATCATCAGTATCTGTTCACCCACGGGGAAACAACTACTCTGCGTAGCTATGATCAGTTTATCACTGGATGGCTTTGTTGCTTTCAGCATTCAGATTTATGTAGGCTTATCAGGAACACTGCATGGATTGTTTGGCTTATTCGCGCTCAGAGAGGCTTTAAACGGCAGGAAATCGAGTTGGCTGTTGGTATCAGGATTAGTCGCTAAAATCGCTTGGGAGCAATTTGTAGGCCCTTCCAGCACGACTGGTGAGCTAATTAACGCGAGAGTGGCTATTGAAGCCCACCTAGCAGGTGCACTGGCAGGCGGCTTCCTAGCTATCATTTCATTGGTAATGAGCAAAAAAACGAACTAAAGCTGTATTCTTTCGCGATTCTTCTCAACCGTTGCTTCACCAATCCCTTTGACACTCACCAAGTCGTCAGCGGTAGCAAATGCTCCGTTCTCAGTTCTATAGTCGACAATATCTTTGGCTTTCTTATCACCCACACCTACCAATAACGCTGATAGCTCTTCTGCGGTCGCGGTATTAATGTTTACCGTAACCTCAATGCCATCATAAAGCTCGGCCTTAGTTGGGCTGTCTGCGAGTGCTGTAGAGCTTAAAAACATCAGAAGTGAAAGAAGTAGTGTTGAATATAGAGTGCGCATAATCCATTCCTTTGTGAAAAAAGGTAACTTATGCGTTTGCAGCAAGAGATAACATAATCGCCAGATAAAAATAAAGCGGGTCACCTAAGTGACCCGCTTTGTTATACATCTTATTTTCATCAGCTTGCTTGTTGGCTCACAAATATGATTTGTGGCTAACTAGCAAGACAATTGATGATTACTGACCTTGACCGACTACGTAGTATTCAACGTCTGCGTTTTTGCGTAGTACGTTTAATACGTTAGTTAGATCTTGCTGGTTACCAACACGCTCCAACTGAGCACCAATTTGAGTGCTGTAAGCTGGGTTGATTTCAGCTGTTACTTTAGACAGTTCCACAACAACGATGTTGCCTGCTTGGTCTTTAGATTGACCGAATACAACTTGGCCTTCTTCTGGCTTAGCTAGAGCAAATACAGAAGCCGCTAGTGGAGAGTTGCGGTCAATGGTCTCAAGTTCTGTGAACTCAAGGTTGTTATCTGCTAGTACTGCTTCGTTACCAGCTTTAAGATCGTTGACTAGAGAAACACCTAGCTCAACAGCTTGCTCTTCCGCTTTTACAGCAGATAGTGCCGCCACAACTTGGTCTTTCACTTCTTCAAGAGGAAGAACTGTCTCATCACGAGTCTCTTCAACACGTACAACAATAACGTGCTCAGGAGCCACTTCGATAAGTTCAGAGTTAAGGCCATCTTCTTTCACTTCAGGGCTCAAGATAGCTTGCATAACTGCAGGCGTCATCAGAACTTCTGGAGCATCAGCTTGAGAGATGAAATCAGTTGTTGTGATCTTAGCATTGATAGCTTCTGCAGAATCGTCTAGCGAGTCTGGGAATTCAAACGCTACTTTTTCTAGCTCAGTTTGCATTTCGTAGAACTGGTCTACTGCGTGTTGGTCTAGAAGTTCTTGCTTAATCTCTGCCGCTACTTCTGCGTATGGCTGAGATTCAGGCGCTTTTAGTTCGTCTAGCTTGATGATGTGGTAACCGAAGTCAGACTTAACTAGGCCAGTTGTATCACCAACGTTCTGAAGAGCGAAAGCTGCGTCTTCGAAAGCTGGGTCCATCACATCACGTTCGATCCAACCTAAGTCACCGCCAACATCAGCGCTGCCGAAGTCGTCAGATTTCTCTTCTGCTAGCGTAGCAAAATCAGTGCCTGCATTTAGCTCGTCTAGTATTGACTGAGCTTTTGCTTCGTCGTCGCCTTCAACAAGAATGTGGCTCACTTTACGTTGCTCTGCCGTTGAGTACTTGTCTAAGTGTTCTTGGTAGTATTTTTGTGCTTCTTCGTCGCTCACTTCTAGCTGTGACTTAAGTGCTTCAGCAGAAAGTTCAATGTAAGACACTTTAGCTTGCTCTGGACGAGTGTACGCGAGAGGGTTTTCAGTGTAGTACTGTTCGATCTGCTCATCAGTTAGCTCAACGTCTTTCGCAAGGTCAGCAACAGAAAGAGTCACTGTGCGAATGTCACGAGTTTGAGCGATTAGCTTGCTTTGTGTGTCGATTTCGCCTTGAAGAACAAATTCACTGCCTTGAAGTGCTGTCACAAGCTGGTTGCGCATTAGGTCACGACGCATGTATTCAGCGAAGCTTTCTGCGCTGAAACCTGCACGGCGTAGTGCGGCTTGGTAAACTTCTTGGTCGAATTGACCCGCAGTTTGAAACTGAGGCATTTCTAGAATCATTGTACGGATTTGAGAATCACTGATTCGTAGGCCTAGAGACTCTGCTTGCTGCTCAAGTAGAACGTCGTTGATCATGCGATCAAGTACTGATTTACGGAAAGACTCTACGTACGCAGGGTCTGCAAGCATTTGAGCGAAGTAATCGCCAAGTTGAGATTGCATGCGATTACGTTCGTTTTGGTAAGCTTGTTCGAACTCACCACGACCGATTTCTGTATTGCCAACTTTAGCTGCTGCGTTGTTACCGCCACCGGTGATGTAGCTGCCTACACCTGCGAATACGAATGACAGGATAATCAACCCAAGGATAATTTTTACCGCGATGCTATTCACGCCTTCGCGTAATCGATCCATCATAATTTAAGTGCTCTCCGGATATGAAGCATTGGCTTCAAAATAAAAATCTATTCACGCGATATTATCAGAAAAAGAAATGCGCATCAGTAGGATGCGCATAATTTAAATTAGTTCAATGTGCTTCGCACATATACTGTTTAAGAATGAAACATCATTTTTCAAACAGTAAACGCATTTTACTGCCTTCCCCTCTTTAAAATCGAGGTTTCAGCAGTAGAAATTAGTTACATGCGTCTTTAAGTGCTTTACCCGCTTTGAAGCCTGGTACTTTAGCTTCTGCGATTTGGATCTCTTCACCAGTTTTTGGGTTACGACCTGTACGAGCAGCACGAGTACGAACACTGAAAGTACCAAAGCCAACAAGTGCAACTTGGTCACCTGATTGTAGCGTTGTGCCAACTGCTTCGATGAAAGCGTCTAGAGCGCGACCAGCTGAAGCTTTAGAGATGTCTGCGTTTTCTGCGATTGATTCTACTAGTTGTGTTTTATTCACTGTTTTTCCCCTATGTGTCATCTGTGACTACTTCTCGATGACTGTACGTTCCATTTTGGTTTTAATTTAGCCGCAAGCCTTATTGCAAAAGGGCTGCCGCTTTGATCAATAACTTAGCGTCCAAAAAAAACGCTGACAAGCCTTTTCGGGCCTATCAGCGTAATTCTTTACTTATTTTTGCTATGCATCACTATTTTTTCACGTCAAACTCGACCCCTGACGGATCTCGTTCTAGCGCTACTTTCAGTACTTCATCAATCCACTGAACCGGGATCACCTTCAAGTCAGCGATTACGTTGTCTGGAATCTCTTCCAAATCACGCTCGTTGTCTTTCGGAATCAGTACTGTTTTGATGCCACCACGGTGCGCAGCAAGCAGTTTCTCTTTCAAACCACCGATAGGTAGAACTTCACCACGCAGGGTAATTTCACCTGTCATACCAACCTCAGCTTTCACCGGGTTACCCGTTAAGCTAGAGACAAGCGCTGTACACATCGCGATACCCGCACTTGGGCCATCTTTCGGTGTTGCACCTTCTGGTACGTGAACGTGAATATCGCGTTTCTCGTAGAAATCTGAGTTGATACCCAGTTTTTCAGCACGAGAACGAACCACGGTCATCGCAGCTTGAATCGACTCTTTCATCACATCGCCAAGAGAACCGGTTTGCGTTAGCTTACCTTTACCCGGCATTGCTTCGGTTTCGATAGTTAGCAGATCGCCACCAACTTGAGTCCACGCTAGGCCGGTTACCTGACCAATACGGTTGCTCTCATCCGCTTTACCGAAGTCGTGACGCTGAACGCCTAAGTACTCTTTCAGGTTATCCATGTTAACCGTTACAGACTTAAGGTCGCTGTCTAGCAGGATGTTCTTCACTGCTTTACGGCAGATCTTAGAGATTTCACGCTCTAAGCTACGTACACCCGCTTCACGCGTGTAGTAACGAATAATGCCGATGATTGCTGAGTCTTCAATCTCAATCTCATGAGGTTTTAGACCGTTGCGCTTAACTTGCTTATCTAGCAGGTGGCTCTTAGCAATATTCAGCTTTTCATCTTCTGTGTAACCAGACAGACGAATCACTTCCATACGGTCCAATAGTGGGCCAGGAATGTCCATCGAGTTCGATGTTGCCACGAACATAACGTCTGACAGATCGTAATCTACTTCTAGGTAGTGATCGTTAAACGCGTTGTTTTGTTCTGGATCCAGTACTTCAAGAAGTGCTGAAGATGGGTCGCCACGCATATCCGAAGACATCTTATCGATCTCATCCAATAGGAACAGTGGGTTCTTAACACCAACTTTAGACATCTTCTGGATTAATTTACCCGGAAGAGAACCAATGTAGGTACGACGGTGACCACGAATCTCAGCCTCATCACGAACGCCACCTAGTGCCATACGCGTGTACTTACGACCTGTAGCAGCCGCGATAGAGCGACCTAATGACGTTTTACCCACACCAGGAGGACCAACAAGACAAAGGATTGGACCTTTCAGCTTATTGATACGGTTCTGTACCGCCAAGTACTCAAGAATACGTTCTTTAACACGCTCTAAGCCGTAGTGATCTTCGTTTAAGATCTCTTCCGCTTTCGCTAGATTCTTCTTAACTTTTGAGCGCTTAGCCCAAGGAACGCCAACCATCCAATCGATGTAGCTACGTACTACTGTTGCTTCAGCAGACATAGGCGACATCATTTTCAGTTTTTGCAGTTCTTGCTCGGTTTTTTCACGAGCTTCTTGAGGCATTTTTGACTCTTCGATCTTCTTCTTCAGAGTCTCGAATTCATCAGGAGCGTCGTCCATCTCGCCAAGTTCTTTCTGAATCGCTTTCATTTGCTCATTCAGGTAGTACTCACGCTGAGATTTTTCCATCTGCTTCTTAACACGGCCACGGATGCGTTTTTCAACCTGCAGGATATCAATTTCTGATTCCATTTGGCCCATCAGGAACTCTAGACGCTCAGTCACATCTAGAATTTCTAGTACGTGCTGTTTGTCTACAAGTTTAAGTGGCATGTGTGCTGCGATGGTATCTGCAAGACGAGCAGCTTCATCAATCCCATTCAGAGAGGTTAGAACCTCTGGTGGAATCTTTTTGTTTAGCTTAATAAAGCCTTCGAATTGATTGATCGCACTACGAACAACCACTTCTTGTTCTTTTTCGTCAAGTTCTGAGGTAACAACGTATTCGGCATCCGCTAGGAAAAACTCACTCTCTTTGAATTGGTGAATTTTTGAACGTTGCTGACCTTCGACAAGTACTTTAACTGTACCATCAGGGAGCTTAAGTAACTGAAGAATGGTAGCGACGGTACCTACTTTAAATAGGTCGTCAATTGAAGGCTCATCAGTGTCCGCTTCTTTCTGCGCAACAAGTAGTACTTGTTTGTTAGCTTCCATTGCCGACTCTAGGCAAGTAATCGATTTTTCACGACCAACAAACAATGGAATAACCATGTGTGGGTAAACCACTACATCACGTAGAGGTAGCACGGGGATTTCGATACGCTCGGAACGTTCCAAGTTCATATATTTCTCTCTTCCGCTTTAACTTATAAAGCAGTATATGGGGCTTAAACGACTGGATTCAATGGAAGAATAAAAAAAAGGAGGTAATTGCTTACCTCCTTTTTCAATTTGAGTGACTTGTCTAAAAAAGACCTACTCTGCAACAGCTGCTTGGTTATCTGAGTTGCTGTAAATCAATAGTGGTTCTGACTCACCATTGATTACCGACTCATCAATCACAACCTTGCTTACATCAGTTGAAGATGGCAGTTCGTACATCGTTTCTAGCAGAACACCTTCCAAAATAGAACGTAGACCACGAGCCCCCGTTTTACGGCTCATCGCTTTCTTAGCAATCGCACGTAACGCGTCTTCGCGGAACTCAAGCTCTGTATCCTCTAGCTCAAATAATGCTGCGTACTGTTTAGTAAGTGCATTCTTTGGCTCACAAAGGATTTGGATTAGCGCTTCTTCATCAAGCTCTGTCAGTGTTGTCGTAACAGGTAGACGACCAATGAATTCTGGAATTAGACCGTACTTCACTAGATCTTCAGGTTCTACTTGAGTGAACAGTTCACCAATAGTTTTGGTTTCATCTTTTGAACGCACTTCAGCGCCAAAGCCGATACCCGAACCTGTCTCTACACGTTGTTCAATCACTTTATCTAGGCCGGCAAATGCACCACCACAGATAAATAGAATCTTAGACGTGTCCACTTGCAAGAACTCTTGCTGTGGATGCTTACGACCACCTTGTGGTGGAACAGAAGCAACTGTACCTTCAACAAGTTTTAGTAGAGCTTGCTGTACACCTTCACCAGACACGTCACGCGTGATTGATGGGTTTTCAGCTTTACGAGAAATCTTATCGATTTCATCGATGTAAACAATGCCGCGTTCCGCTTTCGCTACGTCGTAATCACATTTCTGAAGCAACTTCTGGATGATGTTTTCAACATCTTCACCCACGTAACCCGCTTCGGTTAGTGTAGTTGCGTCTGCCATTGTGAAAGGAACGTCTAGGAAACGAGCCAGTGTTTCAGCCAGTAGCGTTTTACCACTACCGGTAGGACCGATAAGAAGAATGTTACTCTTACCTAGTTCTACGCCTTCAGCTGTCGTATCACCATTACGTAAACGCTTGTAGTGGTTATATACTGCAACTGCTAGCACTTTTTTCGCGTATTCTTGACCGATTACATAGTCATCAAGGTGCTCACGAATCTCACGCGGCGTTGGCAGCGATTCAGATTCTTTCTTAGGAAGAACATCTTTGATTTCTTCACGAATAATGTCGTTACAAAGATCGACACATTCATCACAAATGTAAACAGAAGGACCTGCGATTAACTTGCGAACTTCGTGCTGGCTTTTGCCACAGAAAGAGCAGTAAAGCAGTTTACCGCTACCACCCTCTTTGCTTTTATCTGTCATTCGCTAACCTCTTAGCCTTTACTCTCTATGGTTTGAGTGTATATCAATTTGCATCACTTTGCGTCAAACAATTGCCCTGCAATTATTGACCGCGGTGATTAAGAACTGAATCCACTAAACCGTATTCTACTGCTTGATCAGCAGACATGAAATTGTCACGATCTGTATCACGCTCAACAACTTCTAGAGGCTGGCCTGTGTGCTCTGCCAATAGTTTGTTTAGCTTTTGTTTGATCGTTAGGATCTCTTGCGCGTGAATCTGAATATCAGACGCTTGGCCTTGGAAGCCGCCAAGTGGCTGGTGAATCATTACGCGTGAGTTAGGAAGCACGTGACGCTTACCTGGAGTACCACCCGCTAGTAAGAATGCACCCATAGAACAAGCTTGACCCATACATACTGTGCTCACGTTTGGCTTGATGAACTGCATTGTGTCGTAGATTGACATACCTGCTGTTACGCTACCGCCCGGCGA
>AAZW01000026.1 GCA_000169995.1 Vibrionales bacterium SWAT-3 | reverse complement strand
CCAAAGCGCTGCCAACAAACTTGGAAAACTATAACCACTGCTCATCACTAATTTCAATGTTGGGAGATAAGCGTGTGGACGTGGGAAACCAAACCCTTGGTGCGCTATCAAAGTCAGCAGTGTCACTGATATCAAGGTGAAACCGAACTTCAACGCAAAGTTGCGACCAAAATGCCAAGCAATTAATGGCAAAATCACAATGAAAGCCCACGGTTTTGCGAGTAGATCGGTCAATAGAACCGTATTAGAAAAGATACTAGGTAGGTTATCGAACATGTTTTGCAGCGAAACAACCCAACCTAGTTCAACTTGATGAACTTTTGGCGCTGCACCCACCAGCTCCGTCACATAAGTCACAGGCTGATTTGTCGCCAATAGAAACAGCTCATTAATCTCAGACCACTGTTCTGGGTAGCGGTATTGATTTGCAGGTAGCGCAGTAGGAGGAAGCAACATCGCCCTGCTCACTTCGACGCCATAATGCGGAGCAAACCAAATAGGTAACTCAAAGCCACCTATTTCGTTTCGAGCTTGATAACTGATCACCTCAGAATCTGAGATACAATCATAAATAACAGCGCTGTCAGTGTAACCAAGTACATCACCAACCGTTACGGATAGCCCCGCTTCTTCCCAGGTTTCACGCTGCGCTGCGATAGCAGGTGATTCACCGGCGACTACGGTGCCTCCTGGGAGAGACAATTGCCCCGTGATCAGCTCATCAACTAGCACAATTTGATTGTCAGCACGTACTACACACAAGGCGCCCGCAATATGATCAGGCAAGGTGTTGTTTGCCAAAGCGGGAGTAGTACTCAACAGAGAAATAATAAAAATCAATAGATATCGAATAGCCAACGAATTTACCTACAAATAATAGAAGAAATGGAGACTGCTATCGCAGTTGAACTATTGTAATGAAACACGCAAAGAATCGCTGTCTATGTTTTGTGCAAAGCCTTTCTCATCCATTGAATGTGAGGTGTGAACCCCATTTTTTGATAGAAGTCCTTGGCAGGAGAGTTAAAGTCCCAAACCTCGACGAACACTTGCGTTACACCATAGTCTTCGAAAGTGGATTCGATACGCTTAAACAACGCCTGTGCAACATCCGCTTTTCGGTATTCCGGTAAAACAAAAAGCTCATCGACACTCCCCATCTGAACCGGATTACTCACTGTGGAGATAAGCTCACAAAAGTGTCCTGAAATGAACCCGACAATTAGCTGCCCTTTGAGCGCCACATACACTAGGCACTCTGGATCATCTAAGTACCTTGCAATACTCTTTTCCTGCTCGATCTCTTCAGCCGTCTTAAAGTGCTCAGGACAAGCAATATGATGGTGATGGTGAAGATCAAACATCAACTCATTAAGTTGCTCTAGATCGGTGTGCTTTGCAGCTCTTAGTGTGACGTTCATTATGAGTACGGTTCTCAGCCCAATTAATTATCTAAACAGAGTCTAGTTTACTTGCCATCACTAGCTATACAAGTGATTGAATTAATTCGTTGTTTGAACCGTGTATTTTAGATACAAAAATGACCACGTTGTTGTGGTCATTCGCGTTGAGATGGGATGGTTGTTAAACCTATTGGGCAAGAGTCGAGCGTTATGCGCCGTCGCCTTTTTTCTCGTCTTTACCTTCCTTGAGTTCAGCAAGCTGCTGCTCCAGTTCAATTAACTTAATTTCCGCTTCAACTTCAGCGACTCGCTTCTCCGCATCAGTGCGGTTATCTTGCGACAAGCCATCAGCAGTCACTTGAGTTCGCTGAGCATTTCTCGCATCATCCGTATCCTTCATTGAACCCGCGACACCACCAGTAACACCACCCAACGCAGCACCTTTAACGGCCAAGCTTGCATCTCCAGTAAGAGCGCCCGCTGTCGCTCCTAGTAACGCACCGCCTACCGCACCACGATTTCGTGCAGCATTCTCATTTTCGTTATCCATTGCCGGTGATGCACAGCCAGAAAGAGTCACAATCAGTGTCGCTAAAAGAAAAGGTTTAGTGAATGTCATAGGAGTCTCGCTTCGTTCTTCGTTTGGATTGACGCCATATTAAGCAGACGAACGAACAAGATAAATAAACGCAAGTTTAGATGAAACATAATGACCTGCTATGTATAACCTAATTTATGCATAACGAAATACTAAGTGCTTTGTGAGTCAGGATCCTCCTCCCCAGACACAAAAAGGCGATCCCATCCGATCGCCTATTAACCTGTATCAAATGAACCTCAGCCCTATTTTCCGAGCTTTTGTGCAATCTCAGTTAAGCTTGTTGGGTCATCAATCGTCGAAGGTACTACGTATTGTTCACCTTCTGCAATTTGACGTATGGTTCTTCGCAAGATCTTACCAGAACGCGTCTTAGGCAATCTCTCCACTACTAAGGCTTGCTTGAAGCAGGCGACAGCACCAATCTCATTTCGAACCTTACCCACTAACTCAGCTTGAAGGTCTTCTCCATCCACTTTCACTCCATCTTTAAGAACAACTAATCCGAGAGGAAGTTGACCTTTTAAATCATCGTGAATACCAACCACAGCACATTCAGCAATGGCAGGGTGGCCACCAACAATTTCTTCCATTTCACCCGTAGACAAACGGTGCCCCGCCACATTTATCACATCGTCGATACGGCCCATGATAAATAGATAGCCGTCTTGATCAAGGTAACCGCCATCCCCCGAGACGTAATAACCTGGGAATTGACTCAAATAACCCGATTCAAACCTATCATGGTTGCGCCATACCGTTGGTAAACAGCCAGGTGGAAGCGGTCGTTTGAGTGCGACAAAGCCTTGTTGATTAGCGAGAGCAGGCTCACCCAACTCATTGAGGATCTCCACTTGATAACCCGGCACAGGTTTGGTCGAAGAGCCCGCTTTCACTGGTAAAGACTCTAGCCCTGTCGGATTCGCGGAGATAGCCCAACCAGTCTCAGTTTGCCACCAATGGTCGATAACTGGTTTATTCGTCTGAGATTCAACCCAGTCCAACGTTGGTGGGTCTAAACGCTCTCCTGCCATGAAAATCGACTTGAGTGATGATAAGTCATACTTGCTAAGTAACTCGCCTGCGGGATCTTCTTTCTTTATCGCTCGAAATGCGGTTGGCGCAGAAAACAATACATCGACTTTGTATTCTTCACAAACGCGCCAAAATGCGCCGGGATCTGGCGTTCGTACTGGCTTACCTTCAAACAAAATGGTCGTACAACCATGAATCAATGGCGCATACACAATATAGGAATGCCCAACGACCCAACCGACATCAGAAGCTGCCCAAAACACACCATCTTGCGGCATATCGTAGATAGTGCTCATCGAGTATTTCAACGCAACCGCATGACCACCATTATCACGTACAACCCCTTTTGGTTTGCCTGTCGTGCCAGAGGTATACAGGATATATAGTGGGTCTGTTGCTAGAACAGGCACGCACACATGTGGCAAGGCATCCTCAACGGCTTGTTGCCAAAGTACATCGCGTTCGTTGTTCAATTCGGCTAGTGACTGCTCTCTTTGGAATACCACCACTTTTTCAGGCTTCCAGCGGCTGTCCATGATTGCGCGATCGACCATCGGTTTATATGGCAGCACCTTGTTAATCTCAACACCACAAGATGCAGTAATCAACACCTTCGGCTCGGCATCCTCAATTCGAACGGCAAGCTCATGAGGAGCGAATCCGCCAAACACAACCGAGTGAACCGCTCCCAGTCGAGCACAAGCCAACATTGCCATTGCCGCTTCAGGAATCATTGGCATGTAGATCACCACACGATCGCCTTTGGTAACGCCTTGCGTGGCTAACATACCAGCGACTTTAGCCACTTGGTTACACAATTGATTGTAAGTGTACGAGGATTGAGATCCGGTAACCGGAGAGTCGTAAATCAGCGCGGTATTGTCACCTCGCCCATTTTCACAATGATAATCCAAAGCCAACCAGCAAGTATTTATCACCCCATCAGGAAACCAACGCTCAATACCATTATCGTCAGCTTGTAATATTGTTTTTGGAGACTCATACCAATCAATGGCTTGTGATTGTGTTTCCCAGAACGAATTTGGATCTTCCCTCGCCCATTGATACTCGGTAATGTAATCCGTTTTTCTAGTCATTCGATTTGTAGCAGACATAGTGCCTCCTCCATGATTCATCCATTTTCCAAGCGCCTAGCCTTTAGCAGTAGCGCTTGGTTGCACTCTTTTCTCAGCGTTGTTTTCGGAACATTTAACCGAACACGACAATCGCTTTATCTAGAAAAAGGCACACGAATGGCACCTTCCATGATCACTCGGGCACTACGACTCATAATCGCCCTCTCAATTTTCCATCCACTTTCTATCTCTAGCGCTTTAGCACCTACCTTCAATGTTCCTGATGGGTGCCCAAAAGTCACAAAGTCACGAGAGCCTCCTCCCGCCGCTAAATTCACAAGCGTACCCGGAACACTCGCCGCTGAAGCAATCGCAACCGCAGCTGTGCCCATCATGGCATGATGCAATTGCCCCATAGACAAAGCACGGACCAGCAAGTCAGTATCATCCACAGAAACAGCCTTACCGCTTGAAGCTTGATACGCTTGAGGCTTGGCCACAAAGGCAACCTTTGGGGTGTGCTGGCGTGATTCCGCTTGTTCTAACGAATCAATAAGCCCCATCGCAACTGCACCATGCGCTCGGATAGACTCAAACACTTCTAGGGCTTTTGGATCACTGTTGATATCTGATTGAAGCTCTGTGCCTAGATATCCGACCGATTCAGCATCAACAAAAATGGTTGGAATTCCTGCATTAATATAAGTCGCTTTAATACAACCTAACTCCGGAACATCTAAAAAATCGACAACATTCCCTGTCGGAAACATCGATCCACTCGCGTCAGCTGGATCTAGAAAATCGACCTGAATTTCAGCGGCTGGGAAAGTGACACCGTCGAGCTCAAAATCTCCCAACTCTTGGACTTCTCCATCCACGATGGGCACATGAACAATGATGGTCTTCTCTATGTTCACTTGCCATACTCGCACTTCGACCACACCATTTTCTGGGATACGACTTGAATCGACCAAACCACTGTGGATAGCAAATGGCCCAATTGCCGCAGACAAGTTACCGCAGTTTCCGCTCCAATCGACAAATGGCTTATCGATGGCTACCTGCCCGAAAAGATAATCAACATCATGGTCAACCTTACCACTCTTCGACACGATGACAGTCTTACTGGTACTGGAGGTCGCGCCTCCCATACCATCAATTTGCTTACCATAAGGATCTGGGCTGCCAATCACACGCAGAAGAAATTCGTCTCTCGCTTTTCCCGCAACTTGCGCCGCTTCTGGTAGGTCATTCAAGCAGAAGAAAACACCTTTACTGGTCCCTCCGCGCATATAGGTTGCCGTGGCTTTTATCTGTTTAATGTTCATCACAGGCTCCTATTGGGCGAGAAAGTCTTTGGCAAAACGTTGTAATACGCCACCAGCGCTATACACACTTACTTCGTCTGCCGTATCCAATCTACAAGTCACTGGGACATCGAGCTTTTGACCATCTTTACGAGTGATGACCAACGCCAAATCTGAACCCGCTTGGATTTCGCCATACACATCGTAAAGCTCAGTACCATCAAGTTGTAAGGTGTTGCGGTCCGTCCCCTCTTTGAATTGCAGAGGTAAGACGCCCATACCCACTAAATTGGTTCTGTGGATTCGCTCAAAGCCTTCAGCGACGATCACTTCAACACCCGCTAATCGCACGCCTTTAGCCGCCCAGTCGCGTGATGAACCTTGTCCATAGTCTGCGCCTGCAACAACAATCAAAGGTTGTTTACGGTTCATGTAGGTTTCTATCGCTTCCCACATTCGGGTAACTTGCCCATCGGGCTCAACTCGAGCTAGTGAACCTTGCACGACTTCTCCAGCGTCCTTCACCATTTCGTTAAACAGTTTTGGGTTGGCGAATGTTGCTCGTTGCGCGGTTAAATGATCGCCACGATGCGTCGCGTAAGAGTTAAAGTCTTCTTCTGGAACCTCCATTTTGGCGAGATACTCACCTGCCGCACTTGATGCAAGAATCGCATTTGATGGTGACAGATGATCGGTGGTGATATTGTCACCTAAAATTGCTAGAGGTCTCATACCAGACAGGCTTCGTTCACCTGCGAGCGCACCTTCCCAATAAGGCGGTCTACGAATATAAGTGCTCTTAGGTCGCCAGTCATAAAGCGGTTCAGTCGTTACCTGTTCCCCATCCGGCTGGAACATTTTCACGTAGATTTTTTGGAATTGCTGAGGCTTAACATGCTCACCGACAACCGCATCGATCTCCGCATCACTCGGCCACAAGTCACTTAAATAGATTGGTTTACCATTGTTGTCAGTGCCTAAGCTGTCTTTCTCGATATCAAAGCGAATCGTACCCGCTAAGGCATAAGCAACCACCAATGGCGGTGAAGCTAGAAAGGCTTGTTTTGCATAAGGATGGATTCGACCATCAAAGTTTCGATTTCCTGATAACACCGCAGTGGAATAGAGGTCGCGCTCAATGATCTCTTGTTGAATTTGAGGATCCAGTGCCCCGCTCATGCCGTTGCAAGTCGTACATGCATAACCGACAATCCCGAAACCCAACTGTTCCAGTTCTGGAAGCAAACCTGCTGACTCTAGATAAAGCTTGGCAACCTTAGACCCCGGAGCAAATGACGTTTTCACCCATGGCTTACGAACCAGACCAAGTTGATTGGCTTTTTTAGCTACTAATCCCGCCGCTACCACGTTTCTTGGGTTACTGGTATTGGTGCAAGAGGTAATCGCGGCGATAATTACCGCGCCATCCGGCATTTGCTCTTCGCTGTATTGTTCTGCATGTTGCGCTTTCCAAGAAACTTGACTGATACCTTGCTGGGCAAGTTTACTGGTTGGTAAGCGGCGATGAGGGTTCGAAGGTCCTGCAAGGTTTCGCTCAACTTTCGATAAATCAAATTCGAGTACACGCTCATATTGAGCCGAATCGAGATCATCCGCCCACAGTCCGGTTTGCTTAGCGTAAAGCTCGACTAACTCAACCTGTTCAGGAGCTCGACCTGTCAGCTTGAGGTATTGAATGGTCTGCTCATCAATGTAGAACATGCCTGCCGTCGCACCGTATTCAGGCGTCATGTTTGAGATCGTCGCACGATCACCAATGGTCAGTGCACGCGCGCCCTCACCGAAGAATTCTAAGTAGCTTGAGACCACTCTCTCATTGCGAAGAAACTCAGTAATTGCGAGCACAATATCGGTTGCTGTAATGCCTTCTTGTCGCTGACCAGTCAGTTTTACGCCCACAATATCTGGCAAACGCATCATCGAAGGGCGACCGAGCATCACTGTCTCGGCTTCCAATCCACCGACACCAATTGCAATAACGCCCAGCGCATCAACATGAGGTGTATGGCTATCGGTGCCAACACAAGTATCTGGGAACGCTATACCTGCTTTAGATTGAATGACCGGAGACATTTTCTCCAAGTTAATCTGATGCATAATTCCGTTGCCCGCAGGAATCACACTGACGTTTTTAAACGCCGTTTTACACCATTCAATAAAATGAAAACGGTCTTCGTTGCGACGCTCTTCAATTGCGCGGTTTTTATCAAACGCTTCGCTATCAAACCCGGCATGTTCCACGGCTAAAGAGTGGTCCACAATCAGTTGAGTTTCGACCACTGGGTTTACTTTGGCTGGGTCCCCACCTTGGTCAGCAATCGCATCTCTTAAGCCCGCTAAATCTACTAAAGCGGTTTGGCCCAGAATGTCATGACACACGACACGCGCTGGATACCAAGGAAAGTCTAAGTCGCTCTTACGTTCTATGATCTGTTTTAAGCTATCTTCAAGAACAGCTGGATCACAGCGCCTTACCAATTGCTCTGCCAATACTCTCGACGTATATGGCAAGGTTTTATAGCTGCTCGGAGATATCGCGTCTACCGCTTCACGGGCATCGAAATATTCTAAGCCAGTTCCGGGCAGAACCTTTCTGTATTGGCTATTTTCAACGCCTATATTTTGATCAAGGCTCTGGTTTTTCTCAATTTTTACATCAGACATACATCCACCATTATCTAAAATTCTATTCATTGGCTCTCAAGGACAACTCGATATATGAGTCGCCTTGAGACAAAAGGATTAACGTAAATGAATAGGTAGCCAGTCTTGATGCTCCGGCCCGGTGTAGTCTGCACTTGGACGAATGATGCGGTTGTTTTCTCTTTGCTCGAACACATGCGCCGCCCAGCCGGTAAGGCGACTCATCACAAAGATAGGTGTAAACAATTTGGTAGGGATATCCATGAAGTGATAGGCAGAAGCATGGAAGAAATCCGCATTACAGAACAAGCCTTTCTCACGTTTCATAACCGCTTCAACGCGCTCAGATACCGCGTAAAGCTGCTCGTCTCCCACTTCTTGAGAAAGCTCTTTTGACCAGCGTTTGATTAGCGCGTTGCGTGGGTCACTCTCACGATAAATGGCATGACCGAAGCCCATGATTTTGTCTTTATTAGCAAGCATCTGCATGATATTGGCTTCTGCTTCATCGGCGGTTCTCCAATCTTGGATCATTTCCATTGCCGCTTCATTCGCGCCACCATGCAGTGGACCTCTGAGTGTACCTATCGCAGCTGTAACACAAGAGTGGATATCCGACAGTGTTGATGCACAAACCCGAGCCGCAAAAGTAGAGGCATTAAACTCATGCTCTGCATAAAGCGTTAGCGAACAGTGCATCACCTTCTTATGCAGTTCACTCGGCACTTTGTCCGTTAGCATCTTCAAGAAGTAACCACCCAAGCATGCTTCGCTTTGGTCCTGTGTATCAATACGCACACCATCGTGACTGAAGCGATACCAATAGCAGATAATGGCAGGGAAAAGCGCAAACATACGCTCTGTTGCTGATAGTTGCTCCGAAAAGTCAGATTCTTGCTCTAAGTTACCCAACATTGAGCAGCCTGTTCTCATTACATCCATAGGGTGAGCGTCAGCAGGAATAAGCTCTAAAGCTGCTTTCAACGGTTGAGGCAAGCCACGTAAACCTATCAACAATGTTTTGTAGTCATCTAACTCTTTTTCACTAGGTAAATGACCTCTTAGTAGTAGGTGTGCTACTTCTTCAAATTGAGCATGATTCGCAAGGTCGGTTATGTCATAGCCACGATAAGTTAAACCCGTTCCTGATTTGCCAACCGTACATAGCGCCGTCGACCCCGCGCTTTGCCCTCGAAGACCGGCACCACCAATCGCTGGTGCTGCGTTTGCTTGTTGTTGTACTGCAGAAGCATTATCGACAGTTGCTTTATCACTCAAAGATACAGACATGATGAACTCCTTTTCTGGGTTAGCCGCCCTGCACTCTTTGATGCTGACTATTTATATTCAGTGACCGCAACTATCTCACTCGGTTTCACGGACCCGATGTGGCTGACTAACCATTCACGTTATTAGATTAAGTTGATGTTTTAATATTTGAAACTGGTTTTATTCTTCACTCGAAAACAATTGATCCAGCTTGTTCTCGTAGTCGTGGTAATTCAGGTGTTCATAGAGCTCTTTACGAGTTTGCATAGAATCCAACAGTGCTTCCTGATTACCTTCAACTAGCAAATGCTTATAAACGTTCTCTGCCGCTTTGTTCATCGCGCGGAATGCACTGAGTGGATAAAGCACCATGTCGACATGAGATTCCGCCAGCTCTTTGCAGTTGTAGAGTGGTGTTTGTCCAAATTCGGTGATGTTGGCCAAGATTGGCACATGCTTACCTGTTGCTGATTTGAGCGCCGCCGAGAACTTCACGTATTGGTCGAGCTGATTCATCGCTTCAGGGAAAATCATGTCCGCACCCGCTTCAACACACGCAATCGCGCGTTCAATCGCACTGTCTATACCTTCTACGGCCAGAGCATCAGTTCGAGCCATGATCACAAAGCTCTCATCAGTTCTTGCATCGGTTGCCGCTTTTACTCGATCGACCATTTCCTGTTGGCTAACAATCGCTTTGTTTGGTCGATGACCACAGCGTTTCTGTGCCACTTGATCTTCCATATGAATAGCAGCAGCGCCCGCTTTTTCCATCGCTCGAATAGTTCGTGCGATATTGAACGCTCCACCAAATCCCGTATCGATATCCACCAGCAAAGGTAAATCACACGCGTTGGTAATACGTTCCACATCCACCAACACATCGTTCAATGTGGTAATACCCAGATCAGGTAAACCGTAAGACGCATTGGCGATACCTCCACCAGACAAGTAGATAGCCTGATGACCCAAGTTCTTTGCCATCATTGCGCAATACGGATTCACCGTACCGACGATCTGCAATGGATCATTGTCTTGCACAGCTTGGCGGAACTTCGCTCCTGCTGATAACTTCATAATGACGCTCCCTGTTAAATGTTTATTTGTAAGTGTTTTAATCCATGTCTTGAGATTGAATTTGTTGTTCGATAAGCAGACGACTACCGGATATGTGTCGACGCATCAGCATTTCTGCTAGCTCTTCATCACGGTTACGGATTGCTTGTAGGATATATTTATGTTCATCAAGCGCCTCTTTTGGTCGAGACTGCGCTCTAGGTGATTGATAGCGATACATGCGTAACAAGTGGTAAAGCTCATCACACAGTAGAGAAATAAGTTTGCTGTTGCGGCTGGCTTTTATGATTCGATAATGGAAATCGAAATCGCCGTGTTGATGAAAGTAGGAAGAACCCTCTACTTCATCGATATGTTTTGAATGTGTCGACAATAATCCTTCAAGCCCAATAAGCTCTTCTTGTGTGATATGTCTTGCTGCTAGCCTTGCAGCCATGCCTTCTAGAGCTCTCGAACTGCGTAAAGCTCAAGTAGCTTGTCAGCAGAAAAGGTAATCACTCGAGCTCCGACATGAGGAATGCGTTCGATCAGGCCAAGTCCTTCAACACGCATTATTGCTTCACGTAATGGACCTCTGCTTACTTCAAAGCGTTTAGCCAACTCAGGCTCCGAGATCTTACTGCCCGGAGGCAATTCACCGTTAACAATCGCCTCAACGAGGTATTCCGTTAGGTTTTCTGACTTAGTGTTTTCTTTATCGCTCACACGAATTTTCGTATTTGTACTTAAGGTGAGATCTTTTATCGCAGTATTCATATTCACGCTGCTCACTTCTGATTGCCGCACGTTAATTGTCAACAATTTCATAACATGAATATAAAATACACGATTAAATTGTCGACAATCAAGAGGATTGTCGACAATTTAGACTAAGGTATGACACTAAAAAGCTCAACAAGGTGATGTAGGATTGGTGAATAGTCGTTGGCAGAGCTTAATCGCGTATTACGTGGTAAGTGAGGGGGTTGATACGAAACAGCACATCTTGGACATTTACTGTTTTACTCGTGCTTTGATTACAGGCATTAACGGGCAGCTATTGTTTCATCAGGTTATTGGCACGTATTGTTGACTGCGAGAACGCGATACCAACGTTGGGAACTCAAATATTCCCCCTTTGATAAGTACGATGTGTTGGCTAAAGTAATTCACGGCACTACGACTCACATCTCGGGTTCGCGTTTTCATTACGATGTCAGATGCCGTGAAAAACAGCTCTTCAAAATGAGGGTCGGTTTTATGTTCGGTAAAGTCCTCTACCTCAGAATCATATAAACAGTACTCGAAAACATTTTTGTGCCTCTCGACCACTTGCGCTTCAGAAGTAAATAACACCCCATCGCCGCTATTCGAAAAAGAGTAAGACATGATGGAAAAGTGCTCATCAGTAAAGTTGGTCGAGCTTAATGTCTTGAGTTTGAGCCCGTTCTTTCTTTCAACGTACTGTTTATAGTTGTAGACAAAGCTTAAGTTGTGACGATTCTGGTGCGTATAATGCCTAATAAAAGAAAAAAGCATAAAAACTAAACTTAACAGAAAGAAAAAGTGATACTTATTAAAATTTTTCAAGGATATTTTTAATTTTTTCATTTTGAGAGTGAACTGAGATTATATAGTTATTGGCATAAGAGTTTTGCGATACATCTTCTAACGCATAGGCGAAGTAAACCTTCTTACCTTCAACTTGATAAAATAGCGTCATATCTGTATTCAGTTGACTAACAAGGTTCAATAATAGCTTAGGCGCAGTATGATCCCTTAAAGTGATCAGGTTGATATTATTACCAGCCTGACTCTCCAAGACCTTTAAATGGTAATCTGATGATATAAACGAATCTTTCATATATGGTGAGATCTGGGATAAACCTGAGTAAGCATAATCCTGGTACGAAAAATAACCACCAACAGCAAGATTTAAGCTAATAAAGAGCGTTAAAATAGGTTTTGCCTTGGTTGATATCTTGCTTGTAATCTCCTGATATAAGGGCTCGCTCTTTTCAATTTTTGGCTCTTCTGAGTCCAGGCTTATCAGTGCGTTATCGATAAACACATTCAGTTTAGTGCTTATGCTGTAACCAACACCACGGAATGCCGTAATTTCAACGTTCGCCTCTAGATCATAAAAGGCCTTTCTCAAAAGCGAAATACTTCGCTTTATCGACCCCTCAGTCACCACCTTGTTCTTCCAAACTGTACCTAATATGGTCGACTTTTCGACCATTTCTCCTTGCTTTTCCAATAAAAGAATAGCTAATTTAAACTCGTTATTATTGAGCAGTAATTCCTTTTCTCGATAAGTTATTTTATTTTTCCCACTATCAAATTCTACATTCATTGATAGAAAAACCTCATTAAAGCATTTAGATTCATAAAATCACATCGATTGTAATCACAGATCAATTATACCTAGTAAGCAACTTGATAAACACAGTCGCCCAATCAGAATTGAAATGAATCCTAGAAAGGATTTAATTACCCCATATCACTACGCAAAAATAGAGGAAAAACGTTTACTATTTGACCTGAAATTTATTTGATTTACCAAGAAAATAAAAAAGCCACAGTTTTATACATAACTGTGGCTTTTTGATTGATACCTAACCATTTAACCAACAAATAATTTAGAATAATAGTGGTCAGGGTTCTGGTTTATGCTTGTGTATTAAGGTTACAAAGCCATCACTTGGTTTACTTGTTCACAAAGGGCGCGAATATACTTTGTTAATCTGATGTAAAAAGAACTTTTTCCCTGTAATCTTTATTCCATGCGGCTTGGTTCATCTTTCTTGGTACAGACAAGTTACCCTCTGATTTTCTAAATAGGTTCTGCACAAAGCGACGACAACAAGCCATATTCAACGCTGAATCCCCAGCGTAAATTCGCTGCTCGTCTTCTTTGAAAATTACGTCCAACGCCCAGTGCTGCTGATTCTCAATATGCCAATGCTTTCTTGTTGCCTTTGAGGCTAACTCTAAAGATAAATGGTCTGTGCAAATATAGTACGAGGTTTCATAACTTCCTTTCCCTTTGACACTCCTATCTCTTACCACTGCAACAATGCTTTTTACGAGACACCACTTCTGTCTGAGTGCTTCGCTGAAGGCTGCAGGAAGCACGTAAACCTCACGAACCTCTTTTCTACCATGCCCTTTCTCTTCCGTGATGTATGATTCCTGTTTATCTTCAGGCAAAGCCCAATAGTCTTGGAATTGCACATCAATTTCTGCTAATAAACTTGGTTGATTCAGTTTAACTTGTACTAGGATATCTCCACCTTTATCAACTACTTTATTCAGTGTTTCAACCTGACAATGCAGGGCATCAGCAGTTAATAAACATCCTTTGATATCTAAAGCGTCTAGCATGTTTCTTATTGCTAGCAGCTCCATACCTTTGCCGTCACAAGGTTGGTGTGTGAGAGTCAAACCCTCGTCTACATCAAATGCCGAAACCATATAGAGGGGGTGCTGTTGTTTGCTTGCTTTTGCCCCTTTTAGAACCTTCCCATCAACACTGATTATAGGCTGAGCATGCTTCTCTCTGTGCAAATTGACCCAGCCCACCATAGCTTCCAATAGCGTCTCTGGCACAACGGATCTCATGATCGCAGCTATATTATGTCGAGTGGGAAGACCATTTTCGTAGGGGAAATACTCACGTAACCACTCGATATTTCCTTCACCGAAATCCTTAATCTCTGTCCATTTATTTTGACCACAAATCATGGCTGTTATGACCACGAAAGCGACTTCCATAACAGGATAAAATTGATTGATGTGCGAACGGGTATCTTTCACTTTTTTAAGTTGCTCAATGATAATCATGTGCGAATTTCTCATGTTTTTTTACTTCATGATCAGATCGTGATTATCTAAAAAAGTTCCCTGTAAAATAAATCCATTATTTTCAATGGTTAAAGTTCGATCCCGCCCTTGTATCAGGGTTACATTCGAAGGGTATCCCAACATTCTCAGCTACTGAGAGCCCGATAAGAAAGCATAAAGCCTTGTTTGGTATCGTGAGTCGTTACTACAACGTTGGTCAATTTGCGGGATACAAAGCGAAGAACATTTTGAAAGGAACTCAAAAAGCTTCAGACATACCAATAGAGTCACTCAGCCAATATTCTTATATTGTAAATATCGAAGCCGCACAGAAGCTCGACTATTACCCGCCAGTGTCTATATTGAAAATCTCTGAAGTGATAGGAAACTCTAATGATGTTAACTAGAGCCTCTACCATCAGATTATCGTTAGCCACTCTTATCCTCTCGGCATCTTGGTCGATGAGCGCTTTCGCTCAACTTAAAATTGGGCCATCAAGGCTTTTACTAACCACTCAAGATTGGCCGCCCTACCAAAGTTATGAAAACGCTACGATGCAAGGCATTGCTTTAGACAAAGTGAAGTGTGCCTTGGGCAAGATGGGACAACCCTACCAGCTAACAATGACCACTTGGTCTGATGCACAGCTGCGTGTTCATAGTGGCAGCCAGCATGGATTTTTCGTTGCGACACGAACATCAGAACGTGATGAGTATGCGACGCTTTCAGCGCCAATCGCTAAACAAACTTTGAATTGGTATTTTGGTCCAGGAGTGGAGCCGAAGGTTGATGAATTGTCAAAGTTAAACCTCAACTTTTCTGCCAAATTTGGCTCAAACAAATGGTTTTGGCTAAAACGTAATGGATTTAACGTCGTTAAGCAGCCACGAGATGCTAAAGTATTACTAAGACTTTTAAAACAAAGGGAAATTGATGTTGTTTTAGAGGATGAGTTGGTCTTTAAGAGAGAGTTGGATAAAGCCTCTTTACCACTCGATTACTTCAATTCGACGAATTTAGATACCAAGGATATGGGGGTCTATTTTTCGAATCGATTCCTTAAAACCTACTCAGGTTTCCTAGATAGTTTTAATTCAGCCATATCCAAGTGCAAGGAGTAGCCAGTGTCCACATGATTTCTGTACCTGCTGAAGAGGTTGTTTCCTCTAGAGTGTCGTATCTGCCAGAAAGTGGCGGAAGCTTAGGTCGTTCTCCATCATGTGATATTGCGCTTCCAGACCAAACAAAATGGATTTCTCGTACTCACTGTCAGCTGTACCCAACGGATCGCGGTTACGTGATTAAAGACATCAGTAACAACGGCGTTTCGTTAAACGACAAATCACTGGCAAAAGAGAAAGAGTACGTTATTACTGATGGCGACATCATCAAACTAGGTGGTTACACACTGCTGGTTAGCCTGTTAAGTACCCCCAAAGTTGAGTCAACGAACAACAAACAGGATGACACTTTCATAGAACCTTTCAATTTAAAACTGGATGACAGCGACACTGACTTTCTCGATGAGACACCAGAAGTTACTTCCACAAAAAAAACATCAAACTTCTCATCAAAAAATGTGTTGAGTGATGACCCGTTCTCTTCTGACCCATTTGAGGATCTAGACGATGAACAAGTTGTTCCGAACATTGAAGTGGATGAATCGCTCATGGAGACACCAGCGCCCTATCCTCTGCAGAATTAGAGTATTTGCCCGTCAATATCGAGAACAACACTCGAATTGAAGAATCAATCGACAAGCTCATTACCCTAACCGAGAAAAATCAGCAGTATTTACAAAATCCACAACTACAGCAAAAAGCTTTGTTTGATGCGTTAGAACAAACGGTTGATCAGTTCTTAAACGAATTTGCACCAAAGCAGCTTGAGAGCCAATTTAGCGAATACGTAAGTAGCGGTATTTTTAGCAGTAAAGATAAAAAGTATTGGAAGATCTATCGCAAACACTTCCAACACCGTCAAGACAACGGAGATTTCAGACGTCAGTTCAAAGCACTATTTATGGAGAACATGCAAAAACAAAGTGAGGAGAGAGAATGAAAAGGCTCATACTCTTATCCCTTTGTTTACTCGTCGCAGCATGCTCGTCATCGGACCCTGTTCCGGTTGTGACCCAATACTCGCTGACGGTAAAAGCAGATGCGACAATCAATCAATACAACGACGATCAAGCTAACCCAGTTGTGGTTAGGCTTTACCAACTAACGGATCAACAGCTGTTCAAACAGCTGCCATTTATTGATTTATACAATAATGACTTGCAGTTGCTCGCGGCAAACTTGGTTTCAAAACAGGTGTTACCTATTGTATTGCCAAACTCTGCACAAGCGGTGACGTTAGATATCAATAAGAACACGCAATATATTGCAGCACTGGTCGAATTTGCAGATTACCAGGATGGCACAACCAAAGCCGTCCTCATGATGCCCTCCGATCCAGAGCAAACTTTAGAGTTAACGATTACAGGGAAGAAAGCAGAGCTAGCCGTGATACAGCCAGACTCTAGCTGGTGGCAAATCTTTTAGTAAAACAGCCAACCAATAAAAATTATGAAAAGGATTTTACGTGGACGCTTTCAAAAAAGTAGTGTGGCAAGAAGGGATGTTTATTGCGCCTCAGCACTTTCAGCAGCAAGACCGCTATGTGCAAAACTACATTCGTCAGAACATTGAAACACTGGCCGGGTTTGCCCCTTTCTTTGGCATCACCGAGCTAGTGCTTAACCACGACCTCTTAAAGATCGGTAAGCTGTCTATACCGAGCTGTTCAGGTGTGTTCCCCGATGGGACCCAATTCAACCTCAAGCAAGAGATTGTTGTCGATATTCCACAAGGCACCATTGAAACCATCGTCTATCTTGCCCTGCCAATCTCTTTGCAAGGCAATAATGACTACAGCGAAGATGGCCAAGAACAGAGTCGTTACATCACACGTTCAATCAATGTATTCGATACTTCTACCTCCGAAAACGCCAGTGTCGAAGTCGACGTAGCTCAGCTGAATATCGGGCTCAAATTCGCTGGAGAGGACACGTCTGGTTTTACGTTAATTCCCGTCGCTAAAATCTTAGAGATCAGCGATTCAGACGAAGTGATGTTGGACCGTGCGTTTATTCCAGCTTGTTTACACTACGGCGCGTCGACGCTGCTTAGCGAACGAGTCAAAGAGATTCATGCACTGGTGAGTAATCGTGCTCAAAACCTTTTGAAACGCATCAAAGCTGGCCAAGGGCAGAAAAGTCCGCAGTCTATGATGCAAGACTTCCTTTGGCTGCAAACGCTCAATACGTGGTTACCGTGGTTCGAACTAACCATTAGTAACACCAAATATCCGACGCACGAACTGTATTCGAAGTTGAAACAGTTTGAAGCACAAGTGATGGCGTTAACGCCAGCTATTCCTGATGAGTGCCAACCGTTAAAATACGATAAGCTTTATGACAACTTTAACCCACTGTTTTCGAGCTTAAGAAACTTACTAACACTAGTTCAGCAAGATTCCGTCATCGAGTTCAAATGGGACATATCTCTATTTGAAAAACGTCGCTTACTTCGCACCCTTATCAAAGATCCTAGCAGCGTGTACAACCGTCGCTTCGTTCTGAGTGTGAAGTCCGATATCAGCAGTACAGAGTTAAATGAGCTTTTCCCTATTTCAGCTAAGCTCAGCAGTAACAACAAGATTGTGGAACTCGTTCGCAGCTCGCTGTCTGGTATCTCGTTAACCCCACTGCCTATCGCACCAAGTGAGCTCAAACCGATGCAAGGCGTCGCGTATTTTGAGGTGGATACCAAAGACAGAAACTGGCTCGATATGCTTGATACTCGTGATGCGATTGCGCTGCACGTCGATGCTCGCATACCTGCTCTCGAAGTCGTTCTATACGCGTTGAGATAATGGCTATGGATTATTTAGACGAAGAAACACTGGTCATCGATAAAGCGTCAAAAGGCTCTGCGAATAAAGAGTCTGACCAGGCTTTTTCTAAATTAGTCGCGGTGCACTCCACCAGCGCTCAAGAAGAGTTTCTGCGTCACTTTGATAAAGCAGAGAATCAACTGATCAATATCAGCAGTGATTTACTGACCAAAACACTCAAGATCTCAACCTTATCTGAGCCAGATGACTTGACCGTTTTCCGTGAACAATTTATTCAGGGCATTAACGACATCAAGGCTCAAGCGACCGAGTTAACCTACCCTGTTGCTGTTATCGATAAACTCTGCTTTTTGTATGCCGTGGTGATCGATGAGTTCATCATTTACACCGAATGGGGAGAGAAACGAGGCTGGGAAAACAAAACCTTGCTGAGTGAACTGTTTGGTATGCGTAACGGTGGCGAACTGTTCTTTTCTGTTGCAGAAAAAGCCGCAAGACAGCCTCACAAATTGATAGATCTTCTTGAGATCATCTATCTCTTCATCAATATCGGGTTCAAAGGACAATACCGTGAAGGTGGTGCTGAGCAACTAAAGGCATTTGTCCATCAATTAGAGCAGACCATCAGCCAGTACCGGACCGTGAGCGGAGTTCACTGCCGAACTAAAGTTAAGCTCCCAGAAGTAAGGAAGCCAACTCGACGTAAGCGATACTTCGTCACCAGTTTGTTTTTCTTTTGTCTGATAGCAACCAGTATCGGACTCACTGAGTTTTGGTATACAAAAACCCATACCCAGCGAGCTCGCGATTTCACCTTTTTGCCTAACTTTAGCGAGCGCTACGTATTGTCTGGTGAAGTCAAAGACATCGTATTTATTAGCCAAGACAACGATCTTGAATCACCACCTCGTCATGCAAGTAAAGCCCAAGCGGTTGAAACATCACAGAGAACTGATCTAACACCGAGCACAGCCAATTGGCTGGTCCAATTAGCGACGTTCTCTAGTAAGAAAAATGCCCAAGCTTTTATCAACAATCTGTCGCCATCAGCTTATGAACCAATCATCTCGCCTTACAAGAAATACTACCGAGTGATATTGAGAGCAAGCACCTCAGAAGAAGCGAGAAGAACCAAAGCATGGTATGTCGAAAACGACCAAATAAATGCCATCATCGTTCGCACTTCTGCGCATGACTTAAACAAGGAAGAGTCTAACTGATTATGCCGGATGCAAAACCAAACAAATCAGGTAACGTAAAGAAAACGGTAGGCATCTCCGCTCTAGCCTCTGTTGCCTTTTTTACTGTCGCTTCTAGCGTCATTCTGTTAACACCACTCAATGCTTATTTGGTATGGGCACTGACGACTGTCGCCATAATATCCACGCTTATCGGTTTTATTTGTTACTGGGTGCTCATTAAGCGCAGCGCAAAGTCACAAGAAGAGTCACTAGACAAAGAACTGATTCAGAAACGACAAAAACAGCTAGCCAACCATTTCAAGCGCATGATCAGCGGACAAAAGCGTAAGACACGTTTAACGAGCCGTTATGACCAACCGATCTACTTACTGCTGAGCCAAAATCCAAACAAAGACAAAAGCATCATTACGCAAATGGGTTATGAGGCGTATAAGCTTGACGACTTCGGCAATGACATCGAATTCCCTATTCTGTTTTGGGTCAGTGAGCATTCAATTTTAGTCTCTATCAGTATGGGTGAAGACCAACATCCAGAATATTTGAAAACACTATGCCAATCCCTGTCCGCGTGGCGCCCAAGACAAGCAGCCAATGGCTTATTACTTATCACAGATGTTTCCTCACTATTGGAGAACAATGAACAGATCACCCAACAGGCTGACGAACTCAAATCAACGATAAAGACGTTTAATCAAGCATTTGGGGTCAGCCTACCGATATATAACGTTATATCCAATATGGGCAGCATCAGCGATTTTTGTCAGTTCTTCTCTGCTTTTGACGAGTCAAAGAGAGACGAAGTGTTTGGCGCGACAGCCCCTTACTCTAAACATGGTGGTATCGACGCCGATTGGTTTAATGATGAATATGACCACTTAATCAGTGAGCTGATTGCCAATATGAGCAATGCGCTTGCAGGGCAGTTGAATCAAGATTATCGAAACTCCATCGCGAGTGCCCCATTCCAGTTTGGTTTATTGAAGCAGAATTTGTGGTTGTTCTTGAACCGCCTATACCGCGGAGAACAACTCAGTGATGCGCTTCAGTTTAGAGGCTTTTACTTCACTCATGACGGCCAAAGCTCAGCACAATCAGACTTACTGGCAAGCACTGTCTCCTATTCTGTCGGTCACGAGCACTATCAGCAGAATGAGCAAATTCCGGTCAACCAAACTTTGTTCGCTCAATACCTAATGACACATGTGATCTTGGCGGAGCACGAACTGGTCGGTGTGAACAAACGTAAAGAGAATACTCTTCTGGTTAACCAAGTGCTGTTTACGCTCTCTTGGATAGGTTTGCTCGCCGCTGTGTTACTGGTGATTAAGTTTGATTTTGATTTCCAGAATCAGCGTGAGACTAGAGCTGATGTGATGCTGGAGCGTTATAAAGAAGCGATTTCCGCATCGCCTTATGACATTGAGAACATGGCCGATAACATCCCCAACCTGTTCTCACTGCAGAGAATCTACAACCTCTACAATCAACCAGAACCTTGGTATACCTTACCGTTTATGCCTAATCCGAGTATTAAGGCAGAGGTCGAAGAAGCGTACTTCACAGAGCTACAACAAGTCTTGATACCTTCAATGGAGAACACGCTCGAGAAAGATCTCTTCGTCTATGTGAACTTAGAAGATCAGTCACAGACCCTCTCTTTGCTTAATAACTACCGCTTACTCTTCAGCAAAGACAGAACCAACGTACAAGAGCTTAAAAACTACTACATTCGTACGCTGCAAGATCAAGGTGAAGCCGACAGCGTCAACATTGCTCAACTCGAAGTGCTGTTGGATGACATCTTCGCTCGTAATCTGACCCCAGTTAAATCAAACCATGATTTAGAGAGTTTGGCTAAGAAAGTCATCACTCAAACTGGTATTGAGACACTGCTGTACGAGCACATTCAAAGCTCACCTGATTACTCAAAACGTGTCGATATACGTGGCGAACTCGGTGATAACTTCAATTCGGTATTTAAATTCTCACCAAGTTTCGCTGGTTACCTAGTTCCGTATATCTATACACCAACCGGGTTTAATGAACTCGACTTATCGGTGAACTCCCCGACTTTAATGTCTGCATTACAATCTTACGAAGGCGTGGCGGGCGCGTATCCGAGTGCATTGGAGCTTCACCGTATTAGCCGAGAACTCAAGCAAACTTACCAAAACGATTACATTAACTATTGGCGTGACCTAATTCGTAATGTCGAAGTCAAAGAAGTTGCCGACCCGACACAATTAAAAAATGCATTAGCTAGCCTATCTGAAGCAAGCAATAACCCAATCGTTAGCCTGTATTCAACGATTGCTAAATACACCTATGTGGAACTTGAAATCCCCGCTCAGGATGACAAAAAACAAGCCCCTGCAAGCATGCCGATTCAAGATCCTGATAAAAAGGAATCCGCTCGTCAGATATCACTCAGCTTCCAAGCCTACAAAAAGCAAGTTACCGCTAATGACCAAGGTAAAAAGCCAATAGACAACCTACTTACAGCGTTTATCAACGCGAATAAGTGGGGAGATAAGTTTTACGAGGCCAAAGAGCCCCAGAAGGTCGCCTTTGATACGCTATCTGCGACTCTACAGGCTGGTAATCCTATTGCTTCACTCGCGAGCTTATCCAGCAACCACCTAGAAGTCGCTGAAGAACTGGTGAACAAAGTGGTTCATCAAAGCAATGAAACCGTGATGTCACTGGCTCATGACTATTTGAATACAGCTTGGTCGAACGAGATCTATCAGCCTTATCAACAACGTTTAGCTTCGTTTTATCCGTTCAATCGAAAATCAAAATCTGACGTGAGTGTTGCCGACGTTAAAGCCTTCTTCGTGACCAATGGAATCGTCGATAAGTTCCACCAGACTCGCCTCAATGGTTTCATCAAGAACAGTGATGAAGCGCCCTATTTGCCGGGTTTACTACCGGGGACTGGGTTGTCGATTACACCTGACGTTTGGACAATGATAGACAAAGCGGCTGATATTAAAAGTGCTCTGTTTTTGGCCGATCCGTCCAACGTGTTGATCAATTTCCAATTGAAAGCCGTCGATATGACACCGAACATTACGGAGTTTTCCATCATCTCAGATAAGCCCATCTTCACTTACCGACACGGCCCAACATTGTGGAGCCAACAGTCGTGGCAAGGTGACGCGAAATTTATCGAAAAACTCGGTGTTCAACTCATTGCTCAAGACTCAACCATAGGTCAAGATACAGTGAAAGGTACGTGGAGCTGGTTCCGCTTATTTGAGCCAAACGTGAACTTTACGTCTGCTCAAAACACCCAAGTTGAATTTGTGTATGGAGACAGCAAAGTGAAGCTCACCATCAAAACCCAAGGGCAATCAAATCCATTTGTCCCAGGGTTCTTCTCAGGGTTCTCTCTGCCAAGTGGAATTTAGTCGCTATCCGCCTAGCTCGCCCTCTTTACCGAGTCGAGCTAAACCCACCGAAGGTGATGTCTCTTCTAACCGGAAGAGTACCACTGATGAACAGCTCAGACGCACGCTCCAAAAGCATGGCTATACCGACCTTGCTCGCTTAAGCTCACGAGTATTTAAAGCTCAACATCGTAGCTGGGGAATGGTCACCATCAAATATGCTCATGAGCTAAAACACCGCCACTATCTAAAACAAGAGGCAGAGTTTCTTTATTCCAACACTGATTTGGATACGCAAGGCACTTATCCAAAATATCTCGACTACTTATCTAACTACCAACAAGACTTTCTAGTACTTTCCCACATCGGTGGTCAAACACTACTGGAGACGCAAAGCGAATCAAAGATGACTAATCATTCGTCTTGTCAGTTCATTAGCTCACTAGAAACCGCTATAAACCAAATCCATAGACTTGGATTCGTTCATGGTGATCTTAAGCCGTCCAATATAATCATGAGTGAACAAGGACGGGCGCATCTTATCGACTTTGGGTCTGTCACCCAAATGGGAACGGATAGAGAAAAGCTTCGCTTTAATAGCTACACCCCTCGATATTCTAGAGAGCACACTATCACGAGCAAACTGGACGATTGGTTCGCACTAACAGTCATACTGGCAGAGTTATTAGATGAAGCGGTGATCCCTAGCCGTTATCAGGTTCTACTCAAACAGCATAGATAAAGTCATTGAAAACTCAGGATTGGCAAGCTGCAAACGGAACAATTCAACCCTGATCGCACTACGACACAATCCATGCAGTTATTCTTTGTTAAATAAAGGTTAACATATAAAATATCTATTCATATTAAGGAAGTCTATTTTTTACTCTCAGATTCCAAAGGCCACAATTAACCCTCCGGATATCATGCATTTCCACCAAATTCCACTACGCTTTATTAGCATGAAGTACAGCAATCTGATTAAATTTTTTAGGGACGAAAAATGAATCAAATTACGACAGACAAGCCGATTGTCCTGGTAGTCGACGATATCCCAGATAATATCCATACTCTCTCAGGGATCCTAAACGACGAGTTCAAAATTAAAGCAGCTACGTCCGGTGCAAAAGCTTTAAAAATCGCCTCTTCATCACCGAAACCACACCTTATTCTGCTTGATATTATGATGCCGGGAATGGATGGCTATGAGGTATGTCGTCGACTTAAAAGTGACCCGGTCACTGCGGATATCCCCGTTATCTTTGTGACTGCGAAAACCGATGTCGTCGATGAACAAAAAGGATTTGAACTTGGCGCCGTTGATTACATCACTAAGCCAGTCAGTCCATCTATTGTGAAAGCTCGTGTGGTGACTCATATTTCTCTCTATGACCAAAACTTAGCGCTTTCTCAAAAAGTGAGGCAGAGAACAGAAGCGTTAGCCATGAGTAGGCTCGAGATTATTCGAAAACTGGGGCGCGCCGCGGAATACAAAGATAATGAAACCGGTATGCACGTTGTACGAATGAGCTACTACTCCAAAATTCTTGCCCAGCAACTCGATGTTAGTGATGAGTGGGTCGAACTTCTGTTTCAAGCTGCACCAATGCATGACATCGGTAAAATTGGTATACCCGACTCTATTCTTGGGAAACCTGGAAAGCTCGATGCGGACGAATGGGCAATTATGCAAACCCACGTCACCATTGGCGGCGATATCATTGGAGACAACGACTCTAAGCTGCTGAAACTCGCTCAAGAAATTGCTCTTTACCATCATGAAAAATGGGATGGCAGTGGCTACCCTCACAAACTTTCAGGCGAAGATATCCCACTAAGCGCACGTATTGTCGCTATTGCCGACGTATTTGATGCACTCACCAGCGAACGACCATACAAACAAGCTTGGCCAATCGAAAAAGCGATAGGCCTGATACAAGAAGAAGCTGGCCGACACTTTGATCCTAACTTAGTGCCAATCTTCATTAGTAAGCTCGACGAGATGCTCACCATCAAAGACTCTTTTACTGATGAACTAGAACACTAAGTACGCTGGTACTTTATGAACACAGGTACTTTATGAATACTGTTTCTAAATTTGCGACTGACTCAAAAATAATCTTAGTCTCCTTTCTGGTTGCAGCCATCGTTGTATTTTCCGTTGCTGTTGGCGCCTGGATCAACCTCAATAATCGATTCATTGGCGTTGAAGAGTACGCCTCTAGCACCAGGTTATTGACCTCCCTTGATAAGCTGCGTGTTTACGAGCTCTCCTTCAGCAACGATTACAACGAACAAGTCATTGAAGAGTTTAATCAAGAAGCAGAACACACCATTCAACTCGCTAACGAGTACGAAAGCGAATATGCTGCATCGCTGCCAGTTGATTTACTCACTAAGTACCTGATGCAATTCAAAGAGTATGTCGACATCATCAAGATGAGCCAATCTACTAGAATACTCATGGATGAGCGTTCAAACGCCGCTACAGAGCTGCTTCGGGATATGAGGGATCTACATAATCAAGTCATTAATCAAAACAGTCAGAATATAAGGGCACTAAGATTAACCAGCGAAGACTTGACCAACGTCGCCCTAAAAACCAGTCAACTAGCCACTCTTGCGGTCAACATACAAAACCTTGAGAAAGAGTACCTGCTCAACGGAAACCTAAAGACCTATTCATTGGTCAAATTTGAGATGCAAAAAGCTTCACAGTTAGTTTTGGAGCTGCAAGAAAAGATCTCAGATGACACAGGGCAGCAACTTTTAGACGTCATTGATAAAGCAAAAAACCGCTACTACACAAACTTAGTTCAGCTCCAAGGCGTGCCAGCCTCCTCTACTAAGTTAAGAGCGTCACTCATCAATCAAGTCACACTCAGTGGTTCTGAATTTTCGCGCTCGGTTGGATTACTCTATCAAGCCAAGCAAAGCCAAGTGGCTGAACTAAATCACCTTGTATCCCAATCCCAAGCAGAACTCTCATCTCAATTACTCATAGGGCAAGATCTGCTGGCTATTCGCACACTATTAAGTCGTTCAAATCGATTCAACCGAGACTTTCTACTTGCCAATTCTAAGGAGCAGAAGCTAATCGCTGAAAAGGTTTCAAACGTTATCAACCAGTTGCAAGCTAAGTCGACTAACGCCCAACGGCTTCTGGCTTTATACGCACCTAACATAAAAGCGACGGCGTTTGATGAGCATATCAGCGTTTATGAGTCCCAATTTATGGGCTTAGTTAATTCGCAAATACGAGGTCATCAATTACTGGCTAGTATGGATAGCAGCTTCGTTGAACTGCGCGACTTTGTATCGCAGCGCCACTTAGCAGAGAGTGTCAATGTTAAAGACTCCTCTAGTGTTACGTTTCATTTAGCAGTCGGAGGTGTCATTTTCTTCGCCATTATCTTGCTAATGGGGTTACTCGCCAACAAAGCACATTCGGCTTTAGAAGCCTTCGCACACAGCCTAGCCGAAGCAAGAGATGAGGCCGATGCAGCAAACCAAGCAAAATCCGACTTCCTCGCTAATATGAGTCACGAAATTCGCACACCAATGAATGCCATCATTGGCATGAGTTATCTCGCATTAAAAACTGATTTAACCAAAGCGCAGCGTAACTATATTCACAAAGTGAAGCTCTCTTCCGATACCCTACTTGGCCTTATCAATGACATTCTCGATTTCTCGAAAATTGAAGCCGGTAAGTTAGACATAGAAAACGTCGATTTCCATCTAGAAAATGTACTCGATAACATCACCAATCTAGTTGGCCTACGAGCTTCTGAACGAGGGCTCGAGCTGCTCATCCAAGTTGATAGAGACGTACCAACCAACCTTATCGGTGACCCACTCAGATTAGGGCAGATACTGATCAACCTCAGTAATAATGCCGTTAAGTTTACAGAGAAAGGCGAAGTGAAAATCTCTATCTTAGTTGCTGAAAGACATGGTGATGATATCAAGCTGAAGTTCTCTGTTTCAGATAGCGGTATCGGAATGACGCAGGAACAAGCAGACAAGCTGTTCAACAAGTTCACTCAAGCCGATAGCTCTACCACCCGCAAATACGGCGGCACAGGCCTAGGCTTGGCGATCAGTAAGGAGCTTAGCCAACTTATGGGTGGGGATATTCAAGTCTCGACAGAGCTTGGCAAAGGTTCAACCTTCTCCTTTACCATCTCAACACGAGTAAGCCACTCTATTACGCAAAACCGCATTGTGGTGCCTGCCTCGATTAATCACCTAAAAGTTCTTGTGGTTGACGATAACGCGAGTGCACGTTTAATCGTAGGCGATATCTTAGAGTCCCTAAAACTGACGCCAACGTTATGCGCTTCTGTCGATGAGGCCATTGTAGAACTCCATTCAGCTGACGATAAAAGTGTGCCGTTTGATCTGATTATCTCAGACTGGAAAATGCCTAAGCGTGACGGGGTTGATCTACTTGCCGAACTGAACAAAGGCTTGTCGCTATCGAGAGCACCTAAAATCATGATGCTTACCGCTTATGGCCGCGAAGAATTAACCGAAGCCATCTCAGAACGAGGATTCAAGATACCTAGCATATTGGATAAACCAATCACCTCATCGCACCTTTACGACTCCATCGTCTCGCTTTATGGGCTAGATTCAGATCGCGTCTCTCGTAGTGAATTGGAGCAACAAAATCAGCTTGCCAATGTTCAGCAACTCGCAGGCGCGAACATCTTGTTAGTTGAAGATAATGAGATTAACCAAGAGCTGGCAACCGAGCTTTTAGAGGGGCAACAGATCAAAGTGACGGTCGCAGAGAATGGTCAGCAAGCCATCGAGCTTTACCACAAAGCAACTGCTGATGGCGCACCTTTCGATGGTATTTTGATGGACTGTCAAATGCCAGTTATGGATGGTTATGAAGCGACGCAGTACATTCGTCACGAGATAAAAGACGTTAAAACGCCAATTATCGCCATGACCGCAAACGTGATGGAACGAGATAAAGAGAAAGCTCTTAGTTCCGGCATGAGTGACATCATTGCCAAACCGATCGATGTCGGATCAATGTTCGCCACATTAGCGAACTGGATTTCTCCGGCTAATCCCGTGCAGTTCAATGTTTTGCTGCAAGAGTCGAGTGCAACTCCACAAGATGACAACCGTTCAGAGAGTCAACCAGAGACATTGCCTGTCATTAATGGGCTTGATACCAGCATGGGATTGATGCGCGCAAGTAACAATCACAAACTTTACATGAAGTTATTGAAGCGATTTGTTGAAGCATACCCTGACGAAGATACCTTAACTGCAGAGCTATCAAGCAGTGCCCAGCAGCGCTACTTACACACCCTTAAAGGTGTGGCTGGTAATCTAGGTGCGAGCGATTTACATAGCTTGTGTGAAAAATTGGAGTCCGAACTTACCGATGACGAACTAAAACAGAGCGTCATCAAAACCACGATTGAGATCAGTCAGGGGATCTCCAACGCATTATTCCAAACAGCAACAACCACCAAGAACTCCAGTGAACAAGTTATGGGTACTGGCTCAGCAACAAATCAGCCAGATACCAAATTGTACCGTCAGTTGCTAGAAGCCGTTGCCAATGATGACACAGAAGCACTCAACATCATTCTTAACATTGAAGACGGTGCGGTGGTTGGGTTAACACCTTCTGAGTTCAAGAGGTTGGAAAGCTCGCTAGAGCAATTTGACTTCGATACCGCGACTGAACTCCTACAGAGCTCGACACTAGCCAACTCATCATGATCGTAAAACACTAAATATGTCATAAGTTACAAACTGTTAAAGAGAGTCCAAGTGGCTCTCTTTTTTATCCGTATCGAATAGCAACGGCACCCTCATCTTGCCGTGAACTTTATGAACTTTATTCACCCAATGTTCTTTATCCTCAATATCGCCGCATTGGATACAATTCATTAACACGCCGTTAACTTTAGCTTCATCTACTAAGCAATACCCTACTCGTGTGTTTAGTAGCTGGATATAAACATAAGTTTCTCTCCATTGAAGAGATCCCCTACATAAGGAACGTGAACCATGTTCAAGGCACTGAAACCTACTCTTGCGGCTACTATCATCGCAGCAACCTTTTCTTTCAACACTTTTGCTGCAGACGTAGAAAAAATCCACTTCCTAATCCCTGGCGGCGCTGGTGGCGGTTGGGATATGACAGCTCGTGGTACTGGTGATGTACTGGTGAAATCAGACATCGTAGAAAATGTCTCTTTCCAAAACCTATCTGGTGGCGGCGGCGGTAAAGCCATTGCTCACCTAATCGAAACGGCACAACGTCAAGAAGACACATTGATGGTGAACTCAACTCCTATCGTTGTTCGCTCACTAACGGGGATCTTCCCTCAATCTTTCCGCGACTTAACACCGGTTGCTGCAACGATTGCTGACTATGGTGCGATCGTTGCGTCTGCTGATTCTAAATACAACACTTGGGAAGACGTAGTAAAAGAGTTCGAAAGTAACCCTCGTAAAGTAAAAATTGCTGGTGGCTCTGCGCGAGGCAGCATGGATCACCTAGTAGTTGCAGCGGCATTTAAAGGCGAAGGCTTTGATGCTAAGAAAGTTCGTTACATCGCCTACGATGCTGGCGGTAAAGCGATGGCAGCACTGCTTTCCGGTGAGACACAACTCCTATCAACCGGCCTTGGTGAAGTGCTAGAGATGTCTAAATCTGGACAAGTTAAAGTGCTGGCGGTAACAGCTCCGAAACGTCTTGAAGCAGCGCCTAATATCCCGACACTGACTGAATACGGCAACGAGACAGTATTTGCTAACTGGCGTGGTTTCTTCGCAGCACCAGGCACTAGCCAAGCGAAAATCGACGAGTGGAATGAAGCGTTAGGCAAAATGTACAAAACCGATGAGTGGCAAGTGGTTCGTGACCGTAACGGTTGGATCGATAACTACAAAGCCGACAAAGACTTCTACGCCTTCTTAGAAGATCAAGAAAAACATATGGGCGACCTAATGCGTGAGCTAGGGTTCTTGAAGTAACCAATAACGATAGAGGGTCATAGTGCCCTCTTACTCTTTCCTTGTTTCGCCGTACATGAGTTTACTAAAACTCCTTTGTTTATTCGTAACGTATTACCAAAGCTTGCCGATTCGTTGTAGACGCAAGTGGCTAAAGCAGCACTGTAATTCGCTTACCTTCGGTTAGTGATCCCATACATTACTCATTAACTCGCTCATATACGGCTTTTTTACTTTCTATACCCCCCAAATGGAGTTGGATATGTCGGACTTACCAACCAAATTTTTTAGTAAAGAATCTCTGCTGTCGAGTGATCGTCTCGGCGCAATGATCTTCATGCTAGCGTGCTTGTGCTACGGCTACCAAACTACCCTAATTCCGCTATTTCCCGGTGATGAGTACGAACCCTTTACCGCGAGAACATTGCCTACCCTACTGACTTTCATTGGCATCGGCCTTTCACTGATTTTGCTTGTTACTGGCCAACCAGACAAAAAGCTTAAGTGTGAAACCGCACCTTTGAACTGGAAACTACTGATTGGTTTCTTAGTGCTAATGGCGTTTTACGGCGTTGGACTGACATACCTAGGCTTCGTTTTAGCAACAAGTTTCTTCTTGCTTGCTGGCTTTTACCTACTGGGAGAGCGCCGCAAGTCAATCTTGTTTGGCGCATCGTTTCCTTTCGTTATCGCGTTCTTTCTTCTTTTAACTCAAGGCTTAGATATCTACCTAGAGCCTGGTTTAATCTTCACTCTTTGGTAGGGATAACATTATGTTAGACGGAATTTTACAAGGGCTTTCGACCGCCGTGATGCCAATGAACATCATGATGGTTATCGTGGGCTGTTTCGTTGGTACCTTCATCGGTATGCTTCCAGGATTAGGTCCAATCTCAGCGATTGCTCTGATGATCCCTATCACCTACGGTCTAGATCCATCGTCAGGTCTTATCTTGATGGCAGGAGTTTACTACGGTGCGGTATTTGGCGGCTCGACATCATCAATCCTAATCAATGCACCGGGCTGTTCTTCTACGGTTGTAACCGCTTTCGATGGCTACCCAATGGCGCAAAAAGGCCAAGCAGGTAAAGCTCTGGCACTTGCGGCCTACTCCTCTTTCACAGGTGGTACGCTTTCAGCGATAATGCTTTTGATTGCAGCTCCGGCTTTAGCAAGCGTATCACTGAGTTTCCAGTCTTCTGACTACTTTGCACTGATGCTATTAGGTCTCTCTGCTGTAGCAGCATTTGCTGGCCCGGGTCAGGTTATCAAAGCGTGGATGATGACTATCTTAGGCTTAATGCTATCAACCGTAGGTATCGACAAAGGTGTTGGTGTTGAGCGTTTCACATTCGGCCTAACAGATCTAATGGATGGCTTCAGCTTCCTACTGCTGGCGATGGCAACGTTCGCACTGGGTGAAACCTTAATGGGTATTCTTAAGCCAGAGCAAGACAACAGCGCTGAAGAAAGCCAAAAGATGTCTGATATCGGTAGCATGAAAGTGACTAAAGAAGAGATCAAAGAAGTCGCGCCGCTTTCAATTCGCTCTTCCATCCTTGGCTTTTTTACTGGCGTACTTCCGGGTGCTGGCGCGACCATCGCGGCCTTCTTGAGTTACGGCATGGAGCGTAGCCTTGCACCAAAAGACAAACAGAAAGAATTCGGTCAAGGAAGCATTCGCGGTCTTGTTGCTCCAGAATCGGCAAACAACGCCGCATCAAGCGGCTCATTCGTACCACTGCTAACGCTTGGTATTTCTGGGTCTGGTACAACAGCTATCATGCTTGGTGCGTTAATCGCTTACGGTATTCAGCCTGGTCCTCGTCTGTTTGTTGAGCATCCAGATGTATTCTGGTCGGTAATCATCTCTATGTACTTTGGTAACATCGTACTGGTTATCTTGAACCTACCGCTTATCCCGTACATTTCTAAACTCTTGGCTGTACCGAGAACCGTATTGCTACCAATGATTTTGTTCTTCTCAATCACAGGTGTTTACTTGGTCTCTTTCAACACCATGGATGTATTTGTGATGCTAATTATTGCGATGGCAGCCATTGCATTGAGGCTGGCTAACTTCCCTCTCGCACCGCTTCTGCTTGGCTTTATCTTAGGTGGTTTGATGGAAGAGAACTTAAGACGAGCACTGATGATCAGTGATGGTGAACTGAGCTTCCTTTGGGAAAGACCAATTACGATGACATTCACTATCCTAGCCGTGTTGGTTCTTGCAAGCCCGATTCTGGTTAAGCTCTTCAAGAGCTTTAGAGCAAAACCTGTCGAGGTGTAACCAACACTCGCACATGGTACAAAGTTCGAAACCCTAAAGGAGCCTCTGGCTCCTTTTCTTTTATTCTCCACTGAGAATAAACACGGCTTTAAGATGGTAGCAAACTCACAAACTCACGCTTTTAAAGCGCTCAGCTCTGATATTCTTAACAAAATAAAGTAAGGTAACCAGTCATTTAACGCGTTGGGTTCAAAACTATGGATTGGTTGATTCTATTTTTATCAGGAGTAATCGGTGGTGTGCTTAACTCTATTGCTGGAGGTGGCAGCTTTATAACCTTCCCTGCTCTATTGTTTGCTGGCGTCCCTCCGATTGCGGCCAACGCCACGAATACTTTCGCCTCTTGTGCCGGCTACATCAGTGGCGCTTACGCTTTGCGTCATGAGATTCAGTCCGGTACCAAGCAACTCAAACTCGTTATCGCTTTATGCGTGTTAGGTGGCGGGATTGGTGCTTTCTTGTTATTGCACACGCCAGAGGCTCTATTTACCCAGTCCGTGCCTTGGTTACTGCTTTTTGCCGCACTACTGTTTACCTTTGGTGGGACACTAAACAAATGGCTTAAGCAAGCAACCGCGAAACACAAACACGCCACCAGCGCTGGCGCATTTTTTTCAGCACTGTTACTACTGATTGTTTGTATCTACGGGGGCTATTTCAATGCTGGTTTAGGCATAGTGACATTGAGCTACTTGGCTCTGGCTGGCTACACCAATATTAATGTTATGAATGGTATCAAGTTACTGGTTTCGGCTTGTGCTTCCCTCGCTGCGATAGTCTTTTTTATCGTCAAAGGTTCGATTGACTGGCCATCGGGTATAGCAGTTTTGATGGGAACCTTGGTTGGTGGTTATTACTCAGCCAAAGTCTCTCGTCGTATTCCACAACAATACGTTCGAAATACAGTGATCATTGCTAGTTTCTTAATCACGGCTTACTTCTTTTACGCCAGTTAAACGCGGAATTTTTGTTACTCACGCAAGAGTGACTATCTACACAACGTTACTCTCGAACTAGCCAGACCGCTATTCTATTGCTTATATAATAACCAGTTTGGAATGTGTGAATACCGTCATCGAATTAGTAAATTTGATATTAATTTAGGCTATTTTTTAGCCTTTATTATGAACAAAGTGGGATAATTCTCCTGTCGAAAATGAGACTTCATTAGGAGGCGTTATGAACATTAAACTCGGTCATGTCATGTCATCAAGTCGACTCATTTGCTTTGTCGCTTTTCTCGCTGCCACATTCGCGTGGATCTTAAAAATGCCTGCTCTGTTTTCTGTATCTGCGCTCTTCTTACTGGTCAGTGCCATCGTTTATGTCGTCGATATCTGGAAGAACCAAAAGAGAAATCGCGAAGCTTAAGACTTAACAGCACTAAGCTGAGTACACGAAAAAAGGAGCGCTTAGGCTCCTTTTGTATTTTGTAATAATCGCTTTCGTTAGCTGCTCTATCCAGCGATAGGCTTTTTAACGAGTCAATATTAGCTCCGCTTTATTTAACGGCGTCGTTTTTATTAACGACGAAAGTTACGACCGTTACCGCCACGACGAGCTTTAAAAGCAGAAGCTGCTTTAGCTTGTGAAGCTTGAATCGACTCTACCGTTAACTCCATTGGTTCACGAGGCTCTAAACCATGTCGGAACGCTCTTGAGCGAGGTGGCATCTGGTATTCAATGTCTGACGCTTTAGGCATACGCTTGAAACGGTAAAGGTAGAAGTTTTCAACCTTTTCACGAGCCCACTCAGTCTTCTTAAGGTATTTAACAGCACTTGCGATAGTTGGCTTAGTGTTAAAGCAGTTCATGCGCATTGCCGCATCCAAAATTTCCCAACCATAGTGATCCACTAGCTCAGTGATCATGGTTTCAAGCTTTAAGCCGTGTAGCGGGTTATTTTGTTGCAGTTCGATTCTTTCTTCTTCAGTCATAACATTACCTTTTTCAAGGCAGCTCTCCACCTTGAATATACGCTAGAACACCGTCATCACTGACCGCTTCTAGCTCAATCACTTAGGCATTATGTCCATTGCCTTTCTTTATGTTTTTATGATGGCATAAAGCATGTCAGTTATCCTATTTATCTTTTCATTTAATTTAAAAACCTTCATCAACCATCCTAGGCATAACCTCACAGTTGTTCATTGATTAGCTGTTGCACCTACCTAAATGCAAGTTAACAGAATTAATGAGAATACACTGAAATAACCATTTATTTACTATTGTTATTATCTTTTATCCGCACGCAGTGCTATGGTTTATTCGAGACTAATGAAACAAAAATATTAATAATAAACAATGATATAACTATAATTAAAGGTTGGCTTGTAACATGTTTGACTACTCCCAGATCAACAGAGTAGCGGCTCAAGATAAGGACATTATCGCCATTGTTAATGACCTTTTTCGGCTAGCTCGTGAACATTACCCCTCATTATCACGGCTCTCGGTCATATTATGCAGTGACAACAGGGCATCGAACTATTTTGTTTCAGATGCCCTGAGTAAAGAAGCAGAGCATCGTTATATTGATCTAGAAATAAAACCAGAATCAGCGTTGTCGCGATTGGCAGAATCTCTCGATACGCGAATCATTAATGATCTCAGTTCGACTCCACCAACAGAACAAACTTGCCATTTAATAAAGCTAGGCCATCAGAGCAGTTACACAGCCCCTATTCACTATCAAGAACACAATCTTGGCTTTGTATTCGTTAACGCCTCATCGATTGGGTTCTTTTCTGAGTCGTCAATACAATGCGATATAGCCTATCTCACTCAAGTCATCTCAAGCTTGTTCATTCAACTGTTTGAGCGACAACGTCACTTCCAATCTTCCTTAGCCATTGTACTGAATATGGGACACGCTCGCGATCCGGAAACCAAAGAGCATCTGATCAGAATGGGCAAATACAGTGAACAATTGGCTCGAACCCTGTCAAATACAAACACAGAGATTACCCACCAGTTCATCCATCGTATTCGCTTGTATGCGCCCTTTCACGATATCGGGAAATACCGAATTCCAGATAATGTATTGTTCAGTACCGAGCGTTTCTCCGATGAGGAAAGAGCGACAATGAACAACCATACATTATATGGGGAAGACATGATTAACGATGTGGTTTCGCTATCTCACCACAGCTCAATGTGTTCAAAAGAAATTCAGTTCATCAAGAATATCGTTCGTCATCACCACGAAAAGTTTGACGGTTCAGGCCTACCCGACGGCTTAAGTGAGCAGTCCATACCATTAGAAGCGAGAATCGTAACCTTAGCAGATGTGTTTGATGCGCTAATGAGCAAAAGAGCTTATAAGCGGGCGTGGTCAATCAGTGAAGTGATGGATTATATTGAATCAAATAACGGCTCGATGTTTGACCCGCAATGCGTCAAAGCTCTGAAGCAGAACCTCGACTACTTCCTGTCAATTAGAAAACAATATAACGACGACATTCAGCCGCAAGCCATGACAGCTTAGTTAGGGCGTGTTGTTCTTTCGAGCTGGTTTTTGCAGCGAGTTGCTGGGTATTTATACAAGGCAGAGGCTTTGACGTGTAGCTAGCCTACATGAGAAGCCGATAACGCAGTAGAAATGACCAGCAAACGCTGCCCGAAGGGTTCGGCTAAAAGCGTTTTACTCTTTGTTGAGGGAGATTTGCTTAGAATGACTAGGCTACTTCCCCCTCGCCGCGATTAAAACGCTTTTATCTCGAACAAAATTTAACCACGAAAGATCAACACGCCCTAGTACTTAACCTGCAAGATCCCAATCTAATATCAAGCGTTAGCTAAACCACAGCCAACAAAAAAGGATGCCAATTGGCATCCTTTTGATTTTTAGCTTTCACCTTTAAGAGCGTCGGAGCTCTTAACAGCTTCTCACTGCGATTATACGTCGTAAGTTGTAGAAGCAGTGTCGCCGCCTGTACCAGTCCAGTTTGTGTGGAAGAACTCACCACGTGGACGGTCAGTACGCTCGTAAGTGTGAGCACCGAAGTAGTCACGTTGAGCTTGAAGCAGGTTAGCTGGTAGGCGTGCAGTTGTGTAACCGTCTAGGAAAGATAGCGCAGAAATCGTACATGGCATTGGGATACCAGATTCTAGAGATTTCGCTGCTACTTTACGCCATGCCGCTAGGCTGCTTTGTAAGATGTTTTTGAAGTACTCGTCAGAACCTAGGAACGCGATGTCTGGGTTTGCTTCGTACGCATCACGGATGTTGCCTAGGAATGCAGAACGGATGATACAACCGCCACGCCACATTAGTGCTACGTTACCGTAGTTTAGGTCCCAGCCGTTCTCGTTAGACGCTTCGCGCATTAGCATGAAGCCTTGAGCGTAAGAGATGATCTTAGAAGCTAGTAGAGCTTGACGTAGTGCATCAACCCACTCTTGCTTGTCACCTTCAACTGGAGTAATTGTCTTGCCGAATAGAGTTTCAGCTTCAACACGTTGATCTTTCAGAGCAGATAGACAACGAGAGAATACAGACTCAGAGATAAGCGTTAGAGGAATACCTAGGTCTAGTGCGTTGATACCAGTCCACTTACCAGTACCTTTTTGGCCCGCAGTGTCTAGGATCTTCTCAACTAGCGCTTCACCGTCTTCATCTTTGTAGCCAAGGATGTCAGCAGTGATTTCAACTAGGTAGCTGTCTAGCTCTGTCTTGTTCCAATCAGCAAATACTGCTTGCATCTCGTCAGCAGACATACCAAGGCCGTCTTTCATGAACTGGTAAGCTTCAGTGATAAGCTGCATGTCGCCGTATTCGATGCCGTTGTGTACCATCTTAACGAAGTGGCCAGCACCGTCGTTACCAACCCAGTCACAACAAGGCTCGCCAGCGTCAGTTTTTGCAGAGATACCTTGGAAGATTGGCTTAACCGCTTCCCAAGCTTCAGCTGCGCCGCCTGGCATGATTGAAGGACCGAAACGAGCACCTTCTTCACCACCAGATACACCAGTACCGATGAAGTGGATACCTTTTTCACGACAGTGCGCTACGCGACGGTTAGTGTCTGGGTAGTTAGTGTTACCACCATCAATGATGATGTCGCCTTCGTCTAGAAGTGGGATTAGGTTGTCGATGAACGTGTCTACAACGTCACCAGCACGAACCATAAGCATCACTTTACGTGGCGTTTCTAGTTTCTCTACTAGTTCTTCTAGAGAGTAAGCACCAACAATGTTAGTACCTTTAGCAGGGCCTTCTAGGAACTCGTCTACTTTCGCAGCAGTACGGTTGTGAGCCACAACTTTGAAGCCGTGGTCGTTCATGTTTAGGATAAGGTTCTGACCCATTACTGCTAGGCCAATTACACCGATATCACCTTTCATTGTTTATATCTCCTTGCGGCTAGTCGCACTTATGCGATAGCACTTGCTGCATTTGAATCTAGGAACCACTCTGTTTCACCAGTTTTAGACTGGATTTTCGCTGCCGGGTAAGGCAACTCTGAAGCAGGAGTAGTATGAATTTCTTTAACGATCTCAACTTTACCAGCACCCAGCACTAGGTAACTGATTCGTTTTGCTGCTTCTAAAACTTTTGCAGTTTTAGAAACACGGATTTGACCCGACTCAGGGTGAGAAGCCAGTACAGACAGGTTCTCATCTTGGTAGTTCGTTGCACCCGGGAATAGTGAAGCCGTGTGGCCATCTGCGCCAACACCCAGCAGAATCCAATCGAAAACAGGTGTGCCGTTTTCACAAGGAATCACATCAGCCATCTCTTTCGCGAAACGTTCTGCTTCTGCTTTCGGTTCATCTTCACCACGGATGCGGTGGATGTTCTCAGAAGGAAGATTTACTTGAGAGAATAGAAGTGCGTTTGCTTCGCCGAAGTTGCTTTCTGCATCATCCGGAGCAACACAACGCTCATCACCCCACCAAAAATGAAGGTTGTTCCACTGAATGCCTTCTGCGTATGGCGCGTGAGCCAATAGTTTGAAAAGCATTTTAGGTGTACTACCACCAGACAGTGAAATGTGAACAGGTTTACCCTGCTCGCTGTACGCTTTCATTTCGTTTGCTAGGTTTTCAACAACTAGCTCTGGCGTTTCAAAGATCTTGTGGTTGATCATAGTTCGCAGTAATCCGTGTCTGTTAAGTTTTTGCATGGGAAACGCCATGCTCGGCCATCACGTTGCAGAAGTTCATCCGCTTCCTGTGGGCCCCAAGTACCACAAGCATAGCCAAACAGTGCTTGAGGATCTTGTTTAAAGTCTAAGATTGGTTGAACGTACTTCCAACATGCTTCCACTGCATCGGTACGTGCAAACAGAGTTGCATCGCCGTTAAGTGCATCAAGAAGAAGACGCTCGTAAGCCGTTAGCATTTGAGTTTCAGGCAAGTCAGAGTAAGAGAAGTTCATTTTCACTTCTTTAGCTTTGAAGCCTGCGCCTGGCTCTTTCAAGCCAAAGCTCATCTGAATACCTTCGTCCGGTTGGATACGGATAATCAGTTTGTTCTCTGGTGCATCTTGACCAAATACTGGGTGTGGCGTGTTCTTAAAGTGAATCACGATTTCCGTTACGCGCGTTGGTAAGCGTTTACCCGTACGCACGTAGAAAGGAACACCATTCCAGCGCCAGTTGTTGATGTGTGCTTTAAGACCAATGTACGTTTCAGTACGAGAGTCGTCTGCGACACCCGGCTCTTCACGGTAACCAAGCAGGTGCTGGCCGCGAACGTCTGAAGCTGTGTATTGACCAAGAACGAGATCTTTACGCAGGTCATCTTCCTCAAGAGGTTTCAGACACTGAAGTACTTTAACCACTTCGTCACGAATAGAATCAGCATTAATTTGAGCAGGTGGCTCCATACCAACCATCGCTAACACTTGTAGCAGGTGGTTTTGGAACATGTCACGAACTGCGCCAGAACCGTCGTAGTATCCGCCACGTTCTTCAACGCCAAGGAACTCAGCACCTGTTATTTCAACGTATTCAATAAAGTTACGGTTCCACAGTGGTTCAAACATCGCGTTTGAGAAACGAAGCACTAGAAGGTTTTGTACCGTTTCTTTACCAAGGTAGTGGTCGATACGGTAGATCTGGTGTTCTTGGAAGTGATGATGGATCTCTTCATCTAACGCTTGAGCAGAAGCTAGGTCGTAACCAAATGGCTTCTCGATGATCAGACGACGCCAGCCGTTCGTTTCATCGTTCAGGCCATGCGCAGCAAGGTTTGCTGGGATCACACCGTATAAGCTTGGCGGCGTTGCCAAGTAAAACAGTGTGTTATGGTTTTCGAATTGGTAGTCTTGCTCAAGCTTGTCTAGACGTTGTGCTAAACGAGCGTAATCTTCGACATCTGAAGTGTTGATCGCTTGGTAATGCAAATGTTCAATAAATGCATTCAGCGTCTCAGGCTCAGTTTGTTCCATTTCCTGAAGAGACTTCTTCAGCTTCTCACGGTAAGACTCATCGCTGTACTCAGTACGGCTCACTCCAAGAATCGCAAAGGATTCTGGTAGTTGATTGCTAGCATACAGGTGGTACAAAGCAGGAATTAACTTGCGGTAAGTTAGATCTCCCGACGCACCAAAAATAACGATGCTGCTGTTTTCAGGTATTACCATCATCTTTCCTATAAAAACAAGGTTTTTAGTATTCGCTAAAGGTATCAGCGACATACGAAAATAGATAATAGGTCTTGGCTATTACATCAATAGCGAGTGCCTATTACACTTGAGAATGCGTTTGGTAAACGAGGGTGAATGCTATCACCTCTATTCGGGACAGTATTGTCTATGAGTATTTGATTTACATCAACCACTGTGAAAGCAATCGATTAAATATTGACTCATTTCGAACAAATTCTAATCGATAGCTGAGTTCACAAAGGTAGAAATAGCAGCAAATCGGCATTCTCAAACATTGTAGTCAAGAAAGAATGGCATCTGGTCTGTGGAGTGACTTGTGGATGTTAAAAGGGAAACTAAAACCAGCTTATTCAACTGGTTTTACAGTTTATTTGGAATGTAAAGGCATCTTCGGATGAAGAGAGCTTCTTGCGCACCTTTATCTTTTCGCTTTGTTATAACAACGTTCAGGACGACCAACGGTGCCGTAGTTTAAATCGGCAGCCAATTCACCGGTCGTGATCAAGAATTCTAGGTAGCGTCTGGCTGTGGTTCGGCTTGCACCAATGCGTTCACCTGCTTCATCAGCCGTAATATTCGTCGCGTCAGCTTGTTGAAAGACCGCACGAATCTTATCGAGTGTTACACCGTCGATCCCTTTAGGTAACGTCGATACTTTCGCTGAGTCTGCTTTCGCATTGGCTTGCAACATCTTGTCGACCAAGCCTTGGTTAAGGTCAGACACGCTTTCAAACTCTTGCTGCTGTGATTGGTACTTTTTCAGCGCCGCTTCCAAGCGAGGAAACATCACGGGTTTGAGTAGATAGTCGACGACTCCGCCACGCATTGCTTGCTGCAAAGTGTCGACGTCGCGTGCTGCGGTAATCAAGATAACATCACAGCCTTGATTGCTACCGCGAACGTGATTGAGAATATCGAGCCCACAGCCATCCGGCAGATAAACATCCAAAAGCACCAAATCTGGCTTCAAGATATCGAGCTGCATCAAGGCTTCAGACTGTGTGGTCGCGATGCCAACCACATCAAAGCCTCCCATCTGTTCTAAATAACGATGGTGAAGCTCTGCAATCGCAATATCATCTTCAATGACCATGACTCTCGTGATTGCGTTCATTTATGTTCTTCCTTTAACCATTGTATTCCTGTCACGATGATCTTCACTCGATCGTTTCGTGCTTAATTATTATTGTTCTTCTTTTGGTAGATACACCGCCATGCGTGAGCCAAAATCGTTGTTATCGACCATTTCTAGCTGCCCTTGATAACGGTCGGTAAGCTGCTTAATCAGATATAAGCCAACACCGCGGTTTTGTTTCGCTTTACTCGATATGCCTTTTTCAGTCAGCGCATCGGTTGCCAAGTGCTTAGGTAAACCACATCCTTTATCTTCCACTTCAACGATAATCTCATTTCCAAAATCACTGATAGACACTTCAATCACACGGCGTGCTGAGGATATTTGCCCCTCTTGCTTAATCGCCGACATCGTCGCATCAAACGCATTATCAATCAGGTTGCCAAGAATGGTGACAACGTCATCGGCATTCAACCAACTTGGTAGTGTTTCTAGCCTAGACCCCTCCTCAACTCTTAGCTCTAAGCCTATTTCACGTGCGCGTTCGGTTTTGCCTAACAACATGCCAGCGATCAATGGGTCTTTAACCGTTTCTCTCAAGAACTCGATCAGACTTTGATAGTGAGCCGTTTCTTGTCCAATCAACTGCTAAACCGACTCCAACTCACCCATTTGAATCAAGCCGCTAATGGTATTCAACTTATTCTGGTGTTCATGTGTTTGTGAACGCAGCAGATCCGCATACTCTTTAGTTTGAGATAGCTGATCCGTTAAGTCGTTAATCTCATCTCGTAAACGGAAACTGGACACCGCGCCAACCACTTCACCAGCCACAATAATCGGACTACGGTTGGCAATGATTCGTTTGTTATTCAGGTAAAGCTCAACATCATGATCGGTATCACCCGTTGATAGCAGCTGCTCTAAATCACTGCCAGCTAACACATCAGACAGGCGTTGCTGGTTGAGCGCTTTATCTCTATCAATAGATAAAATATCGCAGGCACTCTTGTTTATCGAACGCAAAATACCGTTCTTATCGATACTTAAAATACCCTCTTTCACGGTACTCATGGTCACATCGAGCTCAACGTATAAGCGACCTATCTCTTCTGGTTCAAAGCCCAAAATAGCACGCTGAAAGCGACGAGATACATAGCTTGAAATCAATGCGTTAACCGCAACCACCAGCAAAGCCATCACGATCAAAAAGGCTAAATAAGGTTCAATTCTGTCTTGCAGCGAATCTAAGAGATAACCCACTGATACCTCGCCAATGACAGCATCATTCGAGTCTTTGACGGCCGATTTACCACGTACCGAAAACCCGAGTGAACCTTTTGCCGTCGATACGTAAGACTCACCCAATACCAATGCTTTCTGGTTATCTCCGCCGCGCATGGGTTTCCCTAATCTGTCGTCATATGGGTGAATTAAGCGAATGCCTTTCTCATCACCGACCACAATAAACGCCGCACCAATTAACTGCGTGAGGTTTCGAAACTTAATTTGGGTTTCTTCAGATAAAACGTGAGGAATACCATCAGCATTCAAGGTTCCATTTTCTTGAATAATACGGGTGACTAGCGGTGATTCGGAGAGAAATTCAGCCACACCGAGCGCTTTCAAACCCATCTCTTGCTCTTGAGATTGTTTGATATAAGAAAAACCTGCCGCTGAGAGTATCAACAGCTCAACGAGGCCAGTGACCGTCATGATAATCAGTAACCTTTTACGGAAACTGATGCTACTCCATTTCATATATAAAACCGTCCCTAGTGCTTAACGATTAATGTTAACACCAAGTTAATCTTATGACCTTTGTGCTTATACGAATTTGTGACTGTTACTCAACTAAATAATTGACCAGATTATTAATTGATATTCCTTTACGTTATACGGCTCAAACAATCGCTCACTTTTAGAACGGATTAGCTTAAAAAGACAAATAAACGAATAAATATTGAGCTAGATCACTAAGCTTTTAGGTGTTTTTTAGGTTGTTTAAAATAAATACAATTATAATGGTTGCATATGAAGGAGTTTATTGTTGCCAAGCTATACGTTGCAATTTTAAGACAGCGTTTTAAACCGCATTTTCGGTTAACACAAAAGCAACAACTCTTCACTCACTGGACGTATCGATAAGTAAAAAATGCGCTCGCCGTTACGAATGATGAACAAACGGATTAAGTATTCTCCCCTATTCATCCATCGCTATTTGACACTCGGATAGTTAGACAACCGGCTAGTTAGACAACGAAAAGGTGACTGATAAAAGCAGCACCCAATAATAAAGCATTGATGAGCAGGAAGTATCGATCAGTGGCAACGTCCAATAGAAACAGGATAAAAAACATAACGTATAAACATTGTTGAAAAGGAAACCAGGCAATGAAACGCGATAATTTTGGAATCTGCCTAACAAAGGCTATGTTGTTCAAAAACTTACAATCTACTTTTACTCATGTCAGAGCATATGAGAAGAACGAGACATCCCCGCTCGATCTAAAAGTATTGTTAGCTTTCCCGCAAATGTCAGGTAGAGATTTATTACAAACGATGCAAGGTTCAAGACAATTGGTGTGGCGCGCCGATCACCATTGTCCAAGCTTTAAATAGCGCCAATCAATTTGTAATGACCTCTTCTATAGACCCTGTAAATAATTCTGTGTAACTGTCGGGGTTACATATATTCAGTTAATCGGTCTTCGAACATAATCATAAAGCGGTTCAGGGCTTGTCGCCAGTTTCTAATTGGCATCGTCCATCTTTTGGAGGCATCCTGGATCGCTAAGAAGATCACCTTCCTTGCCGACTCATCAGTCGGGAACAGCTTACGCTTTTTAATCGCCTTTCTAATAACACTATTAAGTGATTCTATGGCATTAGTCGTATAAATTGCTCGCCTAATATCTTCTGGGTAGTTGAAGAGCGTATTCAGGTTAGCCCAGTGAGCTGTCCAAGAGCGGCTGATCTGAGGGTATTTGTCATCCCATTTATCTGAAAACTGCTCTAGCGCTAGCAAGGCTTCATCTTCTGTCTTCGATTGATAGATCTTCTTAAGATCGGCAGTCACAGATTTATAATCTTTCCAAGGTACATACCTAACTGAGTTTCTCACCATATGGACGATACAGAGCTGGATTTGAGTATTCGGGAATGCGGCATTAATGGCATCAGGAAAGCCCTTCAGACCATCGACACATGCAATGAGAATGTCTTTTACTCCGCGGTTTTGTAGCTCTGTTAGCACAGCAAGCCAGAACTTGGCACCTTCCGTCTCTGACAGCCACATGCCAAGCAGTTCTTTTTGACCCTCCATGTTCACGCCTAGCGCAAGATAAACAGCTTTGTTGATGACTTGTTTATCTTGCCTGATTTTAACGACAATGCAGTCGAGATAAACGATTGGATAGACCTCATCTAGTGGGCGAGATTGCCATTCAACAACCTGCTCTAGAACAGAGTCTGTCACCTTAGATATGAGGGTTGGTGAGACATCCGCATCGTACATTTCCTTGAATGTGGCTACGATTTCTCGGGTAGTCATGCCTTTAGCATAGAGGCTTAAGATTTTGTCATCCATCGACTGGAAGCGAGTTTGGTGCTTGCGAACCAGCTTTGGTTCAAAGCTTGACTCACGGTCACGAGGAACGTCTATCGGCACTTCACCATCATCAGTGATAATTGACTTGCTGGTATACCCATTACGTGAGTTGGAGCTGGGTTTTGGGGAGTGTTTTTCGTAGCCAAGGTGCTCATCAAGCTCAACATTCAATGCTGTCTCAACAGTCACCTTGGTTAACATTTTGCGGAAGTCATCAAGATCAGATTCTGTCTTAATTGATTTAGCTGCTTCACGAGCAAAAGCTTCAAGTGCTTTCTTATCCATACTATCCATCCTTAGCCTTTAAGGCTTAAGTCTAGACAGTTACACAGAATTTAGGACAGTCTCCTTCTATACTGAACTTAAAGAGCACGATTCGTCGTGCTCTTTTTGTTTCTTCGCGCCAGCCATTAAACCCTTAATAGCATTCACATTATATTAACGAGCGGCTATGCTAATTGTTCATATGAGGTAATCTGTTCAAGACAAATGATTATCCCCCTGTTAACATTAGATCTAATACTCTAATTTGGTAATTAATGCAGATGACCAAACCAAAATTCAGATACCTTGCACTCGCCAGTATGCTTCTCAGCACTATGGCTTCGCCAGGCTATGCAGCCCCACTCACTTTTTCTGAGGCGTGGCAAATACTCCAAGAGAACAACAACTCTCTTGCGGCTCAACAAGCTAACGTTGAGCGTTATCAACATCTTCAAAATGCAACCGGAAGCCTTAACCTGCCTTCAGTGACGTTAGGCGCTAACTACACTCACCTTGATAACGATGTCACTATCAATGGTGAGCAGTTTGCCGATAGCTTAAGTGGTGTACCATCCATTGGTCTTCCTGTTCCCCCTCAAATTATTAGTGCGCTTGGTGGCATTACCTCAACGATTACCGAGCAAGATATCTTCAGCTCTTCTATTCGCGCAGTGTGGCCAATTTTTACAGGTGGTCGAATTACCGCAGCACAAGCCGCAGCTGAAGGTAAAAGCGAAGAAGCGCAAAGCCAACTGCTAATGGAAAAACAGGCTCGTTACGAAGACTTAAGCAAATATTACTTCTCCGTGATCTTAGCGGAAGATGTGGTGAAAACTCGCCAAGCCGTAGAAGCAGGCCTAACTCAACATCGTGATTTTGCCATTAAGCTTGAGCAGCAAGGGCAAATTGCACGAGTAGAACGCCTGCAAGCGGACGCCTCTCTAGATAAGGCAGTAGTTGAGCGCACTAAAGCTGAGAATGATCTTAAGATCGCTCAATTAGCTCTTACCCAAATTCTAGGTCAAAGCCAAAGCGTTGAACCATCAGAGCAACTGTTTATTAACAAAAACCTACCTCATATGGATGTGTTTATTGATCAAACATTGATGACTTATCCAGGCCTAAAAATACTCGATGCGAAAGAGAAGCAAGCAAGCAGCTTAATCAAAGCAGAAAAAGGTAAGTACTACCCAGAGGTTTACCTGTACGGAGATTACAACCTCTATGAAGACGATTCACTCGCCAGCGAAATGAAACCAGATTGGTTAGTCGGAATCGGTGTTAACGTGCCATTACTCGACACTTCAGGTCGTTCAGATAAAGTGGCGGCCGCGCACAGTGCAGTATCGCAGGTTAAATTCCTTAAATCGCAAGCGAAGCAAGACTTAACTGTGTTGGTGCAAAAGACCTATCTCGAAGCAAACCAAGCTATTGAAGAAGTCCAAGGGCTAAACTCTAGCTTATCGTTAGCTCAAGAGAATCTACTGCTCCGCAAAAAAGCCTTCACTCAAGGGCTCTCTAACTCGTTAGAAGTGGTTGACGCAGAGCTATACCTTGCGAGCATCAAAACACAGCAATCCGCTGCACGATTCAAATACCTAATCTCTCTCAACAAGCTTTTAGCGCTCAGCAGCGAAATGAATGCTTATTCGAGCTACTTAACTTCTTCTGTTACGTTTGATTTCGACTCAAAAACAGACACCGCTAGCCAGTCAAAAGGATAATTCATGAAACCTATTAAGCCTCTTCTTCTATCTATAGTTGGTATCGGCATTGTTGGCTGGGTCGGATACAGTTTTTACCAAGCGTACCAACCTCAGCCCGTTAAGCTTCAAGGCCAAATCGATGCTCAACAATACAGCATCTCTTCGAAAGTACCTGGTCGTATTGACGAGGTATTTGTGCGCAAAGGCGACTCTGTTGAGAAAGGAGAATTGATCTTCTCCCTTCTAAGTCCAGAGATTGACGCAAAATTAGAGCAAGCAAAAGCAGGTCAAAAAGCCGCTGGTGCACTGGCTCAAGAAGCAGAAAATGGCGCACGTACTCAGCAAATTCAAGCCGCTAAAGACCAATGGTTGAAAGCCAAAGCAGCCGCAGACTTAATGGACAAAACCTACCAACGAGTAAACAACCTTTACAACGATGGCGTCGTTGCAGAACAAAAGCGTGATGAAGCCAAGACACAATGGCAAGCAGCAAAATACACAGAAAGTGCAGCTTTCCAGATGTATCAGCTTGCACAAGAAGGTGCTCGTGATGAGACCAAAGTGGCTGCCGCTCAAAAAGCATTGATGGCCGCTGGTGCAGTCGCTGAAGTAGAAGCTTATGCAAAAGACACACAGATCCACAGCTGGTTCAGCGGTGAAGTATCTCAAGTGCTACTGAGTAGCGGAGAGTTAGCACCACAAGGGTTTCCAGTGGTCACTGTGATCGATACTAAAGACGCATGGGCGGTACTTAACGTTCGTGAAGATATGCTCAAGCATTTTGAGAAAGGCGCACAGTTTGAAGCTTACCTACCCGCTTTAGATAAATCGCTGACTTTCCAAGTGACGCACATTGCAGTTATGGGTGACTTTGCAACTTGGCGTTCAACCGATGCTGCGCAAGGCTTTGACTTACGTACATTTGAAGTAGAAGCACGCCCTGTAGATACAAGCGAAACACTACGCATGGGTATGAGCCTTGTGGTTGAGCTTTAGGTGACGTATGTCTGCTAATTCTCACTTACCAGAACATCACAAAGCGAAAAGCAATTTGCTTAGACAGTGGGCTATTGTACGTAAAGACAAGTGGCTGCTGTCGTGCTTAACTTGGATACCCTTGCTGCTTGCTGCAAGTATCTGGCTGATTTTCTCACAAGGCATCGCTCGTGACTTACCTGTTGCTGTGGTTGACCTAGAACACAGCCAAATTTCACAGCAGTTTACTCGCTTAATCGATGCGTCACCGACCCTGCAAGTCACTCAGAAATACAGCTCCGCAAGTGAAGCAGCTAAAGCCATGATTGAACGTGATATCTACGGCTATGTTGTTATACCTAGACACTTTGACCGAGACCTTTACCTTGGGCTAAACCCGCAGGTATCCGTGTTCTACAACAGCCAATTTATATTGATTGGTAAACTGGTGAACTCGGCTCTGTTGCAAGCTCAAGGCACGTTCAACGCGCAACTCGAAGTGGTTAGACAGCTTTCACACGGTGACACCACGGTACAATCTGCGTTGGGGCAAGCTGTCACCGTTCAAAGCCAAATCACCCCATTGTTTAACAAGAACACCAGTTACGCTCAGTTCTTGGTATCTGCCGTTATTCCTGCTTTATGGCAAATCATGATAGTGGTAGGAACGATTTTAGTACTGACTGCAAATGTACGCGCGCGTGGGCTTCAAGCATGGCTATCTCACTCTCCTGTTAAAGCACTCGCATCGACATTAACCCCTTATGTTGTGCTATTTTTGGGATTCGGTATCGCCTTTAGTTTTTGGTTTTATCGCCTTTTAGAGTGGCCATTTAACGGCAGCTTTATGGCATTAACCATTGCACAGTTACTAACGGTTATTAGTTGTATCATTATGGGTTGCTTGTTCTTCTTCTTGACGCTTGATCCAGCAAGAGCGATGAGTTTTGCTGGCGCATTTACGGCACCAAGTTTTGCCTTTATGGGAATCACCTTCCCAGTCACCGACATGAATACGGCAGCCCAAGTTTGGAGAAGCCTATTGCCTGTTAGCCATTACATTGAAGTTCAAACAGCTCAGTCCAGTTACGGCGTGAGCGCTGCGCAATCGCTGATGAACCTCACTTCAATGTTTTGGTATGTTATTCCTGCTTTTGTGGTGATCTTATTGATTAAAAAGCACTTAGCGCAAGCAGCACAGTCCACACAAGCAGATCATCAAGGAGTAAATCAATGAGCTTTACTCAATTGCTGAAACAAGAACTCCTGGCGGTTCTGCGTAACCCTGTTGTATTGCTTACGGTATTTGGTGGCGTGGTCTTTTACTCATTCTTGTACCCGCTGCCCTACGCCAATCAAGTGCCTCAACAATTGAAGGCATCAGTGGTGAACCTAGACAAGAGCCAAAGTAGCTACCACTTGGAGCGAATGGTCGATGCGACCTCTCAAATTGATTTGATTCGCCGTGACTCCACTATCGCTGACGCGAAACAGGCTGTGCTTAACCAAGAAATTGGTGGGTTCATCGTTATTCCTGAAGACTTCTACAAAGACCTACTGCTAGGAAAAAGTCCAACGCTCTCTTATGCAGGCGATGCGTCTTACTTCTTGGTTTACGGCACTATAGTTGAAGGGCTTGCGAAAGCTGGCGGCACGTTAGCGGCACAAGTAAAGGTCAGCCACCTCTTAATTGAAGGCGTGCCTTTAGAGTCCGCTGCCAAAGGTTACAGTGCATTTAGCTTAAATCTAAAACCTACTTTCAATAGTCGTATGGGATACATCGATTACGTGGTTCCGGCCGTCTTTGTGTTGATCCTTCAACAAACTCTAGCCATGGCATCCGGGTTGGTTGGTGCGACACAAAATGCTCAATCCACATTCGGCTATTGGAGCAGAATTCATCCAGCCAAACTAATCCTTGCTCGCTGTTGCACCTTAGTCGGCATCTACTACTTATTATCGATGTACTACTTCGGCGCCAGCTTTTCGATGTACGGGATTAACCTACTCGCCTCAATCTCACAGATTTTAACCTTGTTACTGCCCTTCTTATTGGCCAGCTGTTTGATTGGCATTTTTATCGGTGAGTTAGTGCCACGAAGAGAGTTAGTCACGGTTGTTGTGTTAATCAGTTCAATGCCACTGATCTTCTCTTCAGGTTTTATATGGCCGATAGAAATGATGCCTAAATGGTTGGTACTGTTATCACAACTGTTTCCAAGCACACCTGCTATCCAAGGTTTCTTAGCGCTGAATCAGATGGGCGCTTCGTGGCAAGAGGTCGCATCTCAATGGACACTGTTATGGGGACAAGTTGTACTTTGGGGTTCGTTGCTTGCACTGAAGCGCTACCACAAGTCGAGCAAAAGCATCGTTAACCGCACTACCGATAATAGCCTTTGAGTGGTTTAGCTCATCGCAACCATAAAAAGCTCTGATAAAGGGCTTTTTTTATACCCCCGACTTGCTCCTTCCCTTGTAAAAGACTTTTCAAAGCCTCCCAAAAACAAGCGTTACATCAAAGCTCATCTATTTTAGCTATCAATTTAACCGCTAATCTATATGCCTTTTCAAACTCAAAAATCATCGACTTATACCCAAAAGACGACAAAACACGAATTATTGTAAGTTTATTGTAAAAATTCCTTTGACGACATTAGTTTTATGTATAGGGTTATCAATAAGACGTGGTAAGCCGAATATCATAGTCTTATTGGTTCACGTGCCAAAAGGATCTCCATATAAAACGTGATTAGTAGTGATATTTATCTCGCATTTCGACTTGGCTACAGAGCATTTTGTCGCTACCGAAGAAATAAATAAGCTATTGAAATATAAGACAAACACAACATAAGCAAACATAAATTAATAAAAAGACAGGGAAAACCATGAAAAACATAAGAGAATTATTTTTTGGGTTTATATTATTGTTTAGTTCCAGTGCATTTGCAGAAGAAGGATCATTTAATCAAGCTATCAGTAACTTAAGTAAAAGTGTTGATGGATTTTTCAACGACTACACAGGATGGTTCGTTGGACTCATATTTAAAAGTGTACCGGTTGGCGAAGCCAACTTCCCTATCATCGTAGGCTGGCTATTACTAGCAGCTATGGTCTTCACGGTTTATTTTGGTTTCGTTCAATTTAAACGTGTCGGTATGGCTATCGATATCATTAAAGGTAAGTACACCGACCCTAAATCGAAAGAAGATGGCGAGGTTTCTCACTTTCAAGCACTCACCACTGCTTTGTCAGGAACCGTGGGCCTAGGTAATATTGCCGGCGTTGGTGCAGCCCTTGCGATCGGTGGCCCTGGTGCGACATTCTGGATGATTTTGTGTGGTCTTCTAGGGATGGCTTCTAAATTCTGTGAGTGTACTTTAGGTGTTAAATACCGAACTATCTTGCCTTCAGGCGTTGTTTCGGGTGGTCCTATGTACTACCTCAGCCAAGGCCTTAGTGAAAGAGGTTTAGGCGGACTAGGTAAAGTACTGGCTATCGGTTTCGCACTCATGTGTATCTTAGGTTCACTGGGTGGCGGTAACATGTTCCAAGCTAACCAAGCTCATGCAATGCTAACTTATGCGTTTGATATCCCAAGTGAGTACGGTGTTATCACTGGTCTAGTACTAGCTGCTCTTGTTTTCTCTGTGATTGTTGGTGGTATGCCTTCTATCGCATCAGTAACGGAAAAAGTAGTTCCTTGGATGGCTGCACTATATATCGGTATGGCTGTGGTTGTTATCGGTTCTAACCTAGATCAAGTTGGCCCTGCGTTCAGCGCAATCTTTACAGGTGCATTTACTGGTGAAGGCGTCGTTGGTGGTTTCATTGGTGCATTAATTCAAGGTTTGAAACGTGCTACCTTCTCGAACGAAGCGGGTGTTGGTTCTGCGGCTATTGCTCACTCAGCAGTTAAAACAAAAGAGCCAATCACTGAAGGCCTAGTGTCACTGCTAGAACCGTTCGTTGATACAGTAATCATTTGTACTATGACTGCATTGGTTATCACTATCGCTGGCTTGAACACAGGTCCATTCGATGGTTCAGGTTTAACAGGTGTAACTCTAACTGCGGCATCGTTCACTGAAACTGCAGGTTTCTTCAAATACACATTAGCACTAGCCGTTATCATGTTTGCATTTTCTACTATGATTTCTTGGTCGTACTACGGTCTTAAAGCATGGACTTACCTATTCGGTGAAGGAAAGGCTACGGAACTGGTTTTCAAAGTGATGTTCTGTGTGTTCGTTGTAATTGGCGCAACAATCCAATTTGGTGCGGTAATCGACTTCTCAGATGCAGCTATCTTTGCGATGTCTATCTTTAACATCCTAGGTCTATACTTCTTGATGCCTGTTGTTAAGAAAGAACTGCAATCATTCGTTGCTCGTGTGAAATCAGGTGAAATCAAAACCTACGAAAAATAATCACTCGCTAATTAACACTGTTCTAAAAACTTTGGTAATACCCTTTGCTTGAGAAAGCGAGAACAGGATAATAGCTTAATAAAAATCCCTATCAGCTTTGCTTGTAGGGATTTTTTGTATCTAAATTTTCCTGTTCACGCTTCTCAGGATCTTGGCATACTTTTATACGCTCAACCGTCTCTTCTACATTAACCATATCTCGTTGCGCTAATGACGAGTTACAGTCATCAAAGCAATAAGCTACGGTGCAGTTCTCACACTGATATTCATTCATGGTTTAATCCCTGTCCATTGAGATGCTCTAATCACAGAATGACAACAGACCGCGTGTTCATCCTAGAACTGAACCACTATGAGGCTTACAACGTCTATAAATATGCGCGCAAAGTCACCAAGTACTCAACTAGTTACATAAACCTGTTAACTACATAGCACCAATCACAAATGGCGAAGAAATCGATGCAAGCATTCTTAGTAGAGAGACACATTCTTCTCACCACGTAGCACAAACAAAAAAACACCCACACCATTTGCATGATGTGGGTGATTAAAACTAAAGATTAAAGAGTGATGACTTAGTGTTTAACCTACAAACCCATCTCTTCAGTTAGGGCTTTGATTTGCTCAAGATCCATGGTGTGAACTTCAATCATTTGTCTGATGTCGCTGAGACGAGAATTCGCGTTATCTTGCTTCTCACAAGCGTCAGACTTCGCGTCCCAAGATGTACCATCTAAGAAAACATCACACGCTTTCTTCAATGACCCTAGGTTCTGCTCAATGGTATCTCTTTCTTTCTCAAGCTTTTCTAGCTCTTGAGAAATCTGTAATTCTTTTCGGAAAAGCTCGCGAGAACGCTCAAACAAAGTCGACTGCATATCTGCCTGACGGTTTAGCTTCTGGTTATCTTGCTCTGTTTTATCTAATGTCTGTTTCTGCTCGTTTAACTGCTGTTCTAGTGAATAATTTGCTTTCTCTAACACGGCAGATTGCTTAGCAAGATCTTGAAGTTCTTTTTGATGCGCTTCTGCTTGCTCGGCCAAAGCCGCTTCAACCTTAGCATCAATTTCTGTATCAACTTCCGCCACTTTAGCTTCAACAGAAGACACCAAGTGTGTTTTGCTTTCACTCAATTCTTGATAACGAGCTTCGAGTACCTGATAAGTGGATTCCCACTTGGAAGCTGTCACTGTAGAACCTATTAAGCCACCAAGAGCCAAACCAATAACGGCAGCGATACCGATATAGAGCTGACTGCGCTTATCGCGTTCTTCAATAACAACCACTTCATCTTGTTCGCTTTGTCCAGGTTGCTGGTTCACTAGCGGGTACTCCCAAAAATATGTTAAACGTTACACGGTCACTGAATAGTTTGAGTTATATCAAACAGTGCTAACGAGTTAATTCCGAAATCATTAGGCTGGCAGTATACAAAAGGAAGCTACTAACGATAACTATCACCACCCATTTTTGTACTTTTTCGTTTGTCCTATAACGAAACAGTACAAATGCCAACGCCAATAAAAAAACAATCGCTATTAGTCGAGTCATAACTCCTCCTTGTTTCTCTATTTTATACCATTTAAATAAGCAAGTTACGTCAGAGTCGCGTTGTTTGATCATTTAGTTGAACAACATTTGTTCAAACAGATATTTTGTAGCTGACATCACAATTTATATGATCTAGGATACGCATACAGATTACCTGATAAGTCAGGTAATTATTCCAATGAAGACTGCAGGAGAGTGGTTTTTAACTAAATATTAACATTTAGTTAGATTTACCCGCCAAAGAAGTAAATCTTTCAGGTGCTTTATGCTGGAGAAATCCAGAAAAGTGAGGACTGTCGTTGGAGGAACCTCTGGAGAGAACCGTTCAATCGGTCGCCGAAGGAGCAAGCTTAGTGCCCATCACTTATCTAACAGTGATTCGCTAAGTGAAACTCTCAGGCAAAAGGACAGAGGAGTGGAAAGCAACAAGCCTTAATTAACAAAAGAATTCTATCTAGAAATCCGTATGTATTAAGTGGTGCTATCGATCCCTGCGATCTGCACTGCCTTCCCTCTTCTCCTTAAATTTTTAATTTATTAAGGGGAATCTATGAACCACCTACAAGCTACACTACAAACCATCAACCAATTCGTTTGGGGACCACCACTGCTTATTCTGCTAGTGGGTACAGGTATCTACTTTACTTTTCGCTTAGGCTTACTCCAGTTTAGACACCTCCCAACCGCGCTAAAAATGGTATTCAGCAAAGACAAATCCGGTACGGGTGACGTATCAAGTTTTGCCGCTTTATGTACCGCGCTTTCAGCGACCATTGGTACTGGTAACATCGTTGGTGTAGCGACCGCAATCAAGATTGGTGGCCCTGGTGCCCTATTCTGGATGTGGCTTGCCGCTGTATTTGGCATGGCGACAAAATACGCAGAATGTCTACTTGCCGTTAAATACCGTAGAACCGATAGCAATGGTGAAATGGTTGGCGGCCCAATGTACTACCTGCAATACGGAGTAGGCTCAAAAATCTTGGCGGTAATGTTCGCTGTATTCGCTTTAGGCGTTGCCTGCTTTGGTATCGGTACCTTTCCACAAGTAAACGCAATATTAGATGCTACAGAAATCTCATTTGGTGCTTCACGCGAAATGTCAGCGGTCGTACTAACAGTGTTAGTAGCCGTTGTTACACTGGGTGGTATTCAATCTATCGCTAAAGTTGCTGGAAAAGTCGTTCCAACTATGGCGGTGATGTACATCGTCGCGTGTTTAAGCGTTCTGGTTTCAAATGCAGATCAACTGCTGAATGCCATTACCCTTGTTGTTACCTCTGCGTTTACTAATACAGCGGCAACAGGCGGTTTCTTTGGTGCTAGCATCATGCTTGCTATCCAATCGGGTATTGCTCGTGGTGTATTCTCTAATGAATCTGGTCTAGGTAGCGCACCCATGGCCGCGGCAGCTGCAAAAACAGATTCATGTGTGAAGCAAGGTCTGGTCTCTATGACAGGTACCTTCTTCGACACCATCATTATTTGTACGATGACAGGTTTGGCGCTTATCTTAACCGGTGCTTGGCAGACTGACCTTTCTGGTGCTGCAATGACCACTCATGCATTTGCTATTGGTCTGAATGCAGACACGCTCGGCCCTATGCTGGTTTCTGTTGGTCTAATCTTCTTTGTGTTTACTACGATTTTAGGTTGGAACTACTACGGCGAGCGCTGTGTTGTTTTCTTGCTAGGTACTAAAGCGGTCCTACCTTACAAGATTATCTTCATTGCGTTGGTGGCTTCTGGTGCATTCTTGAAGCTCGACATGATCTGGATAATGGCAGATATCGTTAACGGATTGATGGCGATTCCAAATCTAATCGGTCTTATCTTACTACGTCACGTCGTTATCGAAGAAACTAAGCTGTTTTTCAAACCATTATCTTCTTCTAGTGATTATAAAACTGTAAAAGCCTAGTCGAGATAAATTGCAAAATAAAAGCCAAAGCCCACAATCAAATGTGGGCTTTTTATTACCTAAGTAAATAAAAAATTTAATTAACTAAAAGATTACTTAAAACAATTACCCCAAATATTATAAGACCTTTAAATAGTAATTCGCACTAATAAAACGAAAGCTTAATTAGTCATTACTTATATTTAATGATTATTAAATATTATGTATTTTCAAGAAACCAAAAAAATTCAAGAAAAAGCAACATGTGGCTTTTATTCATATATAAGTCAGTTTATAGTCGCTAACATTGTTGAGATAATTATAATAAAAATAAAGCGTTGGCTATATGATCAAATTTGACCCTATAACAAATCGTATTTATAACGACGATCGTTCCATTAAAATTGGATATCGAGAAAGCCGTGTTCTGGAGTTACTACTTACACACGCGCCGGATATTGTGAGCAAGCAAGACATTATCAACTACGCCTGGGGTAGCGAGTTCATTGGAGATACATCTCTTGCCAAAAGCATCAGTCTACTGCGCCAAAAGTTCGTCAAGCTAGGTGCTAAAGACTCACCAATAGTAACAGTTCCAAAGGTAGGTTATCGCCTCATCGACCATTGCATTTGCATCGAATCGACTGGGGACGGTACGAGCATCACTGCGCCTGAAGATACCTCTACAACGCAACCTAATAACGAGTCGAAAACGCCCTCAGGCGAAGAGCACAGTGACACGCAAGTACTTCCCATCTATCGCAAAATTGCATGTTATAAGAACCTCGCATGCTATTCCATCGCTGCAGTTATGGTCGCAGCGTCAATCGTGCTTGCATTCAGTAAATTTCACGACAAGAGTCTCCATGAAGTCAAACCATCTGATCGTCTGACCGAGTATTGGATAGGTCAACTACAGATATTTCAAGACCCTAATATGACGCTAACCCCAGAGTTGAAAAGGCTTCTTACCAAGTATCAATGTGACTGTATCGCTTATATCAGCGAAGAACCTGGTTATTCTGAACTTGCGATACTCAATAAAGTGACTCGTAAATCAGTGAATATTTTTTACAACCCATCACAACTGGACAAAGCCAATAAAGAGATCGAGCTATTCCTAGAAAGGGGGTCATTATGATGCCATTTATTGCCGTCTTCTCCGCACTAATCTTGTTTGCAAGCGTATGGAGTATTCCTGATTCTCATAAACTTGAAGATCACAGTTACCAACATAGTATGATTGATTTACTCGCTGAAGATAACGTATTGCGAAGCGATGGATTCACTAAAATTAGGGACAACAAAGTTCTTCATATCGTATCCATTCAAGACGATAAAATACCAAACCCTATCGTTCTTCGCTTTCAAGGAAATGCGGGATACTCTACATCATTCAATTTTGCGATTGCTGGCACTATAGACTTACTGTCTGTACAGAAGATAAATGAGGCCATGAACGACAATTTGTTATCGCCATACCTTTTGTTGAACAATGACCCACTAACGTTGAATATTGATGTTTTGAGCGCTAATGAAGCATTTGCCATTATTCGCAGTTGTAATACAGGTCGTACCCAGCTGCTAGCTAAACGCTAAATTCCTTCCTTAACGAGTAATAAACTCTCTTCGAAGTTATATTCTCTAAGATGGATTTCGACTCAGTTCGAAATCCATCTCCTTCCTTTTACCTATTATTTATCTTGGTTTTCATTCTTAATACTAATAAGTCTCATCATTGAAACACACCCTATCTGAACTTATCTACTCCATATATAGTCACTTCATAATAAGAACTAACATAACAATTGAAGTAAGATCTCATTATTAGTTCCAAATAAGCCTAATAGATACGATGTAGTACTATTCACAAGTAATATATTTGAGAATAATTATCGATTAAATAGAGCTTATCGTTAATTCTTATCTGACATCCCAGCCTGACATTGCCAACAACAGTAATTACTTGGTAATCCATAGTAAACCCAAGAAGCATTTTCAACGTTAAAACCATATTAGCGTACATCGACTCCTAAAACAGTTTCATTTTTCTAAATTCACTATGAAGCACGCCGAGAAAATCTATCTTTGTTGCATCAAGTTTTCATCAAAAAACAAGATAATAAATATAAGCAACTGATTATAAACATAAAAAATATTCAATCATTTTCAGTATCGTTACTTTTGTCAGCATGGAAAAGTGAAATGGTCCTGTTAAAGCACGACACCAATCGCATTACCAATATAAAATGACAAATGAGGGGATTGTTAATGATCAGTAGAAAAAAAAGCATCTTAGCTGCAGCAGTGTTGTCTGTACTATCGACCGGAGTAAACGCGAAAATATACCCAGACCAAATCGTGCGTGACAATTTAGGCGATGATGTCTGTCGTTCAGGTTATCGCCCTTTAGACCGCTATGAAGCAGAAGAGCATAAAAACTCGCTACTACCGCGCATGGGCACTTGGGATATTGTTGGCCTGAAAGACAACTGGGTAATTATGGGACCTGGTTATTACGGGCTAATCAAACAAGATACGCCAAACTATCAAACCTTCTGCTACCCGAATGATGACCAATCAGAAATTCCAAACTACTCAGCTAAAGCCGTACCAGAAGGCGATGAAATTGATGTTGAGTATGGCCTAGTCACTGATCGCCAAGACTTTATACGTCCTCTAAGTTACTTGGCTCATTTCCTCGGGTACGCTTGGGTGGCGGCAATAACAGCCCTTATGTCGGCGAAGATATGGTCATAGATCGTTCCGGCGATCGTTGGGTAATTCAAGGAAACAACAACGGCTCTTGTAGTGGGTATCACTGTGGTAATAAAACACAAATCATCGTTGATAATTTTACCTACACTGTTAACGATGACAACTTCTCGCACGGTGAGGTGACAGAGTCAGATCGCGAACTCATAAAAACAGTTCACGCAACCGCTAGAAACTATAGCGATATTGCACAGCAAGTTGTAGTTGACTTAAAAGTCGATGAGTCAACAAATTGGTCAAAAACAAACAGCTACGGTTTTTCTGAAAGCGTTTCTACTGAGAATACGTTCAAATGGCCTTTAGTTGGCGATACTAAGCTCACCATCAAATTTGAAGCGAATCAAAGCTTTGCAAAAACGAATGGCGGCTCTTCAAGTGAGACGGTGACGCTTCAAGCTCGTCCGATGGTTCCTGCTCACTCTGAGATCCCTATTAAAGTCGAGCTGTACCGTTCAACTATCTCGTACCCATACCAATTTAACGCCGATATTGCTTACGACGTTGAATTCTATGGTTTCCTTCGCTGGAGTGGCAACGCATGGCATACGCACCCGGACAACCGCCCTACTATCGGACATACGTTCACTATGGGTCGTACGAGCGATCACTCTGCTGACATTCGTTACCAGTGGGACCACCGCTACATTCCTGGCGAATCAAAATGGTGGGACTGGGGCTGGGCAATTAAAGAAGCGGGCTTATCTAACATGCAATACGCAACAGGCGGAAGCTTACGTCCATTCCACTCTTACGTATCGGGTGACTTTTACGCAGAGTCTCAATACGCTGGTACAATCGAAATTGGCCAAGCTAAACCAATCAGTAAAAATGGTCTAAGCGCACGAAGCGGTATTGAAGGCGAAAACCAGACCACTGAAAATCTTGGTGACATTGATGTAACCACCAACTTTGATGCTCAAGAACTGAGTGATCTAGGCTTTGAAGGCGCTGAGTTCAATATTCGTCTAGCTGACTAATATTGTCATCTACATACACGGCAACAAGACACCTGCCGTGTAAGGGCGCGAATATACTTTGTTAATCTGATGTAAAAAGAACTTTTTCCCTGTAATCTTTATTCCATGCGGCTTGGTTCATCTTTCTTGGTACAGACAAGTTACCCTCTGATTTTCTAAATAGGTTCTGCACAAAGCGACGACAACAAGCCATATTCAACGCTGAATCCCCAGCGTAAATTCGCTGCTCGTCTTCTTTGAAAATTACGTCCAACGCCCAGTGCTGCTGATTCTCAATATGCCAATGCTTTCTTGTTGCCTTTGAGGCTAACTCTAAAGATAAATGGTCTGTGCAAATATAGTACGAGGTTTCATAACTTCCTTTCCCTTTGACACTCCTATCTCTTACCACTGCAACAATGCTTTTTACGAGACACCACTTCTGTCTGAGTGCTTCGCTGAAGGCTGCAGGAAGCACGTAAACCTCACGAACCTCTTTTCTACCATGCCCTTTCTCTTCCGTGATGTATGATTCCTGTTTATCTTCAGGCAAAGCCCAATAGTATTGGAATTGCACATCAATTTCTGCTAATAAACTTGGTTGATTCAGTTTAACTTGTACTAGGATATCTCCACCTTTATCAACTACTTTATTCAGTGTTTCAACCTGACAATGCAGGGCATCAGCAGTTAATAAACATCCTTTGATATCTAAAGCGTCTAGCATGTTTCTTATTGCTAGCAGCTCCATACCTTTGCCGTCACAAGGTTGGTGTGTGAGAGTCAAACCCTCGTCTACATCAAATGCCGAAACCATATAGAGGGGGTGCTGTTGTTTGCTTGCTTTTGCCCCTTTTAGAACCTTCCCATCAACACTGATTATAGGCTGAGCATGCTTCTCTCTGTGCAAATTGACCCAGCCCACCATAGCTTCCAATAGCGTCTCTGGCACAACGGATCTCATGATCGCAGCTATATTATGTCGAGTGGGAAGACCATTTTCGTAGGGGAAATACTCACGTAACCACTCGATATTTCCTTCACCGAAATCCTTAATCTCTGTCCATTTATTTTGACCACAAATCATGGCTGTTATGACCACGAAAGCGACTTCCATAACAGGATAAACTTGATTGATGTGCGAACGGGTATCTTTCACTTTTTTAAGTTGCTCAATGATAATCATGTGCGAATTTCTCATGTTTTTTTACTTCATGATCAGATCGTGATTATCTAAAAAAGTTCCCTGTAAAATAAATCCATTATTTTCAATGGTTAAAGTTCGATCCCGCCCTTCCTGCCGTGTAATACGACAAAGCCCACGCTATTTTGGTAACAAGAACCTAGCGCGGGCTTTCTATTGTTCATAAGGAGACAGAAACTAAGCGGGCTTTTCCATCAGAAGCTTGACGCCTAACCCCACCAATACCATACCGGTTACGCCTTCCATCCACTTCATGAAGCTTGCATTCTTTAGTAGATTTTTAGCAGAATTTAACGCCCCTGCTAAACCACATTGCCAAAGCATAGCGATAATGAAATGAACCGAAGCCATAAGCATAGACTGCAATAACGGCGAGCCTTCAGGGTTAACAAATTGAGGTAAAAATGCCAAATAGAAGACTGCGGTCTTTGGGTTTAAAACGTTAGATAAAAAGCCTTCTCGTAGCGATCGTTTGGCACTGTAGGCTTGTTGAGTTTGCTCGCCTACTTTCAACCCACCACCATTTTTCATTAAGGCACGTAAGCTACTTAAACCAAGCCAGATTAAGTAAACTGCACCCACCATTTTTACGGCTTGAAATAGCTCTGCCGATTGAGCAAGAATCGCAGAAATACCGACTGCAGAGAAAAAGGCGTGTACATATAACCCAGCACAGATACCGAAGCTCGTCATACAGCCGTCAGCTAAGCCAGAGCGACTGGTATTGCGAATCACCAATGCCGTATCTAAACCCGGCGTTAGCGTTAAAATAGTGATGGCAATCAGAAATGCCTCAAAGTTCAAAATATCCATATCATTGTCATTCTTGTTCAGCGATCTATCATCAATACCGTGTATCTGAACAATTCGCAAGCAACAATTGCCATCAGCTATACAAGTCACTGATTTTGTGCACAATGGTACAGTTTAATTTGTTAACAAATAGTAAATTACTGGCATATCACTGCCCTACCTTGTTTGGGCTATATCTTCTACTGAGAAGAACAGCCTCAGAAACAAAGTGAAGTGACCAACTTCAAAGTACTAAACATCGAGATGCCCCTTAAACTGATGCAGCCTTATGGGTCATTTAAAGAAACCAAATTAAGAGTAGTCAAATGAGCGCATTCAAAAAACTAGTCGAACACTCTCAAAAATGTTCACGCTTTCAACACCTAGCCTCTATCTGTGGTTGGGACCAAGCTTCCATGATGCCAGCTGGCGGTAACCAAGCACGCAGTGAAGCAATGGCCGAGCTTTCTGTTCACATTCACGGCTTAATGACTCAGCCACAACTGGGCGATTGGATTGCAGACGCTGAAAACGAAGCGCTGAACAACGAACAACAATCGTCACTTCGTGAAATAAAACGCCAATGGCAACAAGCTAACCTACTTCCAGAAAAACTGGTTGAAGCGAAATCTCTAGCGGGTTCAAAGTGTGAGCATGCGTGGCGTAGCCAACGTGGAGAAAACGACTGGGTTGGTTTTGAAAAGAATTGGCGTGAAGTGGTTGAGCTATCGCGTGAAGAAGCACAAATCCGCGCCGATGCCGCTAACTTAACCCCTTATGATGCGATGCTGGATATCTACGAACCGGGCACCAGCTCTACTTCATTGGATGTCTTATTTGCAGACGTTAAAACTTGGCTACCAAGCCTGATTGACGAAGTGATCGAAAAGCAATCGAGCGAGCAATTTAACGCGCCATCGGCTATCTACTCGACAGAGAAACAAAAAGCACTTGGCCTAGAAGTGATGAAGCTGCTTCAATTCGATTTCGAACACGGCCGATTAGATGAAAGTGTTCACCCTTTCTGTGGTGGTGTTCCTTCAGACGTACGTATCACGACTCGCTACGATGAAGCTGAATTCGTTCAAAGTTTAATGGGCATCGTCCACGAAACAGGACATGCACGTTATGAGCAAGGCTTACCTAAACACCTAGCAGGCCAACCTGCCGGTGAAGCTCGCTCTATGGGTATTCATGAATCTCAGTCTTTGTTCTTCGAGATGCAAGTTGGCCGCAGCGACCCATTCATCGGACACTTAGCCAACCTAGCAGGACAACAGTTCTCAGGCTCAGAATTTGAGAAAGATAACTTCCAGAAGATCTATACTCGCGTGAAGAAAGACTTCATCCGTGTTGATGCCGATGAGCTGACCTACCCAGCGCACGTTATCTTACGTTACGAGATTGAACGTGACCTGATAAACGGTAAAATCAAGCACACTGATGTGCCTGAGTTATGGAACAGCAAGATGCAGTCTTACCTAGGTTTAAGCACAGAAGGTAACTTCACCAATGGCTGTATGCAAGATATCCATTGGACAGATGGCGCATTCGGCTACTTTCCATCTTACACACTAGGTGCGATGTACGCGGCGCAGTTCATGGCTTCAATGAAGAAGACAGTCGATGTAAACTCAGTAATTGAAAGCGGCGACCTATCCCCTATCTTCACTTGGCTAGAATCGAATATTTGGAGCAAAGGCAGCCTACTAAGCACTGATGATTTGGTGAAAGGCGCAACAGGCGAAACTTTGAATGCGCAATACTTCAAAGATCATTTGAGAAGTCGTTACCTTTAGTTAGCGCATCAACACAGGCTGTATAGAACAATAAATGAAAGGGCTGAGCAGGTTACTGACTCAGCCTTTTTAATCACATTTTCAAAGCATACTTAGCTTGATTTGAAGGCTTTATCTCTTCATCGAACTTAACAATCACGGAATTGGACAAAAGCGAGTTACGCACTTTGCTCTATTTTGGCTGGTAAGTATTATGAAAAGTAGGGATAACGCCGCCAACAGCGGCCGAGCGTAGCGAGGTACAGCGCACAGAGTGCGCGATGCTGCTTGGCCTTGTTAAATGGCTTGTTCATTGCTGCATGTAGCCTTTAAATTCTTGCAGGCTATTTGCAATCTTAATGGCCGATTCTGGTGCTATACCAATGCTTGGAATGTAAAACACCTCTTCTGCTTCATTCACAACCAAAAGCTCACCGCCACCATTGCCGCCGAATGTTAAAAAGCCAGGAGCGTACTCGGCGATCTGATAGTCGCGATTGAATTCTTCCAGTTCTTCAGGCTGCCACAAGACATACCATTCTGGCTCTACTGATAGTTCACCTTCTAGGTAGCCTTCCTCTAACCAAGATCTCAGAACTTGTTTGATAGCTTCGATATCCATGATTGCCATTTAATGCCGCCAGCAGAGGCGCAGCTATGCTGCGTCCTGCTGACTGGCCTTGTTAGCAATTGTTTGTTCAATCATTTTTTTGCGTTTTAGCCAAAATGTTATTGCCCCGATAGGTATTGTAAAAGTAAATATAAACGGAGCGAATTCGCTTGCAGCACCAGCACCAAAACCAAGGAGTTTTATTGTTGCTATTTTCGTGGCTATTTCGCCAGTAGTCCAATTCATTGCTATCGCACCGAGACCAACAAACGACAATAAGTACCAGCGCCATTTTTTCTCTATGGGGGTTCGGTAAACAAAAAAGCAAGTTACGATCATGAAGATTGGAGTAACTACTGTTAGTGCAAATATTAAAACCCTAGAAATACTTATTTCTGCATTACCAAAAGAGTTTAATACCTTTTGTGATTCATTGGTTCGATAAACATTAACTCCAGTCACCAAAATCTTTCCATCTTGCTTCATCATGGAAACACTTGATATTGACCAATCTACTTCAAATTTAGACTCAAACGAAAAATTCGCTGACCAAACATCATTGAATGTACGAACATTTGAACCCATTAATTCAGTATTTAAAGGCTCACCTTCTGGAAAAAATCCAGACAATTTATCCAGTTCTTCAACTGTTACTTTGGCAAGAAGCTCTGGATGCATTTGAGATTTTATGTACTCATAATTCTTTAATCGAAGTTGTTCTAAATAGCCCTTGGCAAAAGATGATTCTTCCTTTGGAACTATCGACTCTTTAATATCTTCGTACGAACACCCCACCACGAGTAATGAAAAAATGATGGCTATTATATACTTCACTTGTTTGATCTCTCGATAAGGTTGCTAGACATAATGACCCCCACGAAAGGTGCTAGCCTCCAATATCGTGGGTTAGCTTTAAGCCAGAGCCATAATTAGTGCGTCAAACAACTAAATTTGGAGGCTAGCATGAGTAAAGATAGCATAATTTTCATTGGCTTAGATACGCATAAGTCATTTATTCAAGTCGCTGTTTTACAAGAACATCGAGGGGCAAACCCACAACACCTTGGCCGTATTAAATCTAACAAGTCCGCGCTTATTAAATTAGCCAGACAACTGCAATCCAAGTATCCAAAAGCCACTCTGCACTTTGTCTATGAAGCAGGACCGTGTGGTTACTGGACTTATCGCCTGATTACGAGCCTTGGACACTGCTGCTATGTCGTCGCTCCATCACTTATACCTAAGAAGCCAGGCGATAAAGTTAAAACTGACAAACGAGACGCAGCAAAGCTCGCCAAGCTGTTAAAAGCCGAAGAGCTTACACCCATCTATGTACCAGAAGCCGAAGATGAAGCTATTCGAGATCTCTCGCGTGCCAGAGAAACGGCAATGAAAGATCTCAAAGACGCAAAGTTCCAACTCAAAGGCTTTCTTCTTCGCAATAATATCCAAGCGACGGTCAATGATAACTGGTCTAAAAAGCATCTACGGTGGCTGACCGACCTCATTCTTCCTCACCATAGTCAACAAATCGTCTTGCAAGAGATGATCATTACAATCAATGAGCGGATACAGCGGCTGCAACGACTCGATAATGAACTGCTCCATCAGGTCAAAAACTGGCGATACTATCCTGTTGTGAAAGCCATTCAAGCTATGCGGGGTGTTAGGTTACTCGTAGCTCTTGGCACAATAGCTGAGCTGGGTGACTTACGGCGGTTCGACCATCCAAGAAAGCTTATGGCTTACCTTGGGCTTGTTCCAACAGAAAACTCCAGTGGAGGTAAAACTCGTCGTGGCAGCTTAACAAAGTGTGGCAACAGTCGAGCCAGACGGTTACTCGTTGAAGGCGCACACACCTATAAGCATAAAGCGAACATATCTGTAGAGCTGCAACTAAGGCAAGAAGGGCTGCCTAAAGAGATAGTTGATATCGCTTGGCAAGCCCAGCAAAGGTTATGTCGTCGTTACCAACGACTATTACAAAAAGGTAAACACCGAAATGTCGTTGTGGTCGCCATCGCAAGAGAGATGATCGCTTACATCTGGGCCATTGCGCGTGAAGTTGTCATTAGCGACGTAGATCCTAGAACTCGAATCGCTCGTTTACCGGCATGAAGACAGAATTAGTGTTATCGCATTGGATAAAGCATCGGGAGTGGCACAAACACCGACGGCGTTAGGACGGCAATATAGCTTCGGCTGTATTGAACCACGAGCATAGACTGAAGACAGGTGCTACGACGGAACAAGTAAGGTAGGCTCTACTCATCAAACGATGAGCAATCCACGTATATCAGCATGAGAACCGACGACATTACTTGCTTCATCTATGCGGTAACACTATCCCAAAATGAACAAAGGCTCTGAAATGAGGGAGCAGAAACTTCTACGTTTTTAATTGACAGTGGGGGTCATATCAACGCCTTGTTGAGTAGCAGCTAGTCGCCACTACACTCAATCAATGCCACCGTAATCACTTAACTGAATCAAGCCAAAATTGCTGACTGTTAGCTGTCTGCTTGAAAGAATTGTAAGGCGACTTTTCGCGCTTTGATTGAATATAACAAAGGAATCTGTTGACCTTTATACAACATTTGGTATCCCAAGTTTGATACTGACTCCAAATCATCAAAACAGTTATATGGGCTATATGGATGCTCAGAGAAAGACTCAATCTTTAAACCTGCGTCGATTAAGGCGTTTATAACCTCACTTATTGGATGAGACCAAGTAACCGTAGTTGATTTTGTACCATCGCAGTTTTCTGTATAAGTGCCGCCCTCTTCAACGTCAGGCGCTCTATCCGGAAAATACGAGTAACCAGATAGCAAGTCATGAAACGTATGGAACTCAACTAGGTGAAACTCCCCGCCGACTTTTAGTGCCTTGGCAATAGTCTGTGCCCAATCAACTAAGTTGGGTAGCCAACACAACACACCGTATGAAGTAAATACGATATCGAATTGTTGCTTATTTTCATGACCAAATTGAACAACATCACATTCAATAAAATCCGCTTTTAAATCCAAAACCTGCTTTAGTGAATTAGCATGCTTGATTGCATTAGCAGATAAATCGACACCTGTGACCTCTGCACCTAAGCGAGCCCAAGACAAGGTATCTTGACCAAAATGACACTGTAGGTGCAATAGAGACTTTCCTTGAACATTTCCTACTTGTTTTAGCTCGATTGGATTTAGCGAACATCTACCATTCTTAAATGATGCGACATCATAGAACTCCGATTCAATGTGTACCTTGGTTCTTTTATCCCATGCTTCTTTATTTATACTCAAATAATCCATTTTTGTCCGTATATTAATTTTGTAGCCTAACAGCTATATTAGACAGAATAATTCTGCACTTAAATATAGAATTATTCTGTCTAGTATCTTAATGACGTAAACCATACATCTGTTTTGCATTGAATAACAACAGCTTAATCTCTAAAGTTCTGTGCCTACATCACTAAATACAGATTTTTTCTGTGTAGCATGAATTGATCGGCAAAATATGTTCCAGCCTGATGCACGAATAAGTGTTAGACAATTTGTGAACACTCTGTTGCCCAAATAGTTCTCATGATAGCTTCATGCGCTCTAAACACACTTTGGGGCAAAAATGTGTCAGTGATTCTACTAAATTAGTTTATGGTAAATTATTAGGGTATCCCCAAACCCTCTAATTTAATGACCCATTTT
>AAZW01000027.1 GCA_000169995.1 Vibrionales bacterium SWAT-3 | reverse complement strand
TATCAGAGAGAGTAGTTCTGCATACGTGAAACCGGTCAAAACGATGTCTGCATTCGGAAGAGCGTTTCTCACTGCTGATTGGTAAGATTGCCCCATATCCATTGATACCGCTTGGATGCCGTCTCTCGTTTGCGGTGATAATTGTTCAAAAAAGTTGATGAGTACGTTTGAAGTCCGCCCATGGTCAACCCAAATAAGTTGTCCTGAAACGAGATCATAAACGACGGTCATATAATCATGGCCTTTAGCCCTGGCGACTTCATCAACGCCAATATGAACAAGGTTGGTCAACTTCTTAGGCTCTAAAGCAGGCAAGGTAGAGAGAAGGAATGCTTTATCGATATTTTTCACGGTTTCCCAGCGTATGTCTAAATGCTTCGACACTGCGTGGATGCTCATATAGCGGCACAGTCCACTAATAAAGTGACAGAACCTCTTTGTATAACGACTCCCCTTATCAACAAAATCAGCCTCTTCAATCAACCTTCGGCCGAGCCTATCCCTTGTCTGAGCCAATTCAATTTCTATAACGCAAGGGCGACCACTGACAGGTAAATCCGACAGGCGACGGTGAACGTAGTGGTCGACGGTGCGCGGAGCTCCAGTCTCAGGATCAACAACTTTACAGCGTCTATCTCGCTTGCACTTGACGAGTACTGAATGAGAGCTTTCTTCAAGCGTTACAGACTGTACGGATTGGCCTTTAAAGTTAAATAGAGCGGAAGATAATAACGACAAACTACAACACTGATATATAAGGTGGGAAGCGATTGTAAATCAATGTGTTAGCGGTTTTATTGTTAGTTTATAGACTCATCTAAGCGGAGAAGAGCCAATCACGTAATCTAAAAGTCTAATGGTGAATAACATGAAACAAGAACAAAAATTAAAAGTCGTCGTGATAGGTAGTGGTTCAAGTTACACCCCTGAGTTAGTTGAAGGCTTATTAAAACGTCATCACGAATTACCTATTACTGATCTGTGGTTAGTAGATATCGAGGCTGGGTTAGAAAAAGCTCAAATCATTGCCGATCTAACCAAGCGTATGATTAATAAAGTGGACTGCGAAATTAATATTCACCTCACCACGGACCGACAATTGGCTCTGAAAGACGCCGATTTCGTATGCTCTCAATTTCGAGCTGGTCGACTAGAAGCAAGATTGCGTGATGAACATATCGCCTTGAAATATCGAATGATCGGCCAAGAAACTAACGGGCTGGGTGGTTTCTCAAACGCCTGTCGAACTATCCCGATTGCATTAGAAATCGCGAAAGAGATGGAAGCATTGTGCCCGAACGCATGGCTACTCAACTTCACCAATCCATCAGGCATGGTTACCGAAGCTCTGCTTAAACACTCGTCGATTAAAACCGTTGGTCTGTGTAACGTTCCAGTCAACATGGAGCTTGGTGCAGCCAAAATGCTTGGCGCAAAACGTGAAGACATTACGATGCAAATTGCGGGCTTGAACCACTTAGTGTGGGCTCGTAAGGTGCTACATGAAGGACAAGACAAACTGGGTGAGGTCATCAATCAACTTCTTGGTGGCAATGATCAAATGATGCCGAAAAATATCCCTCCCTTTGAATGGGACGGCGAGTTGATTCGCTCACTCAACATCATTCCATGTGCATACCTGCGTTACTACTATCAGTCTCGAGATATCTTAGATAAAGAGTTTGAGGCGTCGAAGAACAACGCTAACCGCGCCGACTTGGTGGCTCAAGTTGAGAAACAACTGCTTGAGATATACAAAGACCCAATGTTAGACACCAAACCTCAACTGTTAGAAGAGCGTGGAGGTGCCTATTACTCTGAAGCGGCTTGTGAGTTGATGAGCAGTATTAATAACAACAAGCGCTCTATCATGCATGTAAACACCCGCAATAACGGCGCAATACAAGGGTTGCCAGATGACTGCGCGGTGGAAGTCAGCTCTGTGCTCACCAGCAGTGAAATCATCCCACTCAACGTCGAGCCTTTTGACAGTGACACGCTGCGCTTGATCCAGCAAATGAAAGAGTTTGAAACCCTCACCGTAAAAGCAGCAATCACGGGAGATATTGCCACAGCGAAACGCGCCCTGATCCTAAACCCAATCGTCGATACGGGATCGCACATTGATGAAGCTCTACTAGAAACGATTCGCGAAAACTTAGAGTTCATGCCTGCGTTCGCTCATCGGCTCACATAGTGTGATAACTCCCTCAGTATCACTCACTGTTTTCGGTACATTAGCTCAGTGGCTCTTCTCCGCTTAGATGAGCTTGATTTCCGGATAAATGGTAGAGTGAGTTTCTAGGATTGAGGTTTGTCTAATCTTCAATTTAAAGTAATCAGTATCCCTTACTCCTCGGGCTCTCCGTCTAAGAAGACCTATCGATACATTCCCTGCTTCCACTCGGGCATTCGTCAGCTTATATTTTGCATAGTTGCAGATCCCAACTCTTCTCTCCCAAAGCGCGTCTGCAAAGTTGATGAGAGATAAGATCCTCGTCTTTTTAGCAAGCTGGCACCACGCATCAAGCGCTGCGATCATCAAGTCAAAATTACGTTCATCCCATAAGGCTTGAAGCTGCTCTTTGAGCATATAAATCGTACAAAGAGTCTTATTGCTTTCCAGTAAATCATCTAGCCTATCTGACTGCTTATCGCTTAATTTCGGCGCATTTTTGAGGAGTAAAAATAGCGTCCCTTTAAGCATTTTCTTCTCGTCATGTGTTCCTTTCCTAAACGCTTTATTACGCTCTTTCCTTATCAGAAGAGAGTAGTTCTGCATAACGTGAAACCGGTCAAAAACGATGTCTGCATTCGGAAGAGCGTTTCTCACTGCTGATTGGTAAGATTGCCCCATATCCATTGATACCGCTTGGATGCCGTCTCTCGTTTGCGGTGATAATTGTTCAAAAAAGTTGATGAGTACGTTTGAAGTCCGCCCATGGTCAACCCAAATAAGTTGTCCTGAAACGAGATCATAAACGACGGTCATATAATCATGGCCTTTAGCCCTGGCGACTTCATCAACGCCAATATGAACAAGGTTGGTCAACTTCTTAGGCTCTAAAGCAGGCAAGGTAGAGAGAAGGAATGCTTTATCGATATTTTTCACGGTTTCCCAGCGTATGTCTAAATGCTTCGACACTGCGTGGATGCTCATATAGCGGCACAGTCCACTAATAAAGTGACAGAACCTCTTTGTATAACGACTCCCCTTATCAACAAAATCAGCCTCTTCAATCAACCTTCGGCCGAGCCTATCCCTTGTCTGAGCCAATTCAATTTCTATAACGCAAGGGCGACCACTGACAGGTAAATCCGACAGGCGACGGTGAACGTAGTGGTCGACGGTGCGCGGAGCTCCAGTCTCAGGATCAACAACTTTACAGCGTCTATCTCGCTTGCACTTGACGAGTACTGAATGAGAGCTTTCTTCAAGCGTTACAGACTGTACGGATTGGCCTTTAAAGTTAAATAGAGCGGAAGATAATAACGACAAACTACAACACTGATATATAAGGTGGGAAGCGATTGTAAATCAATGTGTTAGCGGTTTTATTGTTAGTTTATAGACTCATCTAAGCGGAGAAGAGCCGCTAATCTAATTAAAATGATACTAGGAAGGATCAGAAAAGGCTGCATTTCAGCCTTAGATGCCTCAGTATCAGCACTCTTCATTTCAATTCGATAGGTGTAAGCTTCATCGACATACCAGAAAATCTCAGTCTCTCTCGCCTCATGATTCAGTAATTTTTTTATTGGGTCGCCAGCGGAATTAAAAGCAATTACGTGTTCCATGTGGCTTTGGCTTCGGATAAAACCACGGTAGTAACCCGGTTCATTGATCTTTAAAAACGTGTCTTGCTGAGAGTGGAGCTCAATACGCTGAGGCTTATTGGCTTTAACGATCATTGCCTGTGCACTTACTATTTGAGTGAACAGAACGGTAACGAAAAAAATCCATTTCATGATAATCCAATTGCAGTTAATGATATTGATTATCATTTATTTTAATTTTCTTTTTCACTTGGGAACAGCAGATTGAGTTATCCAAAGTGACTGGATTGTTATGAAAATTGGCAGGAGCTTATGAATAGTCGAATACCTTCACCTCTTAAGAAAAGTGCCCTCGTGCGTTGGGTAGGGAGTGAAGAAAATTTTCAAATGGTATCGGAGCAATACTCAGAAACAGTCCCTCTCATTGAAGGCCATGTGGATATTTGCAAGGTGCAAGAGAACTTCTCTCTGCACTGGGGAACCACGACAGAACTCAAAGATCACCAAGTCATCTCGACGGCTCGTAAGGCTCTGATTTTAATAATTTTAAAAGAAGGAAAACTCGATTTCGGCTACGACGATTCAAACTTCGTTATGGATTCAAAACATGGCTATCAAGCCTTGGTAGTCAATCTAGCAAAACCCGCGACGTTCCGACGAACTGTTCAAAAAGGCAACAAGGTTTCTAAATTAAAAGTACTCATCCCGCACCATTGGATCCAAGAACGCATAGAATCTGGCAGCCGGATTGACGATTTCATTTCTCAACACTTATCCCATTTCGACTTGCAATCAAATCATCAATTACGAGAACTACTCGACAAGATCATCCAGTTACAAGATGGAAGCGACACATTTAAGAAGATTAAGCTAGAGGCATTAACGCACAGCTTGGTATTAGAAGTGTTCGAACAGCTGTCTAATAGTGATACCGCGTTAGAAGTCGGAGTTACGGAAACACAAACAGCGGCGACTGAAAGTGCTAAGCACTCGATTGATGAGTTGATTAATTACATCGAGGAGAACCTCGACAAAGACTTGTCAGTTAAGTCCTTGGCTGAATACGCGACTACTAGCGAGTCAAACCTTAGAAGAAAGTTCAAAGACGTGATTGGTTGCAGCATCAAAAGCTACATAAGACGTCGTCGGTTAGAAATGGCACGCAAGCACTTAGAACAAGGGTTGGTGTCAATCACTGAGGTAGCTTACCAAGCAGGTTATCGACACCCTTCTAACTTCATTAGCGCTTATAAAAAAGCGTTTGGCTACCCACCAGTATTTTCAGTAAACAAACAAGATTGATTGCTATAATAACTTGAGTGGAATAAATAAGAAAATGACATAGGTATCAATAGAAAATTAAATTCGCAAGCAGCGCTCTACATAACCAAAAACACGTAATATCGAGCCCATTAGTGTGAAATAGATTGCACTTAATAGGAATTATTTTGATTTTATATAATTACGTAACATATATTCACCCGCATTCTTATTACTTAATAATAAAATCAGAGACTTATTATGCAAAAAACTCGCTTTGCTGCTTCTGTCCTAATGACCCTGGCGTTGGCTGGCTGTGGCTCCCTAAACAACTCTTTGGTAGAGAAAACTAAAACCGTTGAGTATTATCGAATTTTTAATATTGAAACCAATAGTCACCGTTCCTCTGTAATAGCTGCTGCTAGCGACGGGCTAGGACAAAATATTAATAACGCAACAGAGAACACACCAATCCCATCATTTTCTAAGCCACCTTCTGAGCCAGGCCGATTCAAGCTAATTAATCCTTTTGAAGGGTCTTCAATGGCAGCTTTAGCTGCAGCAAGTGGTGCATCTATTAAAATGGCTTCTTGCGAGGGAGCAGTTTGGGTAGCTCAAGCCAATCGCGATGTTGAGGGCAGTGACAGTTTGAGGATTACAGCTTGTCTTTGGGAGTACGAAGGTGGGTATCATCTAGATACATATGCTACGTTCAAAAAACAAACTGGTGGGCTTATGCAAATTAGCCGCGAAATGGCACAAGCAATGGTTGGAACTCCTGAGGAATGGACAGAAAAGACATTTCTTGACATTGTTAGGAAAGTAAAAAGTGAAACCGGTGCTGAAATTACTTACCTAGAGGGTTACCCTAATCTCCAAGGCACACCTTGGTTAGATACAGGCGAAGAGATCTAACAAAATATTGGAAGCTCCTTGCTAAAGGAGCTTCTTTCAGCTCAAGCACAAGCGGTTTATCATGCTTTAAGTTATTTTCAGTTCCCACATTCATTTTTCCAAAGCTAATTTTTAGCCTAATCCATTCGGGTAATGAAGGTTTGTTCATCATCCACAAAAGCGACAAAGCCTCCGTGATAGATAAACACTCGACCACACCCTTCAACTAAGCAGGCAAGCTGAGGATTCAAATCTTCTTCATTATCCGGGCTTTGAAAAGTGCCGGTATCGGTGATTACACCGCGGAGTGGAGGTAAGTATCCATAAGCGCGCTTGGCTTGATCAATCAGGCTCAATTCGCTAGCGACAGAGAAGCAGCGAGGAATCCTGCCTGCATCTTCGATAAACATAGTTTTCAGTTCTTCAAAAGCGGTAATAACTAGCCAGTCGATGTCATTAACTTGATGGATAAACATAGAGTTTCTCGGTAATTCTGATGCGGGGATTCTATCACTATCTGAGGCTGAGCTGAGTAGAGATTGAGTTCTGACAGGGGCCCCGGTGTCTTTCCATCGATCTATTTAAAATACGCTCTCGTTGAGCCCAAGTTGATGACCTAAAACGAAAGGTTGGTATCTCTACCAACCCCTACAGTTTCACAAACCAATTCAGACTTAGAGGTGATTAATGCTTGTACCTAAAGGTATTACTGTCATCAACAATTTCGATTCTAACAGGAACTGTGCCTTGCTTAACGTTGCCGATTTTCGCAAATGCTTTGTGTGAAAGGTCGATAACTCGGCCTTTTACGTAAGGGCCTCGATCGTTAATTTTCACATCAACAGACTTGTTATTGTCTGTATTGGTCACTCTCACGATCGTGCCGAAAGGTAAGGTTTTATGAGCCGCAGTATTCGCATTCATATTATACGTCTCACCACTTGCTGTAAGCCTTCCATGGAATTTATCGCCATACCAAGACGCTTTCCCAGCAAGAGCATGTGACTTGGCATATTCCTTTGTTTTAGAACTACCGACCGCCGACGTCGAGGTGCAACCAGCTAATATCATAAGAATAAGAGCGATGAAGATGACATGTAGTTTTTTCATGTGGTTTTGGGGCGCTAATCTGTGCATGTTTCTCTGTTTTCGTTGTTTTTTGGTTTGCCATACAGTGCTGAGTATAGTCACTGTTCAGCAAAGGCTACCATCCGGTATGAATGCACCATGTTTTCATGAAGATCGTTTTCTTCCGTCATATTCATGAAAGGTTTTATCGTCAAAACGTCAACTTTAACAAAACCTATCAAAGTACTGCGGCCTGTCCATCAGTACTTTGAAAAACAACAGGATCAATAACCTACCAAGTTCAAAAAACGTTCAAAACATCCTATTACACAAAATACTTAAACCACGTACTTCTAAACAAAGAAATGCTTTTAAAGCTGCTTGTCCACATTGAATTATTAATAAAAATAAGTGATATAAAAGCTGAGGTCTATTTTATCATCCAAGCATCTTCAAGCTGACCAACGATCGGCCAGTGATAAGTTTCAGCAATCGAATAAATTAGAGCTTGAGCGAGGTCTCTTCCATTATCAGAATTTGTCATAATCACAGCGCCTTGACCGGTGTTCGGTAGTCCAACCAGCCAACCTTGGTAACCCGAGTTCTGGCCCAGCTTCATAAAATGAAGGTTATCACCTTGGCCCTTCACTACAAAGCCTAATCCATAAGGTGTATTTTTCTGACGAGAAAGAGATTGCCTTGCAAGTAAAGGGCTAACGATTTGTTTATTAGACCCTCTGTAAGCTTTATTAATTGATATGATAAACTTCCCAAGATCAGTAGGTGTGCTCCAAAGGCCAGCTGCTGCGTATTCAGGATAAACTCTCCACTGATATGGAAATGCCTTACCATCACTATCAGTTGCTTGAGCCACGTTGGCTAAATTATCATATGTGGGTTGAGCATAACTTGAATTGAGCATCGCAAGCGGCTCAAAAATAAACTTATTAGCAGCTCTCTGAGCAGTCATTTGACTGATATTCTCAGTAATTAACTGAACAACCTGATAGCCACCGCCCGAATACTCATACGCGCTGGTAGGCTTTTGTGTTAACACAACAGGCTTACTATTTGCAGGTTCTTTACCACCCAGCGTTTCGAGAAGACTCGGTATTGGCTCTCCAGGTGAATAGCCAAAATACCCACCAACACCCAAACCAGATGACATACTCAATATTGTCCGTAAGGTCACATCGTCATTTTGATAATTTTTAGAGTTTGGTATACGCCAACTTCCAAGAAATGGCTCGACATTGTCATCTAAATCAATGAGTCCACTATCAACTAAGCTTAAAGCAAGAATTGCAAAAATAGATTTTGATATTGATCCAGCTTGAAATAGTGTGTTTACATCGACTTCTTTCGAGCCACTACTATTTATGTAGCCTATTGCATCAGCCCTAGCGATCTCGTTGTTCTCTATAACCGTAAAGCTCACAGCTGGCACTTTATAAGAGGCCAAGGCTGAAATAATACTGCTATTATCTAATACAAACTCTTCTCTACTTGTAACACTTGAATCCTTCTTTAATATTTTTATATCTTTTCCAGTTGTAAGAGTCTCAGCAGGAACCAGAAACGAAAAAGTTACGCTAAAAAAAAGAAATATTGATACAAAAAGTCGATTATTAATCATCGAAAAACCTCATAATACCTAAAGTGAGTAACTAGGCGTTTAATAAACGCTACATTCTTGACTAAAAGACTTATCCGTAATCAATTTGCGTACCAACGTATATCTTATATCTATCAAAGCTCTATAGTGATTTAAAAGTCAAATAAATAAAACAGGTGGTAAAAAAAACCAAGTTATGGTGTAAAATACCTCATTAAATCACAAAAAAAGTAATTACTGCACTCTCTGATTTAATTGGTAATTCTAAAATTAACAATATTTAATTATTTAACCAGCATAGGTAACTTAGTAACCGCTTTAATCGAATCTATGTGAGTTCAAGGTACAAAAAAAGATTGGTATCTCTACCAATCCTCTTTAGGGGGTGTTTCGGTTTTCTACCTTATAGAAGGCAGTAACGCGATTACTCGTAATCTGTCGCGTACGTATCTTCGTATGAGTGAGAGTAGAACTCGAATAGGTTGCCAAACGGGTCTTCTAGGTAAACCATTTGTGCTTGTTTTAGTTCGTCTTCTGGGTGGTAACGGTGAATGTCCATGCGTACTTTACCGCCAAACTCTTCAACACGCTTGATAGCTGAATGAAACTGCTCTTTTGGAAGCTGTAGACAGAAGTGGAAAATGCCTAGGCGAGAGAAATCAACGTTATGACGCTCTTCACGGTCAACCATTTCGAACAGCTCAACACCGATACCGTCTGAAGTTACTAGGTGAGCAATGTTGAAGCCTTTGAAGCCTTCGCCAAATACAGCAATACACATACGGCCAATTGCTGATTCACGCTCTTCCATCACTTTAGTGTTATTCATTACGATTCTTAGACCTAAAGCTTTCGTGTAGAACTCTACTGCTTGGTCCATGTCGCCTACCATGATGCCTACGTGATTCATTTTCATAACTTTCTCCAATTCGTTTTTTATTCTGTGCTTTTCGAAGTCTAGCTTCGTTATTTCGTTTCGATGAAGAGAGTATAGGGAGAGACCGTGATTAACTGAAATTATCATAAATTATATTAATGATAATTTTTCGTTATTTATGGATTAATAGGAGATCTCAGCTCACTTAAAGAAACACTGTCTACATAGATGTTCACGCTATACATAGATACTCACCACTATAAATAGCTGCTCACGCTAATAGAGATAAGCCAAATGTAGAGGACAGCCTAAAGAGCATAGCTCCTCAAATGGGGGATGCTGATGTTTGATGACTTTTGCTAATAGTTTTTGTTGATAGCTTTTATCGATAGCTTTCTTCTATCAAAGATAGGATTTGCCTATTGAATCTATAGAAATGTCCGATTTCACTAATTTACGGTGCAGATGCAATATATCTCCATCGACGCGGGATAGCGTTAAACACTACAAATTAGAAAGAGAGTCCAACATGATCAACACAGAAATCAAACCATTCAACGCAACAGCATTCAAAAACGGCGAGTTCGTAGAAATCACTGAGCAAGACGTTAAAGGCAAGTGGGCAGTGTTCTTCTTCTACCCAGCAGACTTCACTTTCGTATGTCCAACTGAGCTAGTTGACCTACAAGAAAAATACGCAGAGCTTCAATCTCGCGGTGTAGAAGTTTACTCAGTATCAACTGACACTCACTTCTCTCACAAAGCATGGCACGATACTTCTGACAAAATCGGCACTATCGAATACTTCATGGTAGGCGACCAAACAGGCACTATCACAAACAACTTCAACGTAATGCGTGAAGGTCAAGGCCTAGCAGACCGTGCTACGTTCCTAATCGACCCAGAAGGTGTTATCCAAGCAATGGAAATCACTGCTGAAGGTATCGGTCGTGACGCTGAAGACCTACTACGCAAGGTTAAAGCAGCACAATACGTAGCGGCTAACCCAGGTGAAGTTTGCCCAGCTAAATGGAAAGAAGGCGAAGAGACTCTAGCACCATCTCTAGACCTAGTAGGTAAGATTTAATCTAAGCCTATCTAAAAAGAACAAATAAAACGGTTCTACAGGCGCGCTTCGGCCTCCCTCCTAAAGGGCAGTTGCGCGCCACCCTTTCAAAGCAGCAACACCACATTCAATTTGCCGACTTGCGCCCCCTTTTTATTTTCCTTTTTCAGCAAGAAGGTATTGGTCAATACCAAGACACAGAATTTAAGAGCAGGCACGATTATGTTAGATCAAGCAATGAAGCAGCAGCTAAAAGCATACCTAGAAAACTTAAAAACCAATGTTCAGTTAGTACTGAGCCTAGATGACAGCGATACCGCAAACAAACTCCAAGACCTAGCAAATGACATCGCATCTTTAACCGACAAAATTGAAGTAACTCGAGATGACAGCGCAAGCACGCGCAGCCCTATCATGCAGGTCGTGAACCAAGAGAAAGGCACTGCGATCGGTTTTGCCGGTTTACCAATGGGTCACGAGTTCACGTCACTGGTATTGGCACTACTTCACAGTGGTGGTCACCCTATCAAGCTTGAAGCTGACGTAATCGAGCAAATTAAAGAATTAGATCAAGAGCTTAATGTAGAGATTTTCATCTCGCTATCGTGCCAAAACTGTCCAGAAGTGGTACAGGCATTCAACATGATGTCAGCGATTAACCCGCTGATTAAGACCACTATGATTGATGGCGCAGCATTCCAAGAGGAAGTGAAGTCTCGCGATATCATGGCGGTACCAAGTGTATTCATTAATGGTGAACTATTCGGTCAAGGCCGTATGTCACTGGCTGAGATCCTTAATAAAGTAGACTCAGGTGCAGCGAAAAAGAAAGCGGCAAACCTAAATCAACAAGCACCATTTGACGTGTTAGTTGTGGGTGGTGGTCCTGCTGGTTCCTCAGCAGCTATCTACGCAGCACGTAAAGGCATTCGCACTGGTGTCGTTGCAGACCGCTTTGGTGGCCAAGTGATGGACACAATGGCGATTGAGAACTTTATCTCAGTGAAAGCGACGACGGGTCCTAAGTTAGTGGCTAGCCTAGAAGAGCACGTAAAAGAGTACGGCGTAGAAGTAATGACTGAGCAGCGCGCTGCAAACATCATTGCTGCAGAAGACACGGAAGACGGCTACATCCACGTTGAGCTAGAGAGCGGCGCAACACTGCGAGCTCGCACTGTCATCACAAGTACGGGTGCACGCTGGCGTGAAATGAATGTTACGGGTGAGCAAGAGTACCGCAACAAAGGCGTTGCTTACTGCCCACACTGTGACGGTCCATTGTTCAAAGGTAAGAAAACAGCGGTTATCGGTGGCGGTAACTCAGGCATCGAAGCCGCTATCGACCTAGCAGGTATTGTGGAACACGTAACCGTACTTGAATTTGCTGACACACTACGTGCTGACCAAGTACTTATCGACAAAGCGAACGCAACGCCAAACATCGAAATCATCAAAATGGCTCAAACCACACAAGTGTTGGGTGATGGAAACCGCGTAACAGGTCTGGAATACAAAGACCGCAACACTGAAGAGCTTAAACAGATTGAGCTTGCGGGTATCTTCGTTCAAATCGGCCTAATGCCAAACAGCGAATGGTTGAAAGGTTCGAAGGTTGAGCTTTCACCACGCGGTGAGATTGAGATTAACGCTCATGGCGCAACATCGATGAAAGGTGTGTTTGCAGCAGGCGATGTAACAACAGTACCTTACAAGCAGATCATCATTGCGATGGGTGAAGGTGCGAAAGCAAGTCTAGGCGCATTTGACCACCTAATCCGTAACCCAGCTCCAGTTAAAGAGGCTGAAACCGCTTAATCTTGTAAGCAAATTTCCTTAAGTGTCCTTGTTAACGTATCAGTTATGATTAACTTATTAGTGATGATTAACTGACTGTTTATCGTTAACGACTTTGTCGATATTTAGACACCACTCCTATGGATTTAGGAGTGGTTTTTTTTCTTTGGTAAAGACGCTCTACGCTGGTTGATAAAGCATAAAGGCAACCACTAGTGCGAGGCTTCCGCCCAAACAACGGTTTACCACCATCATCTGTTTTGGTGATTGAAGCAGCTTTTTAAGCATCGTGCCGCAATACGCCCACACCAACATGCACGGTACGCCCGTGATCACCATGCCTGCAATAATGGTCACCACTTGAATCAGATAGTCTGCGTTCGGAGTGATGAACTGAGAAAACACAGTTAACGAAGCAATCCAACCTTTCCAACCTTTAGGGTTTAACACCTGAACCAACACACCCGACACAAAGCCCGAACGGTTATCGGTGTTGCTCTCTTCGATTTGCATATTGGCAATCGACCACGCCATGAACAGAAAATAAGCCGCACCCGCGTACTTCAAAATATTGTATAGCTCTGGGTAAAGAGTGAATAGGCTCACCAAACCGACACTGGACCCTGCCAGTACGATGATGATGCCAAAAGCGTTACCAGAGACAAAAGGCAAAGTTGCAGCAAACCCATAACGACTTGAAATCCCAAGTAATGCGATATTCCCTGCCCCAGGTGTAATTGCAATCGATGTTGAAAATAGCAAGAACGCCAGCATTAATTGAGAGCTCATTTCCTCTCACTCCTAGTAAGTAAAGTATTGATAGGGAGAGAGTTTACAGATTCGACTAGAAATTAAATTGCTATATAGGCTAATATTAATGCAAATTTGAGCAAGATTTTTCTAAAATCACCATGAAACAGAAAGAATCCACCAAAGAAGTATTAGATGACACAGATATCGCCATCTTAGGACATATCCAACAAGACGGTCGCATGAGCAACAGTAAGCTCGCCGAGAAGGTAAACCTCAGTGAAACTCCATGTTTGCGCCGTTGGAAACGCATGGAAGAAACAGGCTATATCGACGGTTATGCCGCCAAGCTCAATCGCAAGAAATTAGGCTTTCACGTGGCTGGTTTTACCTTAGTGACGTTGGGCAACCACGAAGTTGAAAACACAGAGCCGTTCGAAGAGTTTGTTGCCGTTACCGATTGGATTCCGATGTGTCACTGTATTGCAGGTGGTGCCGACTACATGGTGCAAGTGTTAGCAAAGGATTTGGAAGAGTACTTTGAGCGTATTAGCTCAATAAGACGAGTCAAAGGCGTGAGTGCGATTCAATCTAACATCTCAGTGAAAGAGCTTAAAAACAGCTACCAACTCCCACTGCAAGATTAGTTGCCTAAAAACTTGAAAGCCCAGTCAGCGATAATGCGACTGGGCTTTTTGTTGTCTTTCTTACAAGAGTATCAGACTTATAAAAGCTTGAGACTGAGCCGGTCCCTACTCACAAGGGTGTGCGAGATGAATGAGCGCCAAACCGCCCAATGAGGTTTCACGATACTTTTTATTCATGTCTTTACCTGTTTGGTACATTGTCGCGATAACCTTATCAAGTGAGATCAAGGATTTACTATTACGCTTCAATGCCATGCGTGATGCATTAATTGCTTTCATCGCACCCATTGCATTTCGCTCAATACACGGCACTTGTACCAAACCACCAATTGGGTCACACGTCATACCCAATGAGTGCTCCATCGCGATTTCTGCGGCAATGCAAATCTGCTCGTTGCTGCCACCGCGCAATGCAGTTAAACCCGCAGCCGCCATAGAAGACGATACGCCGACTTCACCTTGGCACCCTACTTCGGCACCTGAAATGGAAGCGTTGGTTTTGTACAAAATACCGATCGCGCCCGATACCGCTAAAAAGTCTTTTAGTTGCTTGGTATCCAACTCTTTAATGAAGCGATGGTAATACATCAACACAGCCGGAATCACGCCCGCTGCACCATTAGTTGGTGATGTGACTACTTGACCACCAGCCGCATTTTCTTCACTGACGGCAAAGGCAAACAAGTTAATCCAATCCATGATTTCCATTGGATCGTTTTCAACGGCTGCATTCGCTTCTAGCTTTTTCAATAAGTTTGGCGCACGGCGAGTGACGTTCAAGCCGCCATCAAGAATACCTTCCGTCTCAAAGCCACGTTCCATACAACGCGACATCACGCGCCAAATCTGGTCTGCCTTTTCTGCAATAGCATCTGCATCATGGAAGGCCGACTCATTTTTCAGAATCATTCCACCTAGGCTCATGCCGTTGTCTTCAGCTTGTTTCAGCATTTCATCGGCATTCTTGAAAGGGTAAGTAACTTCTACCGATTCAGTTTTGGTACCGTTTTGCAGCTCATCTGCGGTTGCAATAAAACCACCACCAATCGAATAGTAGGTTTCATCGATAATTACCTTTCCAGCTTGATCAAACGCGGTAATCATCATGCCGTTTTCATGCAGGGGCAGATTGTCTTCGTGAAAAAGCATGTCGGTTTGGTAGTTAAAGCCAATCGCGTGGCTGCCACTCAATTGCATTTCACCACTGTCGATAGCGCGTCGCATCGCTTCATTCGCGCTGGTGATCTTAATCGTGTTTGGCTTATTGCCAAGCAAACCCAAGATGGTTGCTCTATCGGTGTGGTGACCTATTCCGGTTAACGATAACGAACCATAAAGATCGACCTGAACACGCACCACCTCTGTGATTCTGTCTGCGACTAATTGAGTGAAATGGAAACCCGCAATCATTGGGCCGTTAGTGTGTGAGCTCGATGGCCCCACACCAATTTTGTAGATATCAAAGATCGATAACATAGATATACCAGTAAAGAATCGGTCAATTAAGAAAGAGCGGCATAAAGCCAATCAGGGATAACAGTACAAGCAGCGATCGTCACAACCGCAAAGACCAACAAGCCGTAATGACTCGCGGTAGGCTTAGCGAACAAGTGCTTTTGCTTGGCGATAAATTCGTGTTGTTGCTGTGTCACCTCTCCCCAGAAACGGCTCACAACAACACCTAACACTAAGAAAACCACCGTGCCAATCAAGGCAAACCAAGGCCATGAAATACCACTGTATTTGGCAATAAACACCACAACCACACTGCCTATGCTGCCGGCAATCACACCCTTCTCATTCGCTTTCTTGAAAAACAGTCCAAGGATGAAAGAGCCAAGACGGATACCAACAAAAATTGAAGTCAGGCTAGCAATGGTTTTGAGCACAGACTCATTAGAAACAGCCAGCAAAGCAGGAACAACTACTGATGCTGCGGCAACAAGGCTCATCTTTCTTGCTACCGATTCATAGTGTGCATCGGAGGCGGATTTACGGAAAAAGCGCTTATAAAAATCGAACGTTGCGACGGTTGCCATTGAGTTGTAGGTCGAGTCTAGAGTCGACATAGCGGCAGCTGATAACGCAGCAATCACTAAACCGACAATGATTGGATTGGTGTGGTTAAACACAAAATCGAGAATAACTTCATTACTGTTTTCAAAACTATTGTCTTGGTAGAAGACACTTAGCAGCACGCCCATTACCGCAAAAAATAGGTAGATGAAGAAGGCGCCGTAGCCACACAACAGCATAGATTTCTGTGCGGTTTTCACATCCTTTGTCGCCAGCGTTCTTTGAATAATCAATTGGTTAGTGCCATAGACACTCAAGTGTAAAAAACTCACTGCCACCACGCCTGCCCACAATGTGGTGTCGACACCCAGGTCAAATTCGAGGTTAATAATATTCAGATGCTCAGGAGACAACACCTCCCCCGCATCAATCTTCATCAGTAATAGGCCGAAGATCGCTATGCTACCGATAATCAATACTGCCGACTGCAGCATGTCGGTCCATATTACGGTTGAGATACCGCCAACATAGGTATAAAGAGCGGTGAACAGGCTGATATAAATAATTGCTTCAGAAATCCCGATGGGTAGCACTTGTACTAAGATCAGCGCTACTGCATACAAAATGACACCTGCAGAAATACATTGAACCACAATAAATACGATGGAGTTGATCGTACGAGCAACAACGCCAAAGCGGTGCTCTAGGTATTCATAAATTGAAGTCAGGCCAAGCTTGTAAAAAACAGGAACAAAGAAAACTACAGCAAAAAAGATCACTATTGGGTAATTCAAATGAACGCTCATCGCTTCCATACCAGAGCTATAAACCCAGCCAGGCATACCCACGAACGTCATCGCACTGATGTAGGTTGCAAGAATCGACACACCTGCCGTAAACCAACCAAATTGTTTCCCACCAGTTGAAAAATCGCCACCAACGCTATAGCGCTTATTAACTAAGTAGCTGATAAATAAAGTAGTTAGCACATAAAGGGCAATCACTACAAAACTTGAGTACGTAACCATTTGTAGATTCCGTTTATTATATTTCGCAAATTATTCGCAGCCAATATTACTTAAAATTGGCTAACTTCCCTCAAAAACCCCCTGTAAGTGTGAGTATTGTCACTAACATAGATGAATAATCACTCAAAACATGCATAAAGTGCCAAAAACGCGATCTAATGGGATCAAGATCACCAAAATACACAAAATGGGTACGCACTCATTTTAAAATTGACTTTGATCACGGATCTAATAACCACAAAAACTCTATTATCTCTCCCGAAACGAAGACTGTGTAGTGACAGCCAATAACCACTACACCGTAATCAAAACTAAAAACACCCTATATAAAATAAAGGTTTATCGGTCATGACTACGAAAAAACACATGAGCGAAGTTCCTATGATTCAAAGGGTAGCTGCTTATCTTGCAATTCTAGTGGGCTACTTTTTCTATTGTTATAACTTTGTAATTATTGACTACGTACGCCCATACATCGTTGATGCGTATGATGGTATTAACTTAGCGGATACCGCTCAGTTCTATACATGGCAATCGGTTGGTGCGCTTATTGGTGCCCTAAGCTGTGCATGGGTGGCATCAAACTTTGGTAAGAAATCGACTCTTATTGTCATCACAGCACTGAACGGCGGCGCAACGATCATCAACATGATGTTTACTGACTACGCTATGTGGGCAGCCATGCGTTTCATCATCGGTATTTCTTTGGGTGGCTACTTCACAGTAGCAGTAAGCCTAATGATCGGCCTATTCACGCCAACGGTTCGCGGCAAGTTGACGGCATTCGCTTCTTCTATGTTCTCGGTAGCTCTAATGGCGATGGGTGCTTACGCAGCGTTTATCTCTAGCATTGACGCACCGTGGCAGAGCCTAATGTGGGTTGGTGGCATCCCTCCTCTAGCAGCGGCAGCACTAATGATCTTTATTCTTCCGAGCGACAAGAAAGTGATCGCTTACGGTGAAGAAGATCAAGCAGAAGCTGAAGCATCAAATGCACCTGCGAAGAAAGGTTCTTGGGGCGAGATGCTTAGCGCACCGTACCGCAAGCTAACCATCACTTGTCTATTGCTAGCGGGTCTTAACTTCTACGGTTATCAATTCTTCTCAGGCTTCGTGACAACGTACCTAAAAGAAGTTCGTCAGTTTGATGGCGCGACTATCGGCATCATCTTCTCTATCTCGGCATTCGGCTCTCTATTCGGTGCTTGGGTATGGGGTGCAATCGCGGATAAATACGGTCGTAAGGTAAACGCATTCGGTTTCATCCTTGCAGGTGTTATGGCTTCAGTATTCTTCGTAGCTCCAAGCGACGTGATGATCGGCAGCCTAAACATGCTGGCTATCCTAGGTCTTATCTACAACTTCGGCCTATCAGCTTCTGCGGTATGGGGTGGCTACTTCTCAGAACTGTTCCCAGCTCACCTACGTAGCTTCGGCGCAGCTCTATTCCACGGTGGTCGTATCATCGGTATGTGGGCACCAATGGTGTTGGTATTCATCCAAGAGCGCAGCGACCTTGCAACAGCAATGTGGGGCTCACCGATTGTATGGATTGTGGCAGGTCTACTGTGGCTATCTCTACCAGAAACATTGAAAGGCGGCATCTTCGACAAGAGCAAAAAAGCGGAAGCAGCTAAGGCTTAATCCCCTTTCGCTAAAGGTCTTTCAAGACAACGAATAAACACTATTCCGGCTGAACAGTCAGCCGGTAACAAAATCCAAATCGAGTCCTGTTCCAAATGTTGACTCGACAACAAAAAGAGAATGAATTATGTCTAAATATCAAGAAGCTAAACGCATTGTTCGCGAATACTTTGATGCAATGGAAAACGCAACTCATGAGAACGTTGCTGAAGTACTAAAAGCACACACTTCTGAAGATTACTTGTGGCGCGGTGTTTACCCATTCCGTGAGCAAGAAGGCGCTCAAGCGGCAGCTGACATATTCTGGGCTCCAATGATGAAATCAATGACTCGCATGCAGCGTCGTCAAGATATCTTCATCGGCGGTAACAACGAAATCAACCCAGATGAGGTTTGGGTAATGAGCATGGGTCACTTCATGGGTCTATTCGACGCTGAATACCTAGGCATGCGCCCTACTGGCAAAATCATGAACGTTCGCTACGCAGAATTTAACTGTGTTGTTGACGGCAAAATCACTAAGACAGGTCTATTCCTAGACCTACTAGGCATGATGGACCAAGCGGGTTGCTACCCACTACCACCATCAACAGGTAAGCATTTCGTATACCCTGGCCCACGTAACCACGACGGTTTACTGTTTGAAGATGCAGCACCAGAAGAAGGCGTAGCTACGCTTGCTCTAGTGAACAAAATGGTTGATGACCTATCTGCACTTAACGACAGCGGCGCTATGGGTTGCCCACCAGAAGTGCTAGAGAAGAGCTGGTCTAAAGATATGATCTGGTACGGTCCTTGTGGTATCGGTGCATCTTACACCATTCCTCGTTACCAGAAGCAACACCAACTTCCTTTCCGTAACAACCTGAAAGACAAGAAGTTTAATGGTCACGTTTGTCGCTTCGCTGAAGGTAGCTTCTCTTGTTTCTTCGGTTGGCCAAACCTATCAAACACACCAACAGGTGGTTTCCTAGGTATGACTGGTGGCGAAGTTCGCGCAGATATGCAAGTGGTTGACGTTTACTACCGTGACGGCGACAAGCTATCTGAGAACTGGGTACTGATCGACCTTCCTTACTGGTTGAAGCAGCAAGGTCTAGACGTGTTCGAACGCACTTCTACTATCATGAACCCAACGCTGTAACCCTGCCCTATTGCCTGCCTAGTTCTTACCTACGCTAGGTAGACATGACTGCCGAGGGCTCCTTCTCGCCCTCGGCAACTTGCTACAAATCTACTTATCTCACTAAGAAAAGTAGATCAAACAAAGACAAGTAGATCTATCAAAAATACTGAGATCTACCTAAGAAAACGAGCTCCACCCAAGATTATCAACTTGTGCCTCACGGATGGGCACACCCTGCCAAACCATTACTAATATAACGGGCTTGAAAGCACGGTGGCTTTCTACGGCCTGAATAAAGAGAATTACAATGAAAAAGTCGATTCTTTCTGCAGTGATCCTGACAGCACTGACTTCAGGTTCAGCTTTTGCTGCACACACTTTTACCAATGACGCGGGCGATAGCCTAACAATCGATGGTCGTTTTGACGTTCGTTACCATGATAAGGGCGGCGATCACAATGGCGAATGGAACAGCGGTAGCTCTCGTTTTGGCCTAAAAGGTCAAATGGGCTTAGACAACGGTTGGACTGGCTTTGGCCATGCCGAATGGGGTTACAATTCTGGTGCTAACGGCGACAATATTTATGACCGACTTCTATACGCTGGCGTAGAGCACGATAAGTACGGCAAGATTGCAGCAGGTACTAAGCAGTGGTCTACCTTCTACGATGTGGCTTGGTTTACCGATATGGGCCGTGTATTTGGTTCACGTGGTTCTGGCTACTACAACCTGTCTGACTGGGGCATTGCTTCTGGTACTGGCCGAGCAGAAAACTCAATTACTTACCGCAATAACATCAACGACAACTGGAAATACGGCTTTACCTACCAAACGACTCGTGAAGATGTTGGCTTAGCTGATGGTAAAACAGCAACACTGAAAAACGGTATGGGTGCATCAACGCTATACACAGTTATGGATGGCCTAACCATTGGTCTAGCTTACCACCAGAATGAGTTCGATGATGTTGACGCAGGCGTTCAAAACATCAAAGATGGTGATACTCAGCGCATTGGTCTATTGGGTGTGAACTACACCAATAACGGCTTATTTGTTGGCTTCACTTACAGCCAAGGTTCGAACTGGGAAACCACCAGCAAGGCAGAATTCTACGACCACCGCGGTGCTGAATTCTTCACTTACTACCACTTTGAAAACGGCCTTCGCCCAACCTTTAACGTTAACTACTTAACAGATACAGATGACAATGCGAACGGCTACGAGCGTCAGTTGATTATCCCTGGTCTTGAGTACCACTTTAAGAAGAACAAGTTCTTAGTGTGGACGGAATACCAGTTCGACAATGGCAACGACAAAGCAGTAGGCAATCACTACGAAAACAGTGATGACCAGTTTGCTGCGGGTATTCGTTACTACTTTTAATCGTTGATTAAAGCGTCAAATTAACGCGACTCAATCTATGCCTAATCAAGCTCTGCCTATATCTATTCTATATATACAGAGCTTTTGGGTTATACCCAGTATAATACCCAACAACGTCAATTAGCCCTTATTTTTCATACCACTCTAACGCATAGACTTTTTGAATACGTACCTATCTATGGTATTCTCTAGTTTGTTACTTGGTTAAAAAGCATGGTCTATGAACTCTCCAAAAAACGCCTCGGCGTCAAAAACAACTGTCACTTCGAAAGATGTCGCTAAACTGGCTGGCGTTTCTCAATCTACCGTTTCTCGTGTATTTGTTCCGGGTAGTTCGGTTTCAGAAAAGACCAAGCAAAAAGTATTCGAAGCCGCTAAAGCCCTCAACTATCGCCCTAATGCTTTTGCGCGAAGTCTGACTACCAATGAATCTAAGTTAATTGGTTTGGTCTTCCCAGATGCTGACTACCCAATTCACATGAAAACCCTACAACTCATCTCTACTGAGTTACAAAAGCAAGGGTATTCAGCGGTGCTTATTCCGTGGCAAGTGGATGCAAATGACAACCATTCGATTCCTAACATCTTCCAATATCGTGTTGATGGTGTGATTGCCGCCTCCGCTACGTTCAACAAATCACTGTATGAAGAGTGCGAAGAGTTCGATATCCCTATTGTTCAGTACGCTCGTGTGGTGGAAGGCACTAAGAGTAGCCATGTCGTCAGCGATAACTACGCAGCAGGCCAAGTTGCCGCTCAGCACTTTCATAATGTAGGCGTAAAATCAGCCGTTTACCTAACCGGTAATGTACCGACTTATACCAACGGTGAACGTGAAGCTGGTTTCTGCTCTGAGTTCGAAGATCTAACAGGCAAGCAAGCTCGCGTTATCGAGGCCGATTACGACTATCTTGATGCACTCGATACCATTCGCGCTATGTTCTCAGAGTCATCAAAGCCAGAAGCAATATTCTGCGCAACAGATAACCTAGCGATGGCAGTGATGGACGTGGCTCGATTGGAGTTCAACCTACGTATTCCTGAAGATCTTCAAGTCATTGGCTTCGATGATATCCCGCAAACGCAGTGGCTTAACTACCAGCTCACGACGTTCAAACAGGACTTCAAACGCCTTGCTCGTGAATCAGTGAAAATCGTAGTCAGTCAGATTCAAGACCAAGATACTAGCCTAGTAAAACTGATGGTTCCGGTGAGGTTTATTGAGAGAAACACAACGCTCAAGTAATACCGACTCAAAGATGTATTCCAACCAAAATCCCGCTCATACAAGCGGGATTTTTATTATGCTATTTCCACTAGTTGCCGACACCACCAGTATTGTCGGGCTGAGTTTCTGGCGTTTTAGGTGGCCACTCTTTGAAAGTCGCTAGATGTTGCTGTACCGCTGCTTGAGCAGGACCAAATGCCCACATCTTCTGCCCCATCCACTTCAAGTACATACCTGACTCTTCTGCTGCTCGCTCATAAGGGTCACGTCGCAAGTTAAACAGAAGCGGTGCATTAAGCTCTTCTTTCGGGCCACTCCAACCGTGATTCTGTACCACGAAGTGCGCTTTCCAATCTCCAACTCGAACGGCTTGTAGCTTGTCTCGTTCGTAGTAGTAAATCTCTTTACGATTCGACTCACCTTTTTCAGTCAGCATATCGACCTGGTTGTAACCATCGAGGTGTGCTTTAAAGCCATCGTAACCTTTGAGCATTTTCTCTTTCAAATCCGCTGGGCCACCAGCTGCTGCAACAAGTGTTGGCAACCAGTCCATGCCATCAAAAATACCGTTACCCACACTACCAGCAGGAATCTTACCCGGCCAACTTACAAGAGCAGGTGCACGAACCCCCCCTTCCCACGTGGTACCTTTCTCTCCATGGTATGGCGTCATGCCACCATCAGGCCATGTCATGATTTCAGGGCCATTATCAGCCGTGAAAATGATGATGGTATTGTCGGCAATTCCAAGCTCTTCCATTTTCGCCATCATCTCGCCGACATGATCATAAAGATCTTTCATCACCACTTCTTGAAGTCCCCAACCATTTTGGCCGAGCATAGCTTCGTATTCAGGTGAAAGGTGCGTCCAAACGTGACCGCGTGATGGACAATACCAAGTGAAGAATGGCTTATCCGCTTCAACCGCCCTTTCGATGAAGTTGATCGCGTGTTTGTTGACTTCATCATCCAGAGTACGCATACGCTCGATAGTTAGCGCACCATCGTCTTCAATGATTTGTCCACCCTTACCATCGGTTTTTGCATAAATCACATTGCGCGGAGCAAATGCATCTAACGAACCATCTTTTGGCCAATCTGGATCTTCGGTGTATTCCATCGCATTCAAGTGATACAACCACCCCCAGTACTCATCAAAACCGTGCATTGTTGGTAAAAATTCGTCTCGGTCACCTAAGTGGTTTTTACCAAACTGACCTGTCACATAACCCATGGTTTTGAGAATTTCTGGCAGCGTTGGTGTGTCCGCATGCAGCCCCACAGGCCCACCCGGTAAACCCACCGTGTGCATGCCCGTCCGCACTGGTAGTTGCCCGGTTAAGAATGCAGAACGACCCGCCGTACACGATGGCTGGGCGTAATAATCTGTCAGTAGCATTCCTTTCTCGGCAATACTGTCAATGTTCGGTGTTTCACTACTCATCACTCCGTTGTGGTAAGCACTGAGGTTTGAAATACCAATGTCATCGGTAAAGATAACAAAGATATTTGGCTGTTCCTGAGCTGACCATGCCGACAATGACAAGCTACTCAGAACACTTAATACAAGAAGTTGGAAAATCCTTTTCATAGAACGTCCTTATACGGTTTCAGATTGTTCTTTGTGAATCATTTTTAAACCCACTAAGCCGAAGCCCAGCTCTAAGATTAGATAAACAAAAAGTAGCCAATGAGGCATGCCATCGAGCACTAAGCTAATGATGCGCCCCGCAGCTAAACCCAACATGAAAACCACCAAACTATAGAGCGCTGGCAGTCGATACTTTTTGAACAGTGCGCCAAACACCCAAAACAGAGCAAGCGAGAGATACAGCCCCATCACGGCACGGAAGATATGAGTAACGTTGATGGGTGTGGCGTCAATACCAAATAGATAGTCAAGAGAGACAACTGGTGCATAACCATAAGACAGTGCAATAGGTGTTAAACCTAAAACCGCGACGAACAAGAAAATACTTTGTGGCTTCATACCCTAACTCTTTTAACTTGGCTTATTTCAAAAAACATAGTCTACAATCAGCAATATACAAGTTGCATATGTGAAAACTGACCACCCGGAAGGCACATCCATAAACTTGCTACTTCACACAGAAGATAAGGATATCGATATGGCTAAATGGCGTTACCTAATCGCATCAGTATTAATGGCTAGTTCAACCGTTACGGCTCAAGAAACAAGCTCAGAAACGAGCACAAAAAAATGGCAGCACAGCATTGAGATCTATGCTCAAGCTCTGAATATTCGAGGTGATACCACTATTGGCAATATCTCTACTGATGTAGATGTGGATCCAGCATTCATCATGGACCATATAGATATGGGGGCCATGCTTCGCCTTGAGGGGATTTACGAAAATCAGTGGGGATATTATATTGATTACAGTTACATGAAATTAAGTGGAAAAACTGACTCTGTTCTAGACATAAACAAAAACATTCTGAAAGGCAGTCTCGATATAAGACAAGGTGTTCTGGAAGCTAAAGGATTCAAGCGCTATCAATACGATATTGGCATGATCGACTACATGGTAGGAATACGATGGTGGGACAATGATATTGATACAAGACTCTATGGTTCCAACGGAAATGTGGACTTACGTAAATCGCTCAATGAAGACTGGATTGATTACCTGATAGGCGTTCGTTGGACGAAGGAGCTCAACAAAAATTGGACTGTGCACACAAGCTTAGATATAGGGCTTGGCAGTGATACCGACTTTACCTCGTCTTTATTAACTGGCGCTCGTTATCAGATTAATGATTGGTCAGACTTAAATCTCGCTTATAAGTCCACTTGGGTTGATTACGAAAATAAAGGCACTTATGAATACGATACAGCGACACAAGGTTTCTTAGTCGGTTGGGCTGCTCACTTCTAGTCAAACAATAAAAAGGTAAGCCTGATAGCGTCGGGCTTACCCGACAAAATCATCCTTTCTGCGCTCTTGCCATTTTTAAATCGCGAATAAGCAAAACAGTAATTCACGAATCAAGGTTCTAGCTGTTCACAGAACTTGGAACCACGCACTCTTGCTTCATGATTTTAAGACCAACATCGAGGGTTTCTGTCCATGCTTGTTCGACTTGATCATTGTAGTGAGGATCGTATTTCTTGACCGTATTGAGCAATGATTTAAACCACTCATTAAGCTCTTGCTCAGAGATATCCATTCCTAAATCTTTGTGCTGCTTTCCGAGTCGCTTCACGGAATTGCGCACACTGGGCAACCCAGCTGAATTATAAATGAGGATGATGGAAGCCTTGAGCATCTTAGTTTGTTGCTCCAATCCTACTTTCTCAAAGCGTTCTGAAAACCTAGGATTATGTTGGCAAAAGTCGGCCAAGAATGACTCTAAAAACGCTTGATCAATCCGGCAACGCTCAAAGCTCTCATAAAACAGTTCGTTTGGTGTCATCTAGCCAATCCTTTGCAATGGTTTGTTCGCCCAGAACAACCGAGATAACTTAACTATACGCCACTGTGGCATAAAGTAAACTATGCCTTAAACTGAACTGAGGCACAAAACAAACTGAGGAATAAGGATAACTAAGGCATAAAGTGAGTTGCACAGATCTTGTTTCCATCAGGATCTCGCAAATAAGCCATGTAAAGTCGGCGTTCATCCGACCCTCTCTCACCAGGCCCGTTTTCAATACTCGTACCACCATTTTCTACACCAACGCGATGCCACTCATCCACCGCTTCTGGCGAAGAGGCCAAAAAGCCAACCGTCATACCATTGCCGTGTGTCGCTGGCTGGCCATCAATCGGTTTCGTTAAGCCCAATACTCCAGTTTGGCTAACATAGATACAACGCCCTTTAGGGTCTACAGAGCCTTCGCTGTAACCAAGCACCTTCATAATTGGATCATAGAAAGACTTCGCACGCTCAACATCTTCGGTACCAAGAAAAACATGGCTAAACATAACTAACCTCTTCTTTTAGTGAAAGAACTTCCTAAACTAGTCCCTTCAACCTCATTTGTCTAGACGTTCCCTAACTACAGTTTTTGCTTTATCCACTGAGCAAAAACCTGAAACTTGGTTCGTTGATCCATCCCTTTCGGGCACACCAAATCATAGCCCTTACCAGACTCAATACTCATCAATGGAGCCACTAACAGCCCCTGATCGATTTGCGGCTTCATAAACTCTAAGCGCCCTAGTGCAACGCCCATTGAGAGTATCGCAGCATCCATGGCCAAACGGTTATCACTGTAGTAATCACACATCAATGTGCAATCCACTTCGCTTTGAGCTTCAGATAACCACCGCTGCCACGCCGTCACGTTCCCGCTATGAATAAACTGTACATCAGCTAATTGATGTACCCCCTTATCGAGACTAAACCTCTTGGCGTACTCTGGGCTGCACACAGGCGTTCTGATCCCTGAAAAAAGTCGCTCGCTGTGATGGTTAGGGTAATGCCCTTCGCTATAAAAAATGGCCACATCATAAGGTTCGAATTGGAAGTCAGATTGGTTCTGTTTGGTTTGCAGCTTAAGGCTCAAGTTCGGATAGAGTTTTCTAAATTCGGGCAGACGTGGCATCAACCAAGAAGATGCGAAATAAGGAGAGGTTGCTATATATAACTCACCACTCAATTCACCCGTTTGAATGTCCATAAGCTCAGAAAATATCGACTCAAAAGAAACATTCAACATCGAAAGCACTCGCTGTCCTTCTGGGGTCAATTCGAGCTTTCTCGTTTTACGTACAAACAGACTAAATTTCAGCTGTTGCTCCAACTTTTTAATACGATGACTGACACCACCCTGTGTCAAAAACAACTCTTCAGCAGCCAAAGTAAAACTCAAATGTTTAGCCGCAACACTGAATGTGTGTAGCAGTGATAGTGTCTGTTGTCTATTTTCAAACAAGCTCATGGATTAATTTCACTAATTTATAACTCGTCAATTCTGGTTTGTCGGTGTACCAGCTCATCATATAGATTAAATCACGGGCTCTTCTCCGCTTAGATGAGCTTGATTTCCGGATAAATGGTAGAGTGAGTTTCTAGGATTGAGGTTTGTCTAATCTTCAATTTAAAGTAATCAGTATCCCTTACTCCTCGGGCTCTCCGTCTAAGAAGACCTATCGATACATTCCCTGCTTCCACTCGGGCATTCGTCAGCTTATATTTTGCATAGTTGCAGATCCCAACTCTTCTCTCCCAAAGCGCGTCTGCAAAGTTGATGAGAGATAAGATCCTCGTCTTTTTAGCAAGCTGGCACCACGCATCAAGCGCTGCGATCATCAAGTCAAAATTACGTTCATCCCATAAGGCTTGAAGCTGCTCTTTGAGCATATAAATCGTACAAAGAGTCTTATTGCTTTCCAGTAAATCATCTAGCCTATCTGACTGCTTATCGCTTAATTTCGGCGCATTTTTGAGGAGTAAAAATAGCGTCCCTTTAAGCATTTTCTTCTCGTCATGTGTTCCTTTCCTAAACGCTTTATTACGCTCTTTCCTTATCAGAAGAGAGTAGTTCTGCATAACGTGAAACCGGTCAAAAACGATGTCTGCATTCGGAAGAGCGTTTCTCACTGCTGATTGGTAAGATTGCCCCATATCCATTGATACCGCTTGGATGCCGTCTCTCGTTTGCGGTGATAATTGTTCAAAAAAGTTGATGAGTACGTTTGAAGTCCGCCCATGGTCAACCCAAATAAGTTGTCCTGAAACGAGATCATAAACGACGGTCATATAATCATGGCCTTTAGCCCTGGCGACTTCATCAACGCCAATATGAACAAGGTTGGTCAACTTCTTAGGCTCTAAAGCAGGCAAGGTAGAGAGAAGGAATGCTTTATCGATATTTTTCACGGTTTCCCAGCGTATGTCTAAATGCTTCGACACTGCGTGGATGCTCATATAGCGGCACAGTCCACTAATAAAGTGACAGAACCTCTTTGTATAACGACTCCCCTTATCAACAAAATCAGCCTCTTCAATCAACCTTCGGCCGAGCCTATCCCTTGTCTGAGCCAATTCAATTTCTATAACGCAAGGGCGACCACTGACAGGTAAATCCGACAGGCGACGGTGAACGTAGTGGTCGACGGTGCGCGGAGCTCCAGTCTCAGGATCAACAACTTTACAGCGTCTATCTCGCTTGCACTTGACGAGTACTGAATGAGAGCTTTCTTCAAGCGTTACAGACTGTACGGATTGGCCTTTAAAGTTAAATAGAGCGGAAGATAATAACGACAAACTACAACACTGATATATAAGGTGGGAAGCGATTGTAAATCAATGTGTTAGCGGTTTTATTGTTAGTTTATAGACTCATCTAAGCGGAGAAGAGCCAATCACGTAATCTAAAAGTCTAATGGTGAATAACATGAAACAAGAACAAAAATTAAAAGTCGTCGTGATAGGTAGTGGTTCAAGTTACACCCCTGAGTTAGTTGAAGGCTTATTAAAACGTCATCACGAATTACCTATTACTGATCTGTGGTTAGTAGATATCGAGGCTGGGTTAGAAAAAGCTCAAATCATTGCCGATCTAACCAAGCGTATGATTAATAAAGTGGACTGCGAAATTAATATTCACCTCACCACGGACCGACAATTGGCTCTGAAAGACGCCGATTTCGTATGCTCTCAATTTCGAGCTGGTCGACTAGAAGCAAGATTGCGTGATGAACATATCGCCTTGAAATATCGAATGATCGGCCAAGAAACTAACGGGCTGGGTGGTTTCTCAAACGCCTGTCGAACTATCCCGATTGCATTAGAAATCGCGAAAGAGATGGAAGCATTGTGCCCGAACGCATGGCTACTCAACTTCACCAATCCATCAGGCATGGTTACCGAAGCTCTGCTTAAACACTCGTCGATTAAAACCGTTGGTCTGTGTAACGTTCCAGTCAACATGGAGCTTGGTGCAGCCAAAATGCTTGGCGCAAAACGTGAAGACATTACGATGCAAATTGCGGGCTTGAACCACTTAGTGTGGGCTCGTAAGGTGCTACATGAAGGACAAGACAAACTGGGTGAGGTCATCAATCAACTTCTTGGTGGCAATGATCAAATGATGCCGAAAAATATCCCTCCCTTTGAATGGGACGGCGAGTTGATTCGCTCACTCAACATCATTCCATGTGCATACCTGCGTTACTACTATCAGTCTCGAGATATCTTAGATAAAGAGTTTGAGGCGTCGAAGAACAACGCTAACCGCGCCGACTTGGTGGCTCAAGTTGAGAAACAACTGCTTGAGATATACAAAGACCCAATGTTAGACACCAAACCTCAACTGTTAGAAGAGCGTGGAGGTGCCTATTACTCTGAAGCGGCTTGTGAGTTGATGAGCAGTATTAATAACAACAAGCGCTCTATCATGCATGTAAACACCCGCAATAACGGCGCAATACAAGGGTTGCCAGATGACTGCGCGGTGGAAGTCAGCTCTGTGCTCACCAGCAGTGAAATCATCCCACTCAACGTCGAGCCTTTTGACAGTGACACGCTGCGCTTGATCCAGCAAATGAAAGAGTTTGAAACCCTCACCGTAAAAGCAGCAATCACGGGAGATATTGCCACAGCGAAACGCGCCCTGATCCTAAACCCAATCGTCGATACGGGATCGCACATTGATGAAGCTCTACTAGAAACGATTCGCGAAAACTTAGAGTTCATGCCTGCGTTCGCTCATCGGCTCACATAGTGTGATAACTCCCTCAGTATCACTCACTGTTTTCGGTACATTAGCTCAGTGGCTCTTCTCCGCTTAGATGAGCTTGATTTCCGGATAAATGGTAGAGTGAGTTTCTAGGATTGAGGTTTGTCTAATCTTCAATTTAAAGTAATCAGTATCCCTTACTCCTCGGGCTCTCCGTCTAAGAAGACCTATCGATACATTCCCTGCTTCCACTCGGGCATTCGTCAGCTTATATTTTGCATAGTTGCAGATCCCAACTCTTCTCTCCCAAAGCGCGTCTGCAAAGTTGATGAGAGATAAGATCCTCGTCTTTTTAGCAAGCTGGCACCACGCATCAAGCGCTGCGATCATCAAGTCAAAATTACGTTCATCCCATAAGGCTTGAAGCTGCTCTTTGAGCATATAAATCGTACAAAGAGTCTTATTGCTTTCCAGTAAATCATCTAGCCTATCTGACTGCTTATCGCTTAATTTCGGCGCATTTTTGAGGAGTAAAAATAGCGTCCCTTTAAGCATTTTCTTCTCGTCATGTGTTCCTTTCCTAAACGCTTTATTACGCTCTTTCCTTATCAGAAGAGAGTAGTTCTGCATAACGTGAAACCGGTCAAAAACGATGTCTGCATTCGGAAGAGCGTTTCTCACTGCTGATTGGTAAGATTGCCCCATATCCATTGATACCGCTTGGATGCCGTCTCTCGTTTGCGGTGATAATTGTTCAAAAAAGTTGATGAGTACGTTTGAAGTCCGCCCATGGTCAACCCAAATAAGTTGTCCTGAAACGAGATCATAAACGACGGTCATATAATCATGGCCTTTAGCCCTGGCGACTTCATCAACGCCAATATGAACAAGGTTGGTCAACTTCTTAGGCTCTAAAGCAGGCAAGGTAGAGAGAAGGAATGCTTTATCGATATTTTTCACGGTTTCCCAGCGTATGTCTAAATGCTTCGACACTGCGTGGATGCTCATATAGCGGCACAGTCCACTAATAAAGTGACAGAACCTCTTTGTATAACGACTCCCCTTATCAACAAAATCAGCCTCTTCAATCAACCTTCGGCCGAGCCTATCCCTTGTCTGAGCCAATTCAATTTCTATAACGCAAGGGCGACCACTGACAGGTAAATCCGACAGGCGACGGTGAACGTAGTGGTCGACGGTGCGCGGAGCTCCAGTCTCAGGATCAACAACTTTACAGCGTCTATCTCGCTTGCACTTGACGAGTACTGAATGAGAGCTTTCTTCAAGCGTTACAGACTGTACGGATTGGCCTTTAAAGTTAAATAGAGCGGAAGATAATAACGACAAACTACAACACTGATATATAAGGTGGGAAGCGATTGTAAATCAATGTGTTAGCGGTTTTATTGTTAGTTTATAGACTCATCTAAGCGGAGAAGAGCCGCTCAGTAAATGCTGAGCTAATTCAAGACTAAAAATCCACACCTTCTCATTAGAATGAGGCCAACCATGAAATTGATATTGAACGCCGATGATTTCGGTCTCACAGAAAGCGTAAACCTTGGCATTGTTGATTGTTTGAAAGCCGGCATGGTGAAATCAACTACCATTATGATGAACCAACCAGGTACACAACATGCCATCGAGCTTTACCACCAAGGTTTTGTTCCTGAAGTTGGATTACATTTTACAGTCACGGCAGGCAAACCCATTAGCTCACCAGAGCTCATCCCCAGCCTTGTCGATAATCAGGGTTATTTTTTGGATAAAACAACCCTGCTCAACAAAGCAGATGTTGTTGAAGAAGAGGTGGTACTTGAGCTTAATGCGCAATACCAAGCTGCGCTTGATGCTGGTTTAAAGATCAATCATATCGATAGTCATCACTTCGGCGGCGTTTTCCAGCCTCTTAAAGCTGCATTTACTCGAACCGCCAATAATATCGGCCTGCCCGTGAGACGAATCGACAATATTGTGAGCGGGCAAGATTCACTTTTAGTGCCAACGCCAGATGCGTTTGATATGCGATTTTTTGATGACGGGGCTTCACTAACCAGCTTACAAGATTTGCTATTGAGCCACCAAGCCATGACACCTAACGGCACGGTCGAATTGATGTGCCATCCCGCGCTTTTTGCCAGTGACGAACTGAGATCACTATCTAGCTATCTCACTAAGCGAGTGGAAGAACACGCCTTATTGACGAGTCCGACCTTACAACAATGGCTCTCTGACAATGGTATTGAATGCATTGGATTCGATCAGCTTTAGCTAAATCCTAAAACCAATCTAGTCAACGATACGCTGAGCACCCTGCCCTTGGTCATGCAGAATATCTTCTGGGTTCAATAGATGGCACTTCTGCATGCTCAGACAGCCACAGCCAATACAGCCTGTGAGGTTTTCTTGTAGTGAACGGATTTGTGCCATCTTGCTGTCGAGTTGCCCTTGCCATTTCTTTGCCACTCGCTCCCAATCACGCTTGGTTGCGGTGTGGTTCATCGGCAAGCTAGACAGCTCTTCGGTGATCTCTTCTAGCGTAAAACCTATCGACTGAGCGACTTGAATCAGGGCAATTCGTCTCAGCATTGCTGATTGATAACGGCGTTGATTACCATTGGTTCGGATAGAGGCAATCAATCCTTTGGTTTCATAAAAACGCAGAGCCGAAGGGGCAACACCACTACGTTCCGAGAGTTGACCAATCGTTAAATACACGATGTTTTTCATGTTGTTACTTCCCTTTTCCATGTAATTTAGCCATTCAAGTCCATTTATCAGTATAACTAAAGTTAAGTTTAAGTTTAGCCCTTTCGAATTAGCTTTTACTTATCATGTAAAAGCTGCTTATTCAGATCGTAAAAACAGCCGTCAAATGATGGCTGTTTTTTCTTAGAGGCATTGGATAGTTTATTCCGCTAGATCTTTTTCATGATCATCTTAAGGTTGTCGATCATCTCTAGGTTAGTCATCTCGCCCGTCTCCATATTGAAGTTATCGTAGAAACTTGGCACTGACATCGAACCTTGCACGTCAGCGTCAAAGTAAGGCGCTGAGTTCACTGCAGAAGACAGCACCGAGGTCGCGCCACCTGGGCCAGGAGAGGTTGCAAGCATCACCACAGGCTTACCTTGGTACACTTTCATATCGATGCGTGATGCCCAATCGAACACGTTTTTAAAGGCCGCTGTGTATGAACCGTTATATTCAGCAAAGGAGATGACGACCGCGTCTGATTCTCCGATTTTGTCAAAGAAACGCTGAGCGTGTTGATGAATGCCCGAATCTTGCTCTCTTTTCTCGCTGTAAATTGGCATTTCAAAATCATTGAGATCAAGCACCTCAACTTGCGCGCCTTCGACTAAACCTGCAGTGTATGCTGCAAGCTGTTGGTTGATTGATGTTGTACTGTTGGTTGCGCCAATCGCTAATACTTTCATTATTTATCCTCAAATTTGGTTAGAAATATTTCTTTATAAGTGAAAAAGGTACGTTGAGTGTGAGTCCAAAATAGGTTTGCAAAGCAGCAAAGTAAGACGCCTTATCCTCTAATGACCACTCTTCGGTAACGCCGTTTTTGGTCACTTTGATGGTTTGGTTGAGAAGCGTGACCATCCCATCTTCAATAGGCAGCGCCGCAATACAGTTCGATGTAAAAATCGATTTCGGGCTGTTAGAGGTAAAGAAGTTGCTCGACTCTAAATCGTTGGCACACACGTGAGTCATGTCTAGGCTGTATACCTTCATCCACTCTCCGCCCTGCTTGATTTGCAGCAGTAAGCCATAAAGTTCGTCTTCTATAAAACGGAAGGTTTGTAAGTCATTAGACTGTTCTAAACCGGTTTCTAGCAACAATGGAGCACGTGGCGTGAAGGTGCCAAAGCCCGCATCCACCAGCCATTGCTTATCATCAATTGTCACCATGGTGACTCGATGGCTGCGCCCTGTCGGGTCTCCGGCTAGGTGAACTCGGCCAAGCAGGCTTCTGGCTTCAAAGCCCAAGTGGCTTAATACGTTCAGCAACAATCCATTTAACTCTTGGCAGTAACCGCCTCGCTGATTCACCACCAGCTTTTCATGCAGTGCCTCTGCTGAAAGCTGAATCGGTAATCCCTGAATCACATCAAAGTTTTCAAATGGGATACTTCTGTGTTGATGTTGATGAATCGCCTTTAGGCTTTCGATTGTGGTGTCGCTTGGCTGAGATAAGCCGATCCTTGAAAAATATTCCCTGATTTGACTCTGTTCCATACCTAACCCCTGATTTGTTTGTCACCTCATGATTTCCTTCTAATGAGCTTGCAGCCCTGAGAAACTAACAAGGTGATGGTTTGTTTTTTTAGATTGGGAAGAATGATAAAACCTCAAGTTAACTTGAGGTAAAGCGATATTTTTAAAAAGCTGGAAATGATTTAAAAGTACTTACAAAGCAATAACTTATAATGGGCAAATGATTGAATGGAGAAGACAAGCACACTCAAAAATCCAGTGAATGTGCTTTATCGATGTGCTGTTTACTTAAGTGGGTTGAGAGGACTAACACCGGAATAGGCAACGCCCGATAGTTCTGCCATCTCACGATTCCATGTAGCCAAATCGTGAGGATTGAATTGATTCAGATGATCATGTCCACACGCTCTCGCCATCACTTGCATTAATTCTGTCGACGCCTCGAAGAAATTTTTCAGCTGATTCGAAGCCTTCTCGACATTTAAACGCTGGCGCAAGTCGGCCTTTTGAGTCGCAATACCCGCCGGGCAGTTATTGGTGTTACACATTCTCGCTGCCACACATCCTATCGACTGCATGGCACTATTTGAGATAGCAACACCATCAGCACCAAGCGCCATCGCTTTCACAAAGTCCATCGGCACACGTAAACCACCCGTGATGATCAATGTAACTCGGTCACTGACGCCTTGTTTATCGAGGTAGGCTCTAGCGCGAGCTAAAGCTGGAATCGTTGGCACACTGATATGGTCTCGGAACATTTCTGGTGCAGCGCCAGTACCGCCGCCTCGACCGTCTAAAATTATGTAATCGGCACTGGCATCCAATGCGAACTGAATGTCTTCTTCGATATGGTTAGCGCTTAGTTTAAAGCCGATGGGGATACCGCCTGTCACTTCACGCACGCAATCAGCGAATTTTTTAAAGTCCGCTGAGGTTTTTAGATCTTTAAACGTAGGAGGTGAAATCGCCGCAGTGCCCGCTTCAATACCACGTACTTCCGCGATCTTACCGATATTCTTCACGCCAGGCAGATGCCCGCCCGTTCCGGTTTTTGCGCCTTGCCCACCTTTAAAATGGAAGGCTTGAACATTTTTTAGCTTAGCTTCATCGTAACCAAACTGAGCGCTGGCTAACTCGTAAAAGTAACGAGAATTGGCCGCTTGCTCTTCCGGTAACATGCCGCCTTCCCCGGAGCAGATCCCGGTTCCTGCAAGTTCAGCCCCCGTCGCCAAAGACACTTTCGCCTCCTCAGATAGCGACCCAAAACTCATGTCCGATACAAACAGAGGAATATTGAGCTTCAATGGTTTTCTGGCGTTAGGGCCAATAATCAGTTCCGTTCCTACTGGTACGTTTTCCAATAAAGGCTTGGTGGCCATTTGCGCGACCATCACTTGAATATCATCCCAATGGGGCAAGAGGTGTCTAGGAACACCCATAGAAGTCATTGGCCCATGGTGCCCCACCTTGGACAAACCATCACGCGCTAACTGATGAATAAACTCCACGGTAGGCTCTTCTTTGGTTGCGGTTGCCGCAGGAGATAAATCAGGGGCTGTCGCTTGAATATGAACTTCAGGGCCTTCTTGCCCAACTTGCTCCGCAGTGAACTGTTTATGAGTGCCATCGCAAAAAGGAAGGTTGTTAGAATACTTGCAACGGCAAAGGTAAGCATCACCGTCCTCTTCGGCGACAAAGCTTTTCGGTTTGAACCCCGTACCGGCATGAGAACCGTCACAAAATGAAGTGACCCCGTAAAGTTGGACATTTCTGTTAAGCGGCTTTCAAGGCCTGAGTTCGATATTCTATCGGAGTCAGGCCTTTTAGTTTCACTTTTATACGTTTGGTATTGTAGTACTCGATATACTCTTTGATTTGCGCTATCAGAGCATCTGCATCTTCAAAGCTTTGGTTGTGATACATCTCTGTTTTGAGTAAAGCAAAAAAATTTTCAGCAACAGCATTATCCAAGCAGTTACCTTTTCTCGACATGCTTTGCGTTAACCCACTCTCCGCTACCTTTTTCTGATACTGTCGATGACGATATTGCCAACCTTGGTCGCTATGTATAATTGGCTTTGAGTTGGGTTTAAGCGTTGATATAGCCTCCGTTAGCATATCCGTGACAAGCGGCAAGCAGGCATTCTTGGCCACTCTATAAGCAACCACCTCCTGAGTAAACAAGTCGACAACGGGAGATAAGTATACTTTCTGCTCTTTGACTTTAAACTCCGTGACATCAGTTACCCATTTTTCATCGGGTTGAGTCGCACTAAAATCTCTTTCAAGCACGTTGGGAGCAGCTGTTCCAGACTCTCCTCGGTATGAACGATACTTTTTAATCCTGACCGTCGATTTAAGGTTGAGCTGAGCCATAAGCCTTTGAACCGTTTTGTGATTAAGCACGAACCCCCGATTTTTTAGTTCCAAGTGAATACGGCGGTAGCCGTATCGTCCCTTATGTTCATGATAAATTGACTTTATCAACCGCAGCTCACGTTCGTAGCTATTTGGGCGCTTGCTCGTTTGAACTTGATAATAAAAGACACTTTTTGCCAGCTGTAGAGTGTGCAGTAAGTGCTTTAACGGGTACTTGCCTTTAAGAGTTAGAGCTATGACCGCTTTTTCTTTGTTCGACGGTTTTTTTCCTGCTCCAACTCTTCCAACTTTTTTAGAACGGCATTCTCGGTTCGCAAGTAGAGCAACTCCTCTTTTAGCTCCTCAAGCGTCATTTCATCATCAGGCTTAGTGGTACGTTGAGGGTGCTGTTTCATTGGAGGTCTTCCTTTCTGGCGCATTTTGAGCCCTTTGATACCGAGCTCATTAAATCTTTTGAGCCAGACAGAGAGTATCCCAGGGGATGAGAGGTTTAATACTGCGCTAGTGTGCGTGAGAGACCAATCATTCGTCCACATTAAATTCAATGCTTTTCGTTTTTCCTGAGCAGTAGCAGCATGCTTAGTTGGTAAAAATGAGTTAGCACCATGGATGGCAAAGACTTGAGCCCAATACCGTATCTGTCTTGAAGAAATTGAATATTGTTTTGCTAAGTAGAGAGATGATGTGCCATCTAAGTATTGCTTAGCAATGATACATTTTAGCTCTCGGTTATATTTGGACATAAAAAGACCCCCAATAATTGGTGTCCAACTATTGGGGGTCAGTTCAAAACGGTTGGCTTTTCGATTTCCCACAGGTACAGAAGTAATACTCCTCTCCCTTCGTCAGCTCTACTTTAACGGGTTTGTTATCCGCAATTACTGGACTCTTCATAGTTCGCTCACCTTTTCTTTCTTATGATTTGATGACTGAAGCGATGACTTGCTCACAAGAGTAAAGTAAAGGTGAGATACGCGGCTAATTCAATAAATGGCCTAATAGATAGAGTTCGTGAACCAACTCAATAGAAAGAAAAATGGCCGCCCAGTAGGCAGCCATTATGTGTGATAGCTTATTAGAAACTTATGTATGTGGGATTAATCAAACAACTCAATGACCAGTTTGTTATCTCGGATTACTAGATTCGGCTCTGATGACTTGATCAATGACTCTTGAACCTTGTTGCTATCCAGTTTGTATACTGGAGATTGAGACAAAGCAAAACCGATCATTGATACCGCAGGCTTAAGCAGCTTTTCAATCTCAGGAGATAACTGTTGCTCCTTCTCTTCAAATCGCTCTAGACGCAACGACTTTAGGTACACTTCACCACTTTCCTTGTCATATTCAGGAATCGCGCTGAATTCTAAATCTAGGTCCAACCCCATATTCGGCATATTGAAAACTTGAACTTTTGCATTGGTGTTCGCTAACACTGACACTCGCTGTTCATCTGCTCGGCCAATTTTTACCTGTAGATCATCGACCGCGACTTGCGCATACATCACGCTTTGTACACCTACCTCTTGTTCAAGCATGACTGAATCAGCAAGATATTCTGTCATCTCTTGCTCGGTAATGCTGTAGCTGACACAACCACCCAAGATTAGCGCGATACAGGCGATGATGAAGCGATTAATGAGCTTGGTTGTCATGTAAATTCGACTCTTAATTTCTAATTGCATGGAACAGATGTTACCTCTAGATGATATCGTAAAACAGTCGTCACACTGACAGTGTCGGATATGTGGGCAGAATGATCCACCTAATCAACATTCGCGTATAGTTTGAAAATGGCAAAAATAGTAAAGAAATCAATGACTGAATTAACGATATTTTATGATGGAACGTGTCCACTGTGTGCAAAAGAGATGGCAGCACTGACTAAATCTGATTCCAAAGATCAGATCCAGACCGTCGATATCTACAGTGAAGCGTTTTCAAACTACCCGCAAATAGATGCCGAGGCAGCCAACACAATCTTGCATGCACTGGACGAAAACGGAAAGCTGCTGCTCGGTTTAGACGTGACTTACCAAGCGTGGAAGCTAGTAGGAAAAGGTTGGCTTTATGCCCCATTACGTTGGGCGATATTCAAGCCAATGGCAGATTGGTGCTATCTACGGTTTGCCAAGAATCGATATAAAATTTCGTTCTGGCTAACCGGAAAGTCGCGTTGCAACGGAAACAGCTGCTCCAAATAGTATTGAGTTAAGACATGCCGCTGGCGACTTTGTAGTACACGATGCCAAACAGAGCTGCGAACACTAATACCGTAACGGCCACTTTCAACCAAATAAATTTCATGCTTTGTCCTTTTAATTCTTTTTACTGTTCCACGCGACAAGTTAGCACAACAAAACATACGGTTGTGTAATGATTGATAGAACTTTGTAGTCAACCTTGATTCCCAGAGAGAGCCTTTATGTCGGCAAAAGAGAGAAACCTTCCCACACATCGAATTTCCAGATTAAGTAAGTTTGCCTCGCTGGCGACAAGAGTCGCGGGCAACGTGCTAACGGAAGGCACCAAGCAGTTCGCACAAGGCAACAGACCCAAAGCAAAAGACTTACTGCTTACACCACAAAACATTGCTCGCTTGACCGATCAACTCGCACACCTGCGCGGTGCGGCTATGAAGTTAGGACAGATGCTATCAATGGATGCGGGCGATGTCTTAGAACCTGAACTCGCCGACATTCTTTCTCGCCTTCGCTCCGATGCCGATCCGCTACAAAAAAACAGCTCAATCAAGTCTTAGAAAGCTCACTTGGGAACGATTGGAAAACCGAGTTCCTTTCCTTTAACTTCAAACCGATTGCCAGTGCATCTATAGGACAAGTCCATCAGGCCTACAGCGATGCCGGGGAGAAACTCGCCGTCAAAGTTCAATATCCTGGCATTCGAAAAAGTATCGACAGTGACGTAGACAACGTCGGCACACTGCTCAACATTGTTGGCTTGATTCCCAAATCGGTCGACTATAAGGGTTTACTAGAAGAGGCAAAAAAACAGCTCCATGATGAAGCGGATTATGCTCGCGAGGCTGACTATGCGACTCGTTATCACAATGCGTTGAAAGAGCACTCACACTTCGTCGTACCTAAGATTCATCCGCAAGTATCTTCAGAATCCGTGCTCGCCATGGACTTCATTGAAGGCGTCTCAATAGAACAGATAGAAAGTTACGACCAAAGCACCCGAGACTTTGTAATGCACAGCTTGCTTGAGCTCCTATTCAGAGAGTTGTTCGACTTTAAGATGGTGCAAACCGACCCCAATTTCGCCAACTACCTTTACGTTGAAAACACCCGACAAATTGGCTTGTTGGATTTCGGAGCAACCCGTGAATACAGTGACCGCTTCAGTGAGGGTTATCGTTTGGCCTTTTCCTCTGTCATTAACAACGATGAGCAAGGGCTCAATCAAGCGCTAGAGCAGATTGGATTCTTCAGCGAAACCATTCTTCCCGATCAACGCCAAGCGATTCTAAACCTAGTGAAGATGGCTTGTGAGCCGATGTTGGTAGACGAGGATTACGACTTCAAAGCAAGTGGGTTAGCGCAACGTCTTCGTGAAGCCGGCACCATTCTGAGCATGGAACAAGAATACTGGCACACTCCTCCCGCCGATGCGCTGTTCTTACACCGAAAGATCGGAGGTATGTATCTACTCGCCGCTCGCCTCGGCGCGAAAGTGAATATCAGTCGCTTGGTCACTCCATATCTTATCTCAGAGAACAAATGTACAACTAAAAGCGCGAGTTAAAGAGACGGTAAATAATACGCAAAGTGATCATTTCATCGTGCTCAAGAGTAATAACCATTACGCCAACTAAAATGAGCCAACCCTATGAAATGTTCACTACTTTGCTCAACCATATTGATTACAAGCCTCACAAGCTCCATCGCGTTTGCAGCGAGCTGTCCCGAGATACTCAATGGTAAACAGAGGTTGTTAAATTCGACCGAAGAAATTGCGCTGTGCGATAAGTTTCAAGGCAAAACTCTATTGGTGGTAAACACCGCTAGCCAATGTGGCTTCACTCCGCAGTTTGAGCAGCTCGAACAACTTCATCAAACCTACAAAGACCAAGACTTCACCGTGATCGGTTTCCCAAGTAATGATTTTCGCCAAGACAAGGGAAGTGAAGAGAAGACGGCAAAAGTCTGTTACCTCGACTACGGCGTGACCTTCCCTATGATGGCGCGAGCTTCACTGACTGGTAGCAATGCCAACCCCGTATTTGCAGAGATACAACAGCAAGCGGGCGTAACGCCTAAATGGAACTTTTACAAGTTCTTGATCAGTAAAGAAGGTAAAGTCGTCGCCACCTTCCCTAGCTCCACATCACCAGTGAGCGCTACGCTCAAAAACGCGATCGAGCAGCAGCTATGAATACAGATTATATGGCAACAACTCAAACCCGTAACACCATGGCCAAACTGGGGTACATGGGGTTAATTCCGTTTTTATTCGGTCTTCTCCTTTCGCTCACCGACAGCCAATTTATGGGGATAAGCGGTGAAACGCTCTTCATCACCTACAGCGTGGCTATTTTGAGCTTTCTTTCAGGGATCTTGTGGGCAAACGGCATCGAAAACTTTGAAAGCCAATCAAGTAACAAATCACTGCTAATAAGCAACGCGATTGTGCTCATCGCTTGGCTGGCTGTATTGCTTGGCGAACAAAAAGAGCTAGTGACAACTCTGATTCTCATCTTTGGTTATATTACGGTTTGGCGAGCTGAAAGGACGATGAGAGAAGAGAACCAGAGCCAAGGTCCCGACGGCTACTTTGATATGAGAACTCGGCTCACCTCTAGTGTCGTGTTGATGCACGGTATCGTGATGCTGACTTAGGGTTACGAGGCTGTCTTTGAGGCGTGAGCCTTTGATTGAAAACCGTTAGCAGCAATCAGATGATGAGCTGCATCACTAACCTCGGCTCATCATCACCAAAGTAGTTTTCTTCTTGTTTGATCGTAGAAAATCCCATTGATGCGTAGAGCGCGCAAGCGGATGTGTTATTTGGATCTACAGTGAGCAAAAGCTTAGCATCTCGGGGCAGCTGCTCAACCGCCTGTTGCATGAGTTTCCGGCCAATTCCCATGCCACGATAGTTCGGGTCTACCGCTAATGATAGGGCCCAAAACTCATTCTGCGTGTCCGTGGTTGTCGTTAAGACATAACCCGCAATCTTTGAGTCTTGCCTAGCAACTAATAAGCCTTTTCCCCAGCAATCAAATGCCTGACGAATGAAAAATTGCGGATAGGCATGGTCACCAAACAAAGCATGTTCAAGCTGGTAAATTTCAGCCAGTTCCTGTTTTTCCGCACAGACAATATTCATAGATAGACCTTTATAGATTTGACTCCAACCTTGTTACAGCTGACCTTCCACGCTAGCTAACCAAGTTGGTAATTGCTCTCTAAACCAGTGGATGTATTTCGAAGCTTCAGGGTTGTTACGCGAGACTAATATATTCGTGACTTCGACAACGATCCAGCTTTTCGCGATGATCAATTGCCTTATTAAATCTTCTCGGGAAATCAGATTGTTATGAAGTAGGTACTGGTCAACAATAAACTCATAGTCAGACAAAGTCCCCATCCGAGAAACGAGCGGTGCCAAATCGATAGCTGGGCTTCCATAACCAAAACGCTCCCAATCAAATAACACGAGCTCACCATTGTCTCTTCTGCCCCAATTACCTTCGTTCGCATCACCAGAGATCAAGGTGTTATGGTTAAATAAAGCATCACTATGCTGCTGAATACTCTGTAAGCTGTCCTGAGTCACTTGAGGTAAATTCAGAGACGTGAGTGCAGCTTCAGTGTCACAGGTACTCCATCTATGCTCTTTCACTGCAAAACTCGGCGAGTATTGAGACTGATGAATACGAGATAGTTGCTGATACACCTCAAAAGTCGTTTGAAATTCACTTAGTGTTAAAGAATGAGGAATGTGCTCGATGAACAGAGTATCTCCCTCCACCGCCAACAATGTAGGGCTGTGAACGCCAGATAAATGTTGCGCGGCATCTTGGTAAAAAGAAATCTCAACCTCACCTGCACCGTGCTTTCGAATACAAGGCGCGCCCCTAAATTGTTCAATAAAAACTTGAGCAGAACCCATCTGTGCAAGATTGTTATTACTCATTAAAACTCCTAAAAAAAATGAAAAGGTGTGACTGTTACGGATCGAGTCGTTATTGTCGACTCACCAACAGATTAGCACCGGATAGAGTAAGAAAAACCGAGCACGCTTTGTTGAAACGCTTCGCCATTTGCGGCTTGGAGAACCAATTTCTGAGATATAAACCAAAGGCAGCGTAGATAGATATCGCGAGCAGCTCTAGCACTAGGAATGTGACACCTAGAATGAAGAATTGTGTGTTTACATTGGCTGAAACATCGACGAATTGAGGCAGAAATGCGGTAAAGATGAGTATCGCTTTGGGGTTACCAGCCGCAAGGGCGAACTCTTGTTTAGCTAGACCAAACCAGTTTTCATTGCGTTCGATGCCTACGATAGGGCTAGCTTGAGAACGCCATAAATTAAACGCGATCCACAATAGATACATTGCGCCAAACAGCTTGATAAAAAAGAACAAGGTCTCAGAAGTATAAAGAACGACGGCCAAGCCAGACGCCGCCAACGCAATCATGCCAGAGAAAGCAACGATTCTGCCTAACCCTGCGATAAATGCAGCTTTAAAGCCATAGCAACGGGCATTATTCATAGACAAAAGATTATTTGGGCCAGGCGTCATGTTCAGCGCAAAGCACGCTGGAATAAACAGCAGCAACTTCCATATTTCCATTGGTATGTCCTAGTTTCAATATGCCAAGGCAATTGAATCATTAAAGTTAAAATGTCCCTTCATAATTAAAGTTTTTCTTTTTAGCAAGCCATAAAAAGAGATACTGGTCGGCCATCCTCACTTTCAACTAATTCTCAAAGAATTTTTCATATTCTGGAGTTGATAGGTTTTCAGCAACGCCCATTTCACCCACAAAGTAGATTGCGCTGGTTATCGTATCTATTGTTGGGTTCGATTCGCGTTCAGGAAAATCCCCCGCAGAAGAAACTAATTATGGTTCTGATATTGAATTACAGACAAGGCTGTTACAAACGCTGTGTTGCTTTTTCAAAGATGGGGGCTCTGGGGCATGAAAATGGTGAGACAATAAATCTTGGTTAACAAGCTCAGTAGAAGCATAAGACAGAGTTGAGCAAAACGCTGAAAGTACAATCCACTTATTCATATATCTTTCCATAGTAAGCATTCATTTAATTTATAAATACTATCTAATTCAGTTAATAGTGAACAGTGTTTTATTTAGTTGGCGTGTGACTGTTTTTCCGGTATGAGCTTATCAAGTAGAGCCTGTGGAATAACGATCACCGAATATTTCACAAAGGCCACCAGCGTAATCAATGCAACAACGGTTCCTAAAACAAACTCATGGACATCGACCAGGAAAAGTCCTAGAACACGGTCACCAGCAATAGCGACAATGGCAATGCTGAGTGCAGTTATCCATCTACGATGATCATAAGGCAAACGCTCCATCGATTGGCTAACAAAATACAGAACCAGTAGCCTCAAAGTATAAATAGCACACAGAACCGCAATCACGCCCCACACTCCGTATATTGGGGTAATGGTAAAATAACCAATTGCTGCCAATACCGCACAGCCGCCTTGTATCCACATCTGAGATTGACTTGAGTTACCGCTGAAACAACCCAGATTCAAATAATCACCTGCATTTTTGATAACGCTAATGGCAAGCAGCGCAATAACAATGGTCCCCGCGTAGTGATAACTGCTCGGTAAAATGAGAGATATAAATCCGGGTACCGTTAGAATCATCAACGAACCTAAAACAATGGCGAGGTTCACTCCGACTAACGCCCTATCGGCGCACATTTTGCTGCCACCTGGCTGTTGAAGCATAGCGACACGGTTTGGAAACCACCAAAGCGCGTAAGGCTGTAACAACAAACCAAGAATCAACGCAAACTTACCGCTAACCGCATAAATCGCGAGTTCTTCAACTCCGACGAAGCTTGCCATCACCCAGCGGTCGAGCCCCATGATCATATACATTGATGCACCGCCAACCAGAACGGGCAGTCCAAATTTTAAGATCTTCGCTGAGTATTTGAAGCAACCAAAAGATCCCATCTCTTGCCATTGATAACGCACTAAGCAAACCATCAGCAACACACTGGATACCGCAGCTGAAATCAACACGCCATCAATACCATGTCCGGCCTCTAGCAGAACAAAAGTCATGATGGCTTGAACACCGGCTTTCAACACATTGAGCATACAAAAACGTTTCGCCATCGCATTCATTCGCATCAGCGTTAGCGGGATAGAAATCGCCCCATCGAGCATGGTAGGAATAAGCAGAAGCAGTATCTGGTAAGGCTGGAATTCAACAGGCAACATTAAGATTAACAACGGCATACTGAGGGCAATCAAGGCGCCTCCAAGCACGCACACCAACACGCTTAATGTGAAGCAGTTCGAGACGAGCTTTCGCTTTTCATCACCTTCGGCGACACCCACATAACGATACATGGCATCGACAATACCGAAGCTGAACAATATAGTCCCAATGTCTGCCAGCAAGACGATGGCTTCTAAGGAACCATATTCTGCCAACGTCATATTGTGCGTAATGTACGGGATCATCACCAATGAGATCCCTTTCATCATTAATATGCCGATGGCGTAATAAGCCGACTGCTTTAGTGAACCCATAGTCGTCACCTATTCCTTACCAAGCTGGCTTTAGGAAACTTTTACAGTCTCCAATTAGGTGTCGCAATGTTCGTTTTTGAGGTGACATGACCAAAGTACGGAAACTATAGGCAATAGCCTGTCTGTTCTGTTGTAAACCTCGATAATAGTCAGCATAACCTTCAAGTATTCTCGCCTTGGCAATATTGAAGCTAGACTGTGGTAGGTTCCAACTTTCGCTATCGTCTTGATAGCGTAGAAGAATGGATTCTATGGACTGCAAGTTCCTAAGTTTGAGATTTTCAGTTTGGGTCACTGAGGTGGCTCTCATCAAGTACCCAACCTGCACCGAGTTCAGCACACCTATCTGATGATTTTCACTCATTCGGAGCCATAACTCCCAATCTTCACCGTACTTGATGTCTGCATTAAAGCTGTCGGTTTGAGAAAACACCTCAGCCTTAACCATAACGGTCGAGGTACCAATCACGTTGTTTTCGATGATGAACTCTAAAGGATTTTCTATATTGATGAACAACTCGTCTTGGTCTTGAAATTGTGACCAATAACTAAAGCAGTCAACAATGACTTCGTAATCTTCAGTTAGGTGTTCGTAATTGGTAAAGCTCATCGCCAGATCAGGGTATCGCTGGTGAAACTCAAGTTGGCGTTCGATTTTTTCTGGGAACCAAAAGTCATCCGCATCTAAAAATGCGATGTACTCTCCGGTCGCTTTCTCAATACCAAGATTTCTAGCTTTAGGCGCGCCAACACCTAAGGTCGATAACTTAATAATGCGTTCGTCGTGTATCGTCGCAAGATAGGTCGACGTCCCATCGTTGCTGTTGTCGTCAATAATGATCAATTCGACGTCTTGATGAGTCTGTTTAAGCACACTACCGATCGCTTTCGGTAGATAGTCTAAACAGTTGTAGGTAGGAATAATGATACTTACTTTAGCCATAATGACGCTCTCGCAGTTATACGTTATATGACCAATATTGCATGTTCTGTGCCGATCGCTTATCTCTACTGGATTGCTTTTATATCAGTGACCTACAAGCCTATTCGCAAAATGACGACGAGACGTAAACAACGGAGAAACTCAAAATTCCAATTTGATTTCCATTTTGAGAAAACCAGCTCTATTTGAGCCATAACCGCAGGAAAATTATCCCTATCCCCTCTAAAACGCCTTTTAAAACCCCATTCAATCTTGGTTCGTATTTTGCTTTATTCCTTTTAATGACATGGATTTGAGGAGTAAGGAATGAAGAAAGTAGCATTTGTGGCGCCAACCTACCCAGTACTCAGTGAGACATTCATTCAAACAGAAGTCGAGTCTGTGAAAGCTTGTGGGCATGATGTTTGTGTAATGACGTTCAAAATTGAAAACAGTGAAAAGCAGTTCGACTACGACATTGTCGAAATAGGTAAGAATGTTCGGATGGGCAAAATCCCCAGCATTAACTGGCTAGGGTTCATCAAGGCTGTTTCATTCGTCTCCAAGCAAAACAGCATGCCCAAAAGATCGCTTTTCGTTTATGGCTTTAAACTGGCTCTGCAACTGGCAGAAAAAGACATCGATCATGTTCATGCACACTTCTGTCAGCATACCGCTGCACACGCGATTGTCGCTGCCAAAATGCTCAACATCACTTGCTCGTTTGTCGCCCACGGACACGATGTCTATGAGTTCGCCTACGACATCGAACAAAAGATCTCTTCGAGTGACTTCGTGGTCGCCGTTTGTAAAGACATGCTCAACGACTTCAATTGCATGGCTAAAGGGAATGTGAAGCTGCTCCACTGTGGTGTGAACACTAAGCAGTTTAAGTTACAACCTAAAAACGACACTAAACTCCTGCGTCTAATCTTTCTCGGTCGTCTGGTTGAACAAAAAGGCGTTCATCACTTGATCGATGCACTAGCTCCCATCGCGCAACCACTCAATATTCATTTAGACATCATCGGAACTGGCGACTTAGAATCTCAACTCAAGATGAAAGTAGAGCATCAGGAACTTACCCGAAACGTGACTTTCCATGGTGCACAAACTCACGAGTGGGTGAAGAAGAACTTACCTAAATACGACAGCTTAGTGGCACCTTTCTGTTTTTCAGAAACAGGCTGTGTCGATACCGGCCCCTTAGTGCTTAAAGAAGCGATGGCCGTTGGTGTTCCCGTTATCACCACAAACATCATGGGTTGTAAGGAGATTGTCACTCCAGAGACTGGTTTTTTAGTGAATGAGAAAAGTGTTGATGAGTTACGAGAAACTATCGAGCGTTTTGCTCAACTTAGCAGAGATGAAAGAGCAGAAATGGGGATGAGAGCCAGAGCACGAGTTGAGACTAAGTTTAACTCTCTCAAGCAAGCCCAGCAGTTGTCTAACTGGATAGAGAACCCGGCTTAGTGCCAGCTAAAACTTTCGAGTAGAATGGAAAATAAAACAAAGCGTTACATAGCTCAAAGCGGTAACGCTTCAGACAGGTCGTGCTCTCACGAGCAGTTCTTGTTAACCCGCACGTAGCGCTAATATCTCTGCAAGATCGTCCGTTTCGGTGTAACGACTCAAATCTTGCTCTTTCGAAGAGATCGCCACAATAGACATTCGGTCAGCAAGCTCATTGCCCTCAATACCAACGTGACCGTTTACGTGGTAGATAGTGATTTGAGAAGCGAGCTCTTGGTAAAGGGCATAAGCAGCTTTAATGATATCGAGGTTTTTTATCTCGCCACCAGACTTAGTCCAGCCCTTTTTCTCCCAACCTGATGCCCACTTAGTGATGCAGTCTATCGAATATTTTGAGTCGCTATAAATCGCAACAGACAGCCCAGCTTTCAGCTTCTCTTTCGCGAGAATAAAGGCTTGTTCTAAACCTTGTAGCTCAGCAGTATTGTTAGTCCCCATCGGTTGGTACAAGCCATACCATAGTTCAGTGAGATCATTCTTCAAATAAACCGCTAAACCCGTTCCCGCTTCGCCTGGGTTAGGCTCACAGGCACCATCAGTAAAGATTTTAATATCAAATGGCATGTCAGTAATTTGCTGCTGAGAAAGAGGTGGAGTCTTTGACTTGTTTACACCACTGGACTTCGGAAATGCAGACTTAGAGCCAGAGGCAGCTTTAGTAGTAAAAGACGAGCTACCACCAAAGGCAGATTCAGCTTCTCCCAGTGTTGGAAACGATTTATATCTCGCGCCCGCAAAACCATCAACTTGCGCTTTACACTCATTCCAAGTGGTAAAGATACCCGGTTTACGGCCTTTCCAAACCACATAATATTTCTTAGCCAAATTAACTCCTTACCAAAGCCTAAATACCCACACCTAAAATAATTCAGCTGTGGGGTAGTAATTATGCCTGATTAAGCTTGAAACACATAAATCATTGCATGAAATACAGCGTGTGTTTTAAGAATACCTACGTTATCGACCAAGTATAGAGCGTTATTTCAAATCACAAACCTGATAGCTTCTGATCAGGAACCTCTATGAGCTTCAAGGTCTTGCTTTAGTTTGGTCGTTAACTTTTGAACTTTAGGAAGGACTTGTTGCATTAACGACTGAGTCATGCTTATTGACTCTGTCGTCACGGTTGGCATCTTTTTCAGAATACTTTTTCCATGTTCTGTTTTGTAGAAATCGATCATTGCACCGAGCTCTTCTTCAGTGAATTGATTGCTGTAAATCGTTACAATTCCGGGCTCTAGTTTTTGCCAACTGACCTCCTCTTTCATCAATTCGTTCATACTTTGATAGTAATCATCAAAGATAGCTTGTTCTGACTCCGAAACCTCTAGATCTTTAGACATTTTAGCCATCATGCTATCCATTTGAACGTATACCGCATCCAACGTGGAATCGACATCCATGATCTGAAGAAGCTCTTTTATCAAGGTTTGCCTATTATCTTGTGCCGCTGACAATTGCAGCGGTACGAGTAGAAATAAAATTGCGAAAAATCTGTACATTTTGAGGCCCTTTAGCTTTGCAAAACAGATAAAATATCTTATAAAACATCTCAACACATTGAATTATTTGCAAATTTACTCACTTTCAATCCATAAGTAAACGAATTAAACGGTACAAATAATATAAACTCGATTGCATTTAAATATAAGGAGTTTATTAAAGAGATATGAAGAAGACTAAGAGAGGAACAGAGCGCTTTTAAATAAAAGAGCTACAAGAGAACTAGAGCCTAAGAGCACTCGTTTCAAGTAATTACTCATACACCTGAAACGAGGATAACTAATGCCACGACACACCGTATCAATTGAGCTGCGTATTAATAAAAAAGGAAATCAATCGCGACAAGGTTGTAGAACAAAAACACCGCCATACTGACACCAATGGTTAGCAGCACGTTAGCTGTTTTCCATATCAGCAAACCTGTCACAAGCGCCCCGATTAAATACGGGTTTTCAAAACTTGGCCAAAATGTTTGTTCCGGTGCAAACACAATCGGCCCCCAGATCGCAGTAAGCACCGCTGGGCTGGAATAGCGCAATAAACGTCGCGCCGTTTGATTAAGTCGAAGCGGGATCGCTGGCTCAAGAAATAAGTATCGGCTAAAAAACACAATCGCTGTCATCAGTAATATCGTTAACCAGATCATCTCTATTTCCCTTCCATGATTGGCTTTTTGCCGTTATTGCGCTCTTGAAATGACTCACTGAAAAAGCCCGCTAACATGCCAGCAATTGCTGCAATCATTAGCCCGCCTTCAACGTTTTTCACCGACATAGCAACCGAAGTCACCAATGAAACCAACACGCACACCACAACAGGCAGTGTTCTGATTAACGGGAATACCAACGCAATGAAAGTCGCGGCGACCGCAAAGTCGAGGCCAATTTCATTGAGGGATGGGATTTGGCTCCCAGCGACAATGCCAACGAAGCTCGCGATATTCCAAACCAGATAAAAACCGCCGCCAACACCCGCAGCATACCAACGATTAAACTCTTGCTGAGACTGCCACTACAAATCGCAAACAGCTCATCCGTTAACCAAAAACCAAGCAATAAGCGCCAACGAGCAGGAAGGTGACTGATTTTGTCGCGCATCGACACACTGTATAAAAAGTGTCTTGAGGTGATAAACAGTGTGGTCAGCAACATAGTGCCAAGGCCAATGCCCGCTTTATACATGCCTGCCGCGACCAGCTGTGCGGAGCCAGCAAACAAAATCGCTGACATTGCTTGTGCTTGCAGTTGATTCAATCCAGCATCAATCGCGTATGAACCAGCTAAGATTCCCCACGGTATCACGGCGATACTCAGAGGCATGCCCGCTAAAACGCCCTTCCACAGCTGTGTTCGCCTATCCATCTTTTGATTATCCATATTATTCTTTTCTCTCTTCACATTGGCTATTCAATGTAAAAACACCGGAGTGGATTCGATTGTACAAACTTGCTCGATTAAGCGACCGTATTTTTCGCCTACGCTCAAAGCATCTTAATGTATTGCCCCGGCGTGTAGCCATTGGCCTTTTTAAAGTGTCGATGAAAATGGCTTTGGTCGTGAAAACCACACTCTTGGGCAGTATCTGAAATGGTATGCCCTTGCTTCAACAGCTTGCGAGAAAGCCTCAAACGAGACTGGATCTGATACGCATGAGGAGGGAGGCCAAACTCTTTCTGGAATGATCGAACTAAATGAAATGGGCTTAAAGCCGCCAATTTCGACAACTCTTCCAAAGAGACATCGGCCTGCGGAAAATCATCTAAGAACTCTTTAACCAGAACAAGCTGGCGCTGGGTTTTACTATCCAACTGAGGTTTGAGGCTCGACTTGCCATGTCGACTAATCAGCTTAACCAACATCCCATACATCAAGGTTTCACGGAGCAGTCGATTATCCGATTCATCAATCGCATTAAACACCAGCCTCAATTGATTGGCGAGTTCAGGGTCTTCAACAACCGCCCTAGGGAAATAAGGGGCGCCATAATTAGGAAGGTTTAGTTCTTGAGTAATTTTGGCCAGTTGCTCTGGGAGCGGATACATCGCACGATAAGCCCACCCGCCTTCCGTTGCCGAATGACCGCTATGTACCTCATCGGCATTGACTAGAATAATGGCGTCTTGGGGAGCGATATGATGACCACCTGTGCGATAGAAACGTTGAGCGCCCTGCTCTATAACCCCAAGCGTGTAACCCTCATGACTATGACGTGAGAAGTTCTGCTTTTCGTACTCAGCATTAAGGATTTCAATACCTCCGAGCTCCTCAGCGATTTTATATTCGACCTTTTCTTTAGAACGTTTCTTGTTCTCCATAACAATTCCCAAGCCTGTTAATTATCGAACGACTTATCAGTCTACTCTATAGGCTCTTTTAGCTTTTGTACAAAATTGCGCTTTTGGTCGGTAATACTGTTTTTAGCTTTAGATTCAAAGCTCGGGATAATGCTTTCAAATTGAGAGCGAGGTCTTGTTACGCTGGTACTTGGCGAAAGATTGACAAATGAATGGCTGAATCATGCCAATAATTCTCACCAACCATAGGCTACCCTTCTAGAGATATAATGAAAAAAACCGTAGCACTTCTGTTCTTCTTAAGCCTAACAGGCTGCACTCACAACCAGTCGAAAGCGTTAAGCATGAACTCTTCGTCAGTTAATTCATACCCGCAGTCGATGTCGAACCTACAACTGTGCGACACCTTGTATTATGGAAGGCCGAGTAATCAAACACTGGCCGCTATTGGCAGCGAATTTAACCGCAGAGGTCTGTCAAAGCGCTGGTGTGATACCGAAACCAATAAGCTTTATCTAACCAAGACGATTGATTGGGTTGCTGAACAAGTTGAAGGCAAAGAAGAGTCTGAAGAAGCATCAGCAGTGGTGCTGCCTGCGAATTAAGAAATTTGAACGTGTTGAAAAAGATAATCGTAAAGCTTCAGATATGGGAAGATCCATAGTCGCGGTTGAAAAATGCAACTTTCTAGGCAGCGCAGTCATGATACACGTAGTAGACAGACACAGTGATGTTTACTTTAACAGCATCGAGTTTCCGCCCATAATCCCATGATGCATGAGTGTTTCCTTCTGAGAAGAAGTGGGTCGAATTCAGGTTCAGTCTGTAACAGGTCTTTCTTATAGTTGACCATATAATAGTAGATTAATACTAGAACTCTCATCCGCATTGAATGAGAGTTCTATCGTATAAAGTTTGTGGTTAATTTCTAGAACAGGAATTTATAACCCAACGAAATCATCAGTAGGCTGAGTGATACTGAAATGGTTCGTTGAATTAGAGACTGTCCTAAATTCTGTGTAACTGTCTAGACTTAAGCCTTAAAGGCTAAGGATGGATAGTATGGATAAGAAAGCACTTGAAGCTTTTGCTCGTGAAGCAGCTAAATCAATTAAGACAGAATCTGATCTTGATGACTTCCGCAAAATGTTAACCAAGGTGACTGTTGAGACAGCATTGAATGTTGAGCTTGATGAGCACCTTGGCTACGAAAAACACTCCCCAAAACCCAGCTCCAACTCACGTAATGGGTATACCAGCAAGTCAATTATCACTGATGATGGTGAAGTGCCGATAGACGTTCCTCGTGACCGTGAGTCAAGCTTTGAACCAAAGCTGGTTCGCAAGCACCAAACTCGCTTCCAGTCGATGGATGACAAAATCTTAAGCCTCTATGCTAAAGGCATGACTACCCGAGAAATCGTAGCCACATTCAAGGAAATGTACGATGCGGATGTCTCACCAACCCTCATATCTAAGGTGACAGACTCTGTTCTAGAGCAGGTTGTTGAATGGCAATCTCGCCCACTAGATGAGGTCTATCCAATCGTTTATCTCGACTGCATTGTCGTTAAAATCAGGCAAGATAAACAAGTCATCAACAAAGCTGTTTATCTTGCGCTAGGCGTGAACATGGAGGGTCAAAAAGAACTGCTTGGCATGTGGCTGTCAGAGACGGAAGGTGCCAAGTTCTGGCTTGCTGTGCTAACAGAGCTACAAAACCGCGGAGTAAAAGACATTCTCATTGCATGTGTCGATGGTCTGAAGGGCTTTCCTGATGCCATTAATGCCGCATTCCCGAATACTCAAATCCAGCTCTGTATCGTCCATATGGTGAGAAACTCAGTTAGGTATGTACCTTGGAAAGATTATAAATCTGTGACTGCCGATCTTAAGAAGATCTATCAATCGAAGACAGAAGATGAAGCCTTGCTAGCGCTAGAGCAGTTTTCAGATAAATGGGATGACAAATACCCTCAGATCAGCCGCTCTTGGACAGCTCACTGGGCTAACCTGAATACGCTCTTCAACTACCCAGAAGATATTAGGCGAGCAATTTATACGACTAATGCCATAGAATCACTTAATAGTGTTATTAGAAAGGCGATTAAAAAGCGTAAGCTGTTCCCGACTGATGAGTCGGCAAGGAAGGTGATCTTCTTAGCGATCCAGGATGCCTCCAAAAGATGGACGATGCCAATTAGAAACTGGCGACAAGCCCTGAACCGCTTTATGATTATGTTCGAAGACCGATTAACTGAATATATGTAACCCCGACAGTTACACAGAATTATTTACAGGGTCTTGAATTAGTTTCTCGCCATACTTCATAGCTGATGAGCTACCAACATGATTCCCTAATAAATTCATTGCTACTAAAGGAATTGCCAGCATATACAATATGTTACCTGCAATCATGAAGGCAATTAAAGCCCCGATGTTAGAGGAAAAGTTAAACAACTTTGAAGTCGCTGATGCTGAAACTAAATCGAACCTAAGTAAGTAGTGCAAAGCCAGAATTAAAAAGCTACCGGTACCAGGGCCAAAAAATCCATCATAGAAACCAATTACAAATACAGCAGTGGGTACGCCAAATAAAATAATTGTTTTATTAATTGGAGATGAGTTGTCTTCACTGCGATTCTTCTTCGGAATAAACGATAAAATTATTCCGAAAGGGAGCATAAAGAGAATGATTTTACCTATAGTATCGGGATCAAAGTAGAGAATAGCTTGTGCACCCGCGTACGCACCGATCAGGCCCGCCGGGATACCTGTTGCCACGGCAGTCCAAATTACTTTTTTATTTCGTATAAAATTACGTATTGCCGCAACCGTACCTAATGTACTGACAATTTTTTCTTGTCCAAGAGCTAATTGAGGTGGCAATCCAGCAAGGATAAAGGATGGAACCAAGATTAATCCTCCCCCCCCTGCAACTGCGTCAATGAAACCGGCCGCAAAGGCCGATACCATTAATGCTATTAGTATAAAAAGTGTAATATCGTTACCAAAGAGTTCCATATTGAAAAATTCCTGTCGAAGTTATCGATCGTAGATTTTGAAAAGCACAGAAGTATCCATGCGACCAAAACCTTGTTGCTGTAAAGACTGATATTCGCTGTCTACTTTTTCTGTTAACGGAAGCTCAACACCCATCTTATTTGCTTCATTTAGGCAAATGCTTAGATCTTTGTGCATCCAGTCAATTGCAAAACCAAAATCGAACTTATCTTGCGACATAGTTACTGCTCTGTTCTCCATTTGCCATGAACCAGCCGCACCATGCTTTAATACATCAACTAACTGGTTTGTATTTAGACCTGCTTTTTTTGCCAGAAGGAGACCTTCGCTTAGTCCTTTCAATACGCCTGCAATACAGATTTGATTGACCATCTTACTGCGTTGTCCTTGGCCATTTTTGCCCATTAAAGTCGATTGCTTACCATAACTTTTCATCACGGGCTCTACGCGATCAAAAACCGTTTGTTCACCACCACACATAATTGTAAGAGCTGCATTTTCAGCTCCAGACTGACCACCTGATACTGGAGCATCAATAAATGAAATGTTCTTTTCCTTACAAACTTTGGATAATTCTTCTGCAAGCTCTGCAGATGTTGTCGTGTGATCAACCAAAACAGAGCCTGGAACCATGCTTGCGAGAACTCCGTCCTCGCCATATACAACACTCCTTACATCGTCATCATTCCCCACGCATAAAAACACAATGTCACTGTTTGTCGCAGCTAACCGAGGGGTTGCCTGGTATTCACCGGAAAATTCTTGAGCCCATTGTTTTGCTTTATGTTCTGTACGATTAAACACTTTGGTCTTGTAACCTGCTTTCGCAAGATGACCCGCCATTGGAAAACCCATGACACCTAAACCAATAAAAGCGACGTTGTTTGATTCCATTTTATTTTCCTTAATCTTTTCCAATATGTTCAAAGTCTGGGAAGGCTGGAACGATACGCTCTAACCTACTCATCCCAAACATGCGAGCTAACCATCGGTCTGCGTCATCTAACCTAGATTAAAAACCTTCACGACTGTGAAGAAGCCGTTGATTTTTAATTAGCAATAAATCACCTGGCTGATATACCACGTATTGTTTTAACGGCTCGTTTTGTAGCTGAGCTTCGAGCATAACTAATGCTGCTACGGCACTCTCAGTAAGAGGAGTGGTGTTTTCCTTATCACGGGTCCACATGCTAGTGATAGGTCTGGATTATTAACATGATGGCCAAAGGTAAAAGTGGGACCATGAGATGAATTATCATTAAAAGCATTGAGTGCAAGTACCACATGACTAAATAAGAATCCTTAATTTTCATTTTCGTATGACACAGGTTCAATTTGCTCAAATTGACATATGCCAATATAAATGGCGCTAGCTAAAGGGATTTTTGATGGTATGACATAACCGTTGTAGGGTGTCGCGCACAAACTGCTATCAATAGGTAAACCGCGGATAATCAAAGCGCACAGGTCGTCATCTGACTTAGACTCCCGAATAGCATTCACTATTTCACCACTAAGGCTGTGTTTAACTACGCTCCCAAGCCACTCTTTGACATTAAGCCATTCACTGTCCTTTGCAAAACGCAAGTTACTGAATGCACTTTTTGTTTATTTTCAGATTCATATGACACATGTACTTCTTGGACACTTTGCTTTTTAAGTGTTTCTACCATTTCGTTTAGCATTACTTAAGCCTGATTCTATATTGTTATAAACAGCACTGAGTAATATCAACTACAACCCTTTTAGTTTAATCACCCTCATTGACATATGTCAATTATAATTATGCATTCAAAAGAATTAAAACCTAAAGGACATTTGGTATAATGTTTTGAAAATTAGGATTGTTCCAGGAGACTCCTTGTGAGTAATAGTAAGTTCATTCATATAGCAGAAGTTATAAAGCAGAAAATTGAAACAGGTGAGTTCCCGCAAGGTTCAAAGCTACCCACCCATCGTTTACTTGCTGAGGAGCTTGGAACGACGCCTGCCACTGTTGCGAAGGCTTATAAGTTACTTAGTGACAGGGGGTGTTTGGAGTCATTTATTGGTCGTGGTACGTTTGTGAGAACGAAATCGGAACTGGATAAAGCCATCCAAGCTCCCGATGAAGAAACAAACTTTAACTTCTCTATACTTCAACCTTGCCTGGAGAGAAATGTACCTGCATTAAAGAATGCCTATCGACAATCTGCGGAGTTACTGACCCCTTCTGTAATTGGATACGTCGAGCATTCTGGGTATGAGGCCCATAGGTCGGCAGGTGTAAAATGGGCGACAAAGTACGGCTTAGAGGGGGCAACCAGCGATAATATATTACTGACGAATGGGGCGCAGCACGCATTGTCTTTACTCGTCGATACTTTGACTAAGCCAGGTGACACTATTCTAGTCGAACGACTCACCTACCCAGGTATTTTGGCGATTGTAAATATATCTGACCGTCATATAGTTGGTGTAGATCTTGATGAGTATGGTTTATGTCCAGAAGCTTTGGCGAGTGCAATTGATGCACATCAAGCTGCAATGGTGATAGCAATCCCAAGTCATCAGAACCCAACAGGGATCTCAATGCCAGAATCTCGAAAAAAGGAAATAGCGCGAGTTATCAATGATAAGAAAGTGTGGCTAGTTGAAGATGATATTTATTGCTTTTTAGATGATGAACCAGTGCCGCCCATAGCTAACTTTGCTCCCGATTATACGTTCCACATTTCTGCGTTATCTAAGGCAATTAGCCCTGCGATGCGCTGCGGTTACTTAAAAGTCCCGGAAAGTCAGATAACAGCTCTCAATACAAATATTCGAACTAATATTTGGATTGCGTCCCCAATTAATTTTATTGCAGCGACATTATTAATTGAATCCGGTGATGCTTTTCGGTTAGCGGATCAACAAAGGGAAATTGCGAATGAAAGACAGAAAATGGTTGGGGAAATTTTTACTTCCATAGAGTTCAAGGCTTCTGGATACCATATTTGGCTACCATTACCTGCCCATTGGCAGCCAGATCGATTTGCTATGGAAGCAAAAAATCGAGGTGTAATAGTTACGAGTGGTAGTTACTTCTGCGCAAATAATGAAAGTACACCACATGTTCGATTGTCTTTGATGTCAATCGGGAATCAGGCTCGATTGAGAGATGGCTTGAATAAGCTCCAACGATTATTGGATTCTGACATTAATAGTTTTTTTCGATGCTAAAGGCTCTAACGAATGACTTTGAAGGAACTCATTATACTCACGCTTCAACCGAAAGCCCGCACAGCCTAACGTCTAAGATATAAACTTCAGAAATTGCCGAAAGTTTCCTTATAACTCCGGCGGATTCTGAACAATTCGATTTCAACCAGGTCGCCCCCCAAATGAGCATGTTCTGATCCTCTTTCATCGGGTCAGATTTGGTAGGGAAAGTACACGTCCTTAAAATGTATAGAGTATTGGCCTGAGCAATTTTAGGGTAAATCTTGCTAGTGCTTGCGCTGCATTAGCCAGAACTTTGGGGTGCAGTGGTACATTGACTACTCATGATTTATCCTATTCGGCGTAACCTTAACAACCGTGGCAGAGTTTAGATTGGATAAAAATAAAGAAAGTCCCCTACCAGAGAATCACATAACTCCCGAACTTTTCGTGCAACACGCTTGGGATATGGACTTTAGGATTTCTGCCGCTGACTCGGCGGTAATTCACTCTGATTTCATCAAACATGCCTCTATACTCGCCGATAAAGAAGGCATTGATGTTCACTATTTAGACTTTTCAGAATACGACACGGCAGCGGCAGCACTATCCGCAAAAGAGAATTCAGGTTTTCTTGAGGCGCTTGAGGATGGAAGCAAAAAATCTTTGCTATGGTTTGTTAATTGCGACTCGCTCGCCCCTTTGAATGTTGCTATTACATACTCGCTTCGTACTGCTTTAACGACAAGGCAAACAAACAACACACAGTCAGTATTCATCGCAACTAAAGCGTCACTATTAATGATGTTTGCAAATCGTGAAGCGCCTTTTTATCAAAGCCATTTTAGATTGACTGGCTATAGTAGCTAAGCGACTAGCTCATTCAGCTTAAACGTATTTAGCAAAACTGATGAGCAAATAAGTCTGATGAAAAGGGATAGATATAGAAAGCGACAAAAAAGGGAGCATTCGACAAAAGACCACCAAGTCTAACCCTTGTTGGGCAAGACACTTGGAAAGCTTCCGATAGCAAAAAGCCGCTCGTTATGAACTGACCCCCAATAGTTGGACACCAATTATTGGGGGTCTTTTTATGTCCAAATATAACCGAGAGCTAAAATGTATCATTGCTAAGCAATACTTAGATGGCACATCATCTCTCTACTTAGCAAAACAATATTCAATTTCTTCAAGACAGATACGGTATTGGGCTCAAGTCTTTGCCATCCATGGTGCTAACTCATTTTTACCAACTAAGCATGCTGCTACTGCTCAGGAAAAACGAAAAGCATTGAATTTAATGTGGACGAATGATTGGTCTCTCACGCACACTAGCGCAATATTAAACCTCTCATCCCCTGGGATACTCTCTGTCTGGCTCAAAAGATTTAATGAGCTCGGTATCAAAGGGCTCAAAATGCGCCAGAAAGGAAGACCTCCAATGAAACAGCACCCTCAACGTACCACTAAGCCTGATGATGAAATGACGCTTGAGGAGCTAAAAGAGGAGTTGCTCTACTTGCGAACCGAGAATGCCGTTCTAAAAAAGTTGGAAGAGTTGGAGCAGGAAAAAAACCGTCGAACAAAGAAAAAGCGGTCATAGCTCTAACTCTTAAAGGCAAGTACCCGTTAAAGCACTTACTGCACACTCTACAGCTGGCAAAAAGTGTCTTTTATTATCAAGTTCAAACGAGCAAGCGCCCAAATAGCTACGAACGTGAGCTGCGGTTGATAAAGTCAATTTATCATGAACATAAGGGACGATACGGCTACCGCCGTATTCACTTGGAACTAAAAAATCGGGGGTTCGTGCTTAATCACAAAACGGTTCAAAGGCTTATGGCTCAGCTCAACCTTAAATCGACGGTCAGGATTAAAAAGTATCGTTCATACCGAGGAGAGTCTGGAACAGCTGCTCCCAACGTGCTTGAAAGAGATTTTAGTGCGACTCAACCCGATGAAAAATGGGTAACTGATGTCACGGAGTTTAAAGTCAAAGAGCAGAAAGTATACTTATCTCCCGTTGTCGACTTGTTTACTCAGGAGGTGGTTGCTTATAGAGTGGCCAAGAATGCCTGCTTGCCGCTTGTCACGGATATGCTAACGGAGGCTATATCAACGCTTAAACCCAACTCAAAGCCAATTATACATAGCGACCAAGGTTGGCAATATCGTCATCGACAGTATCAGAAAAAGGTAGCGGAGAGTGGGTTAACGCAAAGCATGTCGAGAAAAGGTAACTGCTTGGATAATGCTGTTGCTGAAAATTTTTTTGCTTTACTCAAAACAGAGATGTATCACAACCAAAGCTTTGAAGATGCAGATGCTCTGATAGCGCAAATCAAAGAGTATATCGAGTACTACAATACCAAACGTATAAAAGTGAAACTAAAAGGCCTGACTCCGATAGAATATCGAACTCAGGCCTTGAAAGCCGCTTAACAGAAATGTCCAACTTTACGGGGTCACTTCATTAAGAGCGGCTTTTTTAAAGTGATGCTTGCAACATAAGTCTTCATAACGAGAACCAACTATCAACGAGTTAAAATACTATTTGCAAAATAAGTTCGCATAACATTGCATCAAAAGTCTGCAAATTTAAACAACGACTAAAATTCAACGTAGTAAAATTACCACACTCAACTCCATCCCTCGAAGTACATAGCGAGTATCTGGACAGAAACGTGCCAGTGATTTTGCTAAGTAGCAATCCATGGATTACTTCAGGGGCTCTTCTCCGCTTAGATGAGCTTGATTTCCGGATAAATGGTAGAGTGAGTTTCTAGGATTGAGGTTTGTCTAATCTTCAATTTAAAGTAATCAGTATCCCTTACTCCTCGGGCTCTCCGTCTAAGAAGACCTATCGATACATTCCCTGCTTCCACTCGGGCATTCGTCAGCTTATATTTTGCATAGTTGCAGATCCCAACTCTTCTCTCCCAAAGCGCGTCTGCAAAGTTGATGAGAGATAAGATCCTCGTCTTTTTAGCAAGCTGGCACCACGCATCAAGCGCTGCGATCATCAAGTCAAAATTACGTTCATCCCATAAGGCTTGAAGCTGCTCTTTGAGCATATAAATCGTACAAAGAGTCTTATTGCTTTCCAGTAAATCATCTAGCCTATCTGACTGCTTATCGCTTAATTTCGGCGCATTTTTGAGGAGTAAAAATAGCGTCCCTTTAAGCATTTTCTTCTCGTCATGTGTTCCTTTCCTAAACGCTTTATTACGCTCTTTCCTTATCAGAAGAGAGTAGTTCTGCATAACGTGAAACCGGTCAAAAACGATGTCTGCATTCGGAAGAGCGTTTCTCACTGCTGATTGGTAAGATTGCCCCATATCCATTGATACCGCTTGGATGCCGTCTCTCGTTTGCGGTGATAATTGTTCAAAAAAGTTGATGAGTACGTTTGAAGTCCGCCCATGGTCAACCCAAATAAGTTGTCCTGAAACGAGATCATAAACGACGGTCATATAATCATGGCCTTTAGCCCTGGCGACTTCATCAACGCCAATATGAACAAGGTTGGTCAACTTCTTAGGCTCTAAAGCAGGCAAGGTAGAGAGAAGGAATGCTTTATCGATATTTTTCACGGTTTCCCAGCGTATGTCTAAATGCTTCGACACTGCGTGGATGCTCATATAGCGGCACAGTCCACTAATAAAGTGACAGAACCTCTTTGTATAACGACTCCCCTTATCAACAAAATCAGCCTCTTCAATCAACCTTCGGCCGAGCCTATCCCTTGTCTGAGCCAATTCAATTTCTATAACGCAAGGGCGACCACTGACAGGTAAATCCGACAGGCGACGGTGAACGTAGTGGTCGACGGTGCGCGGAGCTCCAGTCTCAGGATCAACAACTTTACAGCGTCTATCTCGCTTGCACTTGACGAGTACTGAATGAGAGCTTTCTTCAAGCGTTACAGACTGTACGGATTGGCCTTTAAAGTTAAATAGAGCGGAAGATAATAACGACAAACTACAACACTGATATATAAGGTGGGAAGCGATTGTAAATCAATGTGTTAGCGGTTTTATTGTTAGTTTATAGACTCATCTAAGCGGAGAAGAGCCCTTCAGGTATTGCAAACCTCTAATCGAGCAGCCAACTTCACTCAGCTAAAAAGCTTTTTTATCGCCCTAACAAATAGTTAGAAGAAAACCTTTAAGTTAAGTAAAATGGAAAATATAAAACTATTTGCTTAGCTATTTGTTAGTTCTCTATATGCAGTTGTGATAAGAAGGATGTTCCATGAGAATCAAGATGTACCCCGCAGAGAACGGGGATGCTTTTCTAATAAGTTCAGACAAGACGAACATCCTTATAGATGCTGGATATGCCAGAACTTTCAACTCATACATACGACAAGACCTAAAAGAAATCGCAAGTAGCGGTGCATGTTTAAATTTAGCTATCGTTACCCACATTGATGCAGATCATATTGGAGGCATCATTCACTTTCTTCTATTAAACAGCCATTCAGAAACAAACAATATTGTTTCTGTTGAGGGTATCTGGCACAACAGCCTACGAAGTCTGACTTCATTGAATGAAACTGAATTATCACCTCAAGATTGTGAGGTCATAAATGCAATTAATAGACGAGGTCACCCCAAAGAGCTTAATGCAACCTCAACTTACGACGAAATCAGCGCACGTCAAGGCTCAACATTAGCATCTTTGATTCATGCTGGAGGGTATGTTTGGAATGACGGCGATGGAAGCGAAAGCGTTTGTATTAATAATGTGCAACACAAGCGATTTCAGGATGGTTTTGTAAAGGTGCTAACACCATCAAAAGAACGATTAGATGGTCTAGTTAAGTCATGGAAGCGGGATTTAAGACGCTATGGCTTCGTTGGTTCTATAGGTTCGGACCTTGCTATTGACGATGCTTTCGAGCTTAATTTTGAGCACAGCAGTGAAGGGCAAGCTAGAGGCAATAAACTCATATCTGCAGGACGTAGGAAAAATCTTGAAGACGTATACAAACCAGACAACTCACCGACTAACGGAAGCTCTATTGCTACTGTTATCGAACTCGATGGTCTTCGAGTATTAATGCTTGCGGACGCGTGGGCTGAGGAGGTTTTGAAAGAGCTTCTTAAAATGAAGTCACAAGGTGAGTCCATGATGTTTGATGCAATTAAAATATCTCACCATGGAAGCAACTATAATACTAGCCCAGAACTACTTTGCACTATAGATGCTCCAATGTATTTCATTTCCTCGAATGGAAGCAAACATAATCACCCTGATATTGAGCTTCTTCGAGCAATAGTCGATAGAGATGCGAGTTTTACGAGGACTCTCTATTTTAACTACTCGACTCCAGAATCGAGAGAGATTAAAAATTTCCAAACAACTACAGGCGCTACTTTCATTGTTGAAGAAGAAGCTACTAACTGGATAGAAATCACCAAGGAATAATCATGTTAGATACTGAAATGAAAGTGGCAACTTGTAAGATTGAATGTGGTGAAGAATCAGGTACAGGCTCACTAATTACATCGAAAATCGTATTAACTGCCTACCATTGCGTAGCCGAAGCAATTGAAAGTGATTCAGAAGTAAGTGTCACTTTTAATTTTAGTTCCCCTCCTTCAGTACTGAAAGCTCGTGTTCTTGGACATGACGCAAAGTTAGACATCGCTTTAGTAGAGTTAGAAGCTGTGTGTGACATCCCTCCAATCAAGCTTAGTGACTTATTACCTTTAGGTGGAAACCGCTTCTATTCCTATGGATGCCCTGCTAGCAAGCTAACTATGGGACATCGGTTAGAAGGAGCGATTGTTCAAACTTTCGAAAGCCTTAAGTTAGGCTCAGATATAGAAATAAGCATAGATGAACCGATATCTTTAAGCGACTATCAAGGCTTTTCCGGAGCGGCACTAGTTTGCAATGATGTTTGCGTTGGTGTTATTCGAGTTTCCGTAGAAAAAACCATCGGTGTTATATCTATATCTAGGCTACGTGACTTTTTGAACAGCTTTGACATTGCTATTGAAACGAATAACAAACCTTCAATCAGCCAAAGCTTAGCCTCTAGGGAGGCATTCACTGAACAGTTCGATGATTTTATCTCTGCACAAACCGGTAGCTATATTTTCATTAACGGGGCTCATGGTATTGGTAAATCAACATTTTGTGAGGCTTATTCACCAGAAACCCCTTCTTTAGAGCACTTCGGGACATACAGCTTTACTCCAAGAGTAAGCACCAAAAATGCAACTCGATTAGCTCAACCTCAAGAGTTCTTCAACTGGCTTAACATGCAAGTTTCGATGTTCATTACAGGCACTCCTGGACGCATAGAAACGCTCGATTACCCAGAGCTCATAAATAAAACAGAGCAGTTATTGTTACAGTTAAGTGAAACATACTCTTCTAATGGGAAAACCGGGATACTATTTATTGATGGACTGGATGAAGTTGAACGACAAGATGCTGACACCTTGACTAAGTTCATTGGTCTATTACCTATGACACTGCCATCAGGAGTGGTAATTGTTCTTTCTGCACCAAACTATGAACAGTTTGCGACTCGATTAGGTAATAGGCTAAATCGCGAATCATGCATTTCTATGCCTTCTCTCAGTGATAGTGCAGTTCAAAATTTTTGTTATGGTGCTCTTACTGCAGAGCACGCTAACTCAAAAACTGTAAGTCTGATTTGCGAACGAGTGCAAGGGCATCCACTATATCTTCGTTACTTAATTGATCTCGTGAATTCAGGTACAAGTAATGACGAACTAAAAAGTTTGCCATTAATAGACGGCAGCATTCGAAAGTATTACGACTTGTTGTGGCTAAAACTGAAAGAGGATAACGACGCCGTAAACTTGCTAGCAATAGCGGTTCGTTTGCATTGGGGGATTTCTATCAGTCACTTTACAGAGATTTTGAACTCAAATGAACAAGCCATACTTTTAGGCACTCTTGGAAGAATACAACACTTATTATTGAGCCCAACTGAAACGACGATATATCACTCTTCTTTTTCTGATTTTCTTCTTGAGAAGACAGCATTACGAGAACAGGATGTCCAGTTACGGTTAGCTGAACACTGTGAGAAGCAAATACAAAAAAAATACTGCTTACTCAATTTGATCTACCATGCTCTTAAAGCTGAAGGTACTGACAAAGCACAAGTGGTTGCTCTATGTACTCAAAAATGGATTGACGATTGTGTGTATCAAGGCATCGAGCCTGATACTCTCCTAGAAGATCTTAAAGGTGTTTTGAAAGCGGCAACAGAGCTTGGTAGCCTGGTTGAAACGGTTCGTATCCTTTTGCTTTGCCAAAGAATTCAGTTCCGGTATAACACATTGTTTGCTCAATCTGCTGATTTAATGGCAAGTGCTTTAATCTGTATTGGGAAAGAACAAGAAGCTTTGCAGCATGTGAGTCGGTATGGACAGTTAATTATACCGTTAGAAGAGGCGCTTGTCGTTGCATTGAAGCTTGTAGACTCAAACAGCCATGAGACAGCTTTAGAGTTGTTAGGCATCGTAGAGAAGAACTTAACAGAAGCTCTTGAACAAGTATCTAACGAAAATGGACTTTCTTATAAAGAGTTCCTAAATATCTATGACCTTCAAATACAGCAGTTCCTTCTAAAAATTCGTGCAGGGGATGATAGCTCGCGGTTATTACTTTCTAATTTCCAGTATTATTGGATGAAAGCTATAGACGAAA